>CAYXOR010000008.1:0-67407 GCA_964466895.1 uncultured Methylophilaceae bacterium | reverse complement strand
ACACCGGCACGGCAACGGACACAGAAGGTTATACGGTTGACACTACCGCACCGGTTATTGCGGCGCAAAGTTTCTCTTATGCTGAAAATCAAACTGTGGGGGCCACGGTTGCGACTGTGGTTGCTACTGATGATGTCGCTGTAACTGGATATACCTTTACTGCAACAGGCACTAATACTAGTAGTGATGGTTTTTATCAAATTGATGGTAGTGGCAATATTACGATTACGGCTGCAGGTGCCGCATCGAATGTGAATGATTTTGAAACAGCGCCGAACAGTACGGTGCATAGTGTGACGGTAACGGATGCAGCTCTTAATACTGCTGCGGCTAATATCACCTTGAATGAAACAAATGTCAACGAGGCGCCTGTTAACACTGTGCCTGGCGCGCAAACAGTTAATGAAGATACACCACTTGCTATTACAGGCTTAAGTATTGTCGATGTTGATGCAGGTGCTGGCAGTATGACTGTTACGCTTGTCATTACCAACGGTACGTTGGTAGTAACGGGTGGTGCAGCTGGTATTGTGGGTAGTGGTACTGACACAGTCACATTAACAGGTACAGTGGCTGATATTAATGCAACTTTAGCCTCTAATGTTACTTATACACAAACAGAGCATTTTAGTGGCACGTCTACTTTAACAATGACGACAAGTGACAATGGTAATGCTGGTCCTGGCGGTGTGATGACGGATGTTGATACAGCGACGATAATTGTGGTTGCAGTAGCTGATGCGCCTTCAATAGCGCCTACAGATATATTTGCTGTTAATTCTGATAATACTGCTGCAGGTGGCGGAGCTACTTCAGCCATGCTGCAGGCTGATATTGAAGCGTTGCTTGGCCCAGGTGAGGCAGGTAATTTAGATCTATTTAATCCGCCAAACGGAGGAGGGGCCCACGCTGGGAATGTTAATGCAATTGATGGTGGCGTTGAGATATATTCGCGGCATTTGACGGCTACTTCTCAAGCATCTTTTAATTGGACGTTTACTAATGGTGAAGTAAATGCGGCGGATATTACCGCAGGATTTAATGATTTATTGGTATTGGCGGTGACAAACTCAGCAGGCGTCGTTACCTATAACCTAATTACCTCATCCGAGCAATTAGGTGGAGGTAACAATGGCGCGGGTACTTTCGTATTTACTGCAGCGACTGAAGATGATTACACGTTCACTTGGATTGTGTTAAATGGCGGAGACTCCTCTAATGCTTTCGAGTCGAGCATGACAGTGACATCACCTACAATTACTGGTACAGCTTATGGGTCTGCGATTGATTTGCCTATTAGTAGTAATTTAGTTGATGCCGATGGCTCAGAAACTCTATCTAATATCACTATTACAGGCTTACCAGCAGGGGCAATACTGAACCAAGGCACTTTTGCAGCAGGAACATGGACCTTAACGCAAGCTGAGCTTACCAGCTTGCAAATATTACCGGCAGTTGGCTTTGCAGGGGTGATGAATTTAACTGTTTCTGCTACTACGACAGAAGCGAGCAATGGCGACACAGCCACTACATCACAGGCGGTGACTGTGACTGTCAGCAACACAACCAATGATGTTGTTGGTACTGCCGGCGCGAATACACTAAATGGCACAGCGGCTAATGACAATATTTTAGGGTTAGATGGAGCCGATACCTTAAACGGCAATGGCGGCAATGATATCTTAGATGGCGGTGCAGGTAACGACGTGGCCTTGAATGGTGGCGCAGGTAATGACATTATTTATGGTGGCGCTGGCAATGATGGCATATCTGGCGGTACGGAGGCTGACACGCTATACGGTGACGCGGGTGCGGATACTATTAATGGTAATGCAGGCGATGATTTAATTTATGGCGGTGCAGATGGTGGTGACGTGCTAACAGGCGGTGGAGGCGCAGATACCTTTGCTTGGAATCTAGCGGATGCAGGCCCTGCAGGCACGCCAGTTTCAGACTCCATTACTGATTTTGGTGCTACAGATAAGCTTGATTTACGTGATTTACTTACTGGCGAATTAGGTGCGACCGCTGCAGATTTAGATAATTATTTACATTTTGAGTTTAGTGGTGGTGACACGATATTGCATGTGAGCTCTGCTGGGGGTTATGGCGACGATAACAATATCGGCACTGTATTACCAACCACAACAGAAACACAGCAAATTGTATTTACAGGCGTTGATTTAACAACTGGGTTCACCACTGATCAGCAACTCATTCAAGATTTATTAACCAATCAACAATTAATTACTGATTAACGGTATTAATACGATGGAAAATTTAGGCAGAGTTGTTTTAATAAACGGTAAGCTAGATGCTGATAACCAAGTGGTGGTGGTTAAAGAGCAAGGTGGTAGAGTGTTATTGCAATTGAATGATATTGTAGCTACTGGAGATACTATTTACACGCCAAAAGAGACTGCGGTTGAGGTGCAGCTTGCTAATGGTGAGATGTTACACATTCAAGCTAATCAGGTGGTCAAAATCACTTCAGACCTTGCAGATGACTCTATGCCAGATGCAGATGATAGCGCAGTTAATGCGGGTACGTTTAACGCTGTTATTCAGGCAGTAGGCGAGAATCGTGATTTTGTTGACGTGTTAAAAGAGGTTTCAATTGTTGATTATGGTGGATTGATGGCTGAAGATAGCACTAATTTTGAAAGTTTATCGAATATTGTACAAAGTTATAATCCATCTGTATTTATATTTAATCAAGATGCCGCGCCTATTACATTAATTAGCGCTAGCGAAAATGTACTTGATTTGAGAGATTTGCTAACAGATGAAACACAAGGGTTGGACTTGGATAATTTATCAGCTTATCTTCACTTTGAAGTGGTTGGTGAAGACACACTGGTTCATATTAATAATAACGGCGGGTATGCTGGCGGGTTTGCCCCTGCGCAAGATGCGCAAGTCATTACTTTAGCAGGCGTAGATTTAGTTACTGGCTTTGCTAGCGATGATTTAGTCATTCAAGACTTGTTGGTCAATAATAAGTTGATTGTAGATTAACTGTATGAGGTTACGTTAAATAAAGATATATAATAGGAATACTTACTACGCAGATACAAGAAATAGGTATTTTAGCTACAGTTATATTAAAGAAACTTGACTGTTTCTTAATAATTAACAATAATTAACTATTGTTAATTATTAATTTATAACTGTTTTTTTAAAATAGTAGTTAAATTCAAGCATCCATTGTAGAGATGTAAGAGCAGTTTGGTGCTTCAGGACTAAACGTTACTAGAGATTAGTTTATGAATAAGTGTATTAGAGGAGTGTTTGCAACTGCATGTTTACTATCTGCTATGGTAGTAAATGCTGAGCCATCAGTCACACTTAAAGAAATTGTTGAAAAAACAGTTGTTTCCAATCCAGAAGTGCAAGCGCGCTTTCACAGCTACAAAGCAGCTGTACAAGATCAAAAATCTGCAAAAGGTGTTTATTATCCGCATCTAGACCTTACTTCTAGTTTTAGAAGTCAAGAAAGTCTTACTTCAAACATTGGTGATACAGAAAGCCCTGATAGACAAACACAATTAGTTCTACGTCAAATGCTTTTTGATGGTTTTGCTACGCGTAGCGAAGTGAATCGATTAGGCCATGCTGCACGTGTCCGCTACTATGAACTACAAGATAGCATACAAACTGTTGCGTTAGATCTGACTAGATCCTATATCGATATTAAACGCTATCGTGAGCTTGTGGAATTTGCAAAAGAAAATTATACGGCACATAAGATGCTGTTTGACCGTATAGAAGAACGCGTATCGGCAGGCGTGGCAAGGCGTGTTGATTTAGAGCAAGCCAGCGGCCGTTTAGCTTTAGCTGAAGCAAATTTGTTAACTGAAATTACTAATCTGCAAAATGTAAGCGCACGTTACCAGCGTTTGTCTGGTGAGTTGCCATCTGATTCTTTGCAGGAAGTAGATTTTTTTGCAGATGGTGTGCAAGCTACAGCAAATGAAGCTTTAGCCTTAGCTTATATCCAAAACCCTGCATTGCTTTCAAGTATTGAAAATATTGTGGCTACTGAGCAAGAGGTTGCAGGTAAACGCGCAAAGTATATGCCTAGATTAGACTTGCAAGCGAGAAAAAATCTCGATGTTAGCTCTAACGGTAGAAATAGTAGCGCAGCAGCCGATTTAGTAGAGCTTACGGCGACGTTTAATTTATTTAATGGCTTTACGGATCAAGCGGAAATTGCAAAATCTAGTGAGAATTTAAATAGATCACATGACTTACGTGATAAGGCCTGTGTTGATACCCGTCAAACTTTGGTGATTGCTTACAATGATGTGGTGAGTTTTACAGAGCAGCTTGATTATAGAGATAGACATAAAACATCAATTGAAAAAGCACGAGAAGCTTATCGCAAGCAATTTGATATCGGTCAAAGAACATTGCTTGATTTGCTTGATACAGAAAATGAATATTTTCAAGCGAAACGTGCTCATACCAATACTCAACGTGATCTACATACTGCCTATGCACGTACTTATGCTAGCGAAGGTGATTTACTCAATAAATTAGATGTAGTCCGGGCTGATTTGCCAGATTTGGGTGATACTGACTATACGCAAAATTACTCAGTATGTAAGGCGGCTGCGCCAGAAATGATTAAGATTGATAAAGCTAGTTTAGTTGAAGCTAGGCCAACTAGTGCAGCAACTGAGAAGATGCTCGCTGATAACAACGAGCCTGAAAAAGTAGTTCTATCTGACAAAGTAGTGCCAGATGTACAGTTTGAAACGAATAGCGCAAAAATTAAACCAGTATCATATTCTGTTCTAGATAATGCAGTTGAAACTTTAAAAGAATGGGGTGAGGCTAATGTCGAGGTGGCAGGGCACACTGATAAACGCAATACTTCTAAAGCAGCCTATAATCAAAGGCTTTCAGAAAGACGTGCTAAAGCAGTGGGTGATTACATGATTAAAAAAGGTATTAAAGCTAAAAGACTAACGATAAAAGGCTATGGTTTTGATGTTCCAATTGAAGAAAATGACCCTGTAAATGGCAATTCAGACAATCGCCGCGTTGAGCTGATAAGGCAAAAATAGCTCTTTCTAATGCATTAATATAGGAGGCTTAGCCTCCTTTTTTAATGTGACAATACGATAATGGTAAAGAATTTAATATTGCCCATTAAAAAGCAAGATTTCTACTTATAAAAAAATGAGTAAGGTGTTAGAATACGCTCCGCATCGGGTTGTAACTAGATGCTTCAACAATGCTTTTTAATTATTAATGAAAAGCTAATCACCCGCCCGGGTGGTGAAATTGGTAGACACAAGAGACTTAAAATCTCTCGATCATTAGATCGTGCCGGTTCGATTCCGGCCCCGGGCACCAGTTTATAATCACGTGAATAATTGCTTGATACCTAGCTTATTTTAAGTATCAAGCTTTGCAGCCGACTCTAGCTTCTCTGCGTTGTATGTATACATTTTCAAGTTGGTCTACGATATAAAACCCGTTAGGGCAAACAGCTTGTGCACTTCTATAACAATCATGCCAAGTTTTGATGCCACTACAGGTCAGCTCTTTCCATGCGTATCGGTCTTCCTGGGTGATCTGTTTGGATTGGTGTGCACAGCTTGTGAGCAAAAACACTGTCATAATTAAAGCTAGTTTCATTACTTCTCTCCTGAATACTTATTGATACGACTATGTTGATAGCATTTTAGTTGCAATGATTTTAGGTGGTTTATTGATTAAAGATAGATGAGTCGGTTAAGCAATATTAACTTGAATATTAGTTTAATCAAATTATTGAATTAAGTTTTAAGGCTTTATAATTGCTTATGGTTTGCATTACTTTAAGCCAGTGGTGTTTATATATTTTATGCCCTCGTAGCTCAGCTGGATAGAGCGTCCCCCTCCTAAGGGGAAGGTCGTGCGTTCGAATCGCGCCGAGGGCGCCATCATTTAGGTTGGCTTAACAATCGTGAGATTAATATGTTAGTGGAATCTACAATAGACGATAGAAAAATGGCTAGTAAGCCATGGTTTCTTTACTTATTAGAGTGTCAGGATGGCAGTATCTATACGGGTATAACGGTGGATGTTGAAAAGCGATATGCTGAACATGTCAGTGGAAAAGGCGCGCGTTATACACGATCTCACCCACCTAAACAATTACTTAAAGTTTTTGATTTTTCAAATCGTTCAGAGGCTTCAAAAGCTGAACATGTCATTAAAAAACTATCAGCTGTTGAGAAGAGGACTTTAAGTTCAAGTTAGTTAGAAAGTGCTTCTAAAGTGCTCCAACGGTCGAGTTTTTCTTCAATTTCAATTTCAACTTCAGATAAACGACCTTGCAATATTTTTACTTGTTCTGGATTCTCACGATAAATGTCAGCATTCGCTAAGTTGTTGTTGATGTTGGTTTGTTCAGTTTCAAGCGCTTCGATAAGTGCTGGTAAATTTTCAAGCTCTATTATATCATTTGAACTTAATTTTTTAGCTTGAGAGGTCACTTTTTTAGTTTTGTTAGAGGCTGGTTTTTTTGTATTTTCTTTTCCGAGCGCTATTTTTTCAACTTGTTGTTGCTGAGAGAAACGTAGCCAATTATCATAACCCCCACCAAACTCATCTAAAACACCATTGCCTTCAAATGCAATGACCTGTGTAACGGTGTTTTCTAAAAACTCACGGTCATGACTGACTAAAAATAGGGTGCCAGTGTAATTTTGTAATAAGCTTTCTAATAGTTCTAGCGTATCAATATCGAGATCATTAGTCGGTTCATCTAAGACTAGAACATTAGTAGGGCGTGCAAAAAGCCGGGCCAGTAGCAAACGATTACGCTCGCCGCCTGAAAGTGATTTTACGGGTGAACGTGAGCGCTGCGGCGGGAATAGAAAGTCTTCTAAATAACTGATGACGTGTTTACGTTCATTGCCTATTTCCACAAAGTCAGAACCTGGGCTAATGGTATCTGCCAGTGTTGCTTCTTCATTGAGTTGTTCGCGCATTTGATCAAAATAGGCGACTTGCAGATTGGTACCGCGTTGTATCGTGCCGCTATCTGCTTCTATCTCACCTAGAATGAGTTTAAGTAAGGTGGTTTTTCCTATGCCATTTGGGCCGATTAGGCCAATATGGTCGCCGCGTAAAATGCGGGTGCTAAAGCTGTTAATGAGGATATTGTCACCATAGGACTTTTTAACGTTTTCAAGTTCTGCGACAAGCTTGCCTGAACGTTCGCCAGCATCTACATTAAGTTTTACATTGCCTTGTCGTTCGCGGCGTGCTGCACGATCTAATCTAAGTTTTTCTAATTGTCGTACTCGACCTTCATTGCGTGTGCGCCTCGCTTTTATGCCTTGGCGTATCCAAGCTTCTTCTTGTGCCAACACCTTGTCAAATTTAGCGGCCTGCGTTGCTTCAATGGCAAGTAGTTCTTCTTTTTTAATGAGGTAATGGCTATAGGTGCCTATAAATTCTGTCAGCTTGCCGCGATCTAACTCAACAATACGTGTGGCAAGACGATTCAAGAAGCGTCTGTCATGGGTGATGAATAATACTGCGCCGTTAAAATTAAGTAATAATTCTTCTAGCCATAAAATAGCTTCTAGATCTAAATGGTTGGTGGGCTCGTCAAGCAATAACACTTCAGGCTCAGCTACTAAAGCACGCCCTAAAGCGACACGTTTACGCCAGCCGCCCGATAGCGTCGATATAGAGACATCGGCATCTAAACTTAAACGGGTTAATACGGCTTCCACTTTAGATTGTATCTCCCAAGCATTTTGCGCATCTAATTCGTGTTGTAATGTTTCCATTTGTGCCATCAGTGCATCAAAATCAGCCTCTGGCTCGCTCATTTTATGCGTAACATCATGGTAAGCAACTAATAGCTTTTGTATTACGCCTAAGCCCTCTGCTACGGCTTCATATACCGTTTGATTTTGGTCGAGCTGAGGTTCTTGTGGTACATAAACAATGCGGGCTGATTGTGCACGCCAAAAATTGCCATCATCAAGTTTAATTTCACCCGCTATGGTTTTTAATAAGCTGGATTTTCCCGCGCCATTACGGCCGATGAGGCCAACACGTTCACCAGCATCTAGCTGAAATGCGGCTTTATCTAATAGTGCATGGTGGCCAAAAGCAAGTGAGGCATTATCTAATGTTATATATGGTGGCATGGTTGTTTATTTTTTGTTGGTGGCTAACATGGCGCGAATATTTGCCATTTTAGATTTACCAAAATCTTTGCTTGCCTCTGTATCGTTAAAAGGGTTGCCAAAGTGACGCACGTCAGCACTAGGTAGTTCTGCGATAAAACGGCTAGGTTCACACATTTCCATCTCGCCGGCACGTTTACGTTTTTTACACCATGAAATGGTTAATGACTTTTGTGCGCGGGTAATGCCGACATACATTAAACGACGCTCTTCTTCAATTTTATCATTTTCAATGGATTCACGGTGCGGTAGTATACCTTCTTCAACACCGATTAAAAATACATGGCCAAACTCTAAGCCTTTGGCTGCATGCAGCGTGCTTAATTTTACTGCATCAGCTTCGCCATCTTCACGGCTTTCTAGCATACTCATCAGTGACACCATTTGAGTAAGTTCAAGCAAGGTTTTATCTTCTGACATATTGCCAAATTCTGTGCTACCTTTACTTTTGTTGCTCAGCCACGCCACAAACTCTAATACATTTCCCCACTTGATTTCTGCGGCACGTTGCTCTTCAGTATCATATAGATAGGCTTCATATTGCATTGCTTTTAGTAGATCATTTAATATTTCTTCTGCAGGGTCACGTATAGCGCGTGCTTGTATCTTATTAATATATTGACAAAATTGCAGCAAATCTTCTAGTTGGCGTGCGCCTAACTCGTGTTGAAAGTCGCCTTCAAAAGCGGCTGCAAATAATGATATTTGTTGTTTACTAGCGTATTCACCTAATCGCTCAAGCGTTGTGCTGCCAATGCCTTTTCTTGGTGTGGTGGCCGCTCTAATAAAAGCAGGGTCGTCATCTTCGTTGGCAATGAGGCGTAAATAACTCACTAAATCTTTAATTTCTGCTTTATCAAAGAAAGATTGTCCGCCGGAAATGGTGTAAGGGATTTTATTGTTTCTTAGTTGTTTTTCGATAATGCGCGCTTGATGGTTGCCGCGATACAAAATTGCATAATCTTTATATGAAGTGCGATGTTCGAATTTATGTGCAAGCAGCTTCATGGTGATGTTCTCAGCCTCATGTGATTCATCTTTAGCAGCACTAATCTGTAGCAAATCACCAGTGCCTAAATCACTCCATAGTTTTTTCTCAAAAAGTTTAACATTGTTAGCAATGATGTGATTGGCCGAGCGTAGAATACGTACGGTAGAACGATAATTTTGCTCAAGTTTAATTATTTTTAAGTTAGAAAAGTCTTGCGTTAGTTGATTTAGATTTTCAGCATCAGCGCCACGCCAGCCATATATTGCCTGATCATCATCACCTACAGCTGTAAATTGCCGTGAAAAATCTGTGAGTAATTTGACGAGCTTATACTGGCAGGTATTGGTGTCTTGATATTCGTCTATTAGCAAATATTTAAGCTTTAATTGCCATTTGCGTAAAGCTTCAGGTTGTTGTTCAAACAGCTCGACGGGTAATTTTATTAAATCATCAAAGTCTACAGCTTGGTAGGCTTTAAGCGTTTGTTGGTAAAGCTGATAAATCTTTGCTGACGCGTGAGTAAACTCTTCGTCGGCTTTTGCTTTGGCTTGATCAGGGGTAACAAAGGCATTTTTCCATGCGGAAATTTTCCACTGTGTTTTTTTCAGTAATTGTTTATCAGTTGTCGCAAGAATATCCGATAAAACTTTATAGCTATCAGAGGAATCCAATATAGAGAACTGTGGTTTGTAACCTAATAGCTCCGCCTCTTGTCGTAGGATTTTTAAGCCAAGCGAGTGGAATGTTGCAATGGTGAGTCCCTTTGCTTGTTTACCTACAAGCAGTTTGCTGACACGCTCTTGCATTTCAGATGCCGCTTTATTGGTAAATGTTATTGCAGCAATCTCTTTGGGCTGGTAACCAGCATGCTCTATTAAGTGAACAATTTTTTGCGTAATGACGCGTGTTTTGCCGCTACCTGCTCCAGCGAGCACAAGTAAAGGGCCATCTATATATTTTACAGCTTCACGCTGTGGAGAATTAAGTGCATTTAACATTGTTTATTTTCTGAATTCGACATGATGTTCTGCCGAATGAACGGTTTGTAGTAGTATTCTAACTGGTTACTGAAAATAAAAACCTATTCGTTTAAAATATAATGATTCATTTTTTAAAAGATTTTAACTTCGATTTAATACTATGCCGAATTTTGATTTAAAAACTATCGTCTTCATGTCGATGCTACTGACATTTATGCTATCGATGTTGTTGGCTATTACACGTGTACATCACAAAACTTTAAGTGGCCCAGGCTATTGGGCAGTGGGTAATTTAGTTGTTGGCCTGGGCATGATATTAGTGTTGATTCAGCTAGACAGTACTAAGTTTATTTTTTTACCAGGCACAGCGCTCATAGGGGCAGGGCTTAGTTTATATATCAACGGTATTCAAGCATTTTCTGGCGGAAAACCAGATCATCGTATTCCTATCGTTGCATTTGTTTTGCTTATTGCTGTAGAAGTATTATTTTTCATTGTAACGGATGATATTCGCACTGCGGTGGTGTTGGATGCTTTGATATTTGCGGCTATTTATTTGATATGTGCAAGACTTACTTTCGTAAAAGAAGAAGGTGTACTTGGCAATATATATTGGTTAGTTTCTAGTCTCTTTTTCCTTTTGGCGTTATTAATGGTTGGACGGGCTATTTCAGCTGCTAACGTCGACATCTCGGTGTTTGATTCTTTTGCAACGTGGTCATTGAATGCCTATACCTTCATGTTGGGTGCTGTTTCTCAGTTTTTTATTTCTAGCTTATTTGTGTTGATGTTAAGTTATCAGCTTAATAAGAACTTGGCCTCTATGGTAACAGTTGATAGTTTGACCAATGTTTTAAATAGACGTGGTTTAGAAGACGCTTCATTGAAGATGCAAGGCATGTGTAAGCGCATTAACATGAGTATGGCGGTGTTGCTTATTGATATTGATCATTTTAAAAAAGTGAATGATAAGCATGGACATTTAGCAGGTGATGAAGTGTTGAAACACCTTTCTAATGTGGTCCTTGGTGTTTTGCGATCGGGCGATGTGTTTGGTCGATATGGCGGTGAAGAGTTTATTGTATTTATGCCCAATACCAATGAGAATGAAGCGGCCAAACTTGCTGAGCGTGTGCGGGTTTCAGTAGACAGTACGCCTTTTAAAAATGGCCAATTAGCGATTCATATAACGGTGAGTGTCGGCGTGACGGATTCTGTGCGGTCCGGTTATGATTTTAAAGGGCTTATTGCAGCGGCTGATGCCGCTTTATATGCCGCGAAAAAATCGGGAAGAAATCGCGTTTCACAATCTGCCAATGTAAAATTAGCGTTATAAATTATTTTCCTTGGTTTTTTGAGATCATTATTTCTCTGCTATTTGGCGTTTCTAATGTAACGCGTCCGATTTTACCTTGGCGATATTCTGTTAGAAACAACACTGCTGTTTTTTCCATGTCCCATATGCCATCACGTCGTTTGTATGATCGTCGCTTGGCTATGGCTTCCAATAAATCAACACCATCCATCGTTGAAACATTTAACTTCATTTCGCTCAGCTTATATCGAGCATTAATTAAATCAGGGTAAGCGGCAACCAAATTATCCGCGAGGAAAATAGCGATATCTTCATCAATCACGGCATTGCGGCCAATGGCATGACTAGCCGCTAGCATATAGCCGTCGCTTTCGTGTTCGATTTTTGGCCACATCATACCTGGTGTGTCTGTGATGTTCATGGTTGCATCTAATTCAAAACGTTGTTGGCTTTTGGTGACTGCTGGTTCATCACCCACTTTCGCAACGCGGCGATTGAGTAAGGCGTTCATTAATGTGGATTTTCCTACGTTGGGAATACCCATAATCATCATGCGTAATGGTTTTAAATGTGTGCCGCGATGCGCTGCCAATGTGCGGCAAAGCTTAGGTATCTTTTTTACATCACCAGGTTTCTTGCATGAAAGTGCGACAGCTTTCGTATTGGGTTGCGCATTAAAGTAATTTAGCCACGCTTGTGTAATAGCAGGATCAGCTAAATCAGCTTTGTTTAAGACTTTTAGGTTTGGCCGCTGCCGAAACAAACGCATTTGGTCTATTATCGGATTATGGCTGGCAGCTGGCAGGCGCGCATCCAAAACTTCAATAACAACATCAATAAACTCCATGGTTTCCTCAGCTTTTTTGCGTGCTGAGGTCATATGACCTGGATACCATTGAATTGCCATTGGGAATCTCTTTTTGGTTGTTAAAGTTGCCTACCTAAACCTTTTGTCTATCTGCCTTTTATATTGTATTAATTAAGGTCAAAATCTAAGTGATGCACATTTTAACATTATGCAGATAAGTAGAAGCGTTTATTCAAAATAAGAATGTTTTAGTTGGTTTGGCCATATTGGTTCTACTGGTTTAGCACGAGCTTTACTTTGGGTATTAGGTTTGAGGCATGCTTTTATAATCTTTAATATATAGGTGCAGAGGCTTTTGTTTTGAGGGTAAGTGAAGTAGATTTTTTATGTTTCTGTTTTAGCAACATTTTAAGTAAAGCGGTCAGAAAGGTTTTCTATTAAAATGTGTGTATGCAGAATATTCCAGAAATTAAACCAAATCAGTCAGTAGAGTTACTTAAAGCGCTACATATTTTGACGCGAGATGGCAAGCTAAATCAAGATAGTAGGCGTAAGCTGAAGCAGGTTTATCACCTCGTTAATTTTATTGAGCCTTTATTTAATCAAGTGTTAGAAAAAACGCTAGATCCTATACTAGTTGATCATGGCGCAGGAAAGTCTTATTTGGGGTTTATTTTGTATGATTTGTTGTTGAAACAGCATGCACAAGGAAAAGTTGTTGGTATTGAATCTCGGCAAGAGTTGGTAGAAAAATCAAAAGAGTTGGCTCAGCGCTGTGGGTTTTCTCGTATGACTTTTGAACATTTAACAGTCGAGCAATCTATTTGTTCTAATGTAATGCCTGAAAAAGTTGATATTGTTACCGCGTTGCATGCGTGTGATACAGCCACTGATGATGCGATTCAATTTGGTTTAAAAAAACAGGCGCAATATTTAGTATTGGTCCCATGCTGCCAGGCTGAAGTAGCAAAAGTGCTGCGAGAGTTTAAGAATGAGAGTTTTAGTAAAACACCTTTGAGCGAGATTTGGCGTCATCCGATACATACACGTGAATTCGGTAGTCAAATTACTAATGTATTACGTTGTTTGCAGCTAGAGGCTGCGGGTTATAGTGTCACAGTTACTGAGTTGGTAGGCTGGGAGCATTCGATGAAAAATGAGCTGATCATTGCCAAGCATACAGGCCAGCCAAGAAAGAATGCACAAGCGCGTATCGATGATATTTTAAGTTTGCTAAATTTGGAAGCTATGAGCAATAGGTTTAGTGTTTAGTATGGCGCCAACGCAACTGAAAGAACAACTCAAGGAGTTAGAAAAGCAACTTAAAACTTGTATGCTAGCTGATCGATTTTTTTTAGGTAAGCGCTTGTATCAAGTGAGTAAGGCGCTAGCGCAAAATAAAACGATTGATAAAGAGTTTGCCGTAATTACTAATAAAATACGCAGCTCTGTCGCTAAATTTCAATCACGTCAATTGGGCTTACCTAAGCCAGAATACCCACAAACATTACCTGTTTCCTTACGTAAAGATGAAATTTCCGAAGCGATAGCTAAACATCAAGTGGTGATTGTATGTGGTGAAACAGGTTCAGGTAAAACGACGCAGCTACCTAAAATCTGCTTAGGACTTGGTCGTGGTGTTTCAGGTTTAATCGGCCACACACAGCCGCGCCGTATTGCCGCACGTTCAGTTGCTAGCCGCATAGCCCAAGAGCTTAATTCTCCTTTGGGGCAAGTGGTGGGCTATAAGGTGCGTTTTAACGATAAGCTATCAGAAAATAGCTATATCAAGTTGATGACAGATGGTATTTTGCTAGCAGAAACACAGGGTGATAAGTTTTTGAATGCTTACGATACCATCATCATCGATGAGGCGCATGAACGTAGTTTGAATATTGACTTCTTGCTAGGTTATTTGAAACAGTTATTACCTAAGCGGCCTGATTTGAAAGTGATTATCACTTCCGCAACCATTGATGCCAGTCGATTTTCTAAGCATTTTTCATCACTTGATAGCGATGGTGTGCTTAAGGGTGCGCCTGTTATCGAGGTTTCAGGCCGAACTTATCCTGTTGAAGTGCGTTACCGCCCATTAGGAAAAGCAGGTTTTCGGGCAAAAGAAATTGCGGAGGCAGACAATACGCAATTCGATTTAGAGGATGAAACTGTTTTTGGGATTACGCGTAAAGCAAAAACAGAAGCACGTTGGTTGGAAGAGGATGACGAAGAGGAAGCCATAGAAGAGGCGATTCTAGATGCGGCAGATGATTTACTCCGACAAGAGGATGGCGATATATTGGTTTTTTTGCCAGGCGAACGTGAGATTCGTGATACAGCAGAACATTTGCGGCGTTATCAAGGGCGCTCAGCTAAACTTAAGCATATCGAAGTGTTGCCGTTGTTTGCACGTTTAAGTATTGCCGATCAGCAAAAGATATTTAAGAGCCACAGCACACGTCGCATTGTTTTAGCGACTAACGTGGCAGAAACATCGCTTACAGTGCCGGGGATTAAATATGTGATTGATGCCGGCTTAGCAAGAGTGAATCGTTACAGTACACGTGCGAAAGTTTCTCAATTACAGATTGAAAAAATATCACAAGCAGCTGCTAAGCAGCGCGCAGGCCGTTGTGGTCGTGTATCTAATGGCATTTGCGTACGTTTATATTCTGAAGATGATTTTAATAAGCGAGCTGAGTTTACAGAGCCTGAAATATTGCGTAGTTCACTGGCTTCTGTGATTTTGCGTATGTCGGCATTACGTTTGGGTGATGTTGAAGCATTTCCGTTTTTAGAGGCACCCAGTTCACGCCTAGTAGCCGATGGTTATTTATTGTTACAAGAATTGGGCGCGGTAACAGCGCAGCGCAAAATTACTGAAACAGGTTTGCAGCTAGCCAAATTGCCACTAGACCCCCGTATCGGGCGCATGATTTTAGGGGCAAAGCTTGAGGGTTGTTTAAAAGAGATTTTAATTATCGCGAGTGCGCTTAGCATACAAGACCCTAGAGAAAGACCAATGGATAAACGTGGGGCTGCTGATAGTGCGCATGTACAGTTTGCAGGAGAAGACTCTGATTTTATGAGCTATCTTAAGCTTTGGGACTTTTTTGAGCATGCTTTCAAAAACAAAAAATCTAATAAAGATTTACTGAATCAATGTCATCAGAAATTCCTTTCATTTTTACGCCTAAAAGAATGGCGCGAGCTACATAAACAATTGTTAGAAATTGTGAAGGATATGGCTTTTAAGGCGAACCATAAAGAGGCAAGTTACGAACAAATTCATAGGGCATTATTATCAGGTTTGTTAGGGAATGTTGGTTTTAAGGATAGTGAGAAAGAATCTTATGCGGGGGCACGCGGTATTCGTTTTCATATTGCGCCAGGGTCTGGTTTAAAGAGAAAGCGGCCAAAATGGATTATGGCCTCTGAGCTGGTGGATACGAGTAAGTTATATGCGCGTTGTGTGGCTAAAATAGAGCCGGATTGGATAGAGCCGCTGTCTCGCGACCTTACGCAAAGTGATTATACTGACCCACGCTGGGATAGAAGGAAAGCACAAGTCGTAGCGTGGGAGCGTGTTAGTTTATATGGCCTAACCGTTGTGCCCAAAAGACGAGTGCATTACGGTGCAATTAATGTGACAGAATCACGCGATATTTTTGTACGTGAAGCACTTGCTAATATGGAGTTAGATACTAAATCACGGTTTTTAGATACAAATAGACGCATGATTGCCGAAATTGAGGAGTTGGAGCATAAAGCAAGACGACAAGATGTGTTGGTTGATGAGCAGGTGTTGTTTGCATTCTATGATGCTATCGTCCCTAAAGATATTGTTAATGGTGCAGGCTTTGAAGTTTGGCGTAAAACGGCAGAACAGAAAAATCCTAAACTGCTTTATTTAACAAAAGATGCACTGATGCGTCACACGGCATCTAATATCACTGAAACTCAGTTTCCTGAAGCGTTAGAAATTGATGGTGTGCCATTGACGCTCAAATATAGGTTCGAACCTGGTCATGTATTAGACGGCGTGACTGCCATTGTACCGTTAGCTTTGCTGAATCAATTAGACGCAATACGTGCTGAATGGTTGGTGCCTGGCATGCTGCGAGAAAAGCTCACAGCGCTGATTAAGATATTACCTAAAACTTATCGGCGGGTTTGTGTGCCAGTGCCAGAATTTGTGACAGGCTTTTTAGAGCAAACTAAAGTTGGCACGCAACCAATTTTACTTGCGTTGGTAGATTATATTCAAGAAAAAACTAAGCTTACGTTAGGTGCAGATGACTTTATGCTCAATAAGCTTTCAGACCATCTGCTGATGAATTTTAGTGTGGTAGATGAAAAACAACGAGAATTAGGCACGGGCCGTCATTGGCACGACCTTAAAAATCAATTAGGTAGTGCGGCACAACTGACTTTTAAAGGCAGTTCTCCTAGTATAGAAAAGGTTGGTATTAAACAGTGGGACTTCGGAGACCTGCCTGCCACAATTACTTTTACAAAGTCTGGGCAGCAGCTGACAGGTTACCCAGCGCTAGAAGATAATATTGATAGCGTTGCTGTGAAGTTGTTTGATACTGAGCAGGCTGCTCATGCATCACATCGTGCTGGCGTATGCCGTTTGATGCGCTTTGAGCTAAAAGAACAAATGAAGCAAATGCAAAAAGGTCTACCTAATTTTAATCAATACGCATTACTGCTACGTAATGTTGTTGCGCCAGATGATTTAAAAGAAGATATGCTTGCTACTATTGCGGACCGTGCGTTTGTAGGTGAAGATGATTTGCCGCGGTCAAGCGATGCGTTTATGACCATGAAGCAGCGTGCGCGAACACGCTTGCCAGCGGTTAAGGATGCACTTTGTCGCATCGTGAACATCATCGCGACAGAATACAATTTACTAGCAGCTAAACAAGAAAAAATGCCAATTAAAACTAATCGCATTACACGCGATGTTGCAAGTCAAATTAAATGGTTGGTGTATAAAGGCTGCTTTAGTCAAACACCATGGGAAAAAATCACACATCTACCACGCTACTTAAAAGCGCTACGGCTAAGAATCGAAAAACAAGCGAGCAACCCAGAGCGTGATGGTAAACATGCAGGTAGCATAGGTGTGTTATGGCAAAAATGGGCGTCTGAGATGGAGCAGCAGCGAAAGCTTGATAACATTTCATCTAGCTTGCAAGACTTTCGCTGGTTGATAGAAGAACTGCGTGTATCACTTTTCGCACAAGAACTTAAAACACCATTTCCTGTGTCGATAAAACGCTTAGAGAAAGCTTGGGCGGCTTTATAGTTAAGTGATTTTGATTAAATCTGCGTCAACATTTTTCTGATGGCCGATTCATCTAAATTTTTACCTATAATGACAATGCGGCTACTTGGTTTTTCTTCTTTCCAATCAACGAGCAATGTTGCAGGGTAGGGCGTAAAGTGTACGGCATGAATAGCGAGCGGATGCGGTTGGTCTTCTACATGAAGAATGCCTTTTAACCGCAATAAATTTTCACCATGTATTTGACATAGCTTTAATAGCACGGGTTTAAAGTCCACCCATTTGAGGCCAGTCGGCATGGTAATAGTGAAGTTGCTAATTTCATTGTTGTGCGCTGGTGTAAGCATGCCGCGTGGTTTGGCTATAACTTGTTTTAATGGTGCGCGTAACCAGCGCTCAGGTTCAGCTCGTTTGCCAGATAGGTCAAACAAACCAACATCAATAATAAAATCAGGTTCTATATCGCCATGCAAAACTTTATGTTGTGTAGCGCCAGGGTTTAGTGCAATTAGCTTTTCTTTTAGAGCATTTATTTGTTCTTTTGTCGCGATATCTGTTTTTGTGAGTAACAACACATCGGCTACTGCGGCTTGTTTGCGTGCCTCGGCATGTTCTTTTAATTGCTGATAACCATACATTGCATCGATGGTCACAACCACTGCATCTAAGCGATAAACCGATTCAATTACGGGCTCATTCATCAAGTTGGCCATGATAGGCCCTGGGTCAGCCATGCCTGTAGTTTCTATCACTAAGCGGCTAAATTGTGGAATGGCTTCCATTGAGCGTTTAAAGTATAAATCACGCATGGTATCCGCTAGCTCATTGCTAAGTGTGCAGCATAAGCAGCCGTTTTGTAGTAACACTGCATTGTCTGCGACATAGCTACTATCCACATTCTGCGCTAGTATGTGATCCAAGCCTTCCTCGCCAACTTCATTAATAATCACGGCGGTATCCTTCATATTAGGACTAGTTAACAGTTTGTTAAGCAGCGTTGTTTTGCCTGAGCCTAAGAAGCCAGTGAGTAAGGTAATGGGTATGCGTTTATCCATTATTTGATTTTATCAGTAAGCTAACCTAATATCGCAGATAAAAAAACAGAGCCTAAAAAGGCCCTGTTTTTTTTGAAATTAAGTAATTTTTTTACTAAAAGTAAAAATTACTTAGGCGTAATGCCTAATGATTTTACTGTGTCAACATTGATGTAACGACCATGGTCAACAGGTAGATTCTTTGCGTTTTGGTAAAGCTGTAGAGCGCTTAACGTACTAGCGTCTACTATCCCATCTGCATTGCCTGTGTTGTAGCCTGCTTTAGAAAGAGCAGTTTCGATTTCGGCAATTTTATCTGTTGTCGAGTTTGTAGCACATAAGATTTGGCGCCATTCCCAGCTCCCTTCAGAAATAACTTTAGTGCTTGTTAATGTGTCGTATTCTGCTGGAATTTTCGTTACAGATTGGCTAGCAGCTGTAACTAATTGCGTTTTTTGCACCGTAGCGTATTCAGCTGGCACTTCAATTTCTTTTGTTGTGGCAGGTGTTTTAACCACTGTTTTTTGGACTGTCGTATATTCAGCTGGCACTTCTACTTCTTTAGTGGTAGGCGGCGTAACCATGACACGTTTGGTGACCGTTGTGTACTCTGCAGGTTTTTCAATTAAACACATAACATAGCCGTCATCACCAGCAATTTGTTCTGATGCGCCGCTGGCTGCGGCTTCCGCTACTGTGCTGCGCTTCCAGAAGCTGCTTGCTGCTGCAACCAATACTTGCTCGCTTTGATCTTCATAAACAGCATCTACAGGAATTAGTTTTGTGCCTGCTGGTTTCACTAAGACTGTTTCCTCAACAGTTTCGTAAGTAGCCGGAACAACTTCCAGACGTGTAGAAGCAGCTTGCACTAAAATCGTTTCATCAACCGTTGTATAGGTTGCTGGGGTTACTTCGAGTGTTGAGCTAGCCGCTTTTTTTAATACTTGTGTAGAGACTGTTTCTGTAACTGGTTTGTTGTGGATATTGACATAGCACTCACCCGGTTTAGCAGATGGTGGTGCAGTTACCTGACCTGTATAACCATATTGATCGTGTGTATCGACTAAGCCTTGGTTTACGCTTTGCGATGCACAGCCAACTGACAATGCTGATATTACTGCTAAAAATAGAATTCTGTTTTTGTTCATGATATGCCCCTTTTTATTAAAATTGATTGAACGTTTTTCTTAGACAACAATTAAGTGCTGTAAACTAAGAACATTACAATCGCGTACACATTAAACCATGCATTAATAGACTTAATAGTAAACAATTGTTAACATAGATTATGAACTACAAGAAAGCATAGAGCAACCAGCTTTATGTCTTGCCCAATCAGGACGTTTTTCTTCAAATTTTTCCATACTTGCTTGTCGTGTGTATGGCTTACGTAGCACTTCTAGCAACTTAAGTATCATGCTGTGATCACCTTGTTCGGCTAAATCAATCGCTTCTTGGGCTAGATAGTTGCGCAGTACGTAGCGTGGATTATGGGCAGACATCTGTTTGGTCCTGGCATCCACTGTAAGCTTGCTTTCTTGAATACGTGTTGCATAGATTGTTAGCCAGGTGTTGAAGTCATCTTTAAAATCGTTAAACCCTTTTTCGGTATAAAAGGCAATGCTAAGTTGCTCGATATCGGGCGCTTCAATATTGATATTTGCTAAATATGTAAAGAACAATGTCATATCAACTTCAGCGCGTGTCATTAACTCAAAGCAGCGGTTGATTAATTCGCCATCAGTATTTTTCCAAGTATCTAAGCCAAATTTACCCGCAAGTGATTGTGTCAGACTATCTGTATAGACTTTATCGTATTGTGCAATGCCGTGGGCTAGGCCATCTGTATCAGGTAGGATGGTCGCCAATGCATCAGCTAAACGCTCCATATTCCAGTGGGCGATATCCGGTTGGTGGCCATAACAATAACGCTTGCCTTGTGCGTCAGTGGTATTTGGCGTCCAGCCCGGATCAAAGTTATCTACCCAGCCATAAGGGCCATAGTCAATTGTAAGGCCAATGATAGATAAGTTATCGGTATTCATCACACCATGCACAAAGCCTATACGCATCCAGTGTGCCATCAGGATGGCTGTGCGCTCACATATCTCCTTAAACCAAGCCTCGATTAGTTCCGGACTAGGGTTGTTTTTATCTAATTTAAGACCAGCTTGTGTGAGCCAATCTGCAAAGTCTCGATCGATGGTGAAGCCGATAAATTGTTTCAGTAAATCTAGCTCACCATTGCTGGCAAGTAACTCAAAGTGGCCGGGCCGGGTAAATGACGGGGCAACACGACAGACGATCGCACCTTGTTCTTTTTGCGGGTTGCCATCATAAAACATATCTCGCATTACATCATCACCAGTTGTAACTAAGCTTAGGGCACGTGTGGTGGGTACGCCTAAATGATGCATCGCTTCGCTACATAAAAACTCACGTAAGCTAGAGCGTAGCACTGCTCGGCCATCAGCGCGGCGGGAATAAGGTGTTGCGCCAGCGCCTTTTAATTGAAGCTCAAAACGTTTGCCGTTGTTAATGAGTTCGCCTAAGAAAATGGCGCGGCCATCGCCTAATTGTCCTGCCCAATGCCCAAATTGGTGACCACCATAACGGGTGGCATACGATGCCATGCCTTTTAATAAGCCATTACCACCGAGTGCGTTAATCATGTCAGCGTCTTGCATGTCCGATTCTGTAAGGCCGAGCATGTCAGCGACTTCTGGAGAATAAGCCATAAGCTTTGGCGAGGAGGTCGGTGTAGTGGAGACTTTAGACCACATCGCATGCATCACTTGGCGTGTCTGACTTGTCGTTTCTTTGTCGCCAGGCAACTCATTTAGAAAACGATTATCAAAATTCAAATTTCTCATTGGCTTAATTTTAGACGTTTTCTAACTGTAAAGTTTCACTTTCTCTCTTAAATCATGCAATGAGTCATGTATCATTGCGCCTATTACAGTTTTGAATTGAATGCATGAACGTATTTTATGAAGAAGACGGCAATTTCAAGGTTGCCGCAGTGATGAAGGAAAACCCTGGGAGTTTGCAAGTAGAGACTGTTACGGGTAAACGGTCAAAAATTAAACTCACGAACGTATTAATAAGGTTTGATGGTGTATTAAGTGATTTTATTGAATCTGCTAAGTTAGAAGCGACGCAATTAGAGACGACTTTTCTTTGGGAATGTTGCGATGTTGAAGACTTTGGGTTTGAAGCTTTAGCTAAAGAATATTACGGTGAAAGTTTTACGCAGGTGCAGTCGGCAGCTATCGCGATAAAAGTACATAGTGAACCTATTTATTTTTACCGTAAAGGTAAAGGTCGTTATAAGGCAGCGCCAGAAGAAACATTGAAACTCGCTTTGGCTGCTGTAGAGCGTAAACGCTTGCAAGCCGAAAAAATGGCAGCATGGGTTGTCATGCTTAACGACAAACAATTGCCAGATGGATTTTCTGATAAGGCAGATAGCCTGATCTATAACCCAGATAAAAATAGTATTGAGTGGAAAGCCATTGAGGAGTCCGCTCGCACATCAGGCAGATTGTCATTAACGGTGATGTTTGATGCTGGCATGATAGCAAGTGCACATGACTATCATTTAAATGCATTTTTGCGCGAAATGTTTAATGATGGCACTGGGTTTGCTGCGAGTGAAGATGCTAAGCCAGAATATGCAATAGACATAAATGATTTGCCCTTGGCCAAGGTTGAGGTGTTTAGTATTGACGATGAAAACACGAATGAAATTGACGATGCATTTAGTCTGGAAAAGCTAGCTAATGGTAATCAGCGTGTTGGTGTCCATATTGCTGCACCTGCGCTAGGCTTGCCAATCGATTCAGCTTTGGATAAGACTGTGTTGAATCGTTTGTCGACAGTCTATATGCCAGGTAATAAAATCACCATGTTGCCAGAATCTATTGTGCGGCCATTTAGTTTGGATGAAGGTGAAATTAAACCTGTATTGAGTTTATATTGTGAAGTAACCCCAGTATTTGAGATTGTGTCATGTGAATCCAGTGTTGAGCGGATTAAAATTGCAGAAAATTTACGGCATGATACGTTAGAACCTTTATTTAATGCCGATACATTAGCGCAAGATAGTGGGCATTCACGTTGGGCGACATTGAAGTTCTTACACGGTTTTGCAGAGTCACTAGAAAAGGCACGGGGTAAGTATGATTCAGAACGTGCACCACAGATTGATTACAATTTTTATGTGACAGAAGGTGTTGTCAGTATTGTGGCGCGCGAGCGTGGGTCACCGATGGATAAGCTAGTAGCAGAGCTAATGATTTACGCAAACAGCACTTGGGGTGAAATGCTGAAGGATCGTGGCTTTTCTGGTATTTATCGTGCACAAACAGATGGTAAGGTTTTTATGACGACTGAAGCGACGCCGCATCAAGGGTTGGGTTTGTCGCAATATGCGTGGAGTACTTCACCTTTGAGGCGCGCGGTTGATTTGATTAATCAGCGTCAGATTATTGCGATGTTGAGAAAAGATAATGCACCGTATGAAACGAGTGATGGTCGATTACAAACCATTATTCGTGATTTTGAACTTACCTATCAATCATATAATGCATTTCAAACACGTATGGAGCGCTATTGGTGCTTGCAATACTTATTGCAAGAAAAGCTAACTGAAGTGGAAGCCACTGTATGGCGTGAAAATCTAGTGCGGCTTGATGGCATGTTCTACATCTCGAAAGTATCCAGTTTGCCTGAGCTTAAAGTTGGCACGAAAGTGCTTTTAGAGATTAAACAGATAGACACTTTGTTGATGGAGCTTAATTGTAAGTTTAAACAGGTTGTTGAAGTTGAAAGCAATCAAGTAGAAGATAAAGAAGCCGATGCGGATATTTAACCGTAAGATACATAAAAGTGTGGCACAAGAAAGTGTCGTCGAAGTAACTGAATGTGATGGTGTACGTAATATGCATTTAGGCTCGGTTACTGTGCAGAGCAGTATGCGTGTGAAAGACCCCGTAGCACTAGATTTAGCTTATTCACGCGGTATTATGTGTTTTTTATTATTTTTTAATAATATTAAAAAAGTTTTAATGATTGGTTTAGGTGGTGGCTCAGTTAATAAATATATTTATACGCATTGTTCAGAAATAGAGCAGACAGTATTAGAAATTAATACACAAGTTATAGACATTGCCCGTAGCCATTTTCATGTGCCAGAGAATGATGATCGGTTTAATGTAATTGAAGGCGATGGCGTGCAGTATTTGCTTGATCATGTCTCTAGCCAAGATTGTTTGATTGTAGATGGTTTTGACGAGCATGGCATACCCAGCAACATGTGCACGCAGGACTTTTTCGATAGTTGTTTTGAGGCGCTAGGAGAAAATGGTATTTTTGTGATTAATCTATGGGGCTCTGATAAGCGGTTTGATATCTACTTACAAAGAATAGAGCAATCTTTCTCAGACAGAGTGTTAATGATGCCGACAGGCAAGCCAGGCAATATTATTGTATTTGGTTTTAAAAAAATGCAGAAACAAACAGAACGAAAGCTGCGCGAGCGTGCACAGTTGTTAGAAAAGACACATAAAATTGAGTTCTCAAAATTTTTAGATACTTTGCATGAAAAGAACGGGTATCAAATGCTTTACACAAGATTGGAATCACAATGAATCAGCAGTTTTTTGCAACTTGCCCACGGGGTTTAGAAGCGCTTTTAGTCGACGAGTTGCAAGCTTGTGGCGCTAAAAATATTAAATCTACCGATGGTGGTGTTGGTTTTATGGGGGATGTAGCGGTGTGCTATCGCGCAAATTTACACTCTCGCCTTGCCACGCGTATTTTGTGGCAAGTCGGTTGTGGGAAATATCAAACTGAAGAAGATTTGTTTCAAGCTGCGTATAAAATAAGGTGGCCAAATTGGTTTGATGTAAAGCATGACTTTATGGTGAAAGTCACCGGCGTTAAGTGTCCGCTAAAAAGTCTAGAATTTGCTACGTTAAAAATCAAAGATGCTGTATGTGACAAGTTCAGAGAAGTTGTTGGTTCGCGCCCCTATATTGACACCAAAACCCCTGCAGTTCGCTTACATGCTTACTTAACGGCCGAAGATTACATCTTGTATATCGACACCTCTGGTGACTCACTGCATCGACGTGGTCATCGCCATGCCAGTATTGAAGCGCCCTTACGTGAGAACTTGGCTGCTGGCATTTTGCGGCTAACGGGCTGGAAAGTAGGGCAGCCATTGTTGGACCCAATGTGTGGTAGCGGCACTTTCTTAATAGAGGCGGCCATGATTGCGCTTGATATTGCACCTGGCTTAAAGCGCAACTTTGGTTTCGAAAAACTTAAAAACTTTGAATCAGACACTTGGAAGAAAATAAAGAATCAAGCAAGCAAGAATGTAAGGCCAGCTGAATTTCAAAGAATATATGGCAGTGATAGCGATTTACGTGCGGTGCGTATTGCAAAAAGAAACTTAAGTGAGGCAGGTCTGTTAGATGCTGTTCAGCTTGCACAAGTTGATGTTACTGAAGTCGTGCCACCATTAGAAGGGGGTGTATTGGTCACGAACCCGCCATACGGCGTGCGTATTGGTGAAGATGAAGAATTGGCAGCGCTGTATCCTAAGATAAGTACCGCCTTGAAGCAGCGTTTTGCGGGCTGGCGTACTTATTTTTTAACTAATGATTTCCGTATGCCTAAATTAATGCGTTTAACACCTAGTAAACGCACCCCATTATTTAATGGCCCGCTAGAATGTCGTTTATTTGAAATTAAAATGGTGGCAGGTAGTAATCGAAAGGATAAAGGTAAGGCCAATGGCTGATTCTTTAAGTGAAATACGAGAACGTGTGAACCAATTTGTAGCAGAGCGAGATTGGGCACAGTTCCATACACCCAAAAATTTAGCAATGGCGATGATTGTGGAGGCGGCTGAATTAGTAGAGTTATTTCAGTGGGATACGCCAAATGAAAGTCAGCGGTTAGATGAGGTGAAGTTAGAAGCAGTGCGGCATGAGTTGGCAGATACTTTTGTTTACTTGCTACGTATTGCAGAAGTGTTGGATATTGATTTGATAGCGGCAGTCAATGACAAGGTGACGCTGAATGTCTTAAAGTACCCAGCTGAAAAGGTGAGGGGTAGTAATGCGAAATATACTCATTACCTTGAGGAGTGAGCAATAAAAAAGCCAGCTAACAGCTGGCTTTTTTATAAGGACCCTCTATTTTAATGCGGCTATGGCTGCATCATAATTGGGTTCGCTAGTGATTTCGTTAACTAATTCTATATGTTGGATGACATCATTTTCATCAAGCACCATGACAGCACGTGCACATAGACCCGCTAGTTTACTGCTAAACAATAGAACGCCATAGTTCATTATAAAATCACGGCCACGCATTGTTGATAGCGTGATGACATTTTCTATGCCTTCTGCCGCACAAAAGCGTTTTTGTGCGAAAGGTAAGTCTGCAGAAATATTGATAACAACGGTGTTATCCATACTGCCAGCAAGTTTATTGAATGTACGTACTGAAGTTGCACAGGTGGGTGTGTCCACACTAGGAAACATGTTAAGGACTTTGCGTTTTCCAGCAAAAGTGTCTAATGTCACATCAGCCAAAGCTTGGTTGACCAGAGTGAAGTTAGGTGCAGTGCTGCCGACGCTAGGTAAACTACCAGCAACATCAACAGGGTTGCCTTTAAGTGTAACTGAAGTGGACATATTTAAGTTTCTCCTTTTTTAGGCTGGATTTTTTTAGACTGGATTATAGTGCAGCCATATAATTCGACCTCTCATCATAAAACAAAAAGCACCTGTATGATACAGGTGCTTTCTAAAAATAAATTAAATAGCGCTACTTAATAATTTTTAGGTGGATTCACTTAAATAAGCAATCGTCATTGTTTGGTTATGAAGTACGCTTTCGGTAGTGTTAGGGCGCGGCGCTATCTCGCCATAAGAATAGAAGCCAGTAATGCTTGTTTGTGGTCCTAAAATTTGTTGTACTAATTTCACTTCATCTACTACTTGTTCAGCCATGACACCTTTCCGGCCAACACAGCTTACACATAAAGCCAAGCCAGTTTGGTTGGTTTTATGGTCGTCCAGGCCATCAAGTACTAAGTTTGCTGCAGAACCGGCGCCATCAACCAGCCTATCGTGATTGGTTTGACATAAACGTACCGTTTCACCTTCATACACATTACCAGCAAAGGTTAAGCTATTTTCATCATTATCAATAGCCAGTAGCGTCCGTATTTTTTCTACCTCTCGTTTTCCTTCTTCAATCACTGCAAGCGGGAATTTCAATCCGGTACCTGGTAACCCTTTTGCGAAAGCTTCGCCGATATACATTCTATATAGTGGTAAAGCCGGCTTGTTGTCCATTTCATACACGACGTTTTTCACAGATTTTGTAATTTTACGTGGTGGACCATATGGCTTCCAGCCACCAAGTGCACCGCTGGATATGGTTAGTGCGTCACCGTATAGTCCAACGGCAATCACCATATGACTAGAAACGGTCTCGTTGAATAATTGTAATGTTTCTACAAACGCACCACCATCGCCAGCCAGGCCGCCGATAATGGGTACATCACCCAGTACACTTTGAAATCCTTTAATTAATTCAGAACCGTTAACATTTAATCCGTCAGAAATAACTAAGACAGTACGTAAACTATCTGCTTTTAATTGTTTAGCCAAACCTGCAGCAGTGTCATAAGAGTCTTGCATATCCGTTGATTTTGCTTGAGCTACGCGCTGCATGACTTTTTGCCATTGTATGGCTGTGATTTGCACGGAGTCATCATAAACCCCCGTCGGACTAATTTCTCCCGATGTCGTGCAACCTATTATTTGTGCTGCTGGATAGCGTGTTTTAAGTGTGCTTTGGAGGCCCTTTTCTTTAAACCTACTGACGGAACCAAAAACAAGTACCAAATTGGCAGTCGCCAAAGGGGACTCTTTCGGTAAGCTTTTTAGTGCCATTTTTTCTGTTAAAGATTCTTGCGCAATAATCATTATATATAACCTCTACATTAAATTTTAAGTTTGGTCGCCTCGAAATATCCTAATTCCTGGCAGCTTAATCTCCAAGGTCCTCTATATTTATATTTGTATCTTTTATACATCACTTTTAAAGTACCTTATCATGAAAGGTCGCTAAAGTCTTGCATTTTAGGGCAAAGTTGTTATGATTAAATTCGGTTTTGTTGTTTTTTGTCAGTCTGAGTTGGGCGTGGCTTGCAGTTAAAAAAACAACAGTTAAGTGGTTTTTAATTAGATTTATTGCTCGGTCAATAGGGGGCTTAGTTAAGTGGCGCAAAATAATGTTGCTGGTATAAAAGTAATGGTGATTGATGATAGTAATACTATCCGCCGCAGCGCTGAACTCTTTCTTAAGTCAGCCGACTGCGAAGTGATATTGGCCGAAGATGGTTTTGATGCTTTAGCTAAAATTGCTAACGAGCGTCCGCAGATTATTTTTGTTGACATCATGATGCCGAGGTTGGATGGCTATCAAGCATGCGCTTTAATTAAGCGAAATGAGCGGTTTAAATCGACCCCTGTGATTATGCTGTCAAGTAAAGATGGTTTGTTTGATCGGGCGAGAGGTCGTATGGCTGGTTCGGACCAGTATTTAACTAAGCCTTTTACAAAGGAAAGTTTAATTGAGGCTATTGTAAAGCATGTTAAGTAATGTTGAAGCGTTGATGGGTTATATAAATAAAGGATTAAAAAATGGCTGTTAATAAAGTGCTTATTGTAGATGATTCTGCTACAGATCGATTTTATCTGACGGAATTGTTAGAGGCTGCAGGCTATCAGGTTGTTGCATTAGAAAGTGGTGAGGCTTGTGTTGAAGGTGCTGCCACTATTGCACCTGATTTAATCGTGATGGATATCATTATGACTGGGTTAAGTGGTTTTCAGGCTGCGCGCACCTTAAGTAAAGACCCTGAGACTACTAACATTCCTGTTATTTTATGTTCTGGAAAGTTGCAGGTCACTGATGAGACTTGGGCAACAAAAATGGGGGCTAAAGGATGTTTGCAGAAGCCAGTACTTATAGAGTCGTTAGATGAGATCATTGCTACACTGTAATGGTTGCGTACATTATTTAAGGTGCGATAGATGGCTAAAGATTTAAAGTTAAGAGATTATCAACAGAGCATTCTAGATCGGTTGGAGGCTGTTAAAAGTACTGCGTCTGCAACTGACATGAATTATTTAGGTGTTGAGCTAGGTGGTCGACATGTCTTAGTCTCGCTTGATGAAGTGAGTGAAACGCTTCCAGTGTTTGATATACAGAAAATTCCGCTCGTTAAGTCGTGGTTTTTGGGTGTGACAAATGTACGTGGTGTTTTATATGCCGTTAATGATTTGAAGCAATTATTAGAAAGTGGTTTTACTGAAGTGACTTCTAATACTAGGTTGGTGCTAATTAATGAGGCTGTATCAATGAATGCGGCATTTTTAGTTGACCGCCTAATTGGGTTGCGTAGTTTAGTCGCAATGAGGAAGCGTAAGGAAAAAGTGAAAGGCGACATTTGCTTGAAACCTGAATCTTATGAAGATGCTGAAAAAAGAATTTGGCATGTGTTGGATTGTAATAAATTGATGGAATCAAAAGAATTAGTTACGCCGTATGCAGGGTAAAAACTAAAGTGGTTTGGGGTTTTAGCGTTGAAATTTTTTTAAATATATGACATAAAAACTTAACTTACTTAAATCGTAAGTAATTAAGTTAAAAAGGATTAACATGGCACTCAAAATACAGGGATTAAAAGATAAATTTAAATCGTTGTTTTCTAAGAAAGCAAAATCGTCTGCTGGGTCAGGTGAGAGTAACGCGCTGCAATATATTGGACCGATTATTGGTTTGATTCTTTTTGCGCTAGGGGCGTATTACGCGATTAGTCAGGTGCGTGTGAACGGGCCTTTGTACGATAAAATTATTTCTAATCAAGAGCTGAAGGGTGACATGGAGCCGCCACCATTGTTTATTGTTGAGCCGTACGCGATTGCGCAAAATATGCACTTGGCCTTAGTGGATAGCAATCACGACCGTATTCAAACGCTGCAAAAACAATTTGCTAATAATGAAGCACAATATGCTAAAAGTGTTAAGCGATGGAATGCAGCTAAGCTACCTAAAGAGCTGCTTGGTTCGTATAAAGACGTCGCGGCATCTGGGGGAGATTTCTTTACGGTTTATCATGATCAATTGTTACCCGCTATTAAGTCAGGTTTTGTCGGCACTTCATCACGGGCGTTGGTTGAGATGGAGAAAGCCTATGTAGCAAATAACAAGCTGGTTCAGTCTTTTGCTGTTAAGTTGGAACAGGAAAGTACAAAAACCGCACAAAAAACCAATGAGCTGTTGCAATTGTTCGTCATCGGTTTGGGTTTGTTAGCAGCGTTTATTGCCATCGCCATTTATCTGTTTGGTAAACGTCAGGCAGCTGCAGTGAATAATGTCTTGCGTACTTTGGAAGAAAATGGCCAGAACAACCAGTTAGCCGTTTTGGAATTACTAGATGACATGGGTGACCTTTCTGAAGGTGATTTGACTGTGCGAGCAGAGGTAAAAGAGAATATTACGGGTGCGATTGCAGACTCTATTAACTATACAATTGACAGTTTGCGCGATGTGGTTACAGAGATTAATAGTGCTTCTGAGCAAGTGGCGGAAGCAACAGCTAATGCGCAAGGCACTTCAGTTTCGTTACTTGAAGCTGCTGATATGCAGGCGCAACAGATTACGGAGACAACCGAAGCGGTTGCTGGTATGAATGGCTCTATTTTACAAGTGTCGACAAATGCGAGTCAGGCTGCACAAGTGGCGCAGCGATCACTGCAGGCCGCTACGCAGGGTTCTCAGGCAGTGCAGGATACCATTTCAGGCATGAATGGTATTCGTGAGCAAATTCAAGAAACATCAAAACGTATTAAGCGTTTGGGTGAAAGTTCGCAGGAAATTGGCGAGATTGTTGAGTTAATTTCAGATATTACGGAACAAACTAACATTCTGGCTTTGAATGCTGCTATTCAGGCGGCGTCTGCTGGTGAAGCGGGTCGAGGCTTTACGGTGGTTGCGGAAGAGGTTCAGCGTTTGGCTGAACGTTCTTCAGAAGCGACAAAACAAATTTCTGCCATTGTTAAAACGATTCAAACCGATACGAATAGTGCAGTAGCTGCGATGGAAAGAAGTACCGAAGGTGTGGTTGAAGGTGCAAGACTATCTGATGCTGCGGGTCAGGCGTTGACAGAGATTGAAACGGTTACCAATGACTTGGCTGGTTTGATTCAATCTATTTCAACAGCGACTGAAGCACAGTCAGAAGCTGCGTCAAAAGTATCAAATAATATGCAGGAGATTCAAGAAATTACATCACTGACAACAGTGGGTACAAAACAGACTGCCGAATCAATTGGTCAGTTAACTGCACTAGCTGAAGAGCTGCGCGGTTCTGTTGCTGGTTTTAAATTGTAATTACCTTCTCGACGAAAATGGAGCTCAAATTTAGTGTCTGAGAATTTCGATATAGGCCCATTAACTTGGCTAAAAGATGAGATTTATCAATCTCTGGATTCTGTATTAGAGAATTTAATCTCTCTGCAGGGCGATCTTAATGAAACGTCTGTGCTGAGTCCCTCTAATACCTCTTTGTATCAGACATCAGGCGCTTTGGACTTAGTTGGTCTTGAAGGCTGCAAGCTGTACTGCGTCAAGCTCGGCGGTTTGGCTCAAAAGATTGAGAAGAAAGAAGTTGCGGCGTCAGCAGAGATTGTAGAAGCTTTTATCAATGCAGTTAAAACTTTGAAAAGTTATATTCAAGAATTGCTTAATGGCTCACCTGATATCCCTTTGCGGTTATACGAAGCGCTTAGCCCAATTGTTGTGGCACAAGGGGAAGTGATAGGTGAAAGTGAATTATTTTTCCCAGACACATCAAATAGCGTACCAAAAGAGGTCCCCTCTAAAGAATACAGTGATGAGGATTATGTTGGTTTTATCGCTGATCAAAGAAAGCAATATCAGAAATCTTTATTAGCCTGGCTACAAACAAAACAAATTGATACTGTTGGTCAGATGAGCCATGCCGTCATGAACGTTTGTGAAGCGCAACATAAAAGTGGCATTAAAACATTTTGGTGGGTTGCCAGTGCATTTGTAGAAACATTAGCATCACCGTCTTTAGCTGATAACACTGAGGTAAAAAAACTTTGCAGAAGGTTGGATCAGAAATTTAAAGATCTGACAGCAGGCGATAGTAAGCCACATGAAGACTTGTTGCGTAGCATGTTGTATTTTGTTGCGACAAGTGAAACTGATAAAGAGGTCGTGATTAAGGTAAGACAGGTGTTTGACCTTGAAGCGTTTGCTGACAAAAAAGCAATGCTACAAGCTGGATTAGGTAAGGCCAGCGCGGATGAGCCTGAAGCGGTAGAGCAGATGAAGAAAGTGTTAGAAGGTTTGCGTGAGATTTGGCGTAAAGTTTCTGAAGGGGTAGATCTTAATACAGAATCTAATGAAGAAAGTAGTACATTAGTTGATTTGGATAATGCGCTTATTACAAAATTTACCGATGCGCTGAGTGGCAATCAATCGTTGGCACAAAAGTTAGGTCAGGTTTCAGTTGGTGACCTATTTGTATCCTTGTCACAAGTGAGTCATGTTTTACGAGATGATAAGTCTAAAGTTAGCCAGCTCGCACTCATTGAAGTAGCAACAGCACTTAATTTGTTGGATGATGCGTTAGTTAAGTATGATAATTTAAATGCAAGTAGTGTGCGGCAGTTATTAGTTGAAGCGAAGCGATTAGATGCCGTCGCTACAGGGCGATCGTATGAAGAAGCGGTAGATGATGATGCTGGTAGTATTGATGAGGTAACACTTGAGGCTGTTGTCAAAGATGTGAAAGCATTGTTGAAAGTTGTTGAACAAGCTTTAGATACTTATTTCCGAGATTCAGCTGAAAAAGCACCATTAACACTAGTGCCTAAGCCATTAAAGCAAATTTCCGCGATATTTGATATGTTAAATATATCGACACCTAAATCTATTATCGATAAAAGCGTACACGTTGTTCGATCATTTGAACAAGACGACTATCAAGAAAATCAAGCAGAATTTGAGCTTGTAGCTGAAAGTTTAAGTATGGTTGGCTTGTATATAGACGAAATGCCGAAAGTCAGGCCTTTATCAGAAAAGGCATTAGATGATGCTTTAGTTCGTTTAGAAGAAACATTCGTCAATCTTGTGGAAGATACCCCATCTGGGCATGATGATGAAGTGGAAGGCACAATCGAAGAAATAGTGGTGTCTACTAAATCAGATAGCAAAGACGAGGGTGAGGCGCTGCTTGATAAAGCGTTTGACGATGAATTATTAGATATTTACTTAACTGAAGCTGAAGAAGTATTAGCGAATATTGCACAAAATTTACAGGCGTTACGTGTTAACGCTACCAACAATGAAGCGTTAGTTGAAGTTCGTCGTGGCTACCACACACTTAAGGGTAGTGGTCGTACTGTAGGCTTGGTTCATTTGGGTGAAGTGGCTGGCGAAGTTGAAAAGTTAATAAACGATGCGCTAGATGAAGAGCGCCCTTTAACCACTAACCAAATTAAAGGTATTGATGAAGTTGCTTCGATATTTTCAACATGGGCAGAGGCGTTAAAAGCCAATAGCGAAGTTAATATTAATCGAGATTATTGGGTAGCTAAAGTAGCAGGTTTGGCGAGAGATGCAGGTGATGCTGTTGCTGCTGTAGAAAAAGAAAAACCAGTTGATGAATACGTACTCATTGCTGGAACTCAAAAAATTAGCCGTGCATTTTATGATATTTTCATTAATGAGAGTATGCAAAACATTACTAAGTTAGAGCAGGATGTTGCACAGCTTATCGAAGGTGAAATAGATAAACCAGCTAATACAGCACATCAAGCAATCCATACATTAGGCAGCAATGCACTATCTGTTGGTTTTGGTTCAATGGGAGACTTGTGTAGAGCGTTAGAGCACTGGCTAGATGAGACTAAGAATGACTGGTCTTCTCAGCAAGTGGCTTTGTATGAGAGTGCCGTGCAGGCAATATCCCGTATGTGGAAAAGAGTCTCTGAGCTGAAAAATACACGTACTGCTAAGGGTGTCATTAACGTTTTAAATAAGGCAACGGTAGCCGCTAAAAATAAAAAAACATTGAACGTAGATTTTGGTGTTACTAAGGAAGTATCTAAGCATAAGAAAGTGTCTAAGCATGATGTGGTAGAGCAGAACAAAAAAGATGCTGTTGCAGACGAAGCCAATGTATTAGCCGAAGGTGACGAACTACTCAATCTGTTTGTAGATGAGGCGCAGGATTTATTGCCAGAAATTGGCAAAGCATTACGTGATTGGCAAGCAAACCCAAATATAAAAGCACATCCAGAAGCATTGCAGCGTGCATTACATACCTTTAAGGGTAGTGCGCGTATGGCACAACAAATGGCCCTCGGTGATATTGCCCATAATTTAGAAGAGCAAGTTGAAACGGTTATTAAGAGCAAACCTACTGCTGAGAACTTTGAAAGCATGTTTGTCGATTTGGATAAAATTGGTGATTATTTCGAGCAGGTTGCTGAAGGTGACACGCCAGCCCATGATGATGACAGCGACGATCAAGCAGGACATGTAGTAGGCCGTTCTCGTGCCCAATATTTACGGTTGCGTCCTTCAACACTTGATAGGTTGATTAATGAGGCGGGTGAAATATCTATTATTCGTTCTCGTATGGATAAAGAGCTTGTAGGTCTTAAGTATTCTTCAAATGATTTAACTGATAGCTTAATTCGTCTACGTAATTATTTGCGTGAATTAGAGATCGAAGCAGAAACGCAGATGCAATCACGTATGAGTATATTGCAAGAAGCAAATGAAGATTTTGATCCGCTTGAGTTTGACCGCTTTACTCGTCTTCAAGAGTTAACACGAATGATTGCGGAAAGCGTGAATGATGTAGGTACAATTCAAACTGGTTTGCTTGCTAACCTAGGGAATACCGAAGCAGCATTGCAAGAACAGGGCCGCATGAACCGTGACTTGCAACAAAGCTTGCTAGGTGTCCGTATGTTGCCATTTAGTCAAATTGCTGATCGTTTGCGCAGAATTGTCCGCCAAACAAGTAGTGAGCTAAAAAAATCAGTTGATTTAGTGATTAAAGGCGAAGATTTAGAAATCGATCGCAGTATGTTGGATCAACTAAGTGCACCCTTAGAGCATTTGTTGCGTAATGCTGTCGCACACGGTATAGAGTCATCAAATACGCGTAAGCAAAATGGTAAGCCTGAAACTGGCACGATTCGATTAGAGCTAAGCCAGGTTAATGATGAAGTGAACATTGCTGTCTATGATGATGGCGCTGGAATTGATTTAGTAAAAGTAAAAGAAAAAGCAATTAAAAACAACTTATTAAGTGAAGATGCAGACATTACCGAAGAGGCACTGTTGTCTGTTGTTTTTGAGACTGGATTTTCTACTGCTGATGTAACAACACAGATTTCTGGTCGTGGTGTCGGACTGGACGTAGTACGTAGCGATATCGCTAGTTTAGGCGGACGAGTAGATTTGTCAACGGAACTTAATAAAGGCACTCGGTTTATTATTAATTTACCGATTACGCAATCAGTTGCTCAAGTGCTGTTGGTTAGGTCTGGTACGGAAGTGTATGCATTACCTGTAGGATTGATTGAACAGGCTCAGAAGATTAAGAGTAATGCATTAGCAGCTGCGTATGCAACAGGAGATATGGAATGGAATGATTCAAAATATCCTTTGCAACACCTGGCCAAGTTATTAGATCATCAAGATCATAAAATTGAAGATGCTCAATATGAGTCAATATTGCTATTACGTAGTGGTGCACACACTTTGGCGCTGCATGTTGATGAAGTGCTAGAGAATCAAGAAGTGGTTGTGAAACCTATCGGTGTGCAATTGTCACGCGTGCCTGGGATTGTCGGCGCTACCGTTAGTGGCGACGGTCAGGTTATTTTATTAATCAATCCAGTACAGATTGCACATAGAGAAGGTTTATCAGTTAGTAATGTTTCAACTAAAGCGGTTAAAAAAGCACCAAAAATAGTACGGCAAACGAGTGCTATGGTCGTTGATGACTCACTAACCATGCGTAAAATTTTAGGGCGTTTGCTAGAGCGTGAGAATTATCAAGTATTAGTCGCAAAAGATGGTATGGATGCTATGCAGTTATTGCAAGAGACGACGCCTGACATTATTCTTACCGATATTGAAATGCCAAGAATGGATGGTTTTGGTTTGGCTCGTAATATTAGAGACGATGAGCGTACTGCAAAAACACCATTAATTATGATTAGCTCGCGTACTGCCGACAAGCATCAAAACATGGCAAAAGAGATTGGTGTAGATGCCTTTTTCGGTAAGCCTGTTCACGATGATGAGCTACTAGCAAAAATGAAAGAGCTATTAAAAGTTAAGAAGTAAACAATTTAAAATTAAAAAAACCGCTAAAGTTTTAGCGGTTTTTTTAATTTTAAGCATCATTTATTTTCTCGCAAGGGTAAAATATCGACATGCAAAATGCTAGCAATAACTTAACCTTCATTCATTTGCGTTGCCATAGTGAGTATTCAATACTGGATGGCATTGTTAGAATCAATGATTACGTTGATGCTGCTAAGAAAGATGCAATGCCTGCTTTGGCATTAACAGACTTAAGCAACCTGTTTGGCGTAATTAAGTTTTATAAAGCCACAAGAAAACAAGGTGTTAAGCCAATTATTGGTTGTGATGTATGGATAGAAAATACTAAAAAGAGAGACCAGCCTGTACGTGTATTGCTACTAGTGCAATCTAAAGTTGGCTATCATAATTTATGTGAGTTATTAACAAAAGCCTATCTTGAAAATCAATATCGTGGACGTGCTGAACTTAAGTCAACATGGTTAGAGCAGGCAAATGAAGGTTTGCTATTGCTTTCAGGGAATCATGAAAGTGATATTGGCGCTGCGTTAAGCCAGAACAATATTGAGTTGGCAGAAAACTTAATCAAGTATTGGTCAGGTTTATTTCCTAATCGTTTTTATCTTGAAGTGCAACGTACTGCTGGCGACGAGAAGCCCCCTCTGCAAGAATCGTTAGTGCAGCATACATTGAAACTAGCGGCTACACATAATCTGCCCGTTGTTGCAACAAACCCTATACAGTTTATTCTGCCCGATGATTTTAAAGCGCACGAAGCCCGTACCTGTATTGCCGAAGGCTACATGTTGGCAGATAGGCGTCGCCCTAAGCGCTTTACAGAAGAGCAATACTTTAAAACACAAGCGCAAATGGAAGTATTATTTGCCGATATTCCTGAAGCGCTAACGAATACGATTGAAATTGCAAGGCGATGTAATCTCACGCTAACATTAGGTGAGAATTATTTGCCAGACTTTCCAACGCCGGATCAAACTGACCTGCCAACTTACATGATTCAGCAGGCTGAGCTTGGGTTGAAACAGCGCTTAGTGCAATTGTACCCAGATGAAGCTATTCGTGAGACAAAGCAAGCTGAATATACTGAGCGATTAGCATTTGAATGTAAAATTATTAACCAAATGGGTTTTGCAGGTTATTTTTTAATTGTTGCTGATTTTATTAACTGGGCGAAGAATAATGCTGTGCCAGTTGGCCCAGGACGTGGTTCAGGTGCAGGTTCTTTAGTTGCGTACAGTTTGGGGGTTACAGATCTCGACCCATTAGAATATAACTTGCTATTCGAGCGATTTTTGAATCCTGAGCGTGTGTCAATGCCTGATTTTGATATTGATTTTTGTCAGGAAGGTCGTGATCGCGTAATTGATTATGTGAAGCAAAAATATGGTCTAGATTCAGTTTCTCAGATTGCTACTTTTGGCACGATGGCTGCTAAGGCCGTGATTCGAGATGTAGGCCGTGTGCTTGACCTGCCATTTAACTTTGTTGATGGTATTGCCAAATTGATTCCTTTAGAACTAGGTATTACGCTCACTAGTGCGTTAGAGAAAGAGCCGCAATTACAAGAGCGTCGGGAAAATGAAGAGGAAGTTGCACAGCTGTTGGAGCTAGCCTTAAGACTGGAAGGACTGGTGCGAAATGTTGGCATGCATGCCGGTGGTGTGCTGATTGCGCCAGGTAAAATTTCTGATTTCTCCCCAATCTATTGTCAACCTAATGGCGACAGTTTAGTGAGTCAATATGATAAAGATGATGTCGAAGCTGTTGGCTTGGTTAAATTTGACTTTTTAGGTTTACGTACACTCACCATACTTGATATGGCAATCGAAAATACCAATATTCAACGTATTGCAGAAGAAAAACCGCCGCTTGTTTTGGACGCTTTGCCCTTGCAAGATAAAGACACTTTTTCATTACTAAAAACATCAAATACAACAGCGGTTTTTCAGTTAGAGTCACGTGGCATGAAGGATATGCTGAAACAGGCTAAACCCGACTGTTTTGAAGATATTATTGCCTTGGTAGCATTGTATCGCCCAGGTCCAATGGACTTGATACCAGACTATTGTCGTCGTAAACATGGCCAGCAACGTGTTGAATACCCACATGTTTCTACAGAAAGTATTTTAAAAGAGACGTATGGTATTGCTGTTTATCAAGAGCAGGTGATGCAAATAGCGCAAGTAGTTGCTGGTTACAGCCTCGGTGCTGCGGATTTGTTACGCCGCGCAATGGGTAAAAAGAAACCAGAAGAAATGGTGGCGCAGCGTACTATTTTTAACGAAGGTGCACAAAAAAATGGTTTGAGTGAGCGTCAAGCTAATGATCTATTTGATTTGTTAGAAAAATTTGCTGGTTATGGTTTTAATAAATCACATGCCGCCGCTTATGCGCTGATTGCTTACCAAACCGCTTATTTAAAAGCGCATTATCCATCTGCATTTTTAGCGGCCACCATGTCTGCGGACATGAATAATACGGATAGTGTACATATCTTTTTTGATGATTGCGCGCCTAATCAAATTGAGGTGTTACCACCGGATATCAATCAAAGTGAGTATCGGTTTAACCCAGTGAATAGCAAGCAGATATTGTATGGGTTGGGTGCGGTTAAAGGAACTGGTTTGGCTGCTATCGAGCAAATATTGGTGGCTAGACAGAATGAGGGCCCGTTTACAGATTTATTTAATTTTTGTAGCCGTTTAGATTTGCGTAAAGTGAATCGCCGCGTTGTTGAGTCGTTAATACGTGCGGGTGCATTTGATCAGTTAAATGCCAACCGTGCAGCGTTACTAGCAGGTGCAGGAATGGCAATGTCTGCAGCAGAACACAATAATGCACACATAGGTCAAGATAGCCTGTTTGGTGGGGATGAAAGTTTTAAGCATACATTGCCTGTGGTTGATGCGTGGTCTCCAGAGCAAATACTGGTAGAAGAAAAATCTGCTTTAGGTTTTTATTTTAGTGGCCACCCCTATTTAAGTTATAAGGATGAGCTTGATGGTTTCTTGCGCGGTACATTGGCTGACATCGCGCCACAAGAACAACCTAAACTCATTGCTGGGGTTGTGACCAGTGTGCGTGTGCGCATGACGCAACGCGGCAAAATGGCGATTGTGACAATTGATGATGCCGTTGCACGAGTAGAAGTCATTGTCGGAAGTGATTTATTGATGGAATATGCGCATCTAATTAAAGAAGACCAATTATTGGTAATAGAGGGTCGAATTCGACATGATGATTTTTCTGGTGGAAACCGTGTTTCTGCTCGTAAGGTATATGACCTGCCAGCTGCACGTAGTGCTTATGCTAGCATGCTTAAAATATCGTGTAACGGTCAGTCAGATGCAACTAAGTTAAATGCTATTTTGAGCCCTTATCGTAAGAAAGATGACGACAATAGAAAGTTTTGCCCAGTTAAAATTGATTACCACAGCACTAAAGGACATGTAAGCTTGATGTTAGGTGGTAATTGGCGTGTAGAATTACAAGATGATTTAATTCACACCTTAGAATCTTGGCTTTCTAAAGATAATGTGAAAATCATTTATAATTAGGCCGTAAAATTAGACTGAAAATCAGGTCATAAAATTAGACGATGAAATTAGGCCATGAAAAACATTGAGAAATATTATGTATAGAAGATCGACTGATGCAAAAGTAAGTTTTTTAGATTTCGAGCAACCAATCGCCGAATTGCAAGAGCGTATAGAATCGCTACAGGCATCGCATGATGAGCATGATGCTTTAGATGTATCTAAGGAACTGGAGCAGCTACAGAAGAAGCACACATCATTGTTATTTAACACCTATAATAAACTAAGTGCGTGGCAGGTTGCGCAAGTTGCGCGCCATCCGCAGCGCCCTTATACATTAGATTATATTGAAACATTGTTTACAGACTTTGAAGAATTACATGGCGACCGTGCTTTTTCAGATGACCCTGCCATTATTGGTGGGATTGGACGTTTAGATGATGTGCCTGTCATGGTAATAGGGCATCAAAAAGGGCGTGATGTTAAATCACGTCAATATCGTAATTTTGGCATGCCAAGACCAGAAGGCTATCGCAAAGCTTTACGTTTATTCAGATTAGCTGAGAAATTTAATTTACCGATTGTTACATTGATTGATACACCGGGTGCATACCCTGGCATTGGTGCAGAAGAGCGCGGGCAGTCAGAAGCAATTGCGAGAAACTTATATGTAATGGCTGAGCTTAAAACGCCAATTTTAGGCATTGTTATTGGTGAAGGTGGTTCAGGTGGTGCACTAGCGTTAGGCGTGGTAGATCAGTTGTTAATCTTACAACATTCTATTTATTCTGTTATTTCGCCAGAGGGCTGTGCTTCTATTTTATGGAAAAGCGCCGATAAAGCAGCTGATGCAGCAGAAACGCTAGGGATTACTGCAGAAAAGTTAAAAGCGTTGGGGTTGGTCGACCAAATTGTGCCAGAACCGCTAGGTGGGGCACATAGATGTGTTGATGAAATAATGAAAACACTTAAGGACGTCATTAAGAAGAATTTAGCGATGTTACAAAAACAGCAAATCGATGAGCTCTTAGAAAAGCGGTATGAACGTTTAATGAGTTATGGAAAATTCAAAGAAACTGCTAAAAAATAGATCGGTAGATAGCAGGCGCACTACATTTACAAATCAAATCAAACTTTTTCTGACCGCTACTTTTTCAAGTCAGAAATTAACTAAACCTCATCTTTTAGTCGCTTATAGCGGCGGCCTAGATTCTACTGTTTTACTTCACTTGCTAGCTAAAATGCGTGATGATTTGTCTTTTACGTTAAGTGCGATGCATGTGCATCACGGGCTTAGTGAACAGGCTAATCACTGGGTATCTTTTTGTAAAAAAATATGTGCTGAGCATGATGTTCCCTTAAATGTACTTACGGTAAATGTAGATCAAAAAAGCGGACTAGGCATTGAGGCCACAGCGCGTAATGCGCGTTATCAAGCACTTAATTCGGAAAGTGCCGATTTTATTTGTTTAGCACAACATCAAGATGACCAAGCAGAAACCTTGTTGTTACAGCTCGCCCGTGGTGCAGGGGTAAAAGGTTTGGCAGGTATGGCAATGCTTGATGAGAAGCGTAAACTACTGAGGCCATTTCTTAATAATTCTCGATTAAATTTGGAGGATTATGCTAAGCAAAATCAGTTGCAATGGATTGAGGATGAAAGTAATACGGATGACCGTCATGATCGTAATTACTTACGCCATGCAGTGTTGCCAATATTGCGTAAAAGATACCCTAATGCTTCGGAAACATTAAGCCGTTCAGCAGCACATTTAGCTGAAGCCAGCCAATTGCTGACTGATTTAGCAATCATTGACGCTGGTATTGTGATGGACAAATCTCAGCAGCGTTTGTCAGTGAATATAGTATTACTTAAAACATTAAGTGATATACGGCAGGTTAATTTGATCCGTTGGTGGCTAGCACATAACGAAATAAGCATGCCTAACACACAGTTGCTTAAGCAATTGCTACAGCAAGTAGTCTACAGTAAAAAAGATGCACAAGTTAAGGTGAAAGTTGCAGATAGCCTCTATGTTATGTGCTATCAGGGTCTTGCTTATTTAGTGCATGAGGCCGAAGTAAGTGCGCCTATTAATATTCTATGGCAAGGTGAAGCCGTGATTGTCTTGCCCGATTTATCACGTTTATTGTTTACGCAGAAAATGGCCGAGGGTTTTGCTTTTAAGCGAGGTGGAAGTGATATTAAATTACGTATTAAAAAACGTGAGGGCGGTGAGCGTTTTAAACCTGACTTAGCACGCCCTCGTCGGACATTGAAATACATCATGCAGACTAGCAAAATGCCACCTTGGCAGCGTGCACAATTACCATTAATTTTTATGGATGAAACGCTCGTTATTATTCCTAATGTAGGGATAGATGCTGGCTTCAAAGCCGAAAAGCATGAAATGGGTTTGTCTGTCAGCTGGCAGCCCAATTAGTTAGCAAAACTAATAGATCCTCTCAATAGTTTTTCAAACAATTATTTGAATGTTTACAACCACATTTGGTGGTTGTATTTAACCAAATTATGGCTTAAAATCATGATGATGTAAGCTCATAAAATCTTTACTTATTGATTTTTATAGGGTTTTGATATCTTAAAAAGTTGGAATGTTTTTTGCATTTAGTATTCCGTTGTAGGTTTTATTATAAGAAGATAATTAAGGAAGTTAGAATGAAGAAAACATTTCAATATAAGTTGATTGCACTTGCTGTTGTTACGGTTTGCAGCTTACCAGTAATGAGTGTTGCCGGAGAAGACACAACACTTGAAACCGAAGAGATCGAAGTCATTAGCACGACACCATTAGAAGGCATAGGTTTATCGAGAGAAGTGGTACCCGCTAATATACAAACGATTAAAGGTGAGGATTTAAAAAAGCAAAACAACTTGTCAATTGCGGATGTTTTGTCGACTAGTCTACAAGGCGTTAATGTCAATGAAGTGCAAAATAATCCTTATCAACCTAATGTTAATTACCGTGGTTTTACAGCTTCCCCATTGCTGGGTACGCCACAAGGGTTATCAGTATTTGTGGATGGTGTTCGTGTCAACGAGCCTTTTGGTGATGTAGTGAATTGGGATTTAATTCCGCTTAATGCGATTTCAAATATTAATTTAATCCCTGGTTCCAACCCTGTATTTGGTTTGAATACGTTAGGTGGCGCGCTTTCGGTACAAACGAAAAGTGGACGTAGAAATCCGGGCGGCGCTATTGAGATTTTAGGTGGTTCGTGGGGGCGTGCGGCGGCCAATGCAGAATTTGGTGGTGTGGCTGAAAATGGCATTGACTTTTTTATCTCTGGCAATTTATTTCATGAACAAGGTTGGCGTGATTTTTCACCTTCTGATGTCCGTCAAATATTTACTAAAATTGGTTGGCAGGGTGAAGCTACTGATGCCAATTTGAGCTTGACACTAGCTGATAATGAATTGATTGGTAATGGCTTTGTACAAAAAGAATTTTTAAGTGCACAGTCATATGACGTTATTAATACTAAGCCAGATGTAACTGAAAATGAGATGGCGTTTCTTAACTTTAATTTAAATCATTATCTAAACGATGACACTGTATTTAGCAGCAATGCTTACTACAGACATGCACGAACTAAAACATTGAATGGTGATGTTAACGATGATGTTGATGATGCTGTTTTCCTTGCTGATTGTGCATTGGGAGCTGCGCCTGAAGATGAGTGTGGCGGCGCGTTAAACCGTAGTAAATCAAAACGTAATAGTTTTGGTTTCACAGGACAGGTGACTTTTAGTGAGGATTTTCTTGGTAAGGAAAATCAATTAATTGCTGGTTTAGGCTATGACCGTGGCGAGACGGATTTTAAACAAAACAGCGAATTTGGCAACCTGACTGCTAATCGAGGTGTGGTTGGTATCGGAGAGTTTAATGATGAGGCCGATGTTGATTTAGAAGCGGTGAGTCAAACATGGAGTCTTTTTGCAACCGATACACTTTCTTTTAATGAACTGTATCATTTAACACTTTCTGGACGTTATAACTATACGCAAGTGGATAATAAAGATGGTTTGATTGCGAAAGGTAACCCAGAGTCACTCACAGAAGATTTTACTTTTAATCGTTTTAATCCTGCGATTGGTTTAAGCATTACGCCTAGTCACGATTTGTCATTTTATGGCAGCTATAACGAAGGTAGCCGCGCACCAACTGCGATTGAATTAGGCTGCGCCTTCCAAGATGCAAACAATGATGGTATTGGTGATACACCTTGTCGTTTGCCAAACGCATTGGCTGGCGACCCGCCATTGAAAAAAGTGGTGTCTAAAACATTTGAAGCGGGGGTCCGTGGAAAACTTAAAGGTGGTATTGGTTATAGCGCGAGTATTTATCGATCACAAAATACGGATGATATTCAATTCATTTCATCTAACCCAACGACTGGGGCTGGCAACTTCTTAAATGTCGGTAAAACACGTCGCCAAGGTTTAGATTTGGGCGTTAACGGTAAGCTTGGTTCTACGTTTAGTTGGAATGTTGGTTATAGCTATGTTCGAGCAACGTATGAGTCGCCTTTTAAAATTGCTAATGAAGTAAACTCAAGTGCAGTAGGTGATGAGATTCAAGTCAGTAGTGGTGATCAGCTTTCTGGTGTGCCTAATCATCAATTTAAATTCCGCGGCGAGTGGCAGGCAACATCTAATTGGTCTATAGGAACTAATGTGATTGCTTTCTCAGATCAATATTCTTTTGGCAATGAAAACAATAAACACCAAGGTGAGGGTGCAAAAGTGAGCGGTTATACCATTGTGAACTTAGACACACGCTATACATTTGGTCATTCAGGTTGGCAATTATTTGGGCGCGTAAACAACATATTTGATAAAGAATATAATAGTGCTGGCTTATTAGGGGAAACCTTCTTTAATGCGCAAGGTGTATTTCAAGGCGGTGACGATGAAGCCGCTTTCTTGGTTGCGCCAGGTGCACCGCTGGCTGGCTGGGTAGGTCTGCGTTATGAGTTTGACAGATAAAAAATATTTTGCGAATGATAATAATTAACTGAGAAGATGCATTGAGTGAGCAGCAAATAAACATTGCGTATATAAACAATAAGAAAATACTGATTGTTGAAGATGAAGCGTTGTTTGCACGTGCGGTGGCTAAACATTTACAGAAGGCAGGCTTCGAGTGTGAATGTGCTGAAAACTTAGCAGATGCACGTGCGCTAGCTAAACAGTTTTTACCAGACTTGGTGTTGCTCGATATGCGATTACCGGATGGTAATGGCTTAGATTTAATTGCCGAGTTAATTGAAAAAAGCATTAAAGTCATTGTAATGACTGCCTATGGTGAAGTGAGTGATGCGGTGCAAGCAATTAAATTGGGTGCCAATGATTATTTAAAAAAGCCGATTGATTTAGAAGAGCTTTTACTGATCATTAAAAAAAACGAAAAAACGTTTGAGTTACAAACAAGCCTCGATTATTCACGACAACGTAATTCACATGCTAGTGAAGGTGTTGATCTCTTGGGAGAAAGCGCGGCTATGCAAAGCGTGCGGTTGCAAATAATGCGTGTTGCACAATTAGGCCATTTAATGGATGCGATTCCACCGACTGTTCTCATATCAGGCGAAACAGGTACGGGTAAAGATGTGGCAGCACGCCTGTTACATTTATCTTGTGCACAAAAAGAAAAGCCATTTGTACATATTGATTGCGCTTCTCTTCCAGCTGAATTAATAGAAAGCGAGTTGTTTGGGCATGAAAAAGGTGCTTTTACTAATGCCGTTGTAGCACGCCCAGGTTTAATAGAGTCTGCTGAAGATGGCACTTTATTTTTAGATGAAATTGGTGAAGTTCCTTTAACCATACAGGCAAAGCTACTTAATGTATTAGAACGGCGTAGGGTGCGGCGACTTGGCTCTATTAAAGAAAGACCAGTGCCAGCGCGTATTATAGCGGCGACTAATCGAGACCTACATGAGATGTCTAATGCTGGTAGTTTTCGCTCAGATTTATATTTTAGATTAAATGTCATTAGCATTACGATGCCTCCTTTGCGGGAGCGAGTAGATGATGTTTTGCTACTTGCTAAGTATTTTATGCAATTAACTGAAAAGCGTTATGGCTTATTGAAACATCGCTTCAGTGCCAGTGCGGTTGATGCGCTGTTGAATTATTCTTGGCCAGGTAATGTGCGCGAGTTAAGACACCAAATAAGCCGTGCTGTATTGCTCGGTGATCAAATACAAATTAACGCAAGTGATCTTTCTCTGCCCACAGGTGGGCTTAAGCCTTTTGACTATATAGCGGTAGATAGCAAACCAGCTCCTACACTTGATGCAGCAGAAAAAAACATGTTAATCGCAGCACTTGAAGCGACGCACAACAATGTTTCTAAAGCTGCCCGCCAACTCGGTATTACTCGAATGAAAATGCGCTACCGTATGGAAAAACACGGTATTAACGTTTAGTATCTTTATTTCCTCATGGTATTATTCCAGTCATTCGATACTGGAGTTTTTCATGAATGCAACCGTTGTTTTAGGCACGCCATTAACCGCTTCAGCAACCAAAGTCATGTTGTTAGGTAGCGGGGAGCTAGGCAAAGAAATTATTATTGCTTTGCAGCGCTTGGGTGTAGAGGTCATCGCGGTTGATCGATATGAAAATGCCCCTGGACATCAAGTTGCCCATCGTGCTTATACGATTGATATGACAGATGCCTCTGCTTTAAAAGCATTGGTTGAGAAAGAGAAACCGCAGCTCATCGTTCCGGAAATTGAAGCGCTCAATACAGATGCATTGGCAGATATTGAGCGTAGTAGTTCAGCTAAAGTTATTCCTACGGTTAAAGCTGTGCAATTAACGATGAACCGAGAAGGTATTCGCCGTCTTGCGGCCGAAGAACTTAGACTGCCGACATCTGCATATGCTTTTGCAAAAAGTGAAGAAGAATTAAAAGCGGCTATTGATGCAGGCATCGGTTACCCTTGTTTCATTAAACCAACCATGTCTTCTTCTGGAAAGGGTCAATCTCGTATTACAACATCAAATGAAATTGCCGCAGCTTGGCAATATGCGGCTACAGGTGGTCGAGTGAACCAAGGTGTGGTGATTGTTGAGGGGCAAATTGATTTTGATTTTGAGATTACCTTATTAACAGTGCGTGCAAAAAATGGTCAAGGTGAAATAGATACGCACTTTTGTGCTCCTATTGGCCATATTCAAGAAAAAGGTGACTATGTAGAAAGTTGGCAACCACAGGCGATGACAGAAAAGGCACTTAAAGCAGCACAAGGCGTCGCTAAAGCTATTACTGATGCGCTAGGTGGCTTAGGCTTGTTTGGTGTGGAACTCTTCATTAAGGGCGATAAAGTGTGGTTCTCTGAAGTGAGTCCACGTCCGCATGATACGGGCATGGTCACCATGTGTAGCCAGCGGTTAAGTGAATTCGAGTTACATGCCCGAGCGATATTAGGTTTGCCAGTTGATGTCATGATGACTAGTCCTGGTGCAAGTGCTGTCATTTATGGCGGGGTAGATAGCAAAAATTTGGCATTTAGTGGCCTAGAGGCCGCAATGGAAGTGCCTAACAGTGAAGTACGCTTGTTTGGCAAGCCAGAATCTTTTGTGCGTAGGCGTATGGGTGTGGCACTAGCAACAGCGCAAGATGTTGCCGCGGCACGCATTAGGGCTAAAAAATCGGCGTCTCTTATTAAGACAAAAGCCAGTTAATGATAGATGAAATTGGCGAAGTTGGAAGCAATAAAAAAACCTTTTACGAGTTGCTTGGTGGCGATGAAACAGGCGCAGAAAGAATACGCTTATTGGTAGAAACCTTTTACGATATTATGGATAGTGATGTTAAGGCCGATGGTATTCGCGCTCTACATAAGACAGATTTAACGGAAGCACGTGAAAAGTTGTTTATGTTTTTAACGGGTTGGAGCGGTGGCCCACAGTTATATATTGAGCGTTATGGACATCCACGATTGCGTGCAAGACATCTGCCGTTTGCTATTGGCGAGACTGAACGAGACCAATGGATGTATTGTATGATTAGCGCGATGCATGCAATCGGTATTGTAGACCCACTGTTGACTAATTTGACATCGCAATTATATGGTGTGGCAGACTTTATGCGTAACCAATAAATTTCACTGGCGCTATCAGTAGTAATTATTATGCATTACGAGAGCATGACTTTTATGCAAGAAAATAATGGAAAAAAAGAAATTGAATTAATCGAAGAAAAGCAAAAGCTCATAGAAAGTGAGGCGTGCTTTCGAGACTTTGCGGAGGCTGCAGCTGATTGCTTTTGGGAGGCTGATGTAGCATTAAATATGACCAAAGTGGTTGGTGATGCTAATGGCTTTGATTTTGTTAGTTTAGTTGATGTGGCTAATGCTGCTTACAGTCATAGTGCTAATGAAATGTTGAAAACGATGCAGCTGCATCAAAAGTTTTCTGATTATATTGTTCAGATACAGGCTGTAGCGGATACACAAGCTTATTTGCGGGTTGCAGGAAAACCCGTGTTGGATCAAGATGGAAACTTTTTTGGTTATCGTGGTATTTGCAAGGATGTTACAGAAACCATCATAAGCAGCCAGCGTGTAGCATTTTTAGCTTCACACGATGAGCTTACTGGCTTGCCCAATAGAAATATGTTTAGGCAACGTTTAGAACATGCCATCATAAAAGCAAAGCGTTTAGCGCATCAACTCCTATTAATCTTTTTTGATTTAGATTATTTCAAAGTGATTAATGACACGCTGGGCCAAGAGGCGGGTGATCAATTGTTGATTCTTGCGACTGAACGTATCGCTGGCTGCGCCCGTTCTACCGATGTGTTATGTCGCTTGGGTAGTGATGAATTTGTCATGATGATGGAGGGGACCTCTCCCGAAGATGGTCATCGCATATTGCGCGAAATTATTGATGCCTTTTCATTTCCTTTTGAAATCAACAATCAACAATTGCACTGCACTGTAAGCATGGGTGTGAGCGTCTATCCTGACGATACTGGTGATCCGGAAGTTTTGTTGCTTAATGCAGATTTAGCCATGATACGTGCAAAACAAAGTGGCCGTAATAATTTCGAATTTTTTACTGCAGATCTGAATGATATCGCACATCAGTGGTTTGAAATGGCAAATGATATCCGCCATGGCTTAGAAGAAGAACAGTTTTTTCTAGTCTATCAGCCACAAATACATTATAAAACTAAGAAAACAGTCGGTTTTGAAGCACTACTTAGATGGCGGCATCCTAAACGTGGGTTAATTCCGCCTTTAGAATTTTTTAGTGTAGCAGAGAAATCTTTGTTGATTGATCAAATGGGTGAGCTCGTATTGGAAATGGCTTGTGCACAAATACGACAGTGGTTAGATGCGGGCTTTAAAGTGCCACGCGTGTCTATTAACATCTCGGCTCGTTACTTACGGTCTAATACAATAATAGATTCATTAAATTCGATCACATCTAAGTACAAAATTTCACCAAAAGCGCTTTGTATAGAAATTGCAGAGCATGCATTATTAGAAGATATAAAAGAGGTTAAAAATAATATACGTGCTATCAAAGATGCTGGTTATTATTTATCGCTTGATGATTTTGGTATGGGTCGGTCGTCATTGCTGTATCTAAAACGCAAAATTGTGGATGAGGTAAAAATAGACCGAGCATTTATAAGTGGTATAGAAAACAATGAAGAGGACCGTGTTATTGTAAAAGCGATAGCAGCATTGGGCAGCACGTTAGGACTTAACTTAATTGCGGAAGGTGTAGAGAACGAAGAGCAAAGTAAAATTTTAGCTAAATCTGGTTATAAAACGATGCAAGGACACTTTTACGCTTCACCTCTAGCGGTTATAGAAGTAGAAAAAATACTTAAAAGGTAACGCATTATTACTAACGTTTCAGTCCGCCTAGCAAGGCTGCTAAAGGCTTTTTTCTGCTTGCTGGTGTAGAGGCAGCAGAGCCATCTTTTTTAATAGCAGTTTTTTGTGGTTCATAAGGTTTATCAAACCAAGGGTCTGTGTTTTTAGACCTCGTATTAGTGTTGTACTTTTTAGCTGTTGATTCTCTGCCTGCTTTTTCCTGATTGTTTGATCTTGCGCGTGAGTGGCTCGTACGCTCAACTTTTGCGGATTCGCGCGGAATACTTTTCTTAATTAATTTTTCAATTTCTTTGAAGTATTTTTCTTCATCATCACAGACTAGTGAAATAGCCTCACCCTTTGCGCCGGCACGGCCTGTACGGCCAATGCGGTGGACATAATCTTCTGGCGATGATGGGATTTCATAATTAATCACCATGGGTAAGTCGCTAATATCTAGTCCTCGTGCGGCAACATCTGTCGCTACAAGCGCAGTAATATCCCCACGTTTAAATGCTTCTAGCGCAGCAATACGTTCTTGTTGACTTTTGTCGCCATGAATAGCATCTGCCTTTATATCTTCACGCTGTAATGCACGACTAAGTCTACTTGCCGTTAATTTAGTTTTAGTAAAAACAAGGACTTGATTTTTTTCTTCTTTTTTTAGTAGTTGTATCAGTAAAGCCTGTTTTTTATTTTGTTCAACTCCATAGGCTTTTTGCATTACATTTTCTGATGTGGCATTGCTGCGTGCCACTTCGACCAATACGGGGTTGGTCAAAAAGTCGTCCGCCAATCTTTTTATTTCTTTAGAAAAGGTTGCAGAGAACATCAGATTTTGTCTCTTTTTAGGCAATAATGCCAAAATACGCTTTAGGTCTGGCATAAAGCCCATATCCAACATACGGTCTGCTTCATCCAACACTAAAATTTGTACTTGATTAAGCTGTACCGTTTTTTGTTCAATATGATCGAGTAAGCGACCTGGTGTAGCGACCAATACTTCAACACCTGTTTTAAGATGAGGGGTTTGTTTTCTGATGTCGACACCACCATATACACATAAGCTACGTAGCGGCGTGTTTTTAGCATAGACTTTTACACTTTCTTCTACTTGAATGGCCAACTCTCTTGTCGGTGCTAATATTAAAGCACGTACAGGGTGTTTGGCTGGTGAAGTGCCGGTGTTAGCCAAAGGTAAGATTTTTTGTAAAATAGGTAATGCAAATGCAGCAGTTTTACCTGTACCTGTCTGCGCCCCTGCCATTAAATCTAAGCCTTGTAATGCTAAAGGAATTGCTTTAGCTTGAATGGGCGTTGGTGTCGTGTAGCCGCTTTCGGTAACGGCTTGCAATAATGGTGCTGCAAGGCCTAAAGCATTGAAATTGTCTATGGTTTTAGTTTCTGTCGTCATCGTATGTATTATGCGAAGTTGCGTGAGCGTCTAGCACCGTCAGTATTCGGGCGGCGTGGTGCGTGATTGCCAGAAGGCGCTGCGTTAGGATGAGCGCGATTATTTGATCGCTGTGAACGGGGGTTTCCAAACTTTTCGCCAGCATATTTACCACTGTCACCTGTGTTCGCATGACGCGGGGGTTTATTGCGATGACTACCTGCTGGACGGCCGCCATCACCAAAGCCACGGCTTAGTTCTCGTGCAAACTGCATATCAGTATCTTTCGTGTAGCTGACGCTATTGCCATTGACTTCACGTTGCTCATTTTGTTGATTGCCACTACTTGAAGTTTGCGCAGATTTTCTGTCACCAAAGTTTCTTTCGCTAGTGTTGCGATTGCTAACGTTACGATCATTAGTACGGCCATTGGAATTTCTTCCGTTGGTGTTGCGCTCGCTCGTTGCGCGATCGCCAAAACCACGCCCTTTTTCTTTATTATCACCATTGCTACGTGATTGATAGCCACGGTTGCCACCTGGTTTGTGGCCAGAAGAAGGACGACCGTTACGGCGACCACGATTACCTTTGCTGCGTTTGTCAGGGCCATCCATATTAATTGAGCGTTTTGGTTCAAAGCCTTCAATGACTGATGGCTCTACACGTTGGCCAGTATATTGTTCAATTTTACGTAAAACATGTCTATCCATATTGGATGCGAATGAAATGGCAATGCCAGTATTACCAGCGCGGCCTGTACGACCAATACGGTGTATATAATCTTCGGCGAATTTAGGTAAGTCATAGTTAATCACATGGCTAATACCTTTAATGTCAATACCACGTGCAGCGACATCTGTTGCTACGAGCACTTTAACATCACCGCGACGTAATTTAGTCAATGTACGGTTACGTGCGCCTTGGGTCATATCGCCATGTAGTGCAGCTGTTTTGTGGCCAGCTGCATATAGGTCTTCTGCTAGTAAGTCAGCGTGACGTTTTGTGCTAGTGAAGACAATCGCTTGATTCACATCTGGTTCGATTAGCAGGTGTTCTAATAGCTTGTTTTTGTGTGACATATCATCAACAAAATGTAAGCGTTGTTCGATATTGGCATGCCTTTCTTTTTGTGCGGCAACTTGAATAGTAACGGGGTCACGTAAAATATCACGTGCAATACGGCCGATGTTTCCATCTAAAGTGGCAGAGAATAATAATGTTTGACGTTCTACAGGCAATGCTGCACAAATACGCTCAACATCAGGCATAAAGCCCATATCTAGCATACGGTCTGCTTCATCTAGTACCAGCATTTGTAGGCGGCTTAAATCAATACGGCCACGTTCCATGTGGTCGATAAAGCGGCCTGGCGTTGCAACCAAAATGTCGAGTGGTTGTGATAATAGTTTGTTTTGTAATGGGTAAGGCATGCCGCCGACGATGCTAACGGTACGTGCACGAATAAATTGACCATATTTGCGCGCAGAGTCATTAACTTGTGCAGCAAGTTCACGGGTAGGGACAAGCACTAAAATACGTGGGCCTCTACTTTTAGATTCGTGTGGTGTTGCTAATAAATTAAGTGCTGGCAGTATAAAGCCTGCCGTTTTGCCAGTACCTGTTTGGGCAGAACCCAGCAAATCACGGCCTGCCATGATTTCAGGAATGGCTTGTGCTTGGATAGGTGTGGGTGTTGTGTAACCTGCTTCTTCAACCGCTTTAAGGATTGAAGGATGTAAATTAAGTGATGCAAATGTTGATACTGAAGACAAGGTAGTCCCTTTCAAAAAAACAAAAAAGGGCGCAAGCAAAACGTTATGGCACACTTTAAGGTGCTATATATAACGTATCAAAGATAAAAAATTAATTTTTAAAGTCGTTTCTTTACCGGCGCACGGGCATAGCCACTAACCGATAAAAAAGATGTAACTTCAAGACTTCACGAGTTACGACAGGCCAGGGCAATGAATCTAGAACTTTTAAGCTATTTCATTAAAAGTTCTAACTTGAGCGCAGTATAGCCATTTAATTTTGAATGTCAAATAAAAAGCAGGGCTTTATATGTTAGAATCGCGCCCTTCAAAACATTCGGCAGCTCAACATGTCTCGTAATTTAAGAAATATTGCAATTATTGCTCACGTTGACCATGGTAAAACCACCATGGTTGATAAGCTCTTACAACAATCAGGTACATTTGAGTCATACAAAGCAGTAACAGAGCGCGTGATGGATAGTAATGAGCTTGAGAAAGAACGCGGCATTACGATTCTTGCTAAAAACACGGCAGTCAATTATGAGGGCACACATATCAATATTGTGGATACACCAGGTCACGCCGATTTTGGTGGAGAAGTAGAGCGTGTGTTGGGTATGGTTGATGGTGTTATTTTAATGGTGGATGCGGTTGATGGTCCGATGCCACAAACCCGTTTTGTGACGAAAAAAGCATTAGCGCTTGGTTTGAAACCCATTGTTGTTATTAATAAAATTGACCGCCCAAGTGCAAGGCCTGATTGGGTTATTAATCATACGTTTGATTTGTTCGCCAACTTGGGTGCAACAGATGATCAGCTAGATTTTCCAGTGGTCTATGCCTCAGCCTTAAATGGTTATGCTACTTTAGATATGGATAAACCTACGGACAATATGCGTGCCGTATTTGAAACTATTTTAAGCCATGTTCCTGCGCCTGATGGTGATGTCGAAGCGCCGCTGCAATTGCAGATATCTGCCCTAGATTACTCAAGTTATACGGGTCGTTTAGGCATAGGTCGCGTGCTGAATGGGCGTGTTAAGCCAGGGCAAGCGGTTGCTGTGATGAAAGAAGATGAGCAAGTAAGCCAGGGCCGTATTAATCAAATACTTGGCTTTGAGGGATTAGAGCGTGTGCCAGTAGAAGTGGCAGAAGCTGGCGATATTGTCATCATCTCTGGGATTGAAGACATTGGTATTGGTTTTACGATTTGTGACAAAGATAAACCAATGGGCTTGCCGCATTTAGGTGTGGATGAGCCAACACTCACGATGGACTTCATGGTCAACACCTCACCTTTAGCGGGTACTGAAGGTAAATTTCTTACATCACGCCAAATTCGTGATCGTTTAACAAAAGAGTTGTTGGTTAACGTTGCGTTGCGTGTTGAAGATACGGGTGATACAGATGTGTTCCGTGTTTCTGGGCGTGGTGAATTGCACTTAACGATTCTACTAGAAACTATGCGTCGAGAAGGTTTCGAGTTGGCAGTGGGTAAACCAAAAGTCGTTTATCGCGAAATTGATGGTGTTAAATGTGAGCCATATGAAATATTAACGATAGATCTAGAAGATGGCAACCAAGGTGCTGTTATGGATGAGCTAGGTCGTCGTCGTGGTGAAATGACGAATATGGAGTCTGATGGCAATGGTCGAACACGTCTGGAATATAGAATCCCGGCGCGCGGCCTTATTGGTTTTCAAGGTGAGTTTTTAACGCTAACACGCGGTACTGGTTTGATATCGCATGTGTTTGATGAGTATGCACCGGTTAAAGCCGATATCCCTGGTCGTCGTAATGGCGTACTGATTTCTGCTGAGAAAGGTGAGGCGGTTGCTTATGCTTTATGGAAGCTACAAGATCGTGGAAAAATGTTCTCGTCACCTGGTGATAAGTTATATATGGGCATGGTCATTGGTATTCATAGCCGTGAAAATGATTTGGTGGTGAACCCGATTAAAGGCAAACAGTTGACGAATATACGTACATCAGGTACCGATGAAGCCGTACGTTTAATTACGCCAATTGCATTGACTTTAGAAAGTGCTGTTGAGTTTATAGATGATGATGAGTTGGTTGAAATCACACCTAAAACTATTCGAATTCGTAAGCGCTTTTTGTTGGAGCATGAACGTAAAAGAGCTAAAAAAGAGTAAAAATAGGTTTGACGCTTTAGGTCGCTATTGGTACTGTGTTTCTACATCATTTGAAAGCATGCCGTTATGGCAGAAAACATTAAGAATAATACCTTTAGTGATACAAATGTCTATTGTGATACGGAAGGCTTGCCTTGGGCGCGAGCGCTTGAGGTTTCGAAAGGGCTGCCAGAAGGCTCATTAACCCCTGTGTTTACAATATGGGGCAAGGGTTCTGTGCATGAATCTATTACCAAAGCTGCAGCGAAAGAAGCCGGTGTTACTTTTGATGCGGCTTTAAAAAAAGGCGTGCGTTGGCCAGATGTGCCTTCTGATTCAGATGAAAACAAGACCAATTATCCTAATGCTCTAAAAGAATATGTAACAGGTGATATAAAAAAGCCAGGTTCAACGCTTTATGACTCCCATTACGGAAACAAACAACATTGGCATAGCATGGTGCCGGTTGATGGTAAGCAGCATAGTAATAAAGGCGTGCGTGATTTAATTGTAGAACAAGCTGTCAACTGGTATGAGCAAGCGCAAAACACCAATAATATTTTTCACTTAGGTAAGGTTTTGCACATGGTGCAAGACTCCTATTCCGCCTCACATGTCGTGCGCGATGACAATGGCGGCGTCAAGCTTTTTCAAAGCTATAACAAACAAGATGCGGGCAAACATGCAGGTGCTGATAAATTGCCCCATTTTCTTGGTAGCTGGCAAGAAGTGGCAGGGGCCAAGCCAGCATTACAGGCTACGGCCAAAATACTCGAGATGTATAAAAATCAGGTTGCATCAAAAGAGATCGCTGATTTTTTAAGATCAGATGTTTATTTTTTTGCCAATGGTAACAATATTCATCGTTCAGTACAGGATGCTGAAGCTGGTGGTTCTGACTCTAAATATTTACCAGGTACGCAGCATAAAACTAAATCGATTGATCACTACGTTCAGCAAAATAGTTCATCAAAACTATTAACGGCTAATGAAAGCAGCCATAAAGAGGTGGTGAAACTTGATAGCCAGGAAGCGTTAAATCAACACCCCGAATTAGCTGGGCTATTTGCTGCAAGGCATTTAGTCAACCTTCATAGTAAAGGTAATGTAGATACGCTAGCACGTTTTGATGAAAAGGCTGTAGAGCAAATTGCTAAAGGTGATTTTTTACACTTGCAATATACAGATGAAATTGAAAAGTCTCTTGGTTGAATTGATGAGATACCTTAAATTTTTTACACTTCCCTTTTTATTCATTTTATGTATTTCGGCATGTGCTAATGGTAAAAAAATAGATGCGTGTACCGTAAAAAATCCACCAAAACAGTCACGCATAGTGCAAACTAGAGCAGTAGATTTTAAGCTGTATCCAGCACAAGTGCCAGATAAATACACAGGTTGCGGTAAAGCTTGGTTAAGTAATGGATATCTACTTATGCAGGTGCGATTCGAAGGTGGTGTTATTCGCCACATAGAAATTTTTGAGCCTGATGAGGAAAAAGTCGTTTGTCAATTTGATGAAAGTAACAACCTAATTGTTGGTCCTGTTGAAGCGTGTTCGGGTTTTAATGATTATCGAATTTGGCAGGGAAAGCCTCGTTAATAGCAAGTGCTGAGGAGTTTGTAATATACTACTTAGGCTAGAGATCTTTGATTAAATTAATAATGCGACCTATATTTTTTACACTTCCTATTTTATTCGTCTTATGTATTTCGGCATGTGCTAATGGTAAAAAAATAGATGCGTGTACTGTGAAAAATCCACCAACAACATCACGCTTGGTGCAAACAAGAGCCATAGACTTTAAGTTTTATCCAGCCTATGTGCCAGATGGCTACACAGGTTGCGGTAAAATTTGGACAATAGATGAATATCTAGTTTATTCAATACAATTTAAAAATGGTGTTGTTAGAAGCATGCATATATTTGACCCAGATGGAAATCAAAATGATATTACTGTATGCAAGTTTGATGAAAATAAGAGACTAATGGCTGGCCCAGTAGAACAATGTCCGAATTTTAAGGACTATCCGATGTGGCAGGAAAAGCCTCAATAGATTGAGGCTTTTTTGTTAAGTTTCAACTGTTTTACATCATTTTTATGACCTCAACAACGACATTTTCTTTGTTATCACTCAACCAAATTTGCCCGTCCTGAATGGTGCATTGTAATTGCATGGTGCGCTGGGTAAGTTTAGTTAAAGCGGTTGAACTAGCTTGATCTACATTAAAAATGGTGAGGTTTTTTTGTCGCTGAAATAAAGGGCTGTTTTGATCAAACCACATTTGTGCAGGTCGGCCGCCATAACAGTAGACGATGACTTTGCCAGCGCGGCCACAGGCTTTACGGATAAGTTTTTCATCGGGCAGGCCAACATCAATCCACACATCAATCGAACCCGTTAGGTCTTTTTGCCATAAGTCAGCAACATCATCATTAATCATGCCTTGGCCAAATGATAAGTGCTCATGCGCATTAATAGCAAAAGCCAGCAGTCGCACCATCATGCGTTCTTTAGTTTCAGAAGGGTGCTGTGATAGCGTTAAAGCATGCTCGGCATAATAATGGCGCTCCATATCTGCAATTTGCAGGTTCACTTTAAATACAGTGGCTTTAATGGCCATGTTTCAATTCCAACGAGTTAATATTTATTCAACACCCTGACTGGTTAAGTACTCTTCATAATCACCACGAAAATCGATAATGCCATCCGCTTTGATTTCGATAATACGTGTAGCAAGCGAGCTGACAAATTCACGGTCATGACTGACAAAAAAGAGTGTGCCTTTGTATTTCTCTAATGCAGTATTAAGTGCTTCGATCGATTCCATATCCATGTGGTTGGTGGGTTCATCCATCAGTAGCACATTGGTTTTCGATAGCATGAGTCTGCCATATAACATACGGCCTTTTTCACCACCTGATAATACATTGACAGATTTTTTACTATCTTCCCCAGAAAATAGTAAGCGACCTAACATGCTGCGTACTGCTTGGTCATCGTCGCTAGGTTGACGGTGTTGCGACATCCATTCGAATAGGTTTTCACCTTTTTCAAATTCGTATTCATGGTCTTGTGCAAAGTAGCCGAGCTTTGCTTTATCTGTCCATTTTACTTCGCCTTTTTTGGGTTCTATGTCGTTGGCCAAACAGCGTAAAAGTGTGGTTTTGCCAATACCATTTTCACCAATAATAGCCACTTTGTCACCCGCTTCAAAAATGAGTTCAATGTTGTTAAATAAGGTTGTGTCATAGCCATGACTTAGTTTCTTAAGCTCAACAGCATTACGGTGTAGCTTCTCTTTTTCGTCATATTCAAAACGAATAAACGGAAACTGACGGCTTGAAGGTTTAAATTTCTCAATTTTTATTTTATCGATTTGCTTAGCACGGCTGGTTGCTTGTTTGGCTTTTGATGCATTAGCAGAAAAACGACGCACAAACTCTTGTAACTCAGCGACTTGTTGTTTGGCTTTTGCATTATCTTTTGTCTGTTGTGCGCGTGCTGCAGTACTGGCTTCCATGTAGTCATCATAATTGCCCGGGTACACGGTGATTTTTCCGTAATCCATATCACAAGTATGTGTACATACTTGATTCAAAAAGTGCCGATCGTGAGAGATGATAATCATCGTACAGTCACGGTTATTGAGCACATCTTCTAGCCAGCGAATTGTATTGATATCCAAGTTGTTGGTGGGTTCATCTAATAACAAAATATCGGGGTTTGCAAACAGCGCTTGTGCAAGTAACACCCGTAGTTTCCAGCCTGGTGCAATTGCGCTCATTGGCCCAGTGTGTTGTTCCGTAGGAATGCCCACGCCAAGTAATAGCTCGCCTGCACGGGCTTCGGCGGTATAGCCATCATATTCTGCGTAAACGCTTTCAAGTTCGGCCGCGCGCATATAGTCTTCTTCACTGGCTTCTAAATTGGCATAAATGGCATTTTTTTCTTCATTGGCCTTCCACATTTGCTCGTGTCCCATCATGACAACGTTAAGCACAGTTTCTTCTTCAAAAGCAAATTGGTCTTGTCGCAAAAAGGCCATGCGTTCGTTTGTGTCGATAGACACGTTGCCGGCACTGGCTTCTAAAGAGCCCGCGATAATTTTCATAAAGGTTGATTTTCCACAACCATTTGCACCGATCAGGCCGTAGCGATTATTGTCGCCAAATTTAACAGAAACGTTTTCAAACAATGGCTTAGCGCCAAATTGCATAGTGATATTATTTACGATTAACATATTGCTTTCTTTAAACTGATAGTAGGTTTTAAATTATTAGGTGGGTTATGTTTAAAACTTATTTTGTATAACCACTTCATCCATCGCTAACTGGCCACCGCGTGGCATGGCTTCTTTAAGTGCTTTTCCGACAACAACAAACATAGCTGGGACATGGTCACTTGGTAAGTTGAGTAGTTTTGCTACTGCGTCAAAATCAAAACCATCCATAGGGCATGTGTCATAACCCATTTCTTTGGCGGTAAGCATTATTGTCATGGCTGCCATGCCACACGAGCGCATCGCTTCATCGCGTTGCATTTGATCATTACCCTGGTAAAACTTTTTGATTGAAGGTAGTAGGTAGTCTTGCACAGCTTTGGGTGCGTTTTTCCAATAACGCTCTGGTTGTTTTTCCCAAGATTTCAAATCGGCTGTCAGCACGATTAATAGTGAAGCTTCTTCTACTTGCGCCTGGTTCCAACTAACAGAACGAATTTGTTGGCGTAGCACAGGGTCTGTCACCACAACAAAGCGCCAATTTTGAATATTAAATGCGGTTGGTGACAATATGGTCGCCGACATCAGTTGATCAACTTCAGTCTGTGACATCTTATGTGTTGCGTCGTAAGTTTTAATCGAGCGCCTTGATGCTATGGCTTCTAAAACATTCATGCTTCAATTCCTAAATAATCGATACTAATAATTTCTAAATACAGGTCGCCAGCGGGGCGTTTCCATTTGACGCTGTCACCTATCTTGTTGCTGATAAGTGCATTGGCAAGTGGTGATACCCAACTCACTTTATTCTTTACAATGTTAGCCTCGTCTTCACCAACAATCTTAAAGTGATGTCGCTTTCCTTCTTCATCTTCCACCTCAATGCTTGCGCCAAATAATACAATGTCTTTGGCTTGGTCAGATGGCTCTACTAAAATTGCCTTTTCTAGCCTAGCTGACAAATAACGTAAATCCCTATCAACAATGGCCAGTTTTTGTTTGGCGATACCATCATCTTTTTTAGCCACCAATAGTGCACGTTCCTTATCAAACTTTTTAGCCTCATGCTCTAATTGCCTCAACCCTTGTGGCGTAACGTAATTTGGGTGTTCACTAATGGGCCGCTCAGGTAAATCTGTACCGGCATGCTCTAAATCATCTTCTTTAACAAAGCCACGGCTCATGGTTAAAAATTATTCCCACTCTATGGTTGCTGGCGGCTTGCCAGAAACATCGTAAACAACACGGTTAATGCCTCTTACTTCATTAATAATTCTGTTCGACACTTTGCCCAATAGGCTGTAAGGCAGTTCTGCCCAATTGGCTGTCATAAAGTCGTTAGTAACCACAGCACGTAATGCCACCACGTAATCATAAGTGCGGCCATCACCCATCACCCCAACCGATTTAACGGGTAAAAATACAGTAAAAGCTTGGCTGGTGAGTTCATACCAAGTCTTGCCAGTTTTTTCATCTTTTGTGTTGTGTAGTTCTTCGATAAAAATGGCATCTGCTTGTTGTAACAGTAGTGCATATTCTTGTTTTACTTCACCTAAAATACGTACACCTAAGCCAGGACCTGGGAAAGGGTGCCGATAAACCATATCCACTGGCAAGCCTAACGCGATACCTAGTTTGCGCACCTCGTCTTTAAATAAATCACGTAATGGTTCTAATAGTTTTAGACCGAGTTTTTCCGGTAAGCCGCCCACGTTGTGATGGCTTTTAATGGTGACGGCTTTTTTAGATTTTGCGCCACCAGATTCAATGACATCTGGATAAATCGTCCCTTGTGCTAGCCATTTTGCATTGGCGCATTTTTTAGCTTCTGCTTGAAAAACCTCAACAAATTCACCGCCAATAATTTTGCGTTTAGCTTCAGGGTCGCTGACACCTGTTAGCTTACTCATGAATTGATCGACGGCATCAACGCGAATCACTTTTGCGTGTAACTGACCGGCGAACATATCCATGACGATATCGCCTTCATTCAAGCGTAATAAGCCGTGGTCTACAAAGACACAAGTTAATTGGTCGCCGATAGCGCGATGAATCAGCGCGGCAGCAACAGAGGAGTCAACACCGCCAGATAAGCCTAGTATTACTTCTTCATCACCGACTTGTGCTTTGATTTTGGCAACAGCCTCAGTGAGGTAATCACCCATCATCCAATCAGGTTTGGCATTGCAAATTTCTAGTACAAAACGCTCAAGCATAGCTTGACCCTGTTTGGTGTGGGTGACTTCTGGGTGAAATTGCACGGCATAAAATTTGCGGTCTTCATCAGCCATGGCGACTATCGGCGTGCTGTCGTTACTGGCAATTACTTTAAAGCCAGTGGGTAGTTCTGTTACTTTATCGCCGTGGCTCATCCATACGTCAAGTAAGCCATGACCTTGATCGTTAGTTTCATCTTGAATATCACGGAATAGGTCAGAGTGTCCGTGCGCACGAATTTGTGCATAGCCAAACTCACGTTTAGTGCCAGCCTCTACTTTTCCACCTAATTGTTGTGCCATGGTTTGCATGCCGAAGCAAATGCCTAACACGGGCACACCTAGCTCAAAAGTTGTTTGTGGTGCTGCATCAGTTTCATCTTCATAAACACTAGCATGGCTACCTGAAAGAATAATGCCATCAGCGCCAAATTTGCGCACAAAATCTTCAGAGACATCACACGGATGAATCTCACAATAAACACGTGCTTCGCGTATGCGACGCGCAATTAACTGCGTGACTTGTGAGCCAAAATCAAGAATAAGGATTTTTGAATGCATCATTTTTTATCGTACCCATTATTTATACTTAAAGAAAAACTGCTTAAATTATGTGAAAGAGGTATTTGGTCTTCTTTTTAGTGAGTGTGTGCTGAGTGGCTTTTAAGCAGCTAGCTTTATTGTCAGAAGCTTTTCTATGCGTTCTTTTGTTATAGAAAGTCTTGTCTGCCACAGCCTCCCCCACTCTAGGTCAGATAATCTACCGTGTTTTCTTAATTGGATGGGGTCAGCTGCAGCGACTATGTTTATCTTATTATGACCTACAGCAGTAGGGCGTTGATAGTTATCTAAATTAGCTAACGTTTTTTCTATTTCTGGCCGAATTAAGTTAGGGTTTTGATTGAGTGTCCACGCTAATAAGGACCAAGAAAAATCTGCGTGAGACCGCTCTTCTCTTGCAATCTGCATTAATACTGATTTGGTAACAGGTTCTTCGCAAATACGTGCGCAAGCAGCAGCAACATCGGCGTTAAAGTCTTCCAGCTGACAGCCGTCTGACAAACTTTCTTTTGCTAGTGTAATAAGCGGGTCTTTTTCTACATCTAAACCACCACGCAGTAATTGAGGCATTGGCTTAACGCCATGTGAAACCCTTCCATAGCCAGCAGCTAAGGCAAAGCACAAGCGAGTATGCTCAATCTCTTCAATAGCAGCACGGTGTGACCATTCTATTAAATAGGCAGGAGCTCCAGCGGCTGTTAGTATCCATGATATTCGAGAAAATGCTGGTACTGATGCATGTTCTTTTTGTGCATCATGTAACCACAATGTTTCGAGCGCAAGACGCGTGGCGGGGTCTAGTTGATCGGAGCTAGGTTTTTCACCTCTTGACCAGTCTAGGCCTTCTGTTAGGTCTGCATGAATTTGTTTTCCTTTAATGCGTAATGGGCGACCCCAAGCAGCACCAGTAAAAAGTGGAATAATAGTAAAAAAAGCAAAAACAGGGGAAGAAAGAAATGCGACTAAACCAGTTTTTATTTTTTTAAATTTAGCGATTAAAACAACTCCATATAAAAATTGTATTGCAATTGAGAAAAGCGTGACTAAATTAAGATAAAGCACCCAATCTTGGTTGACGCGAAAATAAGCTAAAGTCCAGATGGCAGCAACAAGGATGAGGTTAATCAGGATTAACCTTTTTGCTCTTAAAGTTATATTACTATTTTGATTCATGGTTGGTATCTTGGTTTAAGTGTTTTTAGGTGTGTTGTTTTAATCAATACGATAGTTGGGTGCTTCTTTAGTGATTTGCACATCATGTACATGTGATTCACGCATGCCAGCGCTAGTGACTTGTACAAATGCTGCTTTTTCACGCATTTCTGCAATATCTTTTGCGCCGACATATCCCATCGAGGCACGTAGCCCACCCATGAGTTGATGGATCACTGCAAGCACACTGCCTTTATAGGGTACGCGGCCTTCAATCCCTTCAGGTACAAGTTTGTCAGCATTGCCGTTGTTGTCTTGAAAGTAACGATCGCTAGAGCCTTTTTGCATCGCACCAATAGAGCCCATGCCACGGTAAGATTTATAGGAGCGGCCTTGATATAATTCGACTTCGCCAGGCGCCTCCTCAGTACCAGCAAACATACCACCCAGCATCACGCTATAAGCGCCAGCCGCAATAGATTTAGAAATGTCGCCAGAGAAACGAATGCCACCATCTGCGATAAATGGTACGCCAGAGCCATGCAATGCTTTTTCTACATTTGAAATGGCGCTAATTTGTGGAACGCCGACGCCAGCCACAATGCGGGTTGTACAAATAGACCCTGGCCCAATCCCCACTTTTACACAATCAACACCCGCGTCAACTAATGCTTTAGCCGCGTCTGCCGTCGCAATATTGCCGCCAATTATCTGGATGTGTGGGAAGTTCTTTTTAACCCAGCTAACACGATCTAATACACCCTGAGAATGACCGTGAGCGGTGTCAACCACAATGACATCTGCCCCAGCATCTGCTAGTGCAGCAGCACGTTCTTCTGTGTCTTCTCCTACGCCTATAGCAGCACCTACAAGCAGGCGGCCGTTGCTGTCTTTACAAGCTAGTGGGTGGTCACTCGATTTTTGAATATCTTTAACCGTAATAAGCCCCTTTAAGTTATCTTTGTCATCAATAACAAGTACGCGCTCTAAACGATGTTGGTGTAATAATTCAATGGCTTCTTCACGTGGCGCACCTTCTCTAATCGTGACTAAACGTTTCCGTGGTGTCATGATGTTTTGGATGGGCTGATCGAGGTTGGTTTCAAAGCGTAAATCACGGTTGGTGACAATGCCAACGATTTTATTGTTGTCTACAACAGGCAAGCCAGATATCTTATGTAATTGTGTGAGTTCTAACACATCCCGCACTGTCATGTGGCTTTGAATGGTGATGGGGTCATTGACGATGCCAGATTCAAAACGCTTTACCCGTGACACATGCGCCGCCTGTTTAATCGCTGTCATGTTTTTATGAATAATGCCTAAACCACCTTCTTGTGCGAGCGCAATGGCAAAAGGTGCTTCGGTAACAGTATCCATCGCTGCTGAAACGAGCGGGATATTTAATTTTATTTGTCGGGTGAGTTGTGTACTTAAGTCGACATCACGTGGCATGACGACAGAATGTGCAGGAACTAATAAAACATCATCAAAAGTAAGAGCCTGTTGCAACAAACGCATGAGTAATCCTTTATTTCCAAAACGAGATTATACAGAATTGTGCGCGAAGCCGCGAGTCTGTTGTTAATACGCCCAAGCTTATCGATTTTGATGTCAACTTAAGTTGAATCTGACACGTTAAGTTGTATATCCAAAAGTGATTATGTTAATGTAATCATGAGATTAGTTTTGGTTTTTAAAGTTTTTTAACTATAAAGTTCATGCAGGTGAAAAGGATTGATATGAAAGTGCATCAATTATTATGTTTAATGTGTGCTGTGGCATTGGCATTGCCGATGGTCGCTAATGCGCAAGTGTATAAATGGGCAGATAAAAATGGCAAGGTGCATTACACTGATACGCCACCACCCTCCAATGTGAAAACAAAAATGCTTGGGAAAGAAAAAACAAAACCAGTTGTTAACACAACGTCGTCACCTTCTGAGGAAGTGGCTAGAGACAAGTTTGAGGAAGAGGCGGCAAAATTACGTCAACGTAATGCTGAGATTGAAAAAAACAACAAACGTGAACAAGAAGCGCAGGCAAAACTAGATGTAGAAAACTGTGCAGCAGCTAGAGCTAACTATCAAACATACGCACAAGGCGGTCGTATTTACAGAACACTAGAAAATGGTGAGCGCGAGTATTTAAGTGATGATGGTTTAGATACTGGTAAGCGAGATGCGCAGAATGAGATTGATGAGTACTGTTAACTAATTAGGTTCGTGAGCATTGTTTAGTATTAAGGTGGTGCATCTCCACCGCCTTTTTTCATGGCTTTTCCATCAGCAGCGCGCTGTCTGCGTACTTCTTTAGGGTCAGCAATCAATGGACGGTAGATTTCAATACGATCTAAGTGGTTTAATGTTGTTTCAAGTTTAGTCAATTTTCCAAAAATGCCGACTTGGCTCTTGCCCAAATCAATATCAGGGAACTTTGCCATCATGCCAGAGGCATTAATCGCTGCTTCTACTGTTGTTTTTGGCGCAACTTGTACAGGCATGATTAATTGTTGATCGGGTAGGGCGTAAGCTACTTCTACGGTGATGTGGTCATCGACACTCATCCTAGTCCTTTTTATCTGTATACAGTTGTTCGGCTTGTTTTACAAAATGGTCAACAAAAGTTGATGTAATGTAACTAAAAACGGGTGAAATCAATTTTTCTAAAAAATGATTCGCAAATGCATAATTGAGTTCAAACTCAATTTTACAGGCATTTGGGCTTAATTCAATAAAATGCCAATGACCATCTAACGATTTAAATGGCCCATCCTTTAGTTTAATCATCATGCTTTTAGGAAAAACTTTTATATTTTCGGTCGTAAACTTTTGTTTTAACCCTTGGTAATCAATGTGTAAGGTTGCGCTGGTGCTGGTTTCTGTTCTTTCTAATAAATCGACAGCACTACACCAAGGTAAGAATTTTGGATAGTCTTCGACCGCATCGACCAAATTAAACATATCGGCAGCAGCGTGTGCCACAAGTACTGTTTTTTCAACCTTATTCATTCAACAATTCAAACTAGCGTAAAATACTAATTTTAAGCTATAAGCACCAAGTCATGAGCATTGCCCAGAATAAAAAAGCCTTTTTCGATTATTTTATCGAAGATAAATACGAAGCAGGTATCGTCCTTGAAGGATGGGAAGTTAAAGCCATTCGCGATAAACGCGTTAATATTAAAGAAGCTTACGTCATTATCCAACGGGGTGAAATATACCTGCTCGGCTGCCATGTTACCCCGTTAGGTGCGGCATCAACGCATGTGCGGCCCGATGCGACTAGAACACGTAAGCTATTGTTACATAATGAACAAATTGCCAAATTAATCGGTAAGGTGGAGCGTGCAGGCTACACCCTAGTACCGCTCGATATGCACTTTAGTAAAGGCCTTGTCAAAGTACAAATTGGTCTTGCTAAAGGTAAAAAACAACACGACAAGCGGGAAACTGAAAAAAATCGTGATTGGGAGCGTGAAAAAGGTCGTATTATGCGTGCACATAACAAATAAGCCTTATTCAAGCGTATAATGGTCGCTTGATTGAACTTTAGCAATTTCATTCAATCTTAGTAATACTGCAACACACATGGGGCTGACTAGGTTTCGACGTGGGTTACAAAGCAGTGCAGGGCATACCGAGGGTTTCAGATTTCCTCGTTAAACCATCTGGAAACAAGTATAGTCGCAAACGACGAAACTTACTCTTTAGCAGCTTAGGCCGCTAAACGTTGCACCGGAGGGTCTCTCGGCCGGGCTAGGTTAAACTAGTTGCAACGTCATTAGAGAGAATCGTTTTGTATTGGGTTACTTAATACATAACTAAACTTAAGGTAACTCGCTTCATATTTGCTTGCTCGTTGGTGGGTATGCGGTTAAATTTAAACAACACAGCTAAGTATGTAGAACTGTCTGTGGAGGACTTGCGGACGCGGGTTCGATTCCCGCCTGCTCCACCAATAAACAGAAATGCCACCCATTGGGTGGCATTTCTGTTTGTAGTGTAAACGTGAGTATCGAACCCGTGGGGTGCGGGGTGAACAGGGGTTCTTGGGCCATTATAAGCTAGTCTAAACAGCAATAAGGGAATTAACTTTCACAACCGAAGAGGTCGTGGGTTAAATGAATACGGGAAGCTGTTTGAACCATCTGCAGCACTCGGGGATACGTTGGGAATAAGGGGGGAAGGTGCAGCAGGTGTTGAAGTAACATTCTGTTCACCTAAAAATCCCAGCAAGAATTCTAAATGTGAATGTAATTAGTTTAAGGAGCTATTTTGAGCAAAAAAAAGTAATACTTGTTATATGTTTTATATTATTAGCTATTTTCTAGCAAAAGGAAGTGACCCATTTTAACACACAAGAGATACAATTTTGAGTTCTACTGATGTTAACGAAAGGTTAGGAAAGGTTAGGAAAGGTTAGGAAAGGTTAGGAAAGGTTAGGAAAG
>CAYXOR010000007.1:27579-67670 GCA_964466895.1 uncultured Methylophilaceae bacterium | reverse complement strand
CATGAATCAAGGATAAAAGATGAAAATAGGCATTCCTACAGAAGTTCGTGAATATGAGCGCCGCGTTGCAATGACGCCAGCGCTTGTTAAGAAAGCTATTGATTTAGGCTGTGAAGTACTAGTGCAAAAGGGCGCAGGCAAATGTGCCAATTTCCCTGATGATGCCTACATGGCTGCTGGCGCGCATCTAGGCACAGCCAAACAAGTGTTTAATTGCCCACTTGTTTTAAAAGTACGTAACCCAATAACCGAAGAAATAAAAGCAATGCCATCAGGCACTGTGATTATCGGCATGTTAGAGCCTTTTAATAAAGAAAACATTAAAGCTTTAGCCCAACAAGGCTTAACCGCATTTGCTTTAGAGGCCTTACCGCGTACAACACGTGCGCAAAGCATGGATGTGCTTTCTTCTCAAGCTAATATTGCGGGTTATAAATCTGTATTGCTCGCCAGCCATTATTATCAACATTTTATGCCAATGCTCATGACAGCAGCAGGCACCATTAAAGCGGCGCGCGTGTTGATTTTAGGTGCTGGCGTGGCTGGTTTGCAAGCTATTGCAACAGCCAAGCGCTTAGGCGCTATTGTTGAAGCCTCAGATGTTAGGCCATCGGTAAAAGAGCAAATAACCTCATTAGGCGCTAAGTTCTTAGATGTGCCATATGAGACAGAAGAAGAAAAGAAAATAGCTGCTGGTGACGCTGGCTATGCATCTGCAATGCCTGCATCATGGTTGAAACGCCAAGCAGCACTGGTAGCTGAACATGCAAAGAAATCTGACATTGTGATTACCTCTGCACTTATACCCGGGCGTACGCCACCCACTTTATTAAACAAAGACGTTGTCAAAAGAATGAAGCCGGGGTCTGTTATTGTGGATTTAGCAGCAGGCATGGGGAAGGGTGGCGCAGGCAATTGCCCACTTACTAAGGCCAATAAAACTGTTGTAAAACATGAGGTTACATTGATTGGCTATACCAACTTGCCAAGTATGGTGAGTGCAGATGCCTCTTCACTCTATGCAAAAAATATATTTGAATTTATGCAGCTAATTGTCGAGGATGATGGCAATTTTAATTTCCCGAATGAAGATGAGCTAGTAACGGCCAGTATGTTATGCCATCTTGGCAAAGTGACCAGCAACAGCTAAATTAAGGAAAAGTGATGAATGAATTGTTAACCATGCAAAACATAACAATATTTGTGTTAGCCATTCTCGTGGGCTACCACGTCGTTTGGAATGTAACCTCTGCATTACATACGCCATTGATGTCAGTTACAAACGCAATTTCAGGCATTGTTATTGTCGGCGCAATATTACAAGTGGTTCAAATTGATGGCGAAGTGCTTAATTTAACCAGTATTTTAGGTGCAATTGCTATTTTCTTAACTTCAATTAATATTTTTGGCGGGTTTTTAGTCACGCAAAGAATGTTAGAAATGTTTAAAAAGAAAAAGAAAAAAAACGCGGAGCCCAATAAATGATTGCTGTTAATCCCAATTTAATTTCAGCTGCTTATTTAACTTCAGCCGTTTTATTTATTTTTGCACTAAAAGGGCTGTCTTCACCTAAGAGTGCCGGGCGTGGTAACTTATTTGGCATGATAGGCATGGCGTTAGCTGTTGCAACAACATTATTCGTGGGTAAGCATCTTGTGTTTTCAATTATTTTAGTTTCCATTGCATTGGGTGCGATTGTGGGTATTACCATAGCCAAACGTGTGCAGATGACGAACATGCCAGAGCTGGTTGCACTCATGCATTCATTTGTTGGTTTAAGTGCCGTATTAATAGCCATTGCTGCCGTGTTTAATACAGCTGAATCACATACTGCCGTACAACGGTTTGAGCTATTTATAGGCGCTTTTATTGGGGCAATTACCTTTACAGCCTCAATTATCGCCTTTGGGAAATTATCAGGTAAATTCAGTGCCAAACCCATTACTTTCAAAGGTCAGCACGCTTTGAATTTGGTCTTGGCTTTGCTGATGGTTACATTTGGCATTATGTTTTACTTATATCAAAGCCAAACCGCCTTCCTAGTGATGTGTGCTTTTGCACTCATATTAGGTATAACACTTATTATCCCAATTGGTGGGGCAGACATGCCTGTCGTTGTATCTATGCTTAATAGCTATTCAGGCTGGGCTGCTGCAGGCATTGGTTTTACATTGAACAATCCCGTATTAATTATTGCTGGCGCATGTGTAGGTTCCTCTGGAGCAATATTGTCTTATATTATGTGTAAGGCAATGAATCGTTCCATCGTGTCTGTGCTGCTTGGTGGCTTTGGTGCAGATACACCATCAAGTACTGGTAATACTGAACAAAGAACGGCTAAATCAGGCTCGGTCGATGATGTTGCCTTCTTAATGGCTAATGCTGATTCCGTTATTATTGTTCCTGGTTATGGTTTAGCTGTCGCTAGGGCGCAACATGCACTGCAAGAGATGGCTACAAAGCTACTAGCTAAGGGCGTTAATGTAAAGTATGCGATACATCCTGTAGCTGGCCGTATGCCTGGTCATATGAATGTTTTGTTAGCAGAAGCGGATGTGCCTTATGAACAAGTGGCCGAAATGGAAGAAATTAACAGTGAGTTTTCACAAACGAATGTTGTTTTTGTCATCGGTGCGAATGATGTTGTGAATCCTGCAGCCAATAATCCTGATAGCCCCATCTATGGCATGCCAATCTTAGAGGCCTATAAGGCAGATACTATCATTATTAATAAACGTACTATGGGTGTTGGCTATGCGGGTATTGATAATGATTTATTCTATTTAGAGAAAAGCATGATGGTTTTTGGTGATGCAAAAAAGGTAGTAGAAGGCATTGTTAAAGCAATTGATTTAACCCATGCTTAAATTGAAGTGGCGCTGTTAAGCTTATTGCCCTACTATACGAAAGTATATTATTAACTCACAAGGAGCTAACAATGACTGACAAAATAGCATATTTTGATGAGCAACATAAAGCTGAAAAAATTATTATTGACGAATTCCTTAGTGACTTATCGGATACATCTAGTGATGTTAAAAATGACGTGGGTCACTTTACCAAACAACTGATGCAGTTAGAAAGCATTGTTAAGCAGGAAGGGGGGCGCGATAAAGTTAGTGCGTATCTTTCTAGTGCTAAACCAGATAATGATCAACTTGCTAATTATTTAAATGTAGAGGCGACAAAAACCTATACATCTCAAAATCAAAGGGAAGTATCTTATGAGCTAGCAGCTAGTGCAGCGTACAATAGAATCAATAAAATGATGTCTGGCACTAGTGAGCGCCCAAGTAGTGCGCATATTGCAGAAGTTTTAACTGATATTAAAGACATCCCAGAGCATAATTATTTGCTTAGTTTGGCTTATGAAGTTGCAGGCGTTAACTTTGCAAAAGAACAAGGGCAGCTAAAGGATGAGAGAGAGCAAGATAAAACTTATCAAGTAACAACAGACCCAAATAATGAGTCCACACAAGCTGCTATGCATAAAGAAAATTTAGATAATCTTAAAAACATGCTTAAACGTTACCAAGAATCCCAAATCGACGCCCCTAAAGAAACAAGCTTACCTGTCCACGGTAATGAGAACGAGCTATAGGTTGCAGATTTACATAAGTATTAATTGTGGTGAATATTAGATATAAAATATAATTTAACATAATATACATTATACGAAGTAATGCCATATAAAATAAGCCGGTGTGTAACCGGCCTATTTCGTAATAATGGGCTTATCTATTGTTAAAGAATGCGATATTTCTCACTTGCCCATTAACAAATGTCAGTTCAATTTCTTTATAGGTATGCTTCGCATCATATCTAACAAGACCCTTGTAATACCACATTTCAAGTTTATCGACTGACTTCTTATCTTTATTGAGCTCTTTACCAATAACAGCATCTGCATTGGAAGGTTTAACAGGTAATCTTGTTTTAGCAGGTTTTCCCAGTTTAGCAATAACGGCTTTTTTTGACTTGCCGCTGAAGTTAACAACAAACTCACCTTCTGAATAAGTCTTCTTTGCAGCATTTGCAGCACCTATTATTGCGAATGAAGCAATAGTAAGGGCTAGGGCAAACTTTTTAAATGCGTTATATATCATTGTAATATCCTATAAATGTTAACTTTTAAACGTTTTAGTATAAATTTTGTTGACAATATCTTAAGTGTAATGAAAACAAACTAATTTAAGTGAAATTAATTTTTAAGCCATCATAACCTACAGAAACATTATTTGGGAGCATCTGCCCCAAAGACTCATATTCTAATTCATGTGTCATGTGAATCAAAACACTTTGTTTTGCATTAATCTGACTCACATATTGTAAGCTTTGTTCAATATTAATATGTGTCGGGTGTTCTGCGGTACGTAAGCAGTCGATTAATAACAAATCTAGATCTTGTAGCAATTCAAAAGAAGCCTCTGGAATCAATGAAACATCAGTCATATAAGCAAAATTACCAATGCGATAAGCATTGATTGGGAATTTGCCATGCATGATGGGGATAGGCGTAATTTTAGTATTAAATAAATCAAAAGGCATCTCTATTGCCTTAATCGACAACACGGGTAAATCCCAAAAGTCACTCGGCTCACGTAACGTATAGCCAAATTTAGATTGAATATGGCTAACCGCCTGTGGGTAAGTAAATAACGGTATTTGTTGCTTATTAATCTGGCAAAAGGCACGCAAATCATCGATGCCATGCAGATGATCAGCATGCGTATGTGTATAAAGCACTGCATCTACACGCGTCAGCCCTTCTCTAAGCGCTTGTCGACGCAAATCTGGCCCTGTATCAATCAAAATCACCTCTCCAGCATCTAATGTAATGATACTAGAACAGCGCGTTCGATTGTTACGGAGGTTAAGTGAGGTACATGTATTACACTGGCAGCCAATAACAGGCGTGCCTGCGCTTGACCCCGCCCCCAGTATAGTTAGTTGCATATTTCGTTTTGAGTTGCTTTTGCATGCTTAAATAACTTAAAGAAATTACTGGTTGTTGCTTCAGCAAGCGCTTCAAACGTTATGCCGCGCAAAGCAGCCACCTCCTGTGCGACATGTTTCACATAAGCAGGTTGATTGGTTTTGCCTCGAAATGGCACGGGCGCTAGATATGGCGAGTCTGTCTCTACTAAAATGTTATCTAGCGGGATATTTTTCGCCACCTCTTTTACTTGTAATGCATTTTTAAATGTCACAATGCCGGAGAAAGAAATATAAAACCCCATGTTGATGGCCGCTAAAGCCATTTCTAGGTTCTCTGTAAAGCAATGCATGACACCGCCAACCTTATGTGCGCCCTCTTCTGCCATAATACGCAAAGTGTCTTCAGGCGCATTTCGAGTGTGGATAATTAAAGGTTTTTGTGTGGCAATTGCAGCACGAATATGAATGCGAAAGCGCTCTCTTTGCCACTCTAAATCACCTGTCAGACGGAAATAATCCAGGCCCGTCTCACCTATTGCGACTACTTTTTGATGGTCTGCCAGACGAACCAGCTCTTCAACTGTAGGCTCTGTAATCTTTTCATAGTCAGGGTGCACGCCAACGGAAGCATAAAAATTTTCATGTTGTTCCGCAAGCGCTAAAACTTCAGGGAATTTATCTAAAGTAACCGACACACATAATGCATGCCCTACTTTCTCATCAAGCATTAACTGCCTAATGGATTGAAGATTTTCGGATAACTCAGGAAAGTTAAGATGACAATGGGAGTCTACTAGCATAAATATTCAGAAACCAGTTACATGGTGTGTGTTGAACGAGTGGACTGAAGAGAGCTGCCTAAAATGCCTTCTATTTTATTTCTCACCTCATTGCCGCCATCTTGCTCGCTGAACTGCACACCTACACCTTGCGGCCTAGACCCGTGCGCACTGGGTGATATCCAAATAACTTTACCAACCACTTTTAGTTTCATTGGATCATCAATCAAGCTAAGCAACATAAAAACCTCTTCACCTACTTTAAAATCTTTATTTGTTGGGATAAACAACCCACCGCCTTTTACAAAAGGCATGTAAGCTGCGTAAAGCGCGGGCTTCTCCTTAATTGCAAGTGAAAGCACCCCAGGCTTAGTCGTCGCTGTTAAGTTGTTCTCTTCTGCCATAGTTACAATCCAATTTCATGTCTAATACTACGCCTTAAAAAGGGTCGTATATTTTAATAATAAATTTTCCAATTGCATTTCATTGCTAAGCGGGTGTGATGCTGTTTTTTTCATTTCAACTAAGCTTTGCTGAAACCGAAGCAATAGCGTCAAGTTTACGCTTTTACAGAGTGCTTGCAAAGTGTTTGCTTGTTGTGTGTGGTAGTGTAAACCTAGTAAAAGCTTTACATTTAAAAGATCAAAAGTCCATTTTTGTATCGCTTCTAATGCCCGCTCCATGCCTAAAGACATAAACAGTGGTGCTGATGAAAACGGATCAAGCCTAGGGCCTTTTTCAAGCTGCTGAATAAGCTTGTTATTAACTTCAAAATCATCATGAAATGCGAGCGCTTGCAAAGGTGAACCACCAGCATAATGAAGCGCTGACTCTGCATTGTGTACATCTTGAGCGCTTAACCAGTCTATCGCCTCTGCTTGACTCGGCATAGACATACTAATCACTTGGCAGCGACTCGTAATGGTTGCTAATAAGCGGTGTGGTTGACTGGTTACTAATATAAAAATAGTATCCGTAGGCGGTTCTTCTAAAATTTTCAGCAATGCATTTGCTGAAGCTATATTTAATGTTTCCGCAGGCGATATAAGAATAATCCGCTTGCTGTGCGTTTGATGGTTGCTAAGACTTAAATAACCATACAAGTTGCGAATTTGCTCGACAGAAATTTGCGTTTTTTTGGTACTTTTCTTTTTAATGTTTCCCGCATCGTCATCTTCAGGTGCAATCAACTTAAAATCAGGGTGCAGCCCCTCTTTCAGCCAAGTGCAACTAGGGCAATTACTACAAGATTTTATGCCTTTAGGCTGATGGCATAGCAACGCAGCTGAAATATCCAATGCAAACTGGTGTTTGCCGATACCTGCGCGACCATTTAACAGTAAAGCATGTGGCAATACATCTTTTCTTTGCATAATGCTTTGCCATTGATCTTTTTGCCAGTTATACATTTTATATATAAATTAATTAGTTAAAAACTTTTCTTCAATTTTTACTTTAACTGAATCTCTAACTCTTTCTAAAGGTTGGCTTGCATCAATCACGCAAAAACGTTGCGGGTTTTGTTTTGCACGCTGAAGATAAGCTTCACGTAATTTATGAAAGAATGTTGCATTTTCGCGCTCAAACTTATCAGGTTCACGCGCACCTGCAAGGCGTTGAGCACTGATTTCTACATTCACATCAAACAATAACGTTAAATCAGGCTGCAGCTGGCCTTGCACCCATGTTTCTAATTGACTGACCTTCTCTTCGGCCACGCCTTTTGCACCACATTGGTATGCGTAAGTCGCATCTGTAAACCGATCAGATACAACACAAACACCTTTAGCCAACGCAGGTTCTATCACATTGGCAATATGCTCACGTCTTGCAGCAAACATCAGCAAAGTTTCTGTTTCAGGATGCATTTTCTCATGGAGCAACAATGTTCTCAATGATTCACCAAGTGGCGTTCCACCTGGCTCTCTCGTTGACAAAACCTTATATCCTAACGCTTGTAACTGAGCAATGATATTAGGAATGTGCGTACTTTTACCCGCGCCATCCATACCCTCTAAGGTAATAAACTTGCCTCTTTTTTTAATTGAATCACTCATTGTTGTTTTATTTGATTTATTGACGACGTCGCTTAAGTTGGTATTTTGCCACAGCTCGGTTATGCTCAACTAAAGAATTTGAAAACTGATGGCTGCCATCACCCTTCCCTACAAAATACAATGCTTTTGTCTTGGCTGGGTGCAATGCTGCTTCTATAGAGGCCATACCTGGCATTGCAATGGGCGTTGGTGGCAAGCCGTATCTTGTGTAAGTATTGTAAATCGTGTCTTTTCTCAGGTCTTTACGCCTGATATTACCTTTAAATTTATCCCCCATGCCATAAATAACGGTCGGGTCCGTTTGCAAGCGCATACCCATTCTCAATCGATTGATAAATACGCCAGAAATAATTGGGCGCTCTGACGCCTTGCCCGTTTCTTTTTCAATAATAGACGCCATAATGAGCGCCTCGTAGCTGTTTTTATAAGGCAAGCTACTCTCCCTATCCGCCCAAGCTGATTCTAGTTTCTTCTGCATCATATTGTAAGAAAGCTTAAGCAGTGCAACATCTTTAGTGCCTCTATCAAAATAAAAGGTATCGGGAAAGAACAGGCCCTCTGGATGCTTCTTACTATCCGTAATCAACATCAGCACTTCAGCATTAGATAGGCCTGAAATCGTATTTTTTATAGCCTGGCTACTTAATAATAATTCACGCATGGCTTTAAAGGTCTTGCCTTCAATGAATCGAATGCTTGCCTGCCTTGCTTTGCCATGCTTAAGTGCCAATAATAATTCATAGGGAGTGATGTTTTTATTAAGCGAATAGTCCCCAGCCTGTAACGTTGACGCTTTACGCAGTAGCCGCGCTAACACAGTAAAAGGCATGGTTTTATTAATGACGCCCTGCTCTACTAGCTGATTAGCGATGCTAGGTAATGCACTATTAGGTTTTATAGATATTTGTTGGGCTGCTGTAGACAAATTAAGGGGTGTTTTTGCATAATGGTATAACCAAGCTGCAACGCCTATTGCTACAACCACAAACAAAATCAAGCTCTTTTTAATCAGTTGCATCATATAGCCAGTGCTTTTCTAATATCTAAAGCTAACATTTTTTTTTCCCAGGTTTTATTTGAAAGTTTACGAACCTGCCAAGCACCATAAAGGCTGTTGCAGATAACAATCTCATCCGCAGACAAAACTTTTTCTAAAGGTATTGTTTCAATCTTCACTTTAAAACCAATCGTGTGAGCCAGCGACAAAATGCGTTGCCTAGTAACGCCCGCAACGCCACATTGATCAAGGTTTGGCGTTATGAGCGTATCGTCAAAACGTGCAAACAAGTTAGATGCAGTACATTCAATGACATCACCTGCCATATCTTGCAAAAGACCCTCTACGACAGCTGGGTCATTCCACTCCATTCTGGCTAATACATTTTCCATACGGTTTAAGTGTTTTACGCCTGCCAATGCTGGCTGATATGCTAACCGTGTTTTGCATAAATGCAGCTGCACACCTTCACTAAAGTTCGCTTTAGGATAGTCGGGCATTGATGATTTAATAACAATACGCGTAGGCTCTGTAATAGCGGGTGGCGCATAACCACGTTCACCATCGCCTCGTGTAACGATTATTTTAGCGACTGCCGTTTCTTCAGCTAAAAAAAGTTGCAGAAAATCACTCACAAACAATTCTGCACTAGGGCAAACAATACCAAGCGCTGTGCAGTTTTCTTCAAGCATTTGATATTGCAAAGGCCATTGCTCAGGCAGACCATTAACCACTTTTAGCGTTCTAAAAACACCATCCCCATAGGCAAGACCACGATCTTGTGAAGAAACCGCGCCATTCATTACGCCATTAACGATGCTTAAGTTTTTATTTTGCATAGGGCATATTAAACCATAGCAAACAGCCACAAAAAAGCCTGTGACAATAAATGCACAGGCTTTTTTCACTTTTCACTTTATATTTTTTTAAATACCAAGCTACCGTTAGTACCACCAAAACCAAAGTTATTTTTTAATGCGTATTCAATTTTTAAATCACGTGCAGTGTTTGCGCAATAATCTAAATCACATTCAGGGTCTTGGTCAAAAATATTGATAGTAGGCGGTGAAACTTGATTGTATATAGACAATACAGTAAACACTGATTCCAAGCCTCCTGCACCACCCAATAAGTGCCCTGTCATTGATTTGGTTGAATTAATAACTAAATTGCTAGCATGGTCGCCGAAAGTGGCTTTAATCGCACTGGTTTCGTTGATATCACCTAGTGGTGTAGACGTGCCGTGCGCATTCACGAAATTAACTTGATCAACATTAGTCCCTGCATTTTTAAGCGCATTCACCATTGATCGGCGTGGCCCATCCATATTGGGTGCTGTCATATGATAAGCATCTGCGCTCATACCGTAGCCAGTTAATTCAGCGTATATTGTCGCACCGCGTGCTTTAGCATGTTCGTACTCTTCTAACACCATGACACCTGCGCCCTCACCTATCACGAATCCATCACGGTCTTTATCCCATGGTCGACTAGCCGTTGCAGGATCGTCATTTCGGCTAGAAAGTGCGCGTGCAGAAGCAAAACCACCAACGGAAAGCTCAGTAATTGCAGCTTCTGCCCCGCCAGCCACCATTACATCAGCATCGCCATACTCAATCATACGAGAAGCGTCGCCAATACAATGCGTACCTGTTGTGCAAGCGGTAACGATAGCAACATTAGGCCCTTTTAGCCCAAGCATAATGCTTAAATTACCCGATATCATGTTGATAATGGTACCGGGAATAAAGAAAGGTGATATTTTACGCGGGCCACCTACATCGTAAGTATCATTAGTACTTTCAATAAGACCTAAACCGCCAATGCCAGAACCGATTTCCACGCCAATTCGTTCAGCATTTTCTTCGGTGACAACCAAGCCGCTATCTTTAAAAGCTTCAATACCAGCCGCTAGACCATATTGAATAAAGGTATCCATACGGCGTGCATCTTTAGCCGGTATGAAATCCGTGACATTAAAATCTTTAACTTCACCGGCTACTTGAGACGAGAAACGACTCGGATCAAACTTAGTGATCCGTGTAATTCCAGATTTTCCAGCTACTAGATTTTCCCAAGCAGTTGACACCCCGATACCGACAGGAGAGACAACGCCTAAGCCAGTAATAACGACTCTACGTTTAGACATATGATAAGAAATTAGCCCTTTTGTATGAGCTAATTAAATTGAATTTATTTGAGGTTAGCGCTGACGTAGTCAATCGCTTGTTGCACTGTTGTAATTTTTTCTGCTTCATCGTCAGGAATTTCACAATCAAACTCTTCTTCCAAAGCCATCACCAATTCAACAGTATCTAGTGAATCAGCGCCCAAATCATCAACAAATGATGATGGGTTTTTTACATCAGCTTCGTTTGCACCTAATTGTTCACAAACGATTTTTTTTACACGTTGTTCGATGTCAGACATCTATATTACCCCTTTAATTAAAAATTTAGCTCAACTCAGCTAAGTGCACATTCTAGCAAAACTCTGCAAGAATACAAAAATAAAAATTTTAAGCCATATACATGCCACCATTGACATGTATTGTTTCACCTGAAATATACGCAGCACCTGATGAGGCAAGAAAGCTAACCGTTGCTGCAATTTCAGCAACATTACCCAATCGACCAGATGGGATGCGTGCTAGCATCTGACGCTTAATATCTTCAGGCAATTCAGCCGTCATATCTGTTTCAATAAAACCAGGCGCAACACAATTAACCGTAATACCTCGGCTGCCAACTTCGGCCGCCAGTGACTTCGTAAAACCTGACATACCGGCTTTGGCAGCAGCATAATTTGTTTGTCCAGCATTACCCATATGACCAACCACACTTGAAATACTGATAATACGGCCTGTACGTGCTTTCATCATTGGGCGTAACACGGCTTTACTCATGCGGTACACTGAACTTAGGTTGGTTGATATAACATCATCCCAATCTTCATCGCTCAACCGCATCAAAAGTGTATCTTTTGTGATGCCGGCGTTATTAATCAAGATGCTAACGTTGCCAAATTTGGCTGTTATTTCCTTTATTACGGATTCGATTTGCGCTGTATCATTAACATTTAAGGCAATACCCATGCCTTTAACACCTGCCTCATGTAATGCCGCGTTAATTTTTTCTGCACCAGCATCTGAAGTAGCCGTACCAATAACAACGGCACCTTGTTTACCTAATGCTTGCGCAATCGCTGCACCTATACCACGGCTTGCGCCAGTAACTAATGCAATTTCACTTTTAAGTAACATTAAAAAAGCCTTATAAATTATTGATTATATTGTGAATTAAATGTTGATATTACTTCTGTGCTTATGAATGCCGTACAAGGCAACTCTTTAACAATACGTTTTGTTAATCCAGTTAAAATCTTACCTGGACCACATTCTGCACTGCTAGTTATTTTTTGACTATACAACATTTCCACTGTCTCAGCCCAACGTACTGGAGAATACAGCTGTCGCACTAAAGCATCTTTAATTTTATCGGCTTCATTGTAAAAAGCCACATCTGCATTATGAATGACAGGTATTTTTGGTGCGTTGACATTTACGCTACTTAAATAGGCTTTCAGTTTTTCTGCTGCTGGCTTCATTAATGCACAATGTGACGGCACACTAACCGGTAAAGGTAATACACGTTTAGCGCCTTTTTCTTTTGCTAGCAGCATACCGCGCTCGACAGCAGTTTTATTACCAGCAATAACCACTTGACCTAGGGAATTTAAATTAACCGCTTCCAGCACTTCACCTTGTGCGCTTTCTAAACAAATTTCATTAACTGTTGCATTGTCCAAGCCTATGATAGCCGCCATTGCGCCAACACCTTCTGGCACCGCACTTTGCATGGCTTCTGCTCGAAATTTAACTAAAGGCAACGCATCAGCAAAACTAATCGCTTCTGCTGCGACCAAAGCTGAATACTCACCTAAACTGTGCCCTGCCAAAAAACTAGCTTCTGGTCCATTCATTTCTTGATAAATACGCCACGTAGCCACGCCAGCTGTCAACATCAATGGTTGTGTATGCTGAGTTAAGTTAAGCAAATCGTTTTCTTCAGTCGCCATTGCCCAAAAATCAACACCTAATATATCTGATGCTTCTGTAAACGTGTTTTTAATAACGTTAACGTCTGAAAGACCTGCCATCATACCCACAGATTGTGAGCCTTGCCCTGGGAAAAAAAGTGCTATTTTATTCATAATTTACTTTAAGTATAATCTTTATCTAATTGATTAATATTTAATTAATGCAGAGCCCCAAGTAAAGCCACCACCAAACGCTTCCATTAAGATGATTTCTCCACGCTTGATACGGCCATCACGTACGGCAGTGTCAAGCGCAAGGGGGATAGAAGCTGCAGAAGTATTGCCATGCTTTTCAACAGTGGCAATAACTTTATCCATGCTCATATCTAATTTCTTAGCCGTTGCTTGTAAAATCCGAATGTTGGCTTGGTGCGGTACCAGCCAATCAATATCAGATTTTTGCATATTATTGGCTGCTAGCGTCTCGTCTACTATTTGATCTAATGTATTCACTGCCATTTTAAATACAGCATTTCCTTCCATCGTAATGGAATCTTTACCATCTGCATTACGTGGCACATGCAACATACTTTCAAAATTGCCATTGGCATGGATATGCGTAGAAATAACACCTTGCTCTGCAGAAGCTCGCATAATAACAGCACCAGCACCATCACCCCACAAAATGCAATTACCTCTATCGGTATAGTCAGTAATACGCGAAATAGTATCAGCGCCAATCACCAAAACACATTGGCTTGCACCCGCTTTAATAAAATTGTCTGCAGTAGAAAGTCCATATACAAAGCCGCTACACACAGCCTGCAAGTCAAATGCAGGGCAACCTGATATACCTAGTTTACGTTGCACCATGGTAGCGACACTAGGAAACACTTTATCCGGTGTTGTGGTTGCCACAATAATAAGGTCTATCTCACTTGCCGTGATGCTCGCACTAGCAATCGCATTTTTAGCAGCATTGACAGCCAAATCACTTGTAAATTCATCGCTTGCAGCAATATGGCGCTCCCGAATACCTGTACGTGAAAAAATCCATTCGTCAGTTGTATCCACCATGTTTTCTAGCTCTGCATTATGCAGTATTCTTTTAGGAAGGTAGCTGCCAGTGCCAGCAATTTTTGAATAAACCATTAATATAACCTATGCGTTTGTAGCTGATACAGAAGGACTTGCTGTCGCTTTTGATTGCAAGTGTTCAATTTCTAATTGTTCAGTAATGCGACGCAATACGCCACTACGAGCCTCTTCGGCAGCAACATGAATGGCATGATTAAACCCTACAGTATCAGCACCACCATGGCTTTTAACCACAATACCGCGCAGGCCTAAAAAGCTTGCGCCATTATAAAGCCTTGGGTCTAGACGTTTTTTAAATGCCTTTAAAACAGGCATGGCACCCAATGCCATTAACTTTGTTAGCCAATTCTTTTTAAACTCTTGTGTTAAAAACTTACCCATCATGTGGGCCAAGCCTTCAGTAGTTTTAAGCGAAACATTGCCTACGAAGCCATCACATACAACCAAATCTGTTGTACCTTTAAATATATCATCGCCTTCAATATTACCGTAAAAATTCAAATGACTTGCTCGTAGCAACTCGCCTGCCTGTTTAACAACTTCATTGCCTTTAATGTCTTCGGAGCCAATATTAAGCAAGCCAATAGTCGGTTCTGGCTTATGCTCAACACAGCTAACTAACATTGCCCCCATAACGGCAAACTGTAACAACTGCTGAGGCGTACAATCTGCATTTGCCCCTAAATCCAACATATAGGTATTGCCTTTTTCAGAAGGCATTGCTGAGGCAATTGCAGGACGGTCAATGCCAGGTAATGTTTTCAACACAAATCTTGCTGTCGCCATTAAAGCACCTGTATTTCCTGCACTAACACAAGCATTAGCCTCACCACTTTTAGTTAAATTAATGGCAACACGCATTGAAGAGTCTTTTTTATTTTTTAATGCACTTTGTGGCGACTCGTCCATCAACACAACTTCAGAAGCGTGATGCACGCGTAAGCGTGCACTCGTAGCAGTCTTCTGCACTTTAAGCTCAGCCTGTATGACATCCTCCAGCCCTACAAGCACTATATTAAGCTGTTCATCCTCTGCCAACGCTTTCAAGGCTGCAGGCACAGTAACATGCGGGCCGTGATCGCCGCCCATTGCATCAATTGCTATTGTGATATCCATAGTGAGCTAGTTAATCTAAGTGATAAAAAGTTGTCAATGCTTATGTAAGCGAGGTATAGAATAACGCCGCGCTAAATTAATATGGCGCGGCGCATAAAGATACAATTTATTAAAATCGCGTCAGTCTATTATTCGCCTTTGGCTGCCATTACTTTACGGCCACGATAAAAACCACTTGGGCTTACATGATGACGTAAATGCGTTTCGCCTGTAGTCGGCTCAACAGCCAATGGTGGCTTCTCTAGAAAATCGTGTGAACGATGCATGCCACGCCTTGAAGGTGACTTTTTGCTTTTTTGTACTGCCATGTTAATACTCCAAACTTGTAATAATTTTGTCTAAAAACGTGCTAAAAATTTAATGCAACATAATAATCTATTTCCTGCTCGTTTGTAAACAGAAACTATTCATTATTCTAACTATTTTTTATAATATCAAGCTACTTAATCAAGTCTTTTTATGAAAAATACATCTTAACTTTACCCAACCATTTCAATGGGATGAGTGGATTTCAAAGGCTGTCTATCTAGATGATGACTGTTTTTCTTATAACTCAACATCATGCATCTCATTAGCATTATTCTGATCATGCTTACCATCTTTTTCATATGCTTGCTTAGCAACACTTAAACCTAGCAGAACAGATCCAGCAGCTGTTATTTCTGAGGCGGTGATTGTCGTGCTAATAACCCCTACTACTTTAGATACTGCTGTTGCTGCCAGAGCCAGTTTAGCTAACGCTTTAAGATCATCAGTCCTATAGTTTTGCATAGCCATTAACCTGTCATTAGGTTCTTTAGCACTATAAATTTCAGCCAAATACTCTCTTTCTTGATTTGTGTATATGCCTCTGATGTGATTTGCTATCTTTACAGGCACCATAAAAAAGTCTTCAACAGCATTTGATCCATCAGATGCATTAATATCAGGTGTATTTTGTTTTAAAGAGTGGAAATCATGTTTTCCCATATTTAAAATTGGTAATGACATTTGCGCTATTAGGTCAATGTTACTTGCAACAGGCGCTAACTGCTGAAAATGCCTAAAATCTTCTTGATTGATATTATCTGTATCTTGCGCAGCATTGACATATATTTTTGCAGCTATGTTGCTGTAAAGTAACTTTTCACTTTCATTAGTTGCTGCATTATAATTACCAACAATCTCCTCAATTAGCTTATCATGCGGATGCCCTTTACGAATGTATGAAAGCCCATCAAATGGACCACCCATAGGTCTAACGTTGCCCTCATCAAATGAGCCAGCAGGTGTAGGCCTGAAAAAACTACCCTTTTCAACAGGCATTCCTACTACATCTACTTCATCAGTCTCTACTTCATCAGTCTCTACTTCATCAGTCTCTACTTCATCAGTTTTGGCCATATAAACCTCCCATATTAAATAAAACTCGTTAACACACCTTTAAACGTTATGGAAAGTAAAATGGGGTTGAATTTACATTTTTTTGCTACTGCATATTGTGCACAAAAATTGCCACATGCTTACCTTATTATTCAACAATCACTGGCAATAACTTACTTAAAGCGCCCTTTTAATTTAGCAAATGGATTCACTTCCCCCCCTGCTGCAACTAATGCCACTTTAGTACATTGTGTTTCATGTGTCGGTGCAATTGGCATGGCCATTAACAGTTCATCCTCTATGATATCTTTTACATTCATTTCCAGCATGGGTTCAAGCCAGTCAATTTCATCACTATCTCCAGGCTCTGTATTGGTAATTAAATAATCAAAAATTAATGAGAGATCAACTTTCATTTCTTCCAAACATCGTTGGCAAAGAACAGGCAATATTGTTTTTACTGTTAAATTTAGCGTTGGCGCCTGTTGCTTTTGCGCATGGCCAACCAACTTATAAGTAATATTCGTTACTTGTTTATCAGAAAGAAATAACGTTTCTGCAAGCCGCTCGCAGAATTTTGCATTAATATCGCCCTCTATCGTTTCTTGTTTTTTTGCAAATTCTAGATTGTTGATTAGTATTTGTTTCATTATTTTTCAATTATAAAGTAGTGGCATTATTTCAGATCAATTTTACCCGCATTAGTATTTTGTCGGAAGCGCACGCGTGTTACAATCGACGGGTTTTAGAATCAATAAGGCATTCGTGTGTTCAAAAAAATTCTTATAGCAAATCGCGGTGAAATTGCAGTGCGTATTGTACGTGCTTGTGCTGAGATGGGCATTAAATCTGTCGCAATATATGCTGATGCAGACAGCAGGGCTTTGCATGTTAAAAAAGCAGACGAAGCTTACAGATTAGGTTCCGAACCTGTTGCTGGTTATTTAAATGCACACAACATCGTTAACATCGCTACAGCAGCTGGCTGCGATGCGTTACATCCTGGTTATGGGTTTTTATCCGAAAATCCTGATCTAGCAGAAATTTGTGCCCGTCGCGGCATTAAATTCATAGGTCCAACTGCCCAAGTTATTCGAAAAATGGGCGATAAAATTCAAGCACGAAACGCAATGACTGAAGCAGGTATCCCATGCACGCCAGGTAGTGATGGTAATTTAGCCAATTTAGAAGAAGCTGTGAAGCTAGCTGCAAAACTAGGCTACCCTGTCATGTTAAAGGCAACCAATGGTGGAGGTGGGCGTGGTATTCGTCGTTGTGACAGTGAAAAAGAGTTGCTAGCAAATTACGATCGCGTCATTTCTGAAGCAAGCAAAGCTTTTGGCAAGCCAGAAGTCTTTCTAGAAAAATGTATCGTACATCCTAAGCATATCGAAGTACAAATACTAGGTGATAGCCAAGGTAATGCTGTTCACTTATTTGAACGCGACTGCTCCATTCAAAGGCGCAATCAAAAACTAGTCGAAATTGCACCCTCACCACAGCTGAACGATACACAACGTCAATATATTGGTGATCTAGCTGTAAAAGCAGCCAAGGCAGTCGGTTATGAGAATGCGGGTACAGTCGAGTTTCTACTTGACTCAGATGACACATTTTATTTTATGGAAATGAACACACGTCTTCAGGTAGAGCATACTGTTACAGAGGCTATTACTGGCATCGATATCGTTCAAGAACAAATTCGCATTGCTTATGGCCTGCCACTGAGGTACAAGCAAAGTAACATTACCTATCGTGGCTTTGCCATGGAGTTTCGTATTAATGCAGAAGATCCAAAAAATGACTTTCTGCCAAGCTTCGGTAAAATTACAAGGTACTATTCACCGGGGGGACCAGGCGTACGTATGGATGCAGCCATCTATACTGGCTATATTATCCCACCGTATTACGATTCAATGTGTGGCAAGCTAACCGTTTGGGCACTAAACTGGGAAGGCGTTATTGAGCGAGGACGCCGCGCTTTGGATGACATGATTGTGTATGGTGTTAAAACGACAATACCTTACTATCAGGAAATTTTGAAGCATCCGGAATTCAGAGATGCAAATTTCAATACTAGCTTTGTAGAAATGCACCCCGAATTAACAAATTACGCAATACAATTACCCCCTGAGTTAATCGCTGCTGCTGTATCAGCGGCTATTGCAGCACATGAAGGCATTTAATTAGCATTAATTTTAAAGAGTTTTAACTATGAGCAAAACATACATTACAGAATTGGTCTTACGCGATGGTCATCAATGCATGATTGCTACGCGCTTACGTACAGAAGATATGCTACCGATATGTTCAAAACTAGATTCAATCGGCTTTTGGTCACTTGAAGCATGGGGGGGTGCAACCTTTGATGCCTGTGTACGCTTTTTAAAAGAAGATCCTTGGGAACGTTTAGCCAAACTACGTAAAGCCTTACCAAATAGTCGTATTCAAATGTTGCTTCGCGGCCAAAATTTATTAGGCTATCGTCATTATTCAGATGACGTTGTACGTGCTTTTGTACAAAAGTCTGCTGACAACGGCGTCGATGTATTCCGTGTTTTTGATGCAATGAATGATATGCGCAACCTCAAAACATCGATTGATGCCGTAAAAAAAGCCAACAAAACCGCAGAAGGTGCAATCAGCTACACAACCAGCCCAGAGCATGATGTCGCACATTTTGTTGGACTGGCTAAAGAATTAGAAGCCATGGGTTGTGACACTTTAGCAATTAAAGACATGGCCAGCTTACTAACACCACAAAGCACCACCGAGTTGGTTAAAGCACTTAAGGCAGAAGTTAGTATCCCTATTCATTTACATAGCCATGCGACTTCCGGTTTAGCCAGTTTGAACCTAATGCGTGGTGTTGAAAATGGGGCCACTATTATCGACACATGTAATTCAGCATTCAGTGAGGGTGCGAGCCACCCTACTACTGAAAGCATTATTGCTGCGTTACAAGGTACAGAATATGACACCGAGCTAGATATTGGTGCAGTACAAGAAGTAAGCGAGTATTTCCGTGAAGTACGTAAAAAATATTGGCAATTTGAAAGTGACTATACAGGTGTCGATACGCGTGTTTTAGTTAACCAAGTACCAGGTGGCATGATTTCTAATCTTAGCAATCAATTAAAAGAACAAGGCTCATTAGATAAAATGAGTGCCGTGTTGGAAGAGATCCCACGTGTGCGTAAAGACTTAGGTTACCCACCATTGGTTACGCCCACATCACAAATTGTCGGCACGCAGGCCGTGCTAAATGTTTTGACTGGCACACGCTACAAAACCATTACCAATGAAGTGAAAAACTACTTCTTAGGGCAATATGGAAAATCAATTAGTCCTGTCAATGCAGAAGTGCAAAAAATTGCTATTGGCGATGCTGAAGTAATAACTTGCCGCCCGGCTGATTTACTTGATCCAGAACTAGAAAGATTGAGAGCAGATATGGATCGTATTGCTAAAAACGAAGAGGATGTTCTCACTTACGCAATGTTCCCTGATATTGGTGAAACATTTTTACAAGAACGTAACGCCAATTCATTAACACCAGAAGCACTACTATCAAAAGAAGAGGCACATGTAGATGCCTCTTCACGTTATGCGCCTAATGAATTCAATGTGACATTACATGGTGAAACTTTCCATATTAAGCTCACAGGTAGCGGTCATGAAGGTGAAGAAAAACGCCCCTTCTATGTGACGATAGATGATATTGCCGAAGAGGTCATGGTCGAAACATTAAGCGAAATTGAATTAAGCGATAAAGGATCTGGCGGCAGTAAGAAAAAAGAGTCCACCAAAAAAGCAGGTGAACGCCCTCGTCCAACACACAAGGGCTGCATTACAACCGCTATGCCGGGCACTATCGTTGAAGTTAAAGTGAGCCTTGGCGACAAAGTAAATGCCGGAGATAGTGTTTTAGTGATTGAAGCCATGAAAATGGAAAATGAAATACAAGCATCCACTTCTGGCACGGTCGTTTCTATTAATGTTCAAAAAGGTGATGCCGTAACACCCGATGAATCTCTATTAGAAATCCAGCCTGACTAAATAAACAATACTATTTGAATAATAACCGGCAGAACCCCTGTGCCAGCTTTTTATTTAACTTGAATAAACATACAATAAAAACATGAAACAAACACTTATCTTGGCGTCTTCTTCAACCTATCGACGCGAACTTTTACAAAAACTTAATATACCGTTTAATTGTGTTTCTCCTAATGTAGATGAAAGTATTCTTAAAAATGAGCCACCACAAGACACTGCGGTAAGGCTGGCACAAGAAAAAGCTAAAAAAGTAGGGCTAGCATATCCACAATCTTTAATCATTGGTTGCGACCAAGTTGCAACATTGGATGGTGTACAACTAGGTAAGCCACTGAACCATAATAATGCGACAAAGCAACTAAAGGCATCACGTGGGCGTGAGGTACAGTTTTACAGCGCACTTTGTTTATACAATGCAGCCACTGGCAATATGCAAGCAGATAATGTTCCCTATGCCGTTAAATTCAGGTCGTTAAGTAATGAACAAATTGAAAACTATTTGACTAAAGAACAACCATACCACTGTGCTGGCAGCGCAAAATCAGAAGGCTTAGGCATTGCGCTTATTGAAAGCATGATTGGCGAAGATCCCAATGCACTGATTGGTCTACCACTCATTAAGTTAATCAGCATGCTGCAAAATGAAAATATTAGCGTAATATAATTTTTTAACCCCATGCCATGTATTACCACGTGTAAGTAACAAGTGCGTTGATTATCAATAATCAATCACTAACTTAATTACTGGAGAAAATAATGCGCAATAAAAAACTAGCAACCCTTCTCATTAAACTAAGCATCGCCACGGCTTCTACAGTGGTACTTTGCGCCCATGCTGCAGAACTTCAAAGCACGTTAAATGACCAACAAGATGTAGCTGTGACCATTTACAACGGTAATTTAGCGCTTATAAAAGACACGCGTAAAATTAATTTAAAAAAAGGATTTAATGCTGTTGCTATGCGAGATGTCAGTGCGCAAATGCGGCCTGAAACTGCTTTACTGCGTAGCATTAGCGCACCAGGAAGCTTATCTCTTTTTGAACAGAATTTTGATTTCGATTTACTTACACCAACTAAAATGTTAGAGAAATACGTAGGTAAAACAGTCACTATTGTCAAAACAAATCCAACTACAGGTGCAGAAACATCAGAAAAAGCGACTGTACTTTCTGCTAATAATGGCGTTGTACTTAAAATCGGCAATAGGATAGAAACAGGTGTTCCAGGACGTATTGTTTACGATAATGTGCCCGCCAACCTGCGTGATCGCCCTACTTTAATCACACAGCTCAATAATAAAGGCAGTAGAAATCAAACGGTCGAACTCAGTTATTTAACAGGCGGGCTAGGTTGGAAAGCAGATTATGTTGCTGAGTTAAATGACAAAGAAAACAGATTGGATTTATCAGGCTGGGTCACACTGACCAACACCAGTGGCGCTAGCTATAAAAAAGCAAAATTGCAGTTGGTTGCTGGTGATGTCAATCGTGTGCAACGGAACAGGGGGCGCACAATGGCAAAAAGTTTTCGCAATGACATGGCAAGGGCAGAAGCTGCGGCCCCCATGTCGCAAGAAGGCTTACTTGAGTTTCATTTGTACAGCCTGCAACGTCCAACCACCATTAAAGAAAACCAAACGAAACAGGTTGCACTCTTATCAGCCAATAGCATCCCTACAACCAAAGAACTTGTACTACATGGAGCACAGCACTATTATCGTAGCCAATATGGCCAAATTGGTACTAAAATGAAAGTGGGTGTTTATATCCAGTTTGCTAACAAAGAAGCCTCTAAGTTAGGCATGCCACTGCCTAAAGGCATTATTCGTGTTTATAAAAAAGATCGTCAAGGTAATGCACAATTTGTGGGTGAAGATAGTATTGACCATACGCCAAAAAATGAAATCGTCCGTTTGAAATTAGGTAATGCCTTTGATGTTACCGCAGATAAAAAACAAACAGGCTACAAAAAAGTGTCTAATCGTGAGTTTAAAACAGCTTTTGAAATAATACTTAAAAACGCAAAAAAAGAGCCTGTTACAGTCACTGTGCAAGAACCCATTGGCGGCGACTGGAGAATTCTTTCTGAAAGTGCACCACACAAAAAAGTGAATAGCCATATGGCACAATGGAAAATAAAAATTCCCGCCGAAGGCAAGACTAAACTCACTTATCGTGCGATTGTTAAGTATTAATGACAGCACCATTCGGCACGTTGTACTTTATTCCCGTCACAATGGGCGCTGACAACATTAACCAAGTGTTACCACCTGATGTTGTCAGTTTAGCGCAGAAACTTGATGAATTTATTGTTGAAAATGAAAAAGTCGCACGGCATTTTTTAGGTGCCATTAAACATAAAAAACCAATACGTGAGATTACCCTTAAAACACTCAATAAACACACAAATAAGAAAGACCTATCAAAGCTATTAAGCTCCCTGCTAGCTGGTAATGATGTGGGGTTGATGAGCGATGCAGGATGCCCTGGCATTGCCGACCCTGGTGCTAAAGTCGCTGCATTAGCACATAAAAAAGGGATTCGTGTTGTGCCATTAGTTGGGCCAAGTTCTATATTGCTCAGCTTAATGGCCAGCGGCCTTAACGGCCAACAATTTACTTTCTTGGGTTACTTGCCTAGCGATAAGCCTACTCGTATACAGCGCATTAAAGCCATAGAGCAGCATTCAAAGAAACAGAATGAAACGCAAGTGTTTATAGAAACGCCCTTCCGTAATCAACATATGCTAGAAGATATTTTAAGCCATTGTCATGGTGAAACACTGCTATGCATTGCATGTAACATTAGCTTGCTAGATGAAAACATTGTCACTAAATCTGTTCACACCTGGAATCAAACCAAGTTGCCTGAATTACATAAAAAACCGACTGTATTTCTTTTGTTAGCCTAACTCTATGTCAGGTGTATTCTCTTGTTGTGATGCAGCAGCTTGGTGCGCTTCTAATATTTCTTTATGTGCAGGCTCTAGTTTCGCTTGTTGTTCTGGTTTAAGTGCTGCTAGTTGCTCACCCACAACTGATATTTTCTGATCAGGGCTGAGTTCAATCTGGCTAGTTTTTTGGTTATCACTACTTCTTTCCAATTGTAATGGTGTGTGATTTTTACACTCTCCTTGCATTTGGTAACCATTGGTAGAGTTTTTGAGCCAGTCATGTACGTTCTTTGACGTAAAACGCTCACCTTGGTCTCCAAAATTCAATCGCTGAATATGAGATTGAACACCATTAAAAGTGACATGATTCATGACATAGTTTTCGACTGCAACTGCCCCCACTTCTTTTTTTGAATGAGAACCAAGACGTGAATCAATCTTCCCATCTCTTTGCATTACCATAAAGGTATGTTGTCCATATTTATGACCACCCGCCCTAATGTCCTCTGCAATTTGCTTATCCAAAGCTTTTAGCCTGTCTAAAATACCATTAGTCATGGGCGACTCTTTACTATCCATTTTAGTTGCATGAGCTAACTCATGTACTATCGCCCCTGCAAAGGTTACATCATATAGCTTAACATCACCGTTTTTACCTTCTTTGCCATAAAACTCACCACTACCACCATGGTTTTTAAAAAAACTCATTGGGATATTAATCTCTCTTGAATCACCCGCATGCAAGCCTGAACAGTCTTTGTTTTTCGAACCATCAGGGTTAACACTATTGCCATGATAACTAGATCCGTCGTGTATGCTATAACCTTTGAGTCCTTGTATTTTTTCTACAAAAACCTTAACGTTTGCGTTGTCGCTGGCTTTTAATTCTTTCATTGCCCCATCAAATTCTTTTAACATAACATTATCAACCATTATGTTAGGAAATTCTTTAGATGCAACTAATTGATCATCTACCTTTGTATTTTTAGTGTTTGCCATGTTTTACTCCTAGTCTTTTAATATACTTTACTACAAATAGAGCGTTTTATATATTACGCTCATGTTCTAAATCTGGCTGATCCGCTTCTTTATGTTCCAAATATTTCTGTAAAACTGCTTGTTGAGATAGCGTCAAACTAGCAAGCTGAACACCAACCTCATGCATCTGCTCATCTGGCGTCAGTTGTGACATCGGTTCTAATTGACTTTTCTCTTGTATCGTTCTAATTTCAGGTTGAGAAAATTCATTCAATTCAGATGGTATTGGTGTGCGCCTCAAAGTATCTAAATCTGAAGCTGAATACTCCTCGGCCTTTAAAATCCTTATATGTGCTGGACGATAAGTACCATAAGAGCCTGGCGCCTGTTCAGCCCGTCCTAATGGAGCCGCTAACACTTCATTGATTAAAGCAAACGCTCTTTCCTCATTTTCAACTCTTGTTGCTATCCTTACATTATCGATTGGTGTTTCTTCGCCAGACATTGCGCTCAGCGCCTGCGCCTCTTTAGCTGACATCATATTCTGTAAGCTTTTTACTGAATGGACCAACTCATGCAGCACTGCCTCTGGGCTAGAATGATTATGCCATTGTCCATCAGTCCCTAAGAAGTTTTGAGCCTCTGTGTTGGCAGCAACACCACCTCCACCAGATGTTATCGGAGATTGGCCCCTTGGCAAACTAACATCCCCTATGATCACCACTGGGTTTGTCTTAGGATCTAATTCATCATCATTTTTTCCAGGTGTTTTATTCCACAATCCATATTTATTTGCTTGTTGAAATGACATTCCTTTTGAGTAATCTTTTTCGATGCTCTCGAAAATGGGTGTAGCTGCAGGTACGTTTTTGGCTAAAAAGTCAAAACTCTCACGTACATAATTTTTTAAGTGATTTGCAGATGGGTCTGTTTCTGATTGACGAGAATAATCTGACACATCAACATATAGTTTAGAACCATTTGGATTTTGAATATAAAACCCTGTTGCACCATTCGTCTGCTCATCATATTCCATCGGTAGTACAGTTGAATTTCCGGTTAGTTTTATATTGTTCTTTTCAGCCATTTTTATTCCATTCCTTAATTTTTACTACAAATTAAATGATATTTATACTACATTAAACGACCCAACAATAAAAAAGGGGTTAATTCATATGAGAAAAATATCTTTTAGCATTTAATAAAAAAGGCTCCTTAGTTTTAAAACTAAGGAGCCTTATTAAGGTCTTTAATAGCACTAAACCGTCATGCTATCATCAACAACTTTTGCATTTTCTGTATTAGCCACATGCATGCGCAAATTTTCTTCTATTCTTTCCTGGAAAAATTTGCTAGCATCACTTTCGTTTAGTGGTTGCTTCATTTCATCCTGAGCATCTTTTTTCTGAACATCATTTAATCGTTGACTCATGGAATTCGGTGTTTGAATCTCTACATCAGGTACTATGTTTCTAAATCCAGATGATCCAGCTTGAGACTCGTTAACATGTGTTTTTATCCCAGCCATTTCATTAGCTAACTGAACAAGGGTGCCATTTTTTTCAGCGTTATCTAATATATGCAAAGCTTGTGTTGCAGCTTTTTCAGCTGGACTTGGCGCTTTTGACATTCTTTCATGAGACGTAGGTACTGCTGTCACATCTATACCTACAGCTTCATAATGGGTGTGTGCCGAGCTTCCTGACCCATTTTGAGCTTGATTAGCATTTCCATGCGTATTCAAATATTGATAAAATGCGCCTGTCGTTATATCGACCTTAGCGGCTGCTTCATTAAGTTTTTCACGCCCGCCTTCTTTAGATGCAATGTCATGTATCAGCTGCATTTTATTCGAGAAGTCTTTATGATGATCTGCATAGTACTCAGGGTCCTTCTCTAATTTACTTCTAAAATCATTAATAACAACTGCCTCTGCTTGATGCTTATGTTCAAAATCGTCTCTTTCAGCCATTTTTAGCTCCTTTAGTTTTCATTAAAATGTATTACAAACACTTAAACGAGCCGTAGCTGAAAAAAGGGTTAAATGATTAAGACTTACCATTTAGAAGGTTTCTAACAGGTGCGTAACTTCTTCTGTGCACAGGTGATACACCATGTTGTTGCAGTAAAGCCATGTGCACTTTTGTTGGGTAGCCTTTGTGTCGTGCAAAACCATACAATGGGTATTGTTTGTCTAATACGTATAGCTCAGCATCCCTCGCGGTTTTAGCTAAGATAGAAGCTGCGGAGATCGCTTGTACTTTACTATCACCTTTTACTATCGCCTCACAAGGCAAGGCAATTTTTGGGCATTGATTACCATCGACTTGTACCAGTATATTTTTAGTGCTTAGCACATCACCAAACTGCATTTGCATCGTTTCAACCGCACGTTTCATGGCGAGCAAGCTGGCTTGCAGAATATTGATGTCATCTATTTCTTGCACGCTACTACTAGCGATAGCCCAAGCTAGTGCATATTGCTTAATTTCTACAGTAAGGACATCACGCTTTTTTTCAGTAATTTTCTTAGAGTCAGTAAGACCTTGTATTGGCCTATCAGGGCCAAGAATAACCGCAGCTGCATATACGGCGCCCGCGAGCGGTCCTCGTCCAGCTTCATCAACTCCGCAAATTAACATTGTCATGCTGGATTAGAGCATTTTATTGTAAATAAGAAAGCACGACTTCAGCTGACTTTTTAGCTGAATCTTGCTTTAGTGATTGGTGAATATCCGTAAAAGCTTGTTTCATCTCTTTTAATTGTACTTTGCTTTGAAGCATACCTGTAATGGCATCAGCTAGCTTTTCTGGTGTTGCCTCTTTTTGTAATAGTTCAGGCACTAAAAATTTACCTGCTAATATATTGGGAAGCCCTACATAGGGTAAGTAATGCATAGCTTTAAGCATAAGCCAGCTTAATTGCGACATACGATACGTAATCACCATTGGACGCTTTAATAACGCCGCCTCCAACGTTGCGGTGCCGGAAGCCACGATAACAGCATCAGAAGCCTCCATGGCATCATGTGCATGGCCAAACAGCAATTGCATATTAAGCGTTTCACGCACATTATCATGCAACGCTTTTTCAAATATATTACGTGTTTCACGCGTAACCAATGGCACCAAAAACTTAGCTTGTGGGTATGTCTGACTAATAAGTTGCGCTGTTCTCACAAATAAGCCTGCATGTTGCTCGACTTCAGACTGCCGGCTACCGGGCAACATAGCCACCATGAATTCAGATTGTTCTAACTTTAGTACTTCACGTGCCTTTTTCTTGTTCGGCCTCATCGGAATTTCATCTGCAAGTGGATGTCCAACAAAGGTGACGGGCATCTTAACAGCCTCATACAAGGCCGGCTCAAATGGAAACAAAGCAAGCATATGCGTAACCGAGCGCTTAATCATGTTGATACGTCCGCCACGCCATGCCCAAATAGAAGGGCTAACGTAATGAATAGTAGGAATACCACGTTTTTTAAGTTTCCGCTCGAGCCAAAAATTAAAATCTGGCGCATCAATACCAATAAACACGTCTGGCTTTTCATTCAAGATATGTTTAAGCAATTGCTTGCGTAATTTCAATAAGCCATACAAATGCTTAATCACTTCTAAGTAACCACGAACCGAGAGTTTTTCAATAGGAAACAGGCTCTTAGCACCTGCACTCATCATTCTAGGACCAGCAATACCAAAAAAACCCAAGTCCTTACGCTTAGCTTGTAATGCTAAAATCAAATGTGAGCCAAGCAAATCGCCAGAGGCCTCTCCTGCTACAATTGCTATTTTAGACATATTGAAGTGTTAACGAATGATGCCGCGTGTAGAAATAGCTAAAAACGCTGATAGCAACTTAATTTTATCTGACTTAGCTTGCATATCAACAAGTTCAGCTTTAGCTTCTTCCAAACTTAAACCTTTACGATATATCGTTTTATATGCACGCTTAATTTGCATGACTTCTTCAGATGTAAAACCACGCCTTTTAAGACCTTCAGCATTAATGCCGCGTGGCTTGGCATCATATCCAGCAGCAGTGACATAAGGTGGGATATCTTTAAATACAACAGAACCTACAGCAGTAATCACGTGCGCCCCTATTTTGCAAAACTGATGTATTAAGGTAAACCCACCAAGAATCGCATAATCATCTATATCGACATGACCTGCTAAAGAAGAATTGTTAGCGAAAATAGTGTTGTTACCGATTGTACAATCATGCGCAATATGTACATAGGCCATTACCCAATTATCATTTCCAATTGTGGTTACGCCTTTATCTTGAGCCGTCCCTCGATTAAACGTACAAAATTCACGGATTGTATTGTTATCACCTATTACAAGCTTTGTTGGCTCATCTTTATATTTTTTGTCCTGCGGCTGCTCACCAAGTGAAACGTATTGAAAAATATGGTTATTTTTTCCTATTGTCGTAGGACCTTTAATCACAGAATGGCTTCCGATACGTGTATCAGCATCGATTCTCACGCCTGCCTCAATAATTGAAAAAGCCCCTATTTCTACACTACTATCTATTTCGGCCTTAAGGTTAATAATTGCAGTTGAATGGATTTTTTTTACCATATATATTTTACTTTAATTTTATATCGTATACTATTAATTTAAATGTCTTTAAGTATGCACATCATGCCAGCTTCTGCGACCACAGTGCCATCAACAGTCGCTACGCCTTTATATTTCCATATGCCTTTTAAAATACGAACAATTTTAACGTTAAGTATTATCTGGTCACCTGGAGAAACTGGCTTTTTAAAACGTGCACTATCTATGCCCGCAAAATAATAAACGGACTCTTCAGTCGGTTTTAAATCCATTGTTTTAAATGACAATACAGCAGCAGCTTGCGCCATCGCTTCCACTATTAACACACCCGGCATGACTGGGTGATAAGGGAAATGGCCTGGGAAAAAAGGTTCATTAACAGTAACATTTTTAAGGGCTGTAATTTCTTTCCCCAACTCCATAGAAACCACGCGATCAATCAACACAAAAGGATAGCGATGTGGAAGATGCTCCAGTATCTCGTGAATGTTCATGCTGTTGTCATTAGTCTTCGCCATATTAAACTTTCTATATTTTGTTTATATTTTTAGCATCAGCCGCTGCTGTTTCAAGTGCTTTTATTCTCTCAGTTAACTGGCTTAACTGTCGTATGTTTACGGCTGTTTTAAGCCAAGCACTGTGTTCTTGTAACGGCATCAATGCGGTATAAGTACCGCTTTTTTGTATTGATCGCATGATCATCGTTCCAGGTGATATTGTGACATCATCCGCTATATTTAAGTGACCTAATATCATAGCAGCACCGCCAATTTTACAATGCTTCCCAATGATGGCACTACCCGCAACACCCACACAGCCTGCAATGACTGTGTGCGCGCCTATTCTGCAGTTATGCGCAATCTGAATTAGATTGTCTAACTTCACCCCATCTTCAACCACCGTGTCATCAATTGTGCCCCGATCAATGGTAGTGTTCGCCCCTACATCAACATGGTCGCCAATGACAACATTGCCAACTTGTGGAATTTTAACCCAATGTTTAGCATTTTCATCACCACCCTCTTCGGCATAGCCAAAGCCATCATTTCCAATCACCGACCCTGAAAACAGGTGGCAATGAACACCTATTCTACTGCCATGCTTAATCGTAACATTTGCCTCTAACATAGTATTTTCGCCTATGGTGCAATCACGCTCTATGACACTGCCGACGCCAATAACAACACGTTCACCCAACACTGCACTAGCACCTACAACCGCATTGGCCGCAATACTACAACTATTTGGCACTGTAGCATCAGGGTCGACTACAGCACTGACATGAATGCCACTGGCTGTTTCTAATATTGGATTGAATAATTGAGATGCTTTAGCAAAATAAGCATAAGGATTATCTGTGATTATTTTTGGTAAGGAAGTAAGCTCTTTATGCTCAGGCTTAATGATAACAGCGCTAACATGGGTATTGTTTAATTGCGCCGTGTATTTGGTGTTATTAAAAAAGCCAATAGCACCTTGTTGTGCTAAAGCTAACGAACCAACTTTGTAAATTTCTAGCTCACCTTCACCAGATACAGTGCCGCCCAATTCTTGAACAATTTGATTAAGCGATAAGTTGACGCGCATTCACATTGACCATTTTGTTATTTTTTGCCCAAAAGCGTTAACACTTTATCGGTCAGATCAATTTTATGACTTGCATAGGCAACACCACCATAGACAACTAAATCGTAGTTTTCAGTCTCAGCAACTTGTTTTACAGCTTTATTAATTCTGTCTTGCAAACTAGAAAGCTCTTCATTCTTACGCAAATTAATATCTTCTCTTAATTCGCGTTGTTTACGGCCAAATTCTACTTTTAAGTTTGAGATTTCACGTTCTTTTTTGCGACGCTCAGCAGCAGACAATGTTAATGCTTCCTTGTCCAAACCCGTTTCAATCGCGCGAATATTGCTTTGCAATTTATCGAGCTCTAAAGACCGAGGGCTAAATTCACGCTCTAGTTTTTTCCCGCTTTCTGCGGTTTGTGGTGCTTCTTTAAGAATTTTATCAACCTGCACATACCCAATTTTTAACTCAGCCGCACTTACCCCTGCAAATAACAGCATTACAATAGCAAAAAACAGCGCTACTAACTTTTTACTCAATTCATCATCTCCAAATCACTATAAGATACGAAAACACACCAGCTCTTATTTTACTATTAAAATCACTATTAAAATCAATTGTTCAATTAAAACTGTTGCCCAAGTTGAAATTGTATCGTTTGTGTTTGGTCGCCCTCTTCTTCATTCAAGGCTTTTGCAAACACCAATTTCAATGGCCCAAATGGTGAGAACCAACTAACACCCAAACCAGCACTATATCTTAATTCACCTAGATCAAATGATTCATCTTCTCCAAAGGCATTACCCCCGTCAAAAAAAGCACTAAGACGAAATTGAGATGAATCTTTGATAAAGGGCACTGGAACAAACACTTCAGCATTCGTTACAATACGTTTTGTACCACCAATTGAAAAGTCATTTCCACTTGCTGGATCTAAACCGCGCGGCCCGATAGTACCATTTTCATAACCGCGCACAGAGTTTACGCCACCTACGAAAAAGTTTTTAAAGAATGGGTATGGGCTATCCCCATAGCTGTCAGCATAGCCGATTTCTCCATTTAGCATAAATGTTACGTTTTTAAACACATCCTTGAACCAAGCATGCTTGTACTGAATTTTATAGTATTCCAAATCAAGCCCTGGCAAGCTAACCTCAGCGGTTAAGCGTTGCAAAACACCTTTATTAGGGAATAAAGTATTATCTCTAGAGTCGTATGTCCAGCCAGTTTTAAACTGTATCGAATTCGCGTTACAGCCGCTGGCATTCCCACAAAAATCTATATATTGTATTGGACTATCACTTTGCAAATCAATTTTAGTGATGTCCGCAGTTAAGCCGACTGAGAAAAAACTTTTTTCGGTTAATGGCAGGCCAAATCGTACACCAGCACCATAAGATGAACTCGAAAAAGTACCTATATCTGATGTAGATGAATTTCCAGTATCAACATCACGTCTATAAATATCAAAGCCCCTGCTGATACCATCTGGCGTAAAATAGGGATCAGTATAAGAGAGTGAGTAAATCGTGTTAGTTTTACTGGTATTGACTTGAATATTAACGCGATTTCCAGTGCCTAAAAAATTCTGCTGACTGAGCGTAAAACCCAATACAACACCATCATTACTTGATAAGCCTGCGCCAACTTGCACACTGCCCGTTGATTTTTCCGTCACATTAATATTGATATCAACTTGATCTGTAGTGCCGGACACTACTGGCGTTTCAATATCTACGTTTTCAAAAAACTGTGTCCGGTCTAAACGCTCCTTAGAGCGCTTAATCTTATTACCTGCATACCAAGAAGACTCTAACTGACGCATCTCTCGACGCAGAACCTCATCTTTTGTACGTGTATTGCCAGTTAAGTTAATGCGTCTTACATAGACGCGTTTGCCAGGGTCAACAAAAAATGTGAATGCTGCAGTATGTTCTTCTTTATTAATTTCAGGAATGGCATTAATGTTAGAAAAAGCATACCCCTCATTACTTAACCTATCACCTAGCGCCTTCCCTGCTTCCGTCACTAACTGGCGATTGAATGTGTCACCTTTTTTAAATTTAATTAAGTGAAGCAACTCTTCTTCTGGCAACTGCAATTCACCCGCCAACTTAACATCACTAACCGTATATTTCTCACCCTCACTAATATTGACTGTGATGTAAATATCTTGTTTGTCTGGAGAGATAGAAACTTGCGTAGAATCGATAGAAAATTCTAGGTAACCCTGGTTCATATAAAAAGATTTAAGGGTTTCTAAATCTGCAGTCAATTTTTGTTTAGAATATTGATCATCTTTATTCCACCAACTCATCCAATTAGGTGTTGTTAACAAAAACTCTGCTCGTAAATCATCGATAGAAAAATCGTCATTTCCAACAATATTGATATCGTGAATTTTTGCAATTATGCCTTCTTCAATCTCAAACCTAACAGCTACTCTATTGCGCTCTAATGGACTAACAATTGTTCTAACAGTTGCGCCATACTTACCTGTAGCTAAGTACTGGCGTTTAATTTCCTGCTCTGCACGGTCTAACTGCGACTTGTCAAATATAAGCCCTTCATTGATACCTATTTGTTTCAGGCCTTCTTTCATCTTCTCAGATGGGAATGTTCTATTACCACTGAAGTCGATTTTAGCAATCGCTGATCGTTCTTGCACCGTAACTAGCAACACATCTCCGTCAGCTTCAATGCGAACATCTTTGAAAAAACCTGTGCCATAGAGTGATTTAATCGCTCTAGTCGCTTTTTCATCATTCATTATATCGCCTACCTGCACAGGCAAATAATTAAATATAGTGCCTGGCTCAGTACGCTGTATACCTTCTACGCGAATGTCTTTTACAACAAAAGGCTCAAGTGCAAATATCGGCGAAACAAATAATGTAAGAATTAATGTGGAAATAATGCGTGATTTAAACAAATGATTACCCAATTATTCGATTAATGTCATTAAAAATAGCTACTGTCATCAGCAACCCTAGCAGCCCCAGCCCAATCTTTTGCCCCAATAACATAGTTTGCTCTGACACTGGGGAGCCCTTGATGATTTCTGCCATATAATACATCAAATGTGCGCCATCTAAAATAGGTATAGGCAAAAGGTTAAGCACGCCAATGCTTATGCTAATTAAAGCTAAAAATCCTAAAAATGCTTTTATCCCTAAATTAGCACTTTGTCCTGCATAGGACGCGATTGTTACTGGCCCACTAATACCTTTCCATGAGGTTTTACCTACAATCATATACCATAGCATTTTTAAGCTAAATTTTGAGGTTTCCCATGTTTTATTAACAGCCATACTCAAGCTGACTAAAGGTGGAAAACGTTGCTCAATTTTCAACTGTTCAATTTTTTCTTGTTCAACCTTAACTGTTATTCCTATCTTTCCAATTATCTTATTATTTTCTTTAACGCCTTTGGGCGTAATGTTGACTTCTATAATTTCTTGTTGCCGTTCGATTTTCAAAAGCAAGGGTTTGTTCGCATTTACTTTAATAATATCAACAGCATCGCGCCAGTGTGCTACTGACATATTATTAATACTTAAAATCCGATCGTTTCCCTTTATGCCTGACTGCTTTGCCACACCACCTGGCAACACTTGATCTATGATTGCAGGGAAATCAGGGAAAAACATTTCCAAACCTATTCTCTCAAGAATATCAACATCAGCATCTTCGCTAATACCGTCAAAATGTAGTTTGTGTGCTATTGGTTCATTTTTGTCATTAACCACCTCAACCTCAACAGTATTTTTTTCTAATGAAGCATTAAATAATAACCAGCGTGCATCAAACCAAGTTTTCACAGCCTCACCATCTATTTTTTTAATGACATCTCCTGACATAAAGTTTGCCTGTGCTGCTAAGCTAGCCTCTTGCACTTGCCCTACGATCGGGCGCATACCGACAACGCCTTGCATAAATAAAAACCAATATACAATAATTGCAAGTAACATATTAGCCATTGGCCCCGCCAAAACAATAGCGATACGCTTATAGATTGACTGTCGGTTAAACGCGCGTTTTAACTCAACTTCAGAGTAGCTTTTTGGTAATGTCTTATTTAAAGTTTCCTGCTGGTTCTGAGCGCGTGCTAATTCAGCTTTTAATTCATACTCGTCTAGCATTTTTACGTAACCACCAAGGGGAATAGCCGCTAAAACAAGCTCCGTCTTATCTTTGCCTATTTCCTTACGCCACAAAGGCTTTCCAAAACCAATGGAAAAACGTAAGACTCTAACACCGCACCAACGCGCTACTTGGAAATGCCCATATTCATGAATGGTAACAATTAAACCCATGGTAATAATGAAGGCTATGATTGTTATTAACATACTTTCCTTTCTTTTTGTGTTGGTGAGGAAATCCAATCTGTTGCGTATTGACGTGCCTGTTTATCAACCATCTCAAGCTGCTCAATTGAAGTAACTACCTCACTCGGAATGGCATCTAATGCTCTAAGGATTAAAGCAGGTATATCTAAAAAACTCAGTCTATTATCTAAAAACGCATCTACAGCAACCTCGTTAACTGCGTTTAGAATTGCTGCTGCGGTACCACCTTCGTTTAAAACATTATAGGCCAATTTCAAGCATGGAAAACGTTCCATATTTGGCGCCTCAAATTCTAGTTTTCCTGTTTTTAATAAGTCTAATGAACCAACACCAGATTCAATACGATCGGGATAACCCAGCGCATAAGCGATTGGTGTCCGCATATCAGGGTTTCCTAGCTGCGCTAGAATACTGCCATCAACATACTCAACCATAGAGTGAATCACACTTTGTGGGTGCACGACCACCTCTATCTGCTTTGGTGCCGCATTAAATAGCCAGTGCGCCTCTATTACCTCTAAGCCCTTGTTCATAAGCGTCGCTGAATCGATAGTTATTTTTGCACCCATCACCCAATTAGGGTGTTTCAATGCCAACGCTGGTGTTACCTGCATAAGTTCTTGTTGTGAGTAAGTTCTGAAAGGGCCACCTGATGCCGTTAAAATGATTTTCCGTATGCCGCCATCAGGCAAGTCTTTTAAGGCTTTAGGTGGCATAACTTGAAATATGGCGTTATGCTCACTATCAATGGGCAGCAATGTGGCACCGCCCTTTTTGACCGCATCTATAAACAAACTGCCCGCCATCACCAAAGTTTCCTTATTAGCAAGTAAAATACGCTTACCTGCCGCTGCCGCTGCCATCGCAGGCTTAAGGCCAGCAGCGCCGACAATGGCAGCCATCACAGTGTCAACTTGTGCATCGCTGGATACTTGCTCTAAACCAGCCCTACCAAAAATAACTTCTGTTTTACTAGATTGAAGTTTTAGTTGTTCAGCTAGTTTTTTTGCCGCCACTTCATTTAACAATACTGCAAATTTTGGCTTAAAAGTTAAGCACTGCTCAAGCATCACTTCAACATTAGAATTAGCACCTAATGCAAAAACTTGATAGCGATCTAAATGCCTCGCTATCACATCTAATGTTTGCAACCCTATAGTGCCAGTACTACCTAGTATTGTAACGTTTTGCAATTAACCTGCCGCCTTAAAATAATGGTAAAAATAAATCATTAATATTGCAATAGGCAAACTCGGAATCAAGCCATCAATCCGGTCTAGAATACCACCATGACCTGGTAATAGTTTGCCGCTATCTTTCATGCCAGCCTGGCGCTTTAATAAAGACTCAAACAAATCCCCTTTAACACCCAATATGGCCACTATCCAGAAGACTGGGAATATTACCAATTCGTTCACCTCAAATCCAAAATAAAGGATGGCAGCAAAAATACTAACAGCGATGAGTGCGCCAAACACACCTTCCCATGTTTTTCCAGGACTGATAATCGGCGCAAGTTTGTGTTTTCCAAATCGCTTTCCTGAGAAATAAGCTGCAATATCTGCAATCCAAATTATCGCCATCAATACAAAAAGTAACCACGGGTCTACTTTCCTCGCTAAAATAAGCGCCAACAAGAATGCCGTAAGCAATAAAATACCTAATATAGTCATTAATACTTTATTTTTTACTTCAAAGCGTTTTGTCAGCCAAACGGGTGCTATTACCAACCAAAAAAAGGCAGTTATAGAAAATACAGTAAGCGCCCGGTAAGACAATAGATGGTAGCTATCATTAATCACCTGCAGCATTATCCATCCACCAATACAAGCAAATAGTAAGATAGAAACAACCATTGCAGATAGCTTAAGATTAATCAACTTACCCCATTCGTATGTTGAGAGCAAACATACGATAACAACGAATGCCGCCCAAATAATGTCTGATGAAAAAAACAATGCGGGAACAAAAGTTCCAAAAAGTAAAACTGCCGTGATGATGCGTGTTTTAAGCATAAATAACCTCAGACACCTGTAAGTTGCTCGCTAGTACGCCCAAAGCGACGTTCTCGCTGCTGATAAGCGCTAATAGCCGCATCGAAAGCCTGCACATCAAAATCTGGCCACAATGTGTCAGTGAAGTAAAGTTCAGTATAAGCAAGTTGCCATAATAAAAAATTACTAATTCGTTTTTCGCCACCTGTTCGGATAAAGAAATCTGGTTCAGGTGCATAATACATGGATAAATAGGGTGTTATATCGTCTTCTTCAAAAATTGTTTTTTTACTACCCCTGTTTTTAACCATTTGATTTGTTGCCTGCAAAACATCCCAACGTCCACCGTAATTGGCTGCTATTGTCAATGTTAACCCAGTATTTTTTGCGGTGAGCTTTTCTGAAGCATTAATTTCTTGTATCAAAGCCTCATTGAACCGGCTACGGTCACCAATCAATATCAAACGAATATTATTTTCATGTAACTTAGCAACTTCGCGCTTTAACGCCTCCTTAAATAGCCCCATTAAAAATGAAACTTCATTATCAGGTCTACGCCAGTTCTCACTACTAAAAGCAAAAAGCGTTAGATATTTTATATCTAGTTTCACACATTGTTTAACTAAATCACGTACAACTTCTACACCCCGCTTATGACCAGCAACACGCGGCAAAAACCTTTTGCGCGCCCAGCGACCATTACCATCCATGATAACTGCGACATGTTTCGGTATATCCCCAGATGCGGGGATTGTCTTTGTTGCGCTAACGAACGAACGCTTAGATAAAAAATGTTTCGATATAGCAATCAAAATTGACCTCAGTTAAACCGCCATCAAGTCAGCTTCTTTAGCTTGTAACATTTTATCTATTTCGACCACTGAATGATCAGTCATTTTTTGTACTGCATCTTCTCCACGACGTTCATCGTCTTCGCTAATTTCCTTTTCTTTAACCAATTTTTTTAATCCGTCATTAGCATCACGGCGAATATTGCGAATAGCAATTTTTGCATTTTCACCTTCAGTACGCACAACTTTAGTTAAATCACGTCGGCGCTCTTCTGTTAGCATTGGCATTGGCACACGAATAACATCACCATTGGTTGCAGGGTTTAAACCTAAATCACTATCTCGAATCGCTTTTTCAACGGGTCCAATCATATCTTTTTCATAGGGTTGAACATTAATTGTGCGCGCATCACCCAGATTAATATTTGAGACTTGATTAACGCCAGTCATAGAACCGTAGTATTCAACCATCACATGATCCAGCAAACCAACATGCGCCCGCCCTGTTCGAATTTTTACTAAATCATTTTTGAGTGCCTCAAGTGATTTTTCCATCTTCTCGCCAGCATTTTTCTTAATATCTTCTAGCATGCTTACCTCCTACCTAACTTTTTAACTTATTGGGTTACGTGTGTACCTTCATTTTCACCCAGCACAACGCGCATAAGGCCATCTGTCTTAAAAATACTAAACACGCATATAGGCAAATTCTGGTCACGACATAAAGTTAAAGCTGTCGCATCCATTACCTTCAAATTCTTACTGATTGCCTCGTCAAAAGTAATCGTCTCATAACGCGTTGCATCTGCGTGCACTTTTGGGTCAGCCGTATAGATGCCATCTACTTTAGTCGCTTTAAGCAAAATTTCTGCATCGACTTCCATTCCTCTCAAAGCCGCTGCAGTATCTGTGGTAAAAAAAGGATTGCCAGTACCTGCCGCAAATATGACAACTCTGCCTGCTTTCAAATTGCGCAACGCCTTTGCGCGTATGAAAGGTTCCGCCACTTTCTCAATTGTTAGTGCAGATTGCACGCGCGCATCCAAGCCCATGTTGCGCATGGCATCTTGTAGTGCCATCGCATTAATCACCGTAGCCAACATGCCCATATAATCTGCTGAAGTTCTATCCATCCCTGCAGCAGCAGGCGCAACACCACGGAAGATATTGCCGCCACCGATGACCAAGCCTACTTCAACGCCCAAATCAACAATAGCCTTAATTTGCGCCACGATATTATTAATCGTGTCACGATTAATGCCATAGTTATCATCCCCCATTAGCGCCTCACCTGAGAGTTTAAGCAAGATACGTTTGTATGCGGGTTTAGCCATTTTTTTCCTTATCATTTAACTTTGTGTATTTAATCATAAATAAGACTAAGAACCAAAAAAACTTAGGCCAAAAAAAAGCGGATGCAGCACCGCTGAATCCGCTATTAAGTAAACAGTTTAACTAAAACTAAACTTTAGCTGCAGCTGCAACCTCGGCGGCGTAATCGACAACCGCTTTTTCAATACCTTCGCCTACTGTATACATTGAAAATGATGCAACACTTGCGCCTTTAGATTTAAGCAACTGTTCAATAGACATTTTATCGTCCTTAACAAAAGCTTGATTAAGTAACGTTACCTCTTTAAGGTATTTTTTCACTGTGCCATCAGCAATCCTATCTAACATAGCCTCTGGCTTACCTGCTTCAGTTGCTTTTTCAATTGCGACGCGACGTTCTGCTTCAATTAATTCAGGCGCAATGCCTGATGCATCAAGCGATTTTGGTTTCGCAGCGGCGATATGCATGGCCAAATCTTTACCTAAAATATCATCACCACCAATCAAATCAACTAACACGCCAATTTTACTACCGTGTACATAGCTCGCTATTTTGCCTTGCGCTGCAATACACACAAAACGACGTGGCGTTATATTTTCACCAATCTTACCTACTAACTGCGTACGCGAATCTTCTACAGTAGAGCCATTCATTGGCAAATTAATAGCCGCCTCGATATCTACTGGATTACTGGCGTTAACAATTTCTGCAAATTCACCAACAAATTTCAAAAAGTCTTCATTTTTTGTACAAAAATCGGTTTCAGAGTTAACTTCAACCATCGCGCCTGTTTTTCCATCCGCACTAATGCTAATACCTACCGTACCTTCAGCCGCAACTCGGCCAGCCGCTTTACTAGCTTTGTTGCCAAAACGTACACGTAAAATTTCTTCTGCTCGCGACATGTCGCCATCAGATTCCGTCAGCGCTCTCTTACAATCCATCATTGGGGCATCTGTCAGCCCACGTAATTCTTTTACCATACTTGCGGTAATGTCAGCCATATTCCGAGTTCCTTTTATACTTAATATTTACCTTAAAGATTAGATTATAACTATATGATTATAAATAATTTTTAATTAAAATTGAGGCAGAATAAATTATTTAGCCTCTGTTTTAGCTTCTGTTTTAGCTTCTGTTTTAGCTTCTGTTTTAGCTTCTGTTTTAGCT
>CAYXOR010000007.1:0-27479 GCA_964466895.1 uncultured Methylophilaceae bacterium | reverse complement strand
TTTAGCTTCTGTTTTAGCTTCTGTTTTAGCTTCTGTTTTAGCTTCTGTTTTAGCTTCTGTTTTAGCTGTTTCAGCAACTTCAACGAACTCTTCTGATTCTTCTGCAGATTTCACAATTTCAGTAATTGCATCTGCACGCCCTTCTAATACAGCATCCGCTATACCACGTGCATATAGACGAATTGCACGGCTTGAATCATCATTACCTGGAATGACATAAGCAATACCTTCTGGGGAGTTATTAGTGTCAACAACACCAATTAATGGGATACCAAGCTTCTTCGCCTCAACGATAGCACCTGACTCATAGCCTACATCAATAACAAAAATAGCATCAGGCAATCCGCCCATTTCTCTAATACCACCTATTGAGCGCTCTAGCTTTTCAATTGCTCGCGTATAACCTAATCCTTCTTTTTTACTGAATCTTTCTAAACCGCCGTCAGCTAGCATCGCTTCATAATCAGTTAAACGCTTGATAGATTGCTTAACCGTTTTATAGTTAGTTAGCATGCCACCTAACCAACGATGGTTAACATAAGCACAACCAGCACGAACCGCTTCTTCTTTAATAATATCGCGTGCTTGACGTTTAGTACCTACGAATAAAATACGACCTTTGTTTGCAGCCAATGTACGCACAAACTTTTGCGCATCTATATATAATGGCAATGTTTTTTCAAGGTTAACAATATGGATTTTGTTGCGATCACCAAAAATGTACTCTGCCATTTTCGGATCCCAATAACGTGTTTGATGGCCAAAGTGAACACCAGCCTCAAGCATCTGACGCATAGTTACAGACATAATAATACTCCGTGTAAGGGTTATAAAATTACACATGCCCATCATATTCACACTTAAGCGAACACCCTGTACGGGGCAGTGTAGTGATTTGCCAGTTAAGAATTAACTAAAATTTAGCTAATACTCCCTAAGCGGCAGGTATAATACCAAAAGAACACTACTTTTTCAACTTAAAAAAACGAATACTTTCAAAAGATTATGGCTGTCACTATTAACAATACAGATGATATTGCAAAAATGCGTATCGCAGGCAAACTAGCCTCTGAAGTGCTTGATTACATTACGCCTTTTGTTGTCAGTGGTGTGACAACAGAAAAATTAGACCAACTATGTTACGACTATATGGTTAACGAGCAAAAAACCATCCCAGCACCTCTGAACTATGCACCAGAAGGCCACACCCCCTACCCCAAATCAATTTGCACATCAGTAAACCACCAAATATGTCATGGCATACCCAGTGAGAAAGTGCTCAAAAATGGTGACGTTATCAATATTGATATTACCGTTATTAAAGATGGCTATCATGGTGATACGTCTCGTATGTTTTCTGTCGGCACAGCGCCTATCCAGGCAAAACGTCTATCTGAAATAACCTACCAAGCGATGTGGTTAGGCATTAATGAAGTAAAACCTAACGCGACACTAGGCGACATTGGCCATGCCATCCAAACTTTTACCGAAAAAAATGGTTACAGTGTCGTAAGAGAGTTTTGTGGACACGGTATTGGCAAAAAATTTCATGACGAACCTCAAGTGCTGCATTATGGCAAACCCGGTACCGGAATAAAGCTAGAAACTGGTATGATTTTTACGATTGAACCCATGATTAATGCTGGCAAGCGCGACATCAAACAAATGCCGGATGGCTGGACAATCGTCACAAAAGATCGCAGCCTTTCCGCACAATGGGAACATACGATATTGGTAACCGAGACAGGCTTTGAAGTTTTAACACTGTCTGCAGGCGCGCCTACAGCACCCGCACTTTCATCATTATAACTTCTTAAATCCAAATGAAGATCACCAAAACCGCAATACAAGCTTGGCGCAATGAGTTAAAAAAACAACAAACAGTACTCGAACAAAGTTTCTTCACCTCCAAAAATGCTAGCCGCCTACTAAAAACACATGCGCAGCTTATCGACAAGCTACTTAAAGACATTTGGCTAACAGCTGGTATTGATAAAGAACTCTCCCTAATAGCTGTTGGCGGCTATGGTCGTGAAGAGTTATTTCCTTATTCGGATATCGATCTTTTAATTTTACTGCCAGAAAATGTTAATGAATTAGAGAACACTAAAGTTCAAACACTGATTGGCGCATTATGGGATATAGGCCTCAATATTGGTCACAGCGTACGTAACTTACGAGAGTGCGCTGAAGAAACTCGGCTAGACATTACAGTGCAGACTAACCTTAGTGAAGCTAGATTGATTTATGGAGAAAAAACAAATTACGCCGCATTTTTGACAGTAATAAATCAGGCATTAAATCCAAATGTATTTTTAGAAGCAAAAAAACAAGAACAAGATAATCGTCATGCAAAATTTAATGACACTGCTTACAATTTAGAGCCCAATATAAAAGAAAGTCCTGGCGGTTTACGGGACCTACATAGCATTTTATGGATTGCGCAAAGCCAAAAATTAGGCAAAACATGGCAAATGCTTGAACAGAATGGTGTTATCACAAAATTAGAATTAAAAAGCATCAAACGTCACGAACGTGTGCTACAAACTTTGCGCATACGTTTGCATTATTTAGCAAAACGTCGAGAAGATCGCTTGATATTTGATTTTCAAAATGAACTGGCTAATAAACTTGGATTAAAAAATACGAATAAAAAACGTGCCAGTGAGCAGCTCATGCAAAGTTATTATCGTAGCGTTAAATATATCAGCTTAATTAATGAGATTTTACTTAAATTACTGACACGAAACTTGGCGCCACCCGAGGCCAGCATCACCATTAACGATTACTTTTTAACGCACTATAATTTACTTGAAGCGCAAAGCAACGACCTCTTTACACGCAAACCTAGCGCCATTTTTGAATGCTTTTTACTACTTCAACAACTGCCAAAATTAGAAGGCTTTGGTCCAAACCTTTTACGCCAGCTACAATCTACAAAAAAATTAGTCTCGCGCGAATTTCGGCAATCAAGCATTAACAAAAAATTGTTTTTAAGTATTTTGTCAGAAAAAATTGGTGTCAACCATAGCTTACGGCGCATGAACCGCTACGGCATCCTAGGCCAATATATCCCAGCATTTGGTAAGATTGTTGGGCAAATGCAGCATGATTTGTTTCATGTATATACAGTAGATGAACACACGCTAAACGTTTTAGCCAACTTGCGTCGATTCTCCAAACCCGAACTCAAACAAGAGTTTCCATTATGTAACGACTTGTTCGAAAATTTTGGCAAACCGCATCTACTCTACATTGCTGCACTATTTCATGACATAGCAAAAGGTCGCGGTGGAGACCATTCTGTACTTGGCTGTGTTGATGCAAAACGTTTTTGCTTAGCACATCAGCTGCCAAAACTAGACACAGCCTTAGTTACATGGTTAGTAGAAGCACACTTACAGATGTCTAAAACAGCCCAAAAATCTGATTTGTCAGACCCTAGCATCATTGAGCAATTTGCTCATTACGTTAAAGATGAAACTCGTTTAACTGCTTTATATCTGCTCACAGTTGCCGATATTCGCGGCACCAGCCCTAAGGTATGGAATGATTGGAAAGCAAACTTATTAGAAAAACTATTTCTTGAAACCCGAAGCGCACTCAATAATGCCTCATTCAGTGTTGAGCAAGCAATCAAACAACGTCAACATGAAGCCGCTGAAAAACTTAGCAAATATGGACTAAAACCAGCGTCATACAAAATGTTTTGGCAAAATGCGGGGGAAGCTTACTTTACACGCTACACAAGTGATGAAGTTGCCTGGCAAAGCCGATTACTCATACCACATACCTTAACCAAGACACCTGTTGTGCGCGCTCGCCTAAGCACAGATGGTGACGGTATCCAAGTAATGACTTATTTAAAAGACCAAGATGATTTATTTGCACGGATATGTAACTTTTTTGATCGCATCTCTTATAGCATTGGGCATGCAACAATTTACACAACCGAGCATGATTATGCTTTAAATACATTTATTATTTTAGATCAAGAAGTTAAACATGATAGCTATAGTGATTTATTAAAGTCAATGGAAGATGATTTGTTTGAAAAAATACAATCAAACACGCCATTAGAATCTCCATTAAAAGGGCGTATAGATCGTCAAATCAAACATATGCCGATCAAAACAACGGTTGATATTGAAGCCTGTACAAATAAATCATTCCACACGATGGACATTGTGACGAGTGACACGCCTGGCCTGTTAGCTAATATTGCTTTTATATTTCTAAAACAGAATATTGATTTACACTATGCAAAAATTAATACGCTAGGTAATCGTGCAGAAGACAGTTTCTTAATTTCAGGAAAACAGAACAAAGCATTAAGTAAAAATCAACTTGAATTACTAACACATAGTTTAGTCAGCCTTTAATTATTTCACATTAAAGGCTGACTAGATCAGCTAACAATGAACAGCATATGCTTAAGGTTCAAGCGCATGTGCTGTAGGAACCTCAACAATCTGTTTATGATTTTGAAATAAATCAGCCTCATCCATTGCTTGATACACATTACTCAAAACATCCTTTAAATTACGCCCATTTTGTTTCGCAACTTCTGCTATTCTGCCCTCAAAAATAGCTTTAGCTTCATTTTTAAACCAAGCTTCAGCCTTGGTAATATAGTCTTCACCTAATGTCATAAACTTATTCGTAGCTTCAGCACCCAAATAACCTGCGCCTAATACTGCCGCACCATAAGCTATTTCACCTACAGGTGCAGGAATAGCTAATAGAGGCAATGCTGTCGTAGCTGCTGCAGCTCCAGCTGCAGTACCAACCACAGTCTCTGCACTATATTCCAAAGCTCTAGTTGTCGCATTAATTGGCATTCGACCTTCAGCAATTTCTTGTTGGCCTATATTGTAAGTTTCTACCAAAACAGGAATAGAGCCAATAAAGCCAAATACACCGCCAGTTAATGCAGTTTTACTGATAGGCATCCTTGCTTTTTGCTTCGTGCCTTCAAGCAGTTTATTGCTAGCCTCTACTTCTAATGGTAACGCATCAATCAATTTTTTTGCATGCCTATCAAGGCGCCTTAGCGCCTGCTCTTGGTTTGCGTCAACTGCAATGTTTAGATGTTCATTTTCAAGGGGGCTAGCCTCGATACCATAGCGCCCAAACGTATTCACTAAAGCTTGCTGCACTTTTAATCCATCAATATCAATTTTTCCTTTCGAAAAATCATATAATTCATCTACAAACCCTCCGCCACTAGACTGAAGTGTTGCATGGCCTAATCGTCCAGAGGACGCCTGCCAATGTGTAGACGTTATGCGTAAGGCATCAAATTTTCTACCGTTTTCACCATTTAAAGCAACATCTAAAAATTTTGGTTTAGCCTCGTCTACCACATCGGGCATACTATGTTCTATACCGTAATAATCCAATTGTTGTTGATAGTAATTAAGAAGCCCCTCCTCAAAGCCGACTTGCAAGCGCGCTACAGGCTTAGTGTCAAAAGTACTTTTAGCACCTTGGGTAGGTACTACCGTCTCTATCCAAGGCAACTCACCTATCAAGACACTCGGATTAAGAAATTCACCCTGTTTCAATTTTCAATCCATCCTTTTTTAAATTCACTAGGCAACTACAAATGACTTAAACGCTGGGAAAAAGGAAAAAGGGTTATTGTTTGATAATTTTTTAATTTTCCTTTACGAGGGAATGCAAAACCAGTGCCAACTAAATTGACAATACTTACAAGCAAGTCCGCATGCCCATAAAAAACATCCCCAACTTCACCAAATGCTACAAAACATTAAATCAGCCGTAAAAAAAGCCTAGCATATAGCTAGGCTTCAATTTATACCTAATCTTGCTTAAAGCAATCAATTAAGAATGTTTATAGTGCTTCTTAAGCTGTTTAACCACTTCCCAATTTGATTTCAAACCTTTAGGGAACACAACAAGGTCGCCCGCTTTAACAACAACCTTTTCACCGCCCTCTGGATAAACATGAAACTCACCTTCTAATACATAAGCAGTTTCAGTCATATCAAAATCCAAGGGAAATTTTGAAGGTGCACAATCCCAGGTCTCCCAACTCGACACACCTAATTCCTGTAATTTTTCTTCTGATGGGTTATGTTCCAAAACAATTTTACTCATGCTAGATCCTTTAAATAATCGCTAAAAAAAATGCCGCTATTGCTTAAGCGACATCCAATATAATTGGCGGAAGAGGTGAGATTCGAACTCACGGTGGGCGCGAACCCACGACAGTTTTCAAGACTGTTGCATTAAACCGCTCTGCCACTCTTCCGCGGAGACGGGATTATAACAAACAATTAGTTGTTTTGAATATCCTGATTTGGAAAAAGTATGTCCGTAAAACCAAAATTTGTTAAGTCTCTTATTCTCATTGGATACAAAACACCATCAAGATGATCAGACTCATGTTGTACAACACGCGCATGGAAACCATCCACAGTTCGATTAATCGCATTACCAAATTGGTCGAAACCAGTATATTGAAGTGCAGAATATCGTGGAACAATGCCACGCAAACCTGGCACTGACAAGCACCCCTCCCAGTCATCTTCCATTTGATCATCTAACACAGTCAGCATTGGATTAATAAGCACGGTATAAGGCACACTTTCTGCATCCGGGTAACGTTCATTTTTATTATTATCTTGATCTTTCATGCCAAAAATAACGACCCGTGAACTTACGCCAATTTGTGGTGCAGCAATACCCGCGCCTTGCATATAGTCCATTGTGTCTTGCATATCTTCAATTAAAGCTAGCAATTCGGACGTGCCAAATTGAGTAACTGGCTGCGCCGTCTTAAGCAAGAAAGGGTCGCCCATACGCAAAACAGTTTTAATTGCCATTACTTAACACCGTAATAGACCTTCACTGTTTCATTGATAATAGCGCGCGCCTTTTTCATCGTCACCTCTAGTTGTGACTTCATTGTTTCGTACTGTATACCATACTCACTATCCCCTCGCCCAGCCGCCTGATTGGCTAAAGGACACAAAGCAGCATAATCAACTTCTAGTTCTCGCGCTAAAACAGCCTCAGGCATTCCCGTCATACCAATGACCGTAGCACCATCCTGTTCATATCGGTTAATCTCTGCAGCAGTCTCTAATCTAGGCCCTTGCACGCAAGCATATACACCGCCATCATGTAAATGCTGTTTAATATTAGCTGCTGCCTGTTTACAAAGTTCACGCAAGTTCTTTGAATATGGCCGTGTAAAATCTATATGCATAACAGGCAGTTCAATTCCATCATGAAACGTATTCTCACGGCCATAGGTATAATCAATCAACTGATGTGGTAGCACAATATCACCGGCTACTAATTTTGTAGATATACCCCCTACAGTAGCAATGGCTAACAAACTCTCAACCCCAACAGAATGTAATGCCCAAATGTTAGCTCGATAATTAATCGCATGTGGCGGTATTGTATGGCCGTTACCATGGCGCGCCAAAAATACTACCTCGTGCCCAGCTATCTCACCAAATATCAATGGCTGTGAAGCGTCACCATAAGGTGTACGCGCAATCTGCCTCCTAATAACCTTTAAACCATTAAGCTGTGTAAGCCCGGTGCCACCAATAATACCCAACATAAATTCACTCCCTATTTTTTTATTATTGTATAGCATAAAGAGCTGGTGGTAACTGTAGATTATAGGTATTCTATGGCATACTTTGACATCGCGAATGCATATCAAAATTCTATGTCTGTCACAGATAATATACCAATAAAAAAACAGCAACACTATGAAAACTTTCCAGTTGCTTCTTTTGTACTCCCCAAACACATACGGCACCCAGTATCACTTATTTACAATTTCGCACGACAAGCGGATGACTTTGCTGATGAAGGCCTGCTTAAGCCAGAAGTGAGGCTAGCAAAACTAAAAGGATTCAGAGATCAACTTGATTTAATTGAGAAAAATGTTAATACCAAGTCACTGTTCTTCACTGAATTTGGTAAAGTAATTCGCCAACATAACTTACCCTTAGCACCACTTTACGACTTACTTGATGCATTCAGTCAAGATGTAACAAAAACACAATATGCTAATTTTGAGGAAGTTCTAAATTACTGCAAACGCTCTGCAAATCCTATTGGCACTTTATTATTATGCCTATATAAAAAAGCAACGCCCGAAAATCTAACCTACTCAGACAAAATTTGTACTGCATTACAATTAATCAACTTTTACCAAGATATTGCAATTGACTATGATAATGCTTTTCACAAAAGTCGGATTTACCTATGCCAGGATGAAATGAAAAAGTTCGGGATTAACGAAGCGCACATAGCTGCAAAACATGTTAATTTGCATTGGGAAGAATTTATGTTATTTAATATTGAGCGAGCAGAAAGTATCCTTAAAGAAGGCAAACCACTGGAACATGTTCTGCCTGGTCGTTTTGGCTTTGAAATGCGTATGATCATAGGCGGTGGTGAGCAAATTATTTACAAGCTAAAGAAAGTTAGAGGCGATATCTACAACCACCGCCCTAGCTTAAGAGCTTGGGACTGGCCGTTGATTTTAATGAAAGCCATACTCTGAAAATGACGCCTCAAGAATATTGCAAGAAAAAAGTAACAGAGAGCGGCTCAAGCTTTACTGTAAGCTTTATTTTTTTGCCCAAACATAAACAAGATGCCATGACAGCGCTTTATGCATTTTGTCGTGAGGTGGATGATGTTGTTGATGAATGCACTGACCACGAAATAGCACAGGTTAAATTAAACTGGTGGAAAAGTGAAATTGACAATTTATTTTCCGGCACACCGCAGCACCCCGTTAGCTTTGCTTTACAGCCTGTTATTAAAGAATTTAACTTAGCCAAAGAACATTTTGTAGAAATTATTGACGGCATGGAAATGGACATAAAATTTAACCGTTACGAAGACTTTAAACAACTACAACTCTATTGTTATCGTGTTGCTAGCGTTGTTGGCTTATTGGCAGCACAAATATTTGGATATACCAATAGAGCAACGCTTAAATATGCACATGATTTAGGCATGGCATTTCAGCTCACAAACATTATTCGAGACGTAGGTGAAGATGCACGAAGAGGCCGTATATACCTCCCTTTAGACGAGCTGAAAAAAGCTAACGTTTCTGAGGATGATATTTTACAATCTCGCGAATCAGAAGAAGTTAAAGAACTAATCGAATTTCAAATTGAACGTGCAGAATCTTTTTATGACAAAGCGCTAAAAAAACTACCTATTGAAGATGCTAAACAACAGCGTGCAGGTTTAATGATGGCAGCAATTTATCGCACATTGCTCAAAGAAATTAAAACAGACAGTGCTGAAAAAGTTCTTAACAATAGAACATCCATTCCCCCCTTAAGAAAATTTATTTTGGCTCTAAAAACATTTTTTAAATATGCGTAACCAAATATGGCAGATAACACACATGTAGGGATTGTCGGCGGTGGTATAGCGGGCTTGACCGCTGCTACAAAGCTTGCTGAAAAAGGGATTAAAACAACCCTATTAGAAGCTGGCTCACAACTGGGCGGCCGTGCTAGAGGCGTCTCAGTCGAGTTTAACGATAGAGTTGTCCAGCTAGATAATGGACAACACATCTTACTAGGCGCATATCAAGAAACGTTAAAACTACTTAAACAAGTGGGCATTAATGAAAATGATGCTTTTTTTAGACAACCACTAGCCTTCGAACTATTCAATACGAATAAATCTACTGCCTTTAAGTATGCAGCAGCAACATACCTACCTGCTCCATTAAACCAATTAATTGGTTTCTTATTTTGTAAAGGCTTATCACTAAGCAGTCGTTTGTCCGTCATTAAACTAATGATTGTGCTTAAAAATACAAACTATCAATTAAACCATGATGAATCTCTGATTGATTTTTTAAAAAATAAAAAACAATCAAAACAAGCGATCACTTTTCTTTGGGAGCCTTTATGCTTATCAGCATTAAACACACCCATTAACCAAGCCAGTAGCAAGGTTTTTTTGAATGTATTAAAGGATGCTTTTGAGGGTGCACCATCAAACAGTGATTTTTTAATCCCTAAGTATGATTTATCACATATATTCTCTCGACCAATGGCAAGGTATACACAAAGCCGAAATGGCAACACTTTAATTAATCACAGAGTAAAATCTATTAGCCTAGATCAAGCCGGATACAGTGTAGTCACTAAAAAAGGAGAATTGAAGTTTAGTCATGTCATTATTGCAACATCAACAGCACGGCTCAAGAATATTGTTTTAGCGTTACCTAAACTCAACAACATTGTTAACATAACGCAAAGCTACCAATACCAACCGATATATACTATATATTTACAATATCCAAATCACATTAAGCTACCCAAACCAATGCTCGGGCTAACTGGAACAATAAGCCAGTGGGTTTTTGATCGAGGAGCGCTATGTGGTCAACATGGTCTAATGGCTGTAATAATTAGCGCAGAAGGAAGACACCAAAAACTAACACAAGAAGATCTTGTTGTTATCGTTGCGCAAGAGCTACATGAAACTTTTCCCATTTTGACCAAACCACTATGGCATCGCGTCATTGCAGAAAAACGTGCAACCTTCTCATGCGATGTCAATTTACCCAGACCAGCCAATAGCACGTTGTACCCAAACTTATTCATTGCTGGAGATTACACATATGCTGACTACCCAGCAACGATAGAAAGTGCAGTACGCAGCGGCATTATTGCTGCCAATATGATTAAAAGCTAACGGTTTCTTAAGTGATTCAGTGCTTGATCTATTCTATCTACAGCAATGACCTCAATTCCCTTTATCTTTGATTTTGGTGCATTACCTTTAGGGATAATGGCCTGTGTAAAGCCTAATTTAGCAGCTTCTTTTAGGCGGACTAAACCGCCTTGTACTGGCCGCACTTCTCCAGCCAGACCAACCTCACCAAATACAATAAGTTTACTATTTAATGCTTTGTTTTTAAAAGAAGAAATAATAGAAATTATAACAGCCAGGTCTGTTGCTGGCTCACTGATTTTTACACCCCCCACCGCATTAATAAAGACGTCTTGATCAAAACAAGCAACACCCGCATGCCGATGTAATACAGCTAACAACATCGCAATACGGTTTTGCTCCAAACCGACTGATAAACGCTTCGGGCTAGGTGAATGACTACCGTCCACTAACGCTTGAATTTCAATCAGCAGTGGGCGCGTGCCTTCCATGGTGACGGTAATGCAACTGCCTGCAACCTCCGCTTCATGATGCGATAAAAACAAAGCCGATGGGTTAGATACTTCACGTAAACCTTTTTCCGTCATGGCAAATACGCCAATCTCATTCACCGCACCAAAACGATTTTTAAATGCACGAATCAACCGAAACGAAGAGTTTTGATCTCCCTCGAAATAAAGCACGGTATCAACGATATGCTCAAGCACACGCGGACCGGCTAATGCACCCTCTTTAGTGACATGCCCGACCAAAATAATGGTAATCCCTAATTGCTTGGCCAGTCGTGTTAGTTGTGCTGAACACTCGCGCACTTGCGCAACAGAACCTGGTGCCGACTGCAACACTTCGGAAAACACAGTTTGAATGGAGTCAATGACAACAATGTTTGGCCGATGCTTTTGTAATGTGCCAAGTATTTTTTCTAAATTAATCTCAGCCAATAATTCCACGTGGCTAGCATCTAAACCCAAACGCTTAGCACGCATCGCAATTTGTTGTGGAGACTCTTCACCACTGACATAAATAGCTTGATTAGTGTTATTTTTATCTTGACGCGCTAAATGACACATCACTTGCAACAACAAAGTTGACTTACCAATACCTGGATCGCCACCAATCAATATGACGCCGCCCTCGACCAAGCCACCACCAAGCACCCGATCAAACTCTGCAATACCTGTTGCCTGACGCTCAATATCAGCAGCCTTTACCGCGCTTATTTTTTGTAAAGTGCTACTTTGGTTTAAACCATCAAATTTATTAGCATACCGGTTAGCACTGGCCGTTTCGACAGCAGATTCTACTAAAGTATTCCAAACCATACAGCTTGGGCATTGTCCTTGCCATTTAGGCTCACCAGCGCCACATTCACTACAAACATAGATACTTTTATCTTTTGCCACTAATACAAAACTTTCTTTGGTACTCGAGGCGCTACCGCACAAAGCAATTCATAGCCAACTGTTTCACACGCCTCAGCAACATCGTCAACAGGAACGGTTGCACCCCACAACTCAACATGAGAGCCAACTTTCGCTTCTGAGATATCGGTCAAATCACACACCAACATATCCATAGAAACACGACCTAAAGTTTGTGTCAGCTCACCTTCTACGGCTATTTTTGTACCCGTTTGGTTATCATCAATAGCATATTGCCCAGCATGACGCGGATACCCATCCGCATAGCCACAGGCAACAATGCCAATACGTGTTTTTCTACCCGCAGTAAAACGATTACCATAGCCAACACTATCGCCTATTTCTAATGTTTGCACCGCAATAATTTCTGATGTCAATTGCATGACGGTTTTTAGATCAAACTCCTTAGCCTGTACAGAGACCACTGGCGATGCTCCGTATAGCATAATGCCCGGGCGCACCCAATCTACATGTGTATTTTTGTGTCGTAAAATGGCAGCAGAGTTAGCCAAAGAGACTGCATTATTAAGTGCTTTAGTGATATCTTGAAAACGCTGCAATGGCAAATCGATACCGACGTCATTATCTGCAGTCGCAAAGTGTGTCATTAGAACAATTTCTGCGACGTTGCTGCAAGCTTCTAAACGATTGAATGCTGAAAGATACTCTGATGAAACAAACCCTAAACGATTCATGCCAGCATTCATTTTGAGATGCACGTTAATCGGCATAATTAACTTCACACCTTCTAACATCTCTATTTGCTGCACACAATGTACAACCACATCAAGATGAAAACTCGCTGCAATACGCATTTCTGTTGTACTAAAAAACCCTTCTAACAATAAAACAGTTTGCTCAAAACCGGCCTCACGCAATTCTATTGCCTCATTGACATTGAGTACCGCAAAACCATCAGCTTTATTAAGACCATGCGCAACATTCATTAAACCATGTCCATAAGCATCGGCTTTAACGACTGCCATTACCTTAGAACTTGGTGCCTGTTTTTTAACAACACCTAAATTATGTTGTAACGCACCATGTGAAATCAAAGCTTGTATCGGGCGCATATTTAAGTTAGTTGCCACCATCCTCATAACCAGCATGATAATCAGCATTAGCAAAATCTTCAAAGCGCGTATGCTGACCAATAAATGTCAATTTTACTCGCCCTATTGGGCCATTACGTTGCTTGCCGACAATTATCTCCGCCGTCCCTTTATCCTCACTATCAGGGTTATATACTTCATCTCGATAGATAAATAAAATCAAATCAGCATCTTGCTCAATCGCGCCCGATTCACGCAAATCACTCATCACTGGGCGTTTATCAGGACGCTGTTCTACACTACGGTTAAGCTGTGATAGCGCCATAACTGGCACATCTAGCTCCTTTGATAACGCTTTTAACGACCGAGAAATTTCAGAGATTTCGGTTGCGCGGTTTTCGCCCTGCTTGCCAGCTGGCGCTGACATCAATTGCAAATAATCAACAACGATCAAGCCTAATTTCCCACATTGGCGATGTAACCTTCTCGCCCTTGCTCGCACATCAAAGCTACTTAAGCCTGCACCTTCATCAATAAATATTGGCGCCTCATTTAATCGGCCTAAAGCTGTGGTTAACTTTTCCCAATCTTCGTCTTCTAACCGACCCGTACGCATGCGGTGCTGATCTAAGCGTCCGACTGAGCCTATCATACGCATCGCCAATTGTGTTGACGCCATCTCCATAGAAAACACAGCCACAGGCAAGCCTGTATCGAGCGCCACGTTTTCAGCCACGTTTAAAGCAAATGCTGTTTTACCCATGGAAGGTCGCCCTGCAACGATGATTAAGTCCCCACCATGAAAACCAGAAGTCATCGTATCCAAATCTTTGAAGCCAGTAGGAATGCCGGTCACATCACTAGGGTCGTCACGCGAAAACAACATATCAATACGCTCTGCCACCTCTGGCAGCAGTTCTTTAATATCTTGAAATCCTTGGCTAGCACGCTGTCCGCCTTCCGCAATTTGGAAAATTTTTGCCTCAGCTTCATCTAGTAATTGTTGCGCATCACGTCCATTAGGATTAAAAGCACTTTCTGTGATACCTGAGCCCACAGTGACAAGTTTACGCATTACTGCCCGCTCACGTACAATTTCAGCATAACGCCGAATATTAGCTGATGATGGTGTGTTTTGTGCCAATGCACCTAAGTAAGCAATGCCGCCAACAGCCGTAAGTTCTGCACTACTTTCAAGTGATTCTGCCACTGTTACGATGTCTGCAGGACGGTTATGTTCTATTAGTTTACCAATGTGCTCATAAATAGTTTTATGGTCATGTTGATAAAAATCCTGCACACTTAAAATGTCAGCAATTTTGTCTAATGCTTCATTCTCTAATAGCAAACCGCCTATGACTGATTGCTCAGCTTCAATAGAGTGTGGAGGTAATTTTAGCAAGTCTAATTCTTCGTCGGGCATGATGTGATTATAACCTGATGCGTGCGCTTATTAGTGCGCATAACACAAAAAGAAAAGGCTACCGAAGTAGCCTTTTAAATCTATAAAACTTAACGCTCTATTCTTCAGCAATCACCGTCACTGTAATATCAGCCACTGCATCGTGGTGTAGTGCAATTTTGACAGGAAACTCACCAATTGTTTTAAGTGGGCCTTCTGGCAAACGCACGTCAGATTTAACAACTTCATGACCTTGTGCTTTTAACGCATCAGCAATGTCATGATTCGTTACTGAACCAAACAAACGACCATCCACACCTGCTTTTTGTGAAAGTTCAATTTTAGTATCTACTAACTTTTTGATACGTGATTTAGCTAAGGCTAAAATATCTGCTTGTTGTTTTTCTAATTCAGCGCGTCGCGTTTCAAACTCAGCTTTATTGGCTTCAGTTGCGCGTTTTGCCTTACCTTGTGGCACTAGGTAATTACGGCCAAAACCATCTTTAACATTAACAATGTCGCCTAAAGCACCAAGGTTAACAATATTTTCTAATAAAATCACTTGCATGCTGTTCTCCTTAGCCTGGATGTTTGTCAGTGTATGGAAGTAATGCCAAAAAACGTGCACGTTTAACTGCAGTTGTTAATTGACGTTGGTATTTAGCTTTTGTGCCTGTCATGCGGGCTGGGATGATTTTTGCATTCTCTGAAATAAAATCTTTCAGCAAATCCACATCTTTATAATCTACTTGCTTGATGCCTTCTGCACTAAAACGGCAGTAACGACGACGTTTATACATATCTCTTGCCATGTGTAACTCCTAAATAATCTCTATCTTTTGTATATGCATTACCAATTGAGAGCTTTTTGCACTGCGCTTAGCTAGAAAACCTGCTGCTTTTAGCTGCGTGCCAAGTTGAATATTGGTTGTTGCCAAGCCACCTAAGGCAATAGCATTTACTTCACATTCAACTTTTCGTTTTAGGCCAGCTTCACTATTTTCAGAAACATGGCTAATTACAAAACTCAACAACGGTAAACCTGCTGGCGTATGACGTAGCGGCTCTAAATGAGTCACCTGGCCATTCAGCACCAGCTTATTCATTCATTATCCTGCTGCAACCTCAGCTGCTGGCTTTTTATCTGCAGCCTTTTCAGTTGCCGCTTTTTCTGCTGCTGGCTTTTTATCTGCAGCCTTTTCAGTTGCTGCTTTTTCTGCTGCTGGTTTTTTATCTGCAGCCTTTTCAGTTGCTGCTTTTTCTGCTGCTGGTTTTTTATCTGCAGCCTTTTCAGTTGCCGCTTTTTCTGCTACTGGTTTTTTATCTGCAGCCTTTTCAGTTGCTGGCTTTTCAGTAGCCACTTCCTTATTCAATACTGACTTAGATTTCTCTTCTTTCATCATTGGACTTGGGTCAGTCACAGCCGTTTTAGTTGCTATCGTTAAATGACGTAACACAGCATCATTAAACTTAAAGTTGTGCTCTAAATCATCCAATACCGCTTGGTTACATTCTATGTTCATTAAAACATAGTGTGCTTTATGGATTTTGTTGATAGGGTATGCTAGCTGACGACGGCCCCAGTCTTCGAGGCGATGAATGGCACCTTTGCCTGTTGTAATGAGTGCACGGTAACGCTCAATCATTGCAGGCACTTGCTCGCTTTGATCAGGATGTACGATAAAAACGACTTCGTAATTACGCATATAATCTCCTTATGGATAAGCCACCTACAAAGCTTTTACATCAAGCGACAACTATTTTTTTAGTTGCATTGTAGTGTGACAAGGTTAGAAAGGCAGCCATTATAGTAAAAAAATGTTTATTAATCAAACAGTTTAATGCTCAAGCCTTCCCTATTTCAGATTCAATTATTTGAAACCATTTTCATCCCATTGAAATACCAACTGCAAAAACAATACTCCTCAACAAAAAACAAAATAAAAAATAAAGAACCAAAAAAATAAAACAGAGGTAGAATAGGCGTTCTTCAACGTAATTTCATTTAAATATAAAATATAAAGGAATTTAAAATGGCAGAAGCAAAAGGTTTAAGTAAACCAGTAAAAATGAAAAGCGATCTTGCAGCATTAGTTGGCGCATCTGAACTTCCTCGCACGGAAATCACAAAACAACTATGGAACTACATTAAAGCTAATAAGCTACAAACTAGATCTGTTAACGGCAGCCCAGAGAATGCTGGAAAATACATTGTAGCCGATGCTAAATTACTTCCTATTTTCAAAAATACAAATTCAACAAGCAAATCAGGCAAGTTAACTGACCTTAGAAATATGAGTGCAGGTCAAACAGTAGACATGATGCAGATGGCTGCTATTGTCGGTGCAAACCTAGAATAAATAATAGAGCACTAAAAGCTAGTTATAAAGTTCGCAAACTATAATAGGTGCTTCTATTTAATAGGGCGCCTATTGCGAACTTAATCAATTGCAATAAAAAATCTACTCTAAAGGCTAGATAACAATTAAAAGTAAAAGCAATTAAGTGCTTTTCGCCTTTTACACCCCATCAATAAACACAATATTCTTGATTTATATGCTTGACTAACAAATGCTGACTTAGCACATCTAAAAAGTGCCCGTCAACTCCAAACACCCATTAAATTGCATTTACATATATAGCCACCGCCGACCTCATCTCTTTACGCGAACATAACGTTGCTTTAGAATCAAATATCAACATATAAAATATCATTTCATTTCCAAAATGTTGAGACAATAAATTTCGTTCTTAAAGAAAATAAATAAATAAAAGGAGAAACATTATGAAGCTAAAAAAACAACGCGGCGTTATTGGCTGGATCATTGCCGCAATTCTCGCGGCTATTGCGGTAGTAGCCGTTAATGTGGCAAATGACAATGAAACAGATCAGTCAGGAGACCAATGCTGGACAAAATGCTCATGGTTTACCGAGACGGTATGTGGAACAAATGAAAAAATAGGCTTATGTTTTTTCTCTTGGGGCTGTGGTGATGGCCAGCCTTGCGGCGAACTAGACTAGCAATTTAACACCCCTTAGCGTCGATTTCTTTCTTGGCGCCAATGGGTTTGAATGTTTGTAACACACGGAGAACATCATGTACATGTGGGAAACAGGCAAATTAGCCGAAGAAATTAAAAATAAAAGTCTTACACAAAATGATATTAAAAATTATTATTTAACGATTAGCTTGATAGGCTTAATCAATGGTTACTTTGCTATTCTTGAAATACCTGAAGCTTTTAGCAACGCATTAATATTTGAGGCTGTAAGTTCAATTTTTATCACCATTATTGGTTTAGATGTTATTTTTAACGCAAACCTCGGCAATCAAGGGACTGACTACATTAACAGAGTTGTTTTACTATCATTCCCCTTGTTAATAAAAGTTATTTTAATTTCTTCTTTGTTCGTCATTGCATTTGGAGCAGCTGGAGAACTAGACAACTACCTTATTAGAGATGGATGGGTAGTGGCAATATATAGTGTTATTACACAAATTGTGGTTTTTTGGAGAATAAAAATATATATCCAATATATCAATTCATAGTGATTAATGTTTTTCAAATCAACATTGCCGTAATGCATGCTTGCAACATATTTTATGTTAGTTCAGCACCTTTATCGGTACCAACTAGTTTTGCCTCTACTAATATATGTTGATATTGAACATTTAAAGTAGCAACAACTGGATTTTGATTTTTTATTGCTTCAGATAAAGCATTTGTAACATATGGTAATGCTGCCTTTTCAGCTGGTGTTGTTGCACCTTGCTCTAACGCAGCAATGTAGGCAGCTGGGGCCAAAATATTTGGTGCTTGCTTAATAATTGCACCCCTTGATTCAAGGTACTTAGCAAACATGTTAAATGCAACAGCATCAAAAATGGCAGATGACTTTATTGAATCCTGTGGATAAGCATCTTGCAAGGCATTCATCGCTTCATAGAGAGGTGCCTTATCAGATATTTTCCAATTATCTAGTGGTGCATTTTTAAAGTGCTCAATCGTGTCTTCCCAGTCTTCTTCCTGCCCACTCTCTACATAAGCCTCTGCAATTACATCCTGTAATTTTTCTTTATCAAATGCTAATAACTCTTCATTTAAATTTATTTTGGTAACATCATCCAAATTTCCATTACGCATTGCCATAGCAATGCTATCGTAAAATACAAGGCCCTTAGCCCCTATCCCCGCGAAGAAATCGGTCACAGATTCCCTTTGGTTATCATCCCTTACCAAACTAAGTACTTGTTGTTCAATTACATCTACATATTCATATAACTTGGCCAAATCGGAATGTGCCTCCAAAACCTCATTTTTTTTTGGCTCAAGAAAAGTAGATAAAAACAAATTCGCTTTATAATTTCTAATCTCGCTTATCTTAGCAGCCGTTTCTTCTAATACACTTGACGTCAAAATCAACATTCCCTATTTACAGTTAAATATAATAGACATACCAATTACATGTCTAATTTATTTAACGCAGCAAAAACAAAAAAGGTTTAAGCAACACCAAAGTTATTTTTTGATTTCGCTATTATCATTGACATGAAATTAAAATAGTTAAAATATAGACTTGCATAGGGTGTTTTTAGTCTATCCTCACTATTAACAATAAAATAGGCTTAATATGACAATCTCGCAATTCTTTTTGATATTGGCAGTGTTCCGATATAACTAATTTAGTTTATCTCTATTTATTTATATCATTTTAAATCAAATGGTGTTTTTCTGGATAATAAAAGGGGCTAGATATGCAAGCATTTAATAACACAATAATAAAAACACTAAGTGTTGCATTGTTTTTTTTAAGCTGCATCCATGCTGTAGCTGATACACTAAGCGGAAAAAGAATTTCCCAGCCATCAATCTCCATTTCCATTTCACCTGAGAAGTCAAACTATCGTAACAAACAATATTTCAAAACCATTGACGACCCTACAATTGACAGATCAAACTCTGCCGACAACATCAGGTTTCTAGTTACCTTTAAGAACAACACATCTAAGCCGCTCACTATCGCTCACCCTTTTTGGGTGCGAGCAAATATTCTTAAAGAAGAAGGTTCAAAGTTTACAACGGCACTTTATGGCAAATCAGAACTATTGCTAGTCATTACCAAACCTGACAATGAAAAGGTTACGTTACGCGAGGCTGCGTTCTCCCATCAATTCGAGTTTGTTACCAGTAGCCAGCACGACGCCTATAGCCATCTCACAATTCCACCAAACCATGAAGAAACTATTGTCGAAGGTTGGTTCCATGAGAACGCTAGAGGAAAATGGGATGATGATATAAAGGCTTGGAATGTCTTTTCTAACAAAGGTGTCTATAAAGTAAAAGTTGTTCTTAACAATATGCATTCAAAAGCAAGCATAAATAAGGTAGGTGGCGGAACGCACGACATACTTGATATTTGGACTGGGCAAATACAATCAAATGAAACGATTGTTAATATTTATTAAATATCATTTTAAAACGAGATAAAAACACCTATGCGCAACCTTCCCCCCTGCCTTCAGTGCAGTTCAGAATACACCTACGAAGATAGAGGTAGCTATGTATGTCCTGAATGTGCGCATGAATGGAAAATAGACGAAGTAACAATGGATGAAGATAATGCAACTTTCGTTAAAGATGCAAACGGAAATAGACTAAACAATGGCGACACCATTACCGTTATTAAAGACTTAAAAGTAAAAGGCTCATCATCAATCGTTAAAGTTGGAACAAAAGTAAAAAATATTAAGCTTGTCGATGGCGATCATGATATTGACTGCAAAATAAACGGAATCGGCGCCATGAAGTTGAAATCAGCATTCGTTAAGAAAGCATAGCCGCCACTGAGACAAATACACTTATACTGTAAGTTGTTTCTAATTTAGACGACTGACGGTTATATGCTTAAATTCACCTACAAAGCTTTGAAAACGACCTTTCTAAGTAAATACACTGTTATTAGCTTAGTCCTGGTTGGCGTGTTTATTGCAGGACTTTTTGCCAACAGCAAAGTTTTTTCACCAGACCTTAAACGGCTTTATATGGAATCTATGATGGTGAATGATCAACCACCAGTGATTTTCATCCATGGTGTACTAGGTAGTAAACTTAAAGATAAAAAAACAAAAGAAGACCTATGGCCAGGTGCGCTCAGCCGCCTACTACTCCACGATTATGCCGACATCGCTTTTGACATCAACCCAAACACGCTAGAACCACTGCCCAGCCAAGCATATGCTTATGAAATATCAGATGGTGCCGCTGGTAAAGACTTCTATGGGAAAATTGTACGAACATTATCCGACACAGGTGGCTACAAGCTTTCTAAAGTAGGTAAGAAAGTTAATCCAAAACAAAAAAACTACTACATATTTCATTACGACTGGCGTCAAGACAATGTCATTAGTGCAGGCCTATTGGCTGAGTTCATTGAACAAATCAGAGTTGATTACAACAACCCTGATTTAAAAGTCGATATCGTCGCACATAGTATGGGTGGCTTAATTACTCGTTACTATATTCGTTATGGTAAACAAAATGTCATTGACGATAACAGCTTTAATCAAAAGCTCACTATGTATGGTGCTAGCCGTGTCCGTCGCGTTGTTTTACTAGGCACCCCCAATTTAGGCTCTGTTAAAACGTTAAATTTATTCATCCAGGGTGTTGATATTGGTATCAAGCAAATTGGCACCGAAACATTAGCGAGCATGCCAAGCTTATATCAACTGTTTCCGCACCCTCTTAACAACTGGATCGTTAAAAGTAACGGTGACCCACTGAGTCGAGATTTATTTGATGTAGCAACATGGCGAAGTTTTCAGTGGTCTATTTTCAACCCTAAAGTGCGGCAAAGAATCATGGAAGGTTTTAATGACAAAACTGCAGGCAAACAACATTTAGCAACTTTCGAAAAATATTTTGAAAAAAATCTTGAGCGTGCAAGACGGTTTGTTTGGTCTTTGAGCATTCCACTACCTGACGAACACCCTAAACTCATTATTTTTGGTGGCGGTTGCACATTAACATCAGCAAGAATAGTCGTAGAAGAAGTCAATGGCGTATCCATGGTGCGTATGTACCCTAAAGAAATCACGAAACCAGTCAAAGGTGTAGATTATGACGCGCTACTATTAGAACCTGGTGATGGATCTGTAACGAAAGCATCGCTGTTAGGACGAAATACCTTAGACCCAAGTATAAGAAGGCATGAGTATATTTATGTACCGATCAAACAATCTTTGTTCCTATGTGAGTCACATAATAGTTTGACAGGAAACCTTAACTTTCAAGATAACTTATTAAACACCTTGCTTACTAGAGATGTAATTGAATAAATTAGGCCAAATAATGAAACATTACAAGCAATTAATACTACCAAGCATTTTAATCGCTAGCGTCGTGTTGGCGACACAAATACCAGCCCTAGCTAACAAAGTTGAGGTCACCTATCTCGAACAAAACTGGTCAGATAAAGAACGAGAGTATTTTTACTTTACCGATCAAGGTTCCCGTCTAGTCCCTTATGATTATTTCCTTCATCTTGAACAAGCAGAAACAAATGCCTTGTTACGATCTGATGAAAACATGAAACGTTTAGGGTTGATTCCTGCACCCAAAAGCAAAAAAAACCCAGACGCCCTACCTATAGGGCTAGCACGTAATGGCGACCATATGGGGCCGACTTGTGCAGCCTGCCACACACAGCAAGTGACTTATCAAGGTGAAACCATCCATATCGACGGCGGCCAAGCCTTTTTAAATTTAAACCAGTTCCTTTTAGATTTAACGGCATCACTAAAAGCCACACTGGATAATCAAGAAAAATTTGGCCGCTTCCAACAACGCATCTTGGGTAGTGATGCGTCTACTGAACAGAAGAACCAATTAAAGACAAATTTACAAGCTACTTATGAGAAGCGTCATAACCATATGCTGCAAAATCACGCTGACATTGTATCTGGTTATTCGCGCCTAGATGCTTTTGGCTCAATTTTAAACCAAGCTTTACTTGCCACTGGCGTAGAAAATAATACCAACCCACCAAACGCACCTACCAGCATCCCTTATATTTGGGATACACCACAACATGACTATGTAGAGTGGAATGGCTCACAGTCAAATACAGGTGTTGGTGCACTTGCAAGGAATATTGGTGAAGTTATTGGTGTATTTGGTAACATAGAAACGGAAACGACAAAATGGCTAGGCTTAATCAATGGCGGCTACCCCTCTTCTATCCAAACCAAAAATTTGCGTAAATTAGAACATGTTGTTAGCCAACTACACTCCCCTCAATGGCCAGCAAGCTTTCCTAAAATTAATCAACCATTAGCGAAGCAAGGCCGTCCCCTATATGAAGCGCATTGCATACAATGCCACGTGGATATTAACAGGACCGCACCTGACCGTAGCATTCAGGTGCGTATGAGCACAATAGGCGAAGTGAAAACCGATCCACTGATGGCAGAAAACGCTGTTTATTTCAAAGGAAAAACTGGCAAGTTCGAAGGTCGCCCACGATATTATTTTGCTGGAGACCCGTTGCCAGAAGAAGCACCCGCCATTCATATTGCGAACAACATTATGGTTGGCATTATTAAAAACAACCCGCTACAGGCTTACTTGGCTAAAAGAGATGCTAAAAAACTAGGGCATCCAGATGTCGTGCATCCACCCAAGTATGTCGACGGCAAAATAATAGCGCACGGGAAAGAAGTGTCAGACCATGCGCTATTAGCCTATAAAGCACGTCCATTAAACGGCGTATGGACAAGTGCACCATTTTTACACAACGGTTCAGTACCTAATTTATACGAGCTGCTACTACCAGCAAAAGACCGCGTTAAACATTTTCACTTAGGTTCATGGGAGTTTGACCCAAAAAATGTTGGCTATATCGCATCAGCGGTTGAGAATGATTTTATTTTTGATACGACACTACCAGGCAACAGCAATGCTGGTCATGAATATGGTACAGGCCTATATGACAAACCCGCGCTTACCGAAGAAGAACGTTGGGCACTTGTTGAGTATTTAAAAACACTTTAATAATATCCAAATAATAGGAATTAAAAATGTCTCAAAATGTTGATGTGTCAAAAACAGCACTACAAAAAGCTTTTTCTTTTAAAGAAAACTTTCGCTCAATATACCAGCGTAGGGCTAGTAACTATGCATCAATAGATGGCATCCGTGCTTTATCTATTCTATTAGTATTGATTTACCATATATTTTTAGTCTTTCACTTATCACATCCCACAGAAAACATCACCAGCATGCTGAACGAATTAGGTTTAGGCTGGGCATGGGCGTGGAATGGAGACAAAGGGGTTGATGTTTTCTTTGTTATGAGTGGCTTCTTAATCTCCGGCATATTGCTCAGGCAGGTCAGCAAAAACGGTAAGATAGATTTAAAGAACTTTTATCTAAGACGCTATCTACGCCTCACCCCTGCCTACTACTTCACATTAACCGTTTACTGGCTCCTTTCTGGCCCAAATAGCGAATGGATTTGGGCAAACTATCTATATGTGAACAACTTTATAGAATACGGACACCAAGCTGTTGGCTGGACATGGAGTTTAGCCGTAGAAGAACAGTTTTATTTCATCTATCCGCTTATTCTCATCGCCATTCTTAAATACTCAAAAAGCCCAGGTTATTTTATGATGTGGATGTTTTTATTATCTTTCGTCGTACGTGCCGCCATTGTGTTATCTGACGACGTCATCCGCACCACGCCAACCAGTCAACTCTATCTTGATGGTCAATATGTTAACCATTATTTCACGGTTATTTACGATAACTTACATTCACGTTTTGGTAGCTTGGTGATAGGTTGCCTAGCTGCCTACAATTTTCACTTTCATAAAGAAAAGCTCACGAAAATAGCTAATTCTAAAACAGGCGTGATGCTGACATTGTTAGGGGTAGGCTTAACAATCTTCTTTATGGCCTTCCCTGCTTTTTCTACCGACTATGATCAATATCAAACATTCCATATTTTTTACTATATAGCTAACCGCAACCTATTCTCAATAGGCATCGGTCTCGTTATTATCGCCATGCTGCTACAGCAACACTTTATTGCCAATGCTATTCGCGCTTTCTTTTCTTTACCATTTTGGTACCCCATCGCAACCTTGTCTTACTCTTTGTACCTCATCCATTTAGTCGTGATGTCGATCATTATTCCGGCCATGGTTAATTTAACGGTCACCATGCCCGAACAATATGATTGGTCTATGGGTGAAATTTTATTGTATGGAGGAGTCATCAGCAGTGTGTTAAGTTTTGCTATCGCAACACTCATGTACTTATTTATCGAAAAACCAGTGATGAATTTAAGGCGGTAGATTATAAAAACAATCAAAAAAATATTGCTTGGGCTACTGGTCCTTACCGTTATGCTAATCGCATTTATTGCTTATCATTTGCAAAGTCACGCAGTCGTTTCGACAGAAGAAATAATTCCGAAGAATGAGCAAGCTGATATACAAACGGCCGCAGACCTATCCGTCAACATTGTCGGCGCACTACAAACCAACTATGCAGCACGTGCTGTACATGCCAAAGGCCATGCATGTGTTAAAGCCTATTTCAATGTGAATCAAGATATTAATGCGCAACTACAATATGGCGTCCTTGCAACACCTGGCAAGCAATACAAATCGTGGATTCGTTTTTCTAATAGTGGTTCTAATATGGCGAAAAGTGACGATAATGCAAAAGATGCACGCGGCATGTCCATTAAATTGTTAAATGTTGGTGACAATCTAAATGGCTCAACAACGCAAGAGTTCATTGCACACAATAGTCCTGCTTTCTTTGTCACCAGCGTCGATGACTATAACAAGTTTGTCGCAAGCAAAGGCAACCCTAAGTACTTTATACAAGGTTACAACCCTTTTAAATGGCGTCTAAGAGAGTTATGGCAACTGGTAACAGCTTATGCCCCACCACCTCACAGCCCACTTTGGACACAATACTTTAGCAACACCGCCTATAAGTTAGGCCCTCATAACGTTAAGTTTATGATGCAATCATGTGGCCAAGCACCATCAACAAAAGTTGACCAATCAAATGACCCTGACTTTTTAAAACACACCTTGACTCAAGAGCTGACTAATGATGCGTGTATGCAACTTTCGGTGCAACTACAGAACGCCACCAAGCGCATGCCTATAGAAGATGCTACTGTGCTTTGGAAAGAAAAAGACTCCCCTTTTATCCCCGTTGCAAAAATCAATATCATCAAACAAACTTTTGATACCGTCGAACAGCAACAATTTTGTGAGAACCTGTCATTTTCACCTTGGAATGCGCTTGAAGCACACCGGCCTATAGGTGCACTTAATAGAGCTAGAAAACTCGTCTATGAAGCAAGCTCAAACCTTCGCCATAAGCTAAACAAAACACAAGTGCCCACAAATGTAGATTGGTAAACTCGCTTTATTGGTAGAATAGATACCCATGGGTATTAACCAAGAACGCTTTAGTGAAAAAAGACCACTCCTCAGTTTTATTCTATTGTTATTTTTTCTTGCGCCAGCACTATGGTTCACTCATGACCGCGTCAATTTACTAGAAGATGCAGAGCTACAACAAGCGACCATTATCAAATGTGACTACAAGTATTTTTCATCATCAGCCTCCACAACGAGAACAGGCATTAGGCGCACTTCATACACGCCAATAGCAATTACCGAACAAGGAGAAAAAGTACTTGGCACACTGTGGTGGTCTTCAAGAAATTTTTGTGAGCGCAGATTAAATAAACAAGTATCCGTTTTTATACATCCTACCAACCCAGAAAAAAACCGTATTAATAGTTTTTTTCAATTATGGCTATACCCTAGTCTCGCTATTTATTTTGGCTTTGTCATATTAAGTTTTTATTTTGGCCGCCAAAAAATAAGTACCATATTAACCCTACTATTGTTCGCACTATTGGCAATCAATTATTATCGTGAATTTCAACCTGCCTCAATAGCCGACACATCACAACAAGCAGAGACAAGTGACAGGTCAAAAGCAGTACTTGACCGCTGCATTGCGCATCAAATGAAAGAAAGCAAGCTAGCTAACCGGTCAGAAATAACACGCGTTCTCTGTCAAGATGCTGGCATTACAAATCTATCATCTATCGCAGATTTAAGCAGCCTTCAAGAACTCTATTTGCAAGGTAATAAACTGACATCGTTAGAAACTATTCCAGACTTAATTAACTTGAAAATAATATCTATTGCCAACAATGAAATGCGCACATTATCAGGGGTAGAAAAACTGGTGCAGCTAGAAGAGTTACAAGCCAATAAGAACAAAATAGATGACCTGAGCGGCATGCAAGCGCTTAGTCAATTAAAGATTATTGGGCTAATGAAAAACCAGATCAAAAGCATTGCACCACTAGAACCTTTAACTAATCTAGAAGACATCACGCTTAACTACAACCTAATAACAGACATATCACCACTCGCCAACAAGCCACACCTTAAAAAAGCAACATTCTATTCTAATGATGTTAAAGACATTACAGCACTTTTTAGCAATGCTAATATGGTAATAGTTGGTGTCCGTGGCAGAGGTATGGTTCCGTGCAATCAAATTAGCGGCATAAGGAAAAGATTAGCACCCAGCGCAAAAGTATGGGGGCAAAAAGGATGCTGACTTCTAAGCTTGTGCGCTTGATTTGTTGTCAAAAATAAACTCCTTAACCCAACAGTAGCAGGAACTTTTTCTATCAATATAAATCAGCATGTAATTAATAGTGGGTAAATTCAAGTACATCAATCACGCGCAGTGATGATGCCGTTTTTATCTTAGAATAAAACATATATTAAATGTAGCCATCTACTATATAAATAAATACAGGGTTAATTAAAATGA
>CAYXOR010000006.1:47207-80722 GCA_964466895.1 uncultured Methylophilaceae bacterium | reverse complement strand
CCCTGTTCTAAATTGATATTCAGTTTAGAGGCTGGTGCCCATGCATGCCCAAATACCACCTCGAAAGTAGCTGGCAACTTGCCGTCTTGTTGGCGAAACTGCTCATATTGCGCAGTTAGGTTTTTTAAAAAACCTTTACCTTTCAGAGTCTTAGCCCTGCCATCCGTTGCATTATTAGCACCAATCGTTTTTAAATCCATCATTACACCTTTCACATTATCATAAGTGAGGGTGTAGTGCTCAACATCCAAGACGGGTGCATTAAAACCTGCTCTGGTGAGGGCATCGCCAATATCGTGCATATCAATAAATCGACTGACATGCGTATTATTATTGCCACTAGCTGCACGTAGCTCTTTTAATGTATCAGGGCCAAACGTACTAAACATAAATAAACTATCAGGTTGTAATACGCGCATGACTTCAGTAAAGGTTTGATCTAAATCATTACACCACTGCAGCGCAAGATTCGTCCAAAAAAAATCAATGCTATTACCTGCAACAGGTAGTTGCTCTATATCTGCGCATATCAGACTCTTTTTACCTAGAATCTTGTTAATAAGCGATTGTTTGGTATGCATATTATTTAGCATCGCCATCGAAAAATCGAGCGAAATTACTTGCGCTTTTTTAAAGCGTTTTTGTAGTGTAAAACTAGCGCGACCAGTGCCACAGCCTGCATCCAAAATTATTTTGGGAGAAATTTTAATTAAATCTAAACGCTGCAGCATTGCTAAGCGTACTTGGTTTTGTAAAATAGCCGCGGCATCATAGCGTGTGGCCGCACGATCAAAAGAGGCACGTACACGTGCTTTGTCGATGGTATAAACATCCATCTTAGGCGTCAGGTTCTAAGAACAACGCTAATGATTCAATAAATTGTTCACTATGTGATAAAAATGGTGCATGTGCAGAGCCTGAAATCACACGTAAAAAACCTTTTGGCAAATGCCCCATCATCCAATGTGCCGCTTGTACGGGCGCCAAAGTGTCGCGGTCACCATGTATCAATAAGGTCGGCTTGTTAATACTGGCAACAACATCACGCAAATCAGTTTCTAACAAAATCTCTAAGGTGTCATGCAATGCCGTTTGTGAAGGCATCGGCTTTTGTTCTAAACTTAGCCGCAACTGCTTAACCGTTTGGCGTGCATCTTTTGCTTTCATACACTGCAAAGTCAAAAAACGTATCATGGCTTGCTTATAATCCGCATTAATACTTTGTGCGAAATCATTAAAGTGTTGTTCACTAATAGCCAAGGGCCAATCAGGCTTATTGATAAAGCATGGTGTTGACCCCACCAACACTAAACGCCGCACCCGTTCTGGTTGGCTTACAGCAATACTTTGTGCCACCAAGCCCCCCAGTGACCAACCTAGCAAATCAGTCACGCCAGGCATCACCTCTGCCACTTCATTCGCCATGCTGTATAAATGTGCGTGTTCAATCGGTTGGCTATAGCCCATACCCGGCAAATCAATCAAGTACAGCATATAGCTTTTTGACATACGGTCGACTAGAGACTGCCAAACGCCACTATGCATCCCCCATCCGTGCAGCATTACCAACGGTTTGCCTTGCCCTATAATTTCAACGTGACATGTCATGCTAATTCACCTTCTGCTTCGTTAATCATTTTTGCCAATTGTAATACATCACTTTCAGTATGTGCAGCTGATAATGAAATACGCAAACGTGCTGTGTTAACAGGCACCGTTGGTGGACGTATAGCAGGCACTAAAATACCTTTTGATTGTAAGTGCTCACTTAGCTTTACCGCATTGTGATTGCTACCCACTAGCAATGGCTGCACAGGCGTTTCTGATGGCATTAATTGCCATTTTTTACACTTAATATTAGTTTTCAGCACAGCTATTAAATGTCGTAAATGCAACCGTAAATCGTCGCCCTGCGCGATCAATTTAATTGATTCCGTTAGGGTCGCAGATAAAGCAGGTGGCGCCGGCGTACTATACACATAGCTCTTGGCTGTTTGAATAAGATAATCAATCACCACAGACTGCCCCGCCACAAAAGCCCCCGCGACGCCTGCCGCTTTACCTAGCGTTGCCATCATCATAATACGTGGTGACTGTAAATTTAAATGATTTAGGGAGCCTTGCCCATGCTCACCCAACACACCGAAGCCATGCGCATCATCAACATATAAATAAGCATCATATTGTTCGCACAGGGCTAAATATGCTTTTAAAGGTGCGATATCCCCATCCATACTAAAAACAGCATCCACCGCAATTAATTTACGCTTTGCTTTGCTGGCTTTCAGTAAGGCTTCTAATGCATTCACATCGTTATGTGGGAAACGATTAAATTCTGCCAATGAATAATAACTACCGTCATTTAAACAAGCGTGGTTAAGCTTATCAGCAAAAATAGCATCACCACGGCCAGCTAACGCAGCCAATACACCAATATTGGCCATATAGCCTGTAGAAAATAATAATGCAGATGGTAACTCGACAAAGCTTGCTAACTGCTTTTCTAAGGCATCATGATAACGGTGATGACCAGTAATGAGATTTGATGCGCCGCTTCCTACACCTGATTCACCCGCAGCCTTTTGCATCGCCGCGATTAGCTTGGGGTGATTCGCCAAACCTAGATAATCATTGCTACAAAATGATAGATATTGCTGATCGTTAGTAACAATATGTTCCGCTTGCGGTGAATCTAATAAACGCCTTTGCCGTAACAAGCCGTCATCTTCACGCTTATCTAAAGCTGTTTGTAACGCGGCCAGCATTTAGATCGCGTGAAGGCCTAATTTGGCAAATAGCTTTTTATCTGTCTCGGCTTCAGGGTTTCCAGTTGTCAGTAATTTCTCACCATAAAAAATGCTATTTGCACCGGCCATAAAGCAAAGCGCTTGTATGCCTTCATGCATACTTTGGCGGCCAGCTGACAACCGTACAAAACTCTTGGGCATGGTAATGCGTGCTGCTGCAATCGTGCGCACAAACTCAAATGAATCAAGCGCTTCGATACCATGTAGCGGTGTACCTTCAACTTGCGTTAATAAGTTAATGGGCACACTTTCAGGTGGGCGCTCCATGTTGGCAAATTGCGCTAATAAACCTGCCCGTTGCTTGCGTGATTCACCCATACCAATGATACCGCCACTACACACATTAATATCGGCACCACGTACGCTATCTAAGGTATCTAAACGGTCTTGATAAGTCCGTGTACTAATCACATCACCATAAAACTCAGGTGCAGTATCCAAATTATGATTGTAATAGTCTAAACCCGCCTCTTTTAATTGGTCAGCCATACCATCCTTAAGCATGCCTAACGTCGCGCAGGTCTCTAAACCCATTGCTTTTACCTCAGCAATCATCTTAAGTACAGGTTCTAAATCTCTCTGTTTCGGACTACGCCAAGCTGCGCCCATGCAAAACCGGCTAGCTCCGCTATCTTTAGCCACTTGCGCGGCTTTAAGCACCTCATCTAAAGGCATCATAGGCTCATTTTCAACATCCGTATGATAGCGTGCAGCTTGTGGACAATAGCCACAATCTTCACTACAGCCACCTGTTTTAATCGATAACAGCGTGCTTACTTGCACCGCATTTGGGTCAAAATTCTCACGGTGAACAGCATGTGCTTGTTGGATTAAATCGTTAAATGGTAATTCGTACAAAGCGACAATGTCATCGATACGCCAACGATTAACGACACCAACGTCGTTGGTTAATTTTTCACCTTTTAAACTATCCGTGTTTATAATAGCTCTGTTTGTAGAAGCCTCTTGCTTTTCTTTTTCAAAATTATCAAGCATATTGCACCTTTTGAGTCGTGTTTATTTTATATTAATCAATTAATTACACACTGTAAAGCATAATTAACAATAATAATGAACAACTGGTTAAAAAATAATCACTCGTTAAATTTCAAGCGTTTACTAGGCTTGGTATTCAAACAAAATTGTTTGCTTTGCTCGGCTAGCAAAGCTAAGGATATCGGCATATGTCACGACTGCCTAGCTGATTTACCATACGTGTCCCCACAAAGTTGTGCACAATGTGGGCTTTATTCAGATAGCATGATATGCGGTAGCTGTTTAAGCTCAAAACCAAGCTTTGATCAAACACGCGCAATATTCACTTATGACTTTCCAATTAACACCATGATGCATCGCTATAAATATGGCAGCCAAATACAACTAAGCCAAGTATTTGGACAATTGCTCGCACAAAAAATAGATTTATCAACGGTAGATTTAATCATACCCATGCCAATGCACCCTGCGCGACTAAAAGAGCGTGGCTTTAACCAGGCATTAGAAATTGCGAAAGTATTAGCACAACCACCCCAATTAAATTACAAAGCAGTCGTCAGAACCAAAAATACACTACCACAAGCGAGCTTGCCACTAAAAGCACGGGCCAAAAATATTCGCAATGCCTTTCAAGTTAATCAAACCCTATCAGGACTACATATTGCAATCATCGATGATGTCATGACGACAGGTGCCAGCTTAAATGAATTAGCTAAAACTTTAAAAAAAGCAGATGCCGCTCATGTAGAATGCTGGGTAATTGCTAGAACACTTTCACCAAATTAAATGTTCCATATCGTCCTTTTCGAACCTGAAATACCACCTAACACAGGCAATATTATCCGCCTATGCGCCAATACCGGTGCAACATTGCATTTGGTAAAACCATTAGGATTTAAACTAGAAGACAAACAATTAAGGCGCGCTGGCTTGGATTACCATGAATTTTCCACCCTAAAAGTGTACGAGAATTGGCATGAATGCAAAACTACACTAGCAGGGAAACGGTTGTTTGCCATTACCACTAAAGGCAGCACACGATATAGCGACATTCAATATAAGGCAGATGACGTGTTTATATTTGGGCCAGAAACACGAGGTCTACCAGAAACAATACGTGATGAATTCCCTCCCGAACATCGCATACGCTTGCCTATGCTCGCTGATAGTCGCAGCCTAAACTTATCCAATTCAGCCGCTGTGTTGTTATATGAAGCATGGCGGCAGGAAAACTTTATTAATGGGATATAATAAATTTTATGGCTTGATACTTGCCTATTAAAGCTAATTAAATACCAATTTAAAGAGAGAGTCCACGATGAGCATCATAATCATATCGTTAGTACTAGTGGCTATCAGTTATTATTTTATTAGAATACAACCTTCTAAAACTAAAGGTAGCACTTTAAATAGCCAACAAACAGATAGCACACACACAAAATTTAGAAGTGTCATCATCAAACAAGGTAGGAATGCTTGCCAAGCAGCAAAAAATCATGGCGATACACCCATGCTCATGAACGAAGCACCTGCATTGCCACTACCGGCCTGTAATCAAAATTGCCAGTGCAAGTTTCTTAAATATGATGACCGCCGCAGAGAAGACCGCAGAACTTCCTTACATGTTGCTAGACAACAAATAGGTGACATTGAAGAGCTACGAGCAATGAAAAGTGACCGCAGAAAATAATGCTGGCATAAGATTAAATAGCTTCTGCTTTTTGCTGACGACCTAGCAGGTCCATCACCGCATCCCTAGCTGACTTTCCATTAGATAACGCTTGATTGACCTCAAAAGTAATGGGCATATCTACATCAATATCATCAGCACGTCGCATCACCTCGCGCGCTGTATTAACGCCTTCTGCCACATGACCTAAGCCCTTTAAAACATCCTCAAGTTTTTTTCCACTAGCCAATTGCAGACCCACTTCTCTATTTCTTGAATATTGACCTGTACAGGTCAAAATTAAATCACCTGCGCCTGCAAGCCCCATAAAGGTTTCAGGTTTAGCGCCTAGAGCCACACCAAAACGCGTCATTTCTGCTAAACCTCTAGTTATCATCGCTGCGCGCGCATTATTACCAAAGCCCATACCATCTGATATGCCAGCGGCTATCGCCATTACATTCTTAATTGCACCACCAACAGAAACACCGATAACATCAGTACTGTTATATACCCGTAAAGAACCACCATGAACAAGACTAGCCGCTTGCAATGCAAATTCAGCATCATTAGCTGCTAGCGTAACGGCTGTAGGCAAACTACGGACTAACTCAGCTGCAAAACTTGGACCAGATAAAGCACCCCACTTTTGTTGCACTCCCAGCTCTTCTATTGCTACTTCGTGCGGTAATTTAGCTGTTTCTGGCTCTAAACCTTTATGTGCCCAAATAAGGTCTTGCGAAGAACCTAGTTTTTTTAAATCTTTTAAAATGTCACGAAAACCAGCTGTAGGCACGACAGACAAAATCAAATCTGCACCATCAATCGCCGTAGCCAAATCGCCTTCTACCTGTAAGTTATCTCTAAACTGAAAATCACCAAGATAAGCTGGGTTTGCACGCGCTTTTTGCATTCCCGAAACATGCCCTGCATTTCTTCCCCAAAGCGTTACATCATGCTGCTGGCTTATATGCATCGCAAGCGCAGTACCCCAAGCGCCTGCGCCTAATACAGCTACTTTAGTCAATTAAGCCCCCAAACCAAATGGCTTTGAATATAGCCTGTAAGACCATCGCGGTGCTTCACTTTAACCCAACCATTTTTAATCGCAGACGATAACAATTCTAAAACAACGCCATGCTCAACAGAAGCCAATAGTTCTGCGCTGCTATCGCCTTTTGACTTTATTTCTGCTTCTCCTGTCACAAGTAACATACGCTTATTAGTAAGGTGCTTGCTTTCTACCCAACTCAAGCCACCCTGCTGATCACGCACTTTAACCCACGTATCCAAATTAACAATCACCTCAACTGGATAACCTTGGCTTAAAATGTAAATCTTTTTTGCCTCTAATGAGGGGGCATCTAGCATAATAGCTTTAGACGATGCAATTGAACGAAACTCGAGCGCTTGCGCAAAACCTACAAAACATAAACAAAAACCCAAGCACAGCAACGCCAAGCTCGGGTTAATAGTTGTTTTCAATAAACGTGTCATCGTAGCTAGTAAATAACTAGTTTGGTGCACCTGCTTTTTCAGCATTTTGTTGCTGCTGTTGTGCATACAATGCTTCAAAGTTAATTGGGTTTAACAATACTGGCGCGAAACCAGCACGTGTCACCATATCTGAAATAGCTTCTCTAGCATATGGGAAAAGAATATTAGGGCACGTCACTGCAGCGATAATTTCCAAGTTCTCTTCAGGCACATTGCGAACTGCAAAAATGCCAGCTTGCACCACCTCAACCAAAAATGCTGTTTTTTCCTCTATTTTGGCCGTCACTGTCACTTTAATAGCGACCTCATAAACACCCTCATCAAGTTTTTGTGCATTATTGCCAAGTTCTACATTAACTTGAGGCGCTGTACGTTCTGTAAAAATTTGCGGGGCATTTGGTACTTCAATTGAAGCATCTTTAATAAAAAGTTTTTCAATTGCAAATCCTGCCTGTTGGTTCTCTTGTGCTTCTGGTGCGGCTTTCTTTGCTGCAGTTGGTTTCTTAGTTGCTGGGGTTTTATCTTTTGCCATGTAATTTTCCTAAACTCAACGATTAAATAGTACGGTTTTTTTATATTTGCCAGTATTTTAACGTTTTATCTATATAAAATCACCCACTAATAACATAATAGAAATACCGCTCTTTAATTTTTACAGCTCAACATCATCAATCACTTGATTGTTTGCCTCACTAAAATCTAACGATTGATTAGCAGTTAGCTGTAAAGGCCTGCCAGCTCTAATTTCATTGAAGAGATTATTACCTATTTGCTTAACAATAGGCTCAGGTAATTGGGTTGCCGCAGCATGATAAAAACTAAGACTGTCGCTTAGTGTCGTTTGTTGTTGATTATTTAAATCTCTATTTTGTGATCTTTGCGTAATCGTTTCTGCAAAGGTTTGTGCCAGTTGCTGGTAATCTTGGTCTTGTTTGTTATTGGCTTGCGTGGCTTTCTCTGCTGTAATTACTAGATCACCTGCTGGGTTGGTGCTAAGTCGGTTAGTGCCATTGATGACTTTGCTGGTTTCACCATCTTCGATGGTGAAACGACCTTGGGTGATGATGCTGGTGTTAGCTGGTAACGTGCTATTAGATAAATCTAATGTATTGTCATTGCCTTTTAGCGTGATGTTTTGCTTGAGTTGATTGAACTTAATGTTAACGTTGTTAAGCGTCAGCGTGTTGTTGTCAACGTTATAAGTACCCAAGTCAGGGATGGTGTTACTCGTTTCTTTGTTGTCTTGTTTGTAATGAACAGAATACTTGGTGAACTTGCCACCAGTAACTACCACCGCGCCAAACAAGTGATGCTGTTGCCATTGTAATATTTCCTCATCTTGCTTGCTCGTTCTTTCTTGCTGGTTGATAGGCAACCGTATGCAATGTCGGTGAGATATGCAAGGTAGGTGAGATGGTGCCAGCTGCCAGCCAAGAGCCGCTGTGGTTTTCTCTTTTGCCTTCATTGAGTTTCTTGTCTTTGGCTACTTCGTGTTCCCAAGTCTCTGCTGCATATTCTTCCGCTTTATTGTCATATTGCTTGCTGTATTGCGTTGAGCGTTTAAGAAAGGCAGGGTCTAAGGCATGCCCCCTTCGTGTGTAAGTATTAAGGCAGGTGATAACACACCTTGGTGTTTTACGTCTTTATCAATGCCTTTTTTCGAGTCAATTAAATTAAGAAGGTTAGAATGCTTGGCATCGGTGTAAGACAAGGCGGCATTCGGGTTCCAATCAATGGTGCGTGCTGGATAGCTAGCGGTTGGTTTGGCTATGCTCGCCATTACCCCAGCATGGGCTAGGGTAGGGGTAATTTCAGTTGACGCTTCAGGGTGATATTTAGCGCCATCTGCAGCACCAACAAAGCGGATGCTGATGCCTTCGTCTCGCATGTCATTGAGTAACTGGCTGGCTTTTGGGCTTTGTTGTAAATAAGCCAGGGTTTCGCTCAATTGTGCAACATACGCAGGCGTGGCATTAATCAAGTTAAAGTCACTGGCGTTTACCTGGTCTTTTAACTGTTCAGCCATGTTTCATTACTCCACATCCTTTGATGTTGGTGTCCAGCCACTAGCACAAATATCAGGGTGACGCTGATAAAAAATAACATCGTCTGAACCGCTAGCACAGGTCTGAAAAATGGTCGGGTCACGGTAATAGTTATTGCTTCTTATTTTGCCTTTGCAACCAGCAATAGACTGCCGCTGTTGCCTTCTGTAACGGGCTTCATTGTCCCCAAATGCTGCTCTGAACCCGACGGCTTCATGACTCGCTCTAATCTCATCTAAAGACACGGTTGGCGTGCCTATTTTCCTTGCCCAATGAAACAGTTCCCGGTTCATCGTCCAATTAGCACTTAAAGGCACTTGTTGTTGATTCGGCAAAAAAAGCATGGCATCAACCGTGGGCTCATAAGTATACTCATCACCAAAGCCTAATGTAATAACCGTGCCATCATCAAGCGTGAACCTAGCGGAAGATCCGCCAATATAGTCATCACGCGTTATTTGATAAAAATCATAAAAGAAAGATTCATTCTCAGGGATTTGTTTGACGTCTGCTTTTTTAAAGATATCGACCAAGTCTTGAATCAGGGTCTTGTCTTCTGTAATAAAAGAACAAGAAGGCATCGGCCATGCTATTACACGTGCAGATTTCGCTTGGCTGAGTTTGTGGTAGAGCTGGTCGAAGTCTATAACTTGTGCTTGCACACTAGGCGCAATGAGTAGTAATGCAATAAACCATTGTTTAAATAGCTGCTTCATTAATAACTTTTCTTATTTTTGTATGAAGATAATTGTATTCAGTAGAGAATCACTTGTCAATTATAGAGCGCGCTGTTTTACATTTCACATCTAAATGAATAGCTTAATAAACGCTAATTTCTTCCTAGCATAGAATCTAAATCACCACGAATATCTAACGCGCGTAAGTCATCAAACCCACCGATATATTGGTCACCAATATAAATTTGCGGGACAGTACGGCGCCCCGTTTTCTCCATCATTTCAGCCAGCAATCCTGGCTGCGAATCTATACGAATCTTTTTGATTTCCGCCACACCCTTGCTCATAAGCAGACGCTCAGCATTGATGCAGAAAGGGCATGTCCCAGTGGTATACATTACAACATTCGTCATGATTTTAAGCCTTTACTAACGGCATCTTTGCCTCTGTCCAACGATCCAAACCGCCTTGTAAATTATGTAACTGTACAAATTCTTGCTCACGTAAAGTCTGGCATGCAGGTTTACTACGCATACCACGCTGACAATGGACTAACACTGGTTTGTTTTTAAATTTTGCTATCTCTTTAATTCGACCCGCCAATTCAGCTTGTGGAATATGCTTAGCGCCTTGAATATGCCCACTCACAAATTCCGCTTCATCGCGCACATCTAAAATAAGCACTTTAGACCGATTCATTAATAAAACCGCCTCAGCAGGCGTAACACTAGGTACGCCACTCGCATTACGACCAAAAAGCATTGGCCACAGCAAAGCCACGGCAGAACCAAACGCCAAGCCTATGTATATTGCATTATCTTTAATAAAATCCAAAACTATTCCTTATCATTTTCAAACTATTAAATGATGCCGATTACGCAAAATTCAATACCGACATTAAGTTTTTACATACTTTTTTTACGCACGGCTATTATAATGGATGTATTCAATTCAATAACAATTTATAAAATGACTACTACACCAGTAATTTTACTTATTTTAGATGGCTTTGGTGACCGGGAAGAGGCTAAGGACAACGCTATTGCACTTGCCAAAACACCCAACTTAGATGCCCTAAAAAAAGAGTATGTGCATACAAAAATCAATGCTTCTGAACATTATGTGGGTTTACCCGATGGCCAAATGGGCAATTCCGAAGTTGGTCACCTTAACATTGGTGCAGGGCGTGTTGTCTTTCAAGATTTTGTACGCATTAATAACAGTATAAGTTCAGGCGATTTCTTTAAAGATGCTGCGCTCATACAAGCCTTACAACAATTAAAAGCTAAAGATAAAGCGCTACATATATTCGGCCTTTTATCTGATGGTGGCATACATAGCCATCAAAACCATATTCATGCCATGCTCGTAATGGCCAAAGAACAAGGACTTAAAAAAGTGTATGTACATGCCTTTTTAGATGGTCGCGACACGCCACCTATCAGTGCAGGCCCGTATATAGAAGCACTCGAAAACAAACTAAAAACGCTTAATGTAGGCAAAATAGCCAGCATCAGCGGCCGTTTTTATGGCATGGATAGAGATAAACGTTGGGAGCGTATTGCACCAGCTTATGAAATGATTACCGAAGGTCTAGGTGTTTTTACGGAGGCAACAGCCAAAGAAGCACTAGAAAAAGCTTACGTGCGTGATGAAAATGATGAATTTGTACAATGTACCGTTATACGCAAACCTAACGAAACACCATTACGCTTAGAAGATGGCGATACTGTTGTTTTCATGAACTTCCGCAGTGACCGCGCTAGACAAATAACTGACGCATTACTCAATAAAGACTTTAATGAGTTTGAGCGCAAACGCGTCGTGCAACTATCCAATTACTTTACATTAACGCAGTATGATAAAAATCAAACAAAAGCAACGCCGATCTTTGCTCAAAATGCCATCCACAATACGTTTGGCGAACACTTAGAAAGCCTATCCTTGACACAACTACGTATAGCCGAAACAGAAAAGTATCCCCATGTCACTTTCTTTTTCAATGGCGGCGAAGAAAAAGTTTTTAATGGGGAAGATCGTATTTTAGTTCCTTCTCCCAAAGTCGCCACTTATGACTTACAACCAGAGATGAGCGCGCATGAACTCACGGATAAGCTAGTTGAAGCAATAAAAAGCAAAAAATACAATGCCATTATTTGCAATTATGCCAACTGCGATATGGTTGGTCACTCTGGCGTTTTAGAAGCCGCTATTATTGCAGTTGAAACATTAGATACCTGTATTGGCCGCGTTGTAAGCGCAATGAAAAGCATTGGTGGTGAAGTTATTATTACGGCTGATCACGGTAATGCAGAGACCATGCAAGACTATAAAAATAACCAACCGCATACCCAGCATACAACCAACTTGGTGCCTATAATATACGTAGGCCGAAAAGCAACGCTTGCTGACAACGGCGCACTTTCTGACCTTGCTCCTACACTGCTAACCATGATGGGTGTGCCTCAGCCAGTAGAAATGACGGGTAAAAATTTGATTCAATTTAAAAACTAATGCCAACATTTAATTAATGCGCAAATTTGTACTTCCCTGTTTTTTTGTTTTATTTGCACTAATGTTAAGTGTCAATAGCAGCTTTGCCGACAAAAAAACGACCTCTGCAAAAAAAGATTTAAGTGGTATAAAACAAAAAATAAAATCCATTAAAAAAGAACTGAGCCAGACAAAAGCAAAACACAGTGATGTAGCCGACGCACTAAAAGACTCAGAAGTCGCCATTAGTAAAGCCAACAAAAAACTACGCGAAATCAAACAAAAACAAAAACAAAATAAATCAACACTCTCCGCGCTTAACAAGCGTGCGCTAAGCATGAATAGCAAGTTAGCTGAACAACAAAAGCTATTAGGCAACATGCTTTATCAACAATATGCGCAAGGCAACCAAAGCTATGCGCAGCTTATTTTACAAAATAAAAATCCTAATCAAATTGCACGCGATATTAAATATCAATCCTATATCGCCAAAGCACACACAAAACTGATTACTGACATGCAAGCAGGACTTGAAGAGCTGAAAACGTTAAACCTAAAAACGACAGCAGCATTAAAAAAAGTGGCTAGCTTAGAATCCAAGCAAAAAACTGAACGCAAAGCACTTACTAAGCAAAAGCTAAAAAAAGCAACTGTTCTCAAAAAACTATCAAATAAAATTGCCGGACAACGCGGTGAAATTAAAAAACTTAAGCGAGATGAAAAACGTCTTTCTAATCTTGTTAAAAAACTAGCCAAAATTAGTAAAAAACGCACTAAAAAAACAAGCAAGAAAAGAAAATCTAAAGTCATTGCTAAAAATAAGGCAACGCCTGATAACCGTTATGCGGGCAAAAAATTCTCCTCTCTTAAAGGAAAACTAAAATTGCCAGTACGTGGCGAAGTGATGAACCGCTATGGTAAAGCGCGCCCAGATAGCGGTGTTTTATGGAAAGGCTTGTTTATCCGTGCAAAAGAAGGTGCAGACGTAAAATCAGTTGCTAGCGGCCGTGTTGTATTTGCTGAATGGATGCGAGGGTTTGGCAACTTAATTATCGTTGATCATGGTCGCGGCTATATGAGCCTGTATGGAAACAACCAATCGGTACTGAAAGATGTAGGGCAAGTGGTCAAAGGTGGCGATACGATTGCCTCAGTAGGCAATAGCGGAGGTAATGCTAGCCATGGTGTATATTATGAATTACGCCGAAAAAGCATTCCTTTTGATCCGCTTAAGTGGAGTAAAGTTCGTTAATAATCAACACTTCAAGTAATATCAGACTGCCTACGCCCTTTACCCTTTCTTTTATTTCCTTTGCCCTCTAATTGAGAGGCTAGTTCATCACTTCTTCTATCACTTCTTCTGCGATCTTTAAAATGAACAAACTCACACTGACACGTATCATTGTCACACTTTTTAACTGGTAATGCTGGCGCTTCATCCAACAACATCTGCATTGCTTCATACTGCTTCACCGCTTTACATGAAGACCAACCCGGTTCAATAACAACACATCGGTATTTTGCATCTGCATCATCTGCTGCCACTTCGCTTGCTGCGGTCCTGCTATGTGTTATCGATAATTTAGAGCTTCCTTGATTCTTATACCGAAACCAAATAAAGGAGATAAATAAAATAAAACCCAGCAATATAAATATATTCGTGTTCATTAAATAATATCCTCTATGATTTGGCGCTTGTCTCTAAATATAACACTCATTATAAAAGTTAACATACGCTATTACTTGAACAATAAAAAAGCACACTTAAAAAGTGTGCTTTTTAAACCACCAATTAACTACTATGGGCGTGTTTCACCTGGAACAAGCTCATCAGCAGTTGGCACGTAGCCACCTGGCTCATCAGATGCCATGTCTTCCACAGCATCAGTAGCACTTTCAGCCATGTCTTCCATAGCGTCAGTAGTACTTTCAGCCATATCTTCCACAGCGTCTGCAGCACCTTCAGCCATGTCTTCAATAGCAGGCATTTCATCAATTGCGCCTTTTTCACCACAAGCACTCAAAAAGAACCCAGCTAATAACGCAAGAACCAAAAATCTATATGTAACTTTCATAAAACATCCTCTCCTTAGACTAAAATCAATACAGCTTGTAAACAATAGCAAAACTATTCAAGGTTTACAATCAATTACCATTCAAAGTTATCAAAAATTAACACTTTGTTGGAAATTTGCAGCAATTAAGCGCCCCTTTGCATAAGCCCTCACTTCATATGGGCTGTTTTTATAGCCTTTTCGGCATGACCATAGATAGTGTAGAAAAGTCATACCATGTAAAAATTGAGAGACGTGTTCTAGCTCATGACCAAGAAGTTTCACGCCACTTAACGTGTTTGCCTGATAGACCCCTGCCCGGAAATAGATACGGAAACTTAGTACGACCGCACACATATCTTCTCGTAGCCAAAAGGGTACTTGACCTTCAAAAATACGAGTCTGCATTATCACAATATTAGCGAAATATGGCTTGAAAATTTGTTGCTCTTGACTTGTCAGTGGGCGGCCCTGTTGTAACATTGCCACGTTAGAATTACTCGCCTATTAAGTGCATCATAATACGGCGCGTTGCTGACATATATCTATGTTCGAACAAGAAAATACCTTGCCATTGCCCTAATGCCACCTTTCCTTCTACAACTGGAATAGATAAGCTGGTTTGCGTAAGTGCAGTCCGCACATGTGCCGGCATGTCATCTGGCCCTTCAACCGTATGGATAAATAAAGCATCGCCATCAGGAACTAGACGATTAAAAAATGCCTCCATATCCACCAAAACATCTCTATCGTAATTTTCATTAATTAATAAACTGGCCGAGGTGTGCTGAATATACAAAGTAAGTAACCCTGTTGATATCGCTTGCTGATTAGCCCAATTCATTACTTGAGCAGTAATGTCGTACAGCTTGCGGCCTTGCGCACTAACACTAATGGTATGCGTTGATTGTTGCATTGCTACTCACCTTAAAAATACACCCGTCGATTATAACAAGCCTCATAACGCATAATTGTTAAAACTTAACAATCCAAACTGAGTATAAATACTTTTAAACAGATATGCCTAGTTGCATGTCAGGTTTTTGAATTAATTGTCAATATTTTGCCACCGACTTACCGTTTAACTTCTTCACCCCATCTTTTGACAAACGCTACGCAACAACAAACAGATATGCCAATTATCACCTTAAGTTATTGTAAAACAAGGTACTTTTAACACTAAATCATTTATTTAAATAGGCTAAACCCACATCCTTAATCGTAACTGGCTCAAATATTGCTTAATTCTTAGTATGGTGTTTTAAATAGCATTGTTTGAATAAAGCTGTTTAAGCATATTTTTGCGACATTCAATATCGAATGTCTTAAATATTTTAAAAGAGAGAACTTACAATGAATAAACTTTTAGCCGCCTTAATCGCTTCAGGTGCTTTACTAGCAACAGCAATTCCTGCAGCTAATGCTGCAACAACAACCAATGATTTTGATGTATCAGTTACGTTAAGCTCACAATGTGAAGCAACTAACGACGCCACAACTACAGTTGACTTTGGCACCTATGCAGCATTCCAACCCGGTGCAGCAACTGGTACTCCAGTAAACTTAACATTTGATTGCACACGTGGCTTTTCACCATCTTCTGTTGCATTTGATACCGTAAATGGTAATGCTGCAGGTGTAGGCGTATTACAAGGCTTGCAATACACATTATCAGCTGGCGCACCAACGACCGTTGCTGGTACTGCGGCAACTACAGCTACAATTGGTACTGCTGATGTAAAAACGTATAACATCACAGGCAATATGCCAGCTGGTCAGGCAGGTACAGGTGCTGGCGGCCCTTCATCACATACGCGTACTTTAATTGTTACGTTCTAATTCATTGTAATCTGCTATATTTAGCATATGACAATGACCACATGCTGCCGCCAATTATTCACTAGCGCCATAATGCCTAGCGTAATACTGGCGGCATGTATGTTTTATGCCAACAACACTTTAGCAGCGCAAACTAAAAATGCATTTACGGTAGCTGTTCAAACCATCGGCTCTGGCAGCCCTAAAAACCCAGTATCAGATTCAGCATTTTGTCGTAGCAACACGTTGCGCGGTAGCTTTGGTGCAACCGTTACTGTGGTATGCAAAACAGGTACAGTAGTTGACATAGAAGCCCTTGGCAATGGCGCACCTTGGAAACCCACCCACGGTGGTGCTTATCGATTTATTACACGATTCGCTGTTGCAGGTGACTATCGCGACACCATCAGTTCTAGAGGTGTTGGCACGGTTACTAGCTGGCGTACCGTTAATTTACACGACAGAGATTACCTAGAACTATTAATTGGCTGGTAATTTAATTTGATTAGCAATTTTTAAAGTTTTAAGTAAAGTTTAAATTGCTATAATCGTATACACTATTTTATTCACTATCGTTACTACCTAAACTATTATGAAAAATTCTATATTTTCAATCCGCTATTTTTTAATCCTGCTTAGTACGTTCGCGCTATTAAGCACTTACGCTACATCAGCTTCAGCGGGCTTGTTTTCAGTTTCACCCGTGCGCATTTATATGACGCCTAAAGACCGCGCCGTAGCAGTGACGATTACCAATAATAGTGAAGAAGCGCTAGTGATGCAGGCAGACATTTACACTTGGAAACAAGGGCCTAATGGTGAAGAAGAACTCACATTATCAGAAGATTTATTTTTATCACCGCCCATTATTAAATTAGCTGGCAAGGCTCGCCAAGTAGTCAGGTTAGCAGTATTATCACCTTCAAAATCAAACGACGAACTTACCTATCGTATGATTATCCGTGAAATTCCAGTTGTTAAACCTGCTACTGAGGATAAAGAATTAGAAATTGCATTGGCATTTTCTATGCCTATATTTATCACCCCTAAAACGGCTAAGAACAACCTTATCTGCACTGCTGAGCGCGTAGCACCTGATAGTATTAAAGCTATCTGTGAAAATGATGGTAATGCTTACGTACATCCGCGCGAATTTTCACTAAAAAACAGCAAGGGCGAAGTGATGGCCACTAAAAACTCTGGTGGATACATATTACCTGGCATTAAACGTAGCTTTGACATTAAAGCGGTTGCAAGCAACATTGCTGCTGGCAAAGCCAAACTAAGCGTCACGTTAGACGATACCAGCACAAAAGATTTTGAGGTTAACTTAGCTAATTAATTTTAGTTTAAGTATTTGTTTTGGTTAAGCATGGATTTGAAATTTCTCTAATGCTTGGATTGCTACTGAGTACGGGCAGTACTCACGCAAACGACTCGCCAGCGACAAGCCCTACGCCTAATAAACTGACAGCAACCGAACAAACAAAAGCTGATAAAACGCTGCCGATGGCAGTAACAGTGAACGGTGCTAAAAGTGGCACCTGGCTATTTATCGAACGTGCTGGTGCTTTATACGTACAACGTGATGCCCTTGAAGAATGGCGTATTATTCTGGATGCAGACACAAAGCCCATTGAGTTTAGAGGTCAAAAATTCTGGCCTTTGGATGCGGTGCCTGGTTATAAAGAAAAAATTAATTTTGCCAATCAATCAGTCGATTTATTATTTTCACCAAAATCATTTACCGCAATACGATTAGCCAACGAAGTTTCAAAACAACTCGTTATTAGCCCAACCTTACCTAGTGTTTTTTTTAATTATGATTTAAGTTATTCCACATCATACTTAAGAGCAGCACCCAGAACAGAAGATTTAAGCGCATTAACAGAATTAGGGTTTTCTAGTAATTTGGGGGTGTTAACTAGCAGCGCAACGGGACGCAATTTAACGCGCAGTAAAACATTAGGCGCAGAGACCGAATGGGTGCGGCTAGAAACGACATTCACCAAAGATCTACCAGAATCTAACCGCACTTTACGCCTGGGTGATGCTGCTACACGGACCGGCATGCTAGGACGTAATGTCTATTACGGCGGTGTGCAATTTGGCACTAATTTCTCCCTCACCCCGGGCTATGTCACACAACCAATACCCGTGCTCAATGGCCTGTCTGCCGCCCCATCTACTGTTGAGTTATACATTGATGATGTATTGCGACAAGTTTCAGAAGTGCCGACTGGACCTTTTGCCATCGACAACTCAAGCATACTCACAGGCAGCGGTGATGCGCGTATTGTTGTACGTGATTTATTGGGACGTGAAACGGTCATCGAACAATCATTTTTTACCAATAGCCAACTGCTGGCAGAAGGCCTTAATGACTGGAGTATAGAAGCCGGCAGTATACGCCGAAATTTAGGCGTTTCTAATGCTAGATATGGCCCAGAATTTATCAGCGGCTTATGGCGAAGAGGGTTGACAAATAGCCTAACCTTAGAGGGCCGAACTGCTATCACTTCACAGTTAAAATTGATGCAATTAGGCTTTACAACTGCACTGCCATTACGCCTACTGGGGCGCGCAGCCATCACAGGTGCGCATCAAAAGAAATTGGGTAATGGCTCACAATGGTTGTTGGGGTTAGATTACCAAGACTTACATTTAGGCGCGGCTATTGAAGCACAAGGTGCAACAGATGACTTTCGTGAGCTAGGGCAGGAATTTGAAAATAAACCGATTAAAAAGCAACTCGCTGCCAACATTAGCTACTCTAGCGAAAAAATAGGCTCTTTTGGTATTGGTTTCGCAAGCATTGATCAATTTGACAACCCACGTGTGACGACGATATCAGGCAATTATTCTATTCAAATAGGGAAAAACAGTAGCTTGAGTTTAACTGGTAGCGAGGTTAAAACGGAAGGTACGACCAGCCGCGCTGTAGGTTTAAGTCTAGTCATACCGCTCGACAACAACATTGTAGCGAGTGCTTACGCAAATAGTGCCGGCACAAGGAATGACCTATACGCTACGCTATCTAAAAGCCCTAACCAAGATAGTAACCTAGGTTGGCGTCTACTTGCTGGACAGCTGCAAGATCACGGACGTGAAGAAGCAGGTGTTTTTTACCATGGACGTTACGGCACATTAACCGGTGATGTCAGTAACACCCGTAACCAAACAGCAGTACGCTTAGGTGTTAATGGCGGCATTATTGCAGCAGATGGAAATGTATTTGTTACGCAGCGTGTTAACGATAGTTTTGCGTTAGTCGAGGTAAAAGATTATGCCGATATTGGCGTAGGGATTGGTAATAATGTGCAAACAAGAACCAACAAGAAGGGTGTTGCGCTGGTTCCTAAGCTGTCTGCCTATCAAAGCAACTCCGTGAGACTGCAAGCAAATGATTTACCAGTCAGCGCAGAACTTAACTCTATTGAAAATGATGTTGTGCCCGCCTGGCGTAGCGGTGTTAAGGTGATATTTCCTGTCCGTAGTGGTCGTGGCGCATTGTTAAAAATTAATTTCGATGATGGCAAGCCAGCGCCTATAGGCGCCATCACGCAAATTGAAAATGATGAACAAGAATTTTATGTTGGCCGCCGTGGCCAAAGTTTTATCACAGGCTTAGAAACTAAAAACCACGTGATCTTGAATTGGAAAGCACAACAATGCAAAATAAAAGTAACCCTCCCACCAGCACAAGATGACGAAATTCCACGTCTAGGGCCACTGTTATGTAAAGGCGTTAAAAGATGAAACTAACTATATTACGAATACTTAACCTAATCGTTATGCTGATAGTCAGCGCTAATGTTGAAGCGGCTATTAGCTGTACTAGACCAACTTCAACGGGGTTTTCGACGGCCTTTGCTACCGGTGGTGTTTTTCCAAATGTAACACAAGGCACAGTTTCATTTAGCTGTACGCGCGGTAATGCTGGTGATGCGACCAGTGTATTGCTGCGAGCAAATAATGGTAGAAATAGATCAGGTAATCAAAACCGGGCTAGAAGAGGCGGGAACTTTATTAACTACGAACTATATAAAAACAGCGGATGTTCTAGCGTATGGTCTAGAGGCAACGTAACAGCTAACATGATTGTGGTTCCGCTCAATACGACTGTTGGTATTGCACAACCACAAACCATTAACTTTTGGGGCTGCGTATTAGCTGACCCAGGCGTACCAGCCGGCACCTACACTGATAGAGTTACTGTAAGAGTCCGTAACAACACAAACACAGGAAATCTGTCCAGAGGTCGTAGAATAAATGTAAGCATTACCAATAATGCCAGTTGTGCTGTCACCAGCATTGGCAATGTCTCTTTTGGCACTTATATCGCTTTAAGAACTACACCTTTAGTTGCACCCACTGCCAACATTGTTATGAATTGCACGACTGATTTACCTTACACCATGACATTAGATGCAACTAGCGGCGTTATTGCAGGCTTAAACTATACGCTGACCATTAACGCCCTTACGCCACCTGTGAGCGTTACAGGGGCTGGCGCAGGGCAAACACATACGTTAACTGGCACCATGCCTGCCAACCAAGCAGGTGATTGTGCAATAGGCACATGCGCAAACAGCCAAACAAGAACATTAACAATCACTTATTAAGATATATTACCAACCATATGGGTAGCCATAACGCAAACCCAAACCGTAGCGCGAGCCATGCCCATAACGATGTCCATGCCCATAAAACAGACCGAATCTTGAGCCCCAATATGGATCATAGTATCGATGACGTGAAAGTATACGCTCACGTCTTAACTGCATCATAGCTTCAACCTTTTCTTTCTCACGCCTATTAATTTCATCTGCAATAGCATTTTGCTTGGCTAATTCATTGCTCTGCTGTATGTGTTCTAACACCTTGGTATCCACCCCTTGCTTACTTAAATCCAATATTTGAGTAGGCGTAAGCTCATACCGAGACTCACTTTCTATAATTTTCGCAATGATGTCATCTGCAGATTTTCCTTGCTTCGAATCAATCACTATCTCATCTAATGAAACGGTAGCGACTGCCGGCGGCAGCAGCTTGGCGAGCTCTTCCGGCGTAATCCGTTCTACTTGGCCTTGCCTACTCTCGCCTGTGCTAGCACAGCCAGTCAGCACCAAAAGCATCGCTGCTATCGCAAATAAATATTTAATGTTCATGTTAGTCTCACTTTCTCAAAACAGGCGACGCCTGTGTAATACGCTTTTCATATCGATGGCGCTTTAACTGATATAAGCTTAAAACCTTTTTCACATAAGCCTTTGTCTCTTTAAATGGTGGGACGCCTTTATATCTATCAACAGCACCCTCTCCTGCATTATAGGCTGCCACTGCGAGCGTAACGTCTCCTCGATAATAGGATAGCAACCAACGTAAATAAGCCACGCCGCCCTTAATGTTCTGACTGGCGTTATACGCATTTTTAACGTTAAAACGCTCAGCAGTAGCGGGGATAAGCTGCATTAACCCGTGTGCATTCTTATTCGACTTAGCTAATAGCTTAAAGTTTGATTCAGCCGTAATAATCGACAACACTAGCTTTGAATCTACTTCATACCACTTAGCAATCGTATCAACTAAATCAACGACCCAGCGCTTACTTTTTGGCAATTTAGCAATATAACGATCAATGGCCGGCGTACCGTGGTAATCGCCATAATAATGTTCTAATGATCGCTCTGGCGCTACCGCTTCTAATACACACTTTGGCGTGTCTATAGTACGAATCTCAATCGTTTCCAACATTTTTTGCGCTTGATAATGGCCATGCATAGAAGCAATACCAAACAAATTAGCCGCATAGTTTCTGCTAATAGGCACACCTCGCCCAAACGCGTATAACATACCTAAACGGTAAACGCCTTCAGCACTTCCATATCGGGCAGCTTCGCAATACAAGTTTGCCGCTTTCCAAGCAGCTTCAACATCATGCCCATCACCATCTAAAACACTCGCCCGTTCTAGCAAGTCCTTAATAATGGGTGGTTCATTATTAAATATCTCTAATTGGCTTTCAGTAAAAGCATAAGTTTGCATGCAAACTAAACAAGCAAACAAACTTAGAACCCAACTAAAAAACTTTTTTCTCATCGCGCTAGCTTGCGCGTTAAAGACGGTTTTGTAAAAGATTTCCTTATGAAGCTAAGCTTTAGCAAACGTCATTTTCCCTGCCTTAAAATCAACATACACAGTATCTTTAGCCACAAAATTGCCCGCCAATATCTCACGCGCCAATGGATTTTCCAACTCACTTTGTATCGCGCGTTTTAATGGTCTTGCTCCATACACAGGGTCAAATCCCGCACTGGCAATTTCTGCAACGGCTGCATCAGAAATCGTAAATTGCATATCCATTGCATTTAAACGTTCTGCTAAATATTGTAATTGAATATTAGCAATGGTTTTCACATGCGCTTCACCTAATGAATGGAAAACGACCACTTCATCAATTCGGTTGACAAATTCAGGTCTGAAATGACTTTTTACTTCACCCATGACGGCCAATTTAACCACTTGGTGGTCTTGACCAGACATGCCCTGAATCATCTGGCTACCTAAATTACTCGTCATAATAATGACTGTGTTTTTGAAATCCACGGTACGCCCTTGACCATCAGTTAAACGGCCATCATCTAATACTTGCAACAGCACATTAAACACATCAGGGTGTGCTTTTTCTACCTCGTCTAGCAATATCACACTATAAGGTTTACGTCGTACTGCTTCAGTGAGCGTGCCGCCCTCTTCATAGCCTACATAACCTGGCGGCGCACCTATCATGCGTGAGACAGAGTGTTTTTCCATAAACTCACTCATATCAATACGAATTAAGTGATCTTCTGAATCAAACAAAAACCCAGCTAACGCTTTACATAGCTCCGTCTTTCCGACACCAGTAGGCCCTAAGAATAAGAAGCTACCATAAGGCCGATCAGGGTCTCCCAGGCCAGATCGCGAGCGACGGATGGCATCGCTGACCAAGCGAACCGCTTCATCCTGACCCACCACGCGTTCATGTAACTTGGATTCCATTGTGAGCAACTTTTCACGCTCACCTGTCAACATTTTACTCACAGGAATGCCCGTTGCACGACTGACCACCTCTGCAATTTCATCTGAACCGACTTCAGTCCGCAACATTTTATGTTTAATATCACCTTGTTCATGCACTGAAGCCGCCGCTTGTTTAAGCTGCTCCTCTAATGCTGGTAACTGACCATACTGCAACTCAGATACTTTCTGCCATTCGCCTTTACGGGTTGCTTCTTCAATCTCAAATTTTATTTTTTCGACGGCCTCTTTTATATGTGCAGAGCCTTGCACTTGTGCTTTTTCTGCCTTCCAAATTTCTTCTAAATCTGCAAATTCTTTACTAAGTTGATCAATCTCCTCTTCAATAAGACCAAAACGTTTAATCGAACCTTCGTCTTTTTCACGACGCACAGCTTCTCGTTCAATTTTAAGTTGAATTAAACGACGCTCTAACTTATCCATCACCTCGGGCTTGCTGTCGATTTCCATTCTGATGCGACTGGCTGCCTCATCAATCAAATCAATCGCTTTATCAGGTAAAAATCGATCTGTAATATAGCGATGTGACAACTCAGCCGCTGCCACAATCGCTGGGTCCGTAATTTCAACACCGTGATGTAGTTCGTATTTTTCTTGTAAGCCACGCAAAATAGCAATAGTAGCCTCTACTGTAGGCTCAGCAACAAGCACTTTTTGAAACCGACGCTCTAAAGCCGCATCTTTTTCAACATATTTGCGGTATTCGTCTAAAGTCGTCGCGCCAACGCAATGCAATTCACCGCGGGCTAAAGCTGGCTTCAACATGTTGCCAGCATCCATCGCGCCTTCTGCTTTTCCTGCGCCAACCATTGTATGAAGTTCGTCGATAAACACGATAGTTTGACCTTCATCCTGAGATAACTCTTTTAACACTGCTTTTAAGCGCTCTTCAAATTCACCTCGATACTTTGCCCCCGCCAAGAGTAAGGCCATGTCTAATGACAACACCTTTTTACCCTTTAGCGATTCCGGCACTTCTTCATTAACAATACGCTGTGCCAAACCTTCTACAATCGCAGTTTTACCGACGCCAGGTTCCCCAATAAGCACAGGGTTATTTTTGGTACGACGTTGCAACACCTGAATAACACGGCGAATTTCATCATCACGGCCAATCACAGGGTCTAATTTACCCATACGCGCACGCTCAGTTAAATCTAACGTATATTTTTTTAACGCTTCTCGGTTCGCTTCGCCTTCTTGCGAATCCACATTTTCACCACCACGCACCTGAGTAATGGCAGCCTCTAATGCCGCTTTAGTTAGACCGCTCGCTTTTAATAACTTACCAGCCGCACCTTTATCATCAGCTAGTGCCAACAAAAATAATTCACTTGCAATATAGCTATCATTACGTTGTTGTGCGAGCTTGTCTGTCAGGTTAAGCAGCTTATTTAAATCACGCGAAATAGCGACTTCGCCCTCACTTGAAGTTTCCTTCGGTAAATTATCTATCGCCGTTTTTAAGGCCGTCTTTAGGGCCGTTAATTTTGCACCCGCATGTGCAAGTAGAGAGGCTGTGCCACCATCTTCTTGATTGAGCAACACTGACAATAAATGCACTGACTCTATGCTCGGATTGTCATGACCCAAAGCAACACTTTGCGCCTCGGCCAGCGCTTGTTGAAATTTAGTTGTTAGTTTATCAAAACGCATAATCACCTCCATTAAACTCTTAAGTATCCCTACTTAAATGGGGTTAAATACTAAAAAATCAATTGCTTAAATTAATGCTGAGTTTCTATACTGGGCGATGACCAGTTACGCCCATCGTCATCCGATTGGACTTTATACATAACACCTTTAGCCGTTTCCCACTGAATAAAAAGTGTGTCTGCATTCTGTATAAATTGAAGCTTAGTAATATGATCAATCGCTATTTTTTTAGGTACACTAGAAACCCAAGCTTCGCCATCCATGCGTGCGATATATAACCTTTTTGAATCAGCCCAAGCTAAATGCCAGCCCCAACCGACACCTTGTGTTATAGCCAATACCTGATATGGACAAGCTTGGTTTTGTCTGTTGTTGTATGTGACACGCTTAATACCAGACCTAGAAGAAATAGATTCATTATTGGGTAAATCAGTTAGCGCTAAATCTCGCACGCCGCCTACAAACATATGTTGCCAAAAATGGATGGTTTTATTGCTATCTACTTTATAGCTCGCTTGTGCGCACATTAGCAACCCAGTAGCATCCTTGGGTTTTACAAGTTTTTCAGCGGCGTTAACATTAATCACACTAACAAACAGTGCACTAATGCCGATAAATATCATAAAATTAAATAAACGAAAACATAGCAATCGAACCATAAGCAATATTATAGCAACACGATGTGTAATTTCTAGGTAAAATCACACCCGTCTTTAAACAAATAAAGAGAACTTAACAATGGCTGCAGGTAGCTTATTAGCACTATTAGATGACATAGCAACAATTTTAGATGATGTAGCCGTCATGACTAAAATTGCTGCTAAAAAGACAGTTGGCGTACTAGGTGATGACTTAGCGCTTAATGCTGAGCAAGTGTCAGGGGTTAAAGCTGAACGTGAGTTACCTGTCATTTGGGCTGTCGCAAAAGGTTCTTTTATTAATAAACTTATCCTAGTGCCTGCAGCGCTTGCCATTAGCTATTTTATTCCTTGGCTAATTACACCACTATTAATGCTAGGCGGCGCTTTTTTATGTTTTGAAGGGTTTGAAAAAGTTTTCCATAAATTTTTACATAGCAAAGAAACCTTAGCTGCACACGCCAGAGAGTTAGAACATGCGGTCGCCGATAGTAAAGTTGATATGGTCGCAATGGAGAAGGATAAAATTAAAGGTGCTATTCGTACCGACTTTATTCTTTCTGCTGAAATCATTGTGATCGCGCTGGGTACAGTGGCAACTGCAGCATTTATGAAACAGGCAATGGTAGTGTCTATCATTGCCATTGCCATTACAGTAGTTGTTTATGGATTGGTAGCAGGCATCGTTAAACTTGACGATTTAGGATTGCATTTAATGCAGAAACAGGGGGAAGAGTTCTTGCGCCAGCTTCAACGCAAAGTTGGGCAAAAAATACTCGCCTTTGCCCCAATATTAATGCGAATTTTAACCATTGTAGGTACCGCCGCTATGTTTTTAGTAGGTGGAAGCATTATTGGCCATGGCATATCAGCACTACATCACCTTAGTGAGAACCTTGTTGAATTTTCAAAGAATATACCTACAATTGGTGGCATTTTAGCAACAATATCACCGATCTTAGCCAATGCTGCGATTGGGTTAATCGTCGGTGCAATATGTGTAGGCTTGTTTACTTTAATAACGAAAGCATTAAAAAAGGGGTAAGGACGACAGCTTTAAACAATAAAGCATTATGAAATAAAAAATGTGTTATTCGTCATCAGAGAAACGTTGTTCTAAAAATGGGAAAGCCTCATTGTGATAACCTCGCTCTTCCCAAAAGCCTCTTCTATCAATCTCATGCAACTCAATTGCTTTAAGCCATTTTGCACCTTTCCAAGCATAACGCTTTGGCACAACCAACCGCGCTGGTCCACCATGCTCTCTCGTTAATGGCTTTCCTAACACGCTATGAGCGATTAATACATCATCATCTAACAAAGCCTCTATTGGTAAGTTCGTCGCATAGCCATCATAACCATGCATGGTGACATAATTTGCGTTACTCATGGGTGATGCCATATCAAGCACATCACGCACACGCACACCCTGCCAATCCATATCAAGCTGACTCCAGCGCGTCACACAATGAAAGTCAGAAACATCTGTTATTTGATCCAGCGCTTGGAAAGCATGCCAATTTAGTACCAGCTCTTTTTCAACCAAGCCGTAAACCCTTAACTGCCAATCTTCCGATGTAATCTCAGGTTTAATGCCCATATCCAGTACTGGGAAATTTTTTACTTCAGTTTGCCCTGCGGGAATGCGCTCATTCGCGCCAACCTTCCCAGGCGAACTGCCTTTTTTTGCTAGTGCAATTTTTGCCGCAATTAATTTTTTCCAGTCTGGCATTATAAGTTACACCTTTAACCTGAACCTTTCAGTTAGAGCGCTTTTAATTAGCGTTCTGGCTGCTTAAAACTATCCAATAATAAAACACCTACACCTACAACAATAGCACTATCTGCCACATTAAATGCAGGCCAATATAAATCATTTATATGAAACGATAAGAAATCAACGACATAACCTAAAGTAACCCGGTCATACAAATTACCGATTGCCCCGCCTAATATTAAAGCCAAACCAACACTAAACAGCGTTTGCTTATAATGCTTTTTAAGCAGATAAATAATGAAAACACTTGCGCAGGCAGCAACCACTATAAAAAACCATTTCTGCCAGCCACCCGCATCCGCCAATAAACTAAAAGCAGCGCCTTCATTATGGTGACGCACCAGATCAAAAAAAGACGTCATGATGCGCTTATCACCATGTTCAAACGCTTGTTGCACAAGATGCTTCGTATACAAATCCAGCGCAACGATGACGGCACTAATACTCAACCAGCCATGTAAACTTTTAGGCATATTGACGGGGCGCACCTTCACCAAACAAATTACTCTCGCAGCGTTCACAAATCGTTTTATGCTCAGCATGTGCGCCGACATCTGCCCGATAATGCCAGCAACGACTGCATTTTTCATGCTTGCTTGAAAAAACCGATATTTTTTGTTCTGTCTCACTCGGCACTTTAAACACCTTAGCTTCTGATGTAAGCGTAACAAAACGCAAATCATCTTCTAAACTATTTAACGCTTCAAAAACGGCTTCAGGCACATAAAACGCTAGCTCTGCTTGTAACGATGAGCCCACTTGTCCATCGCCTCGCAGCACTTCAATTTCTTTTGCCGCTTCTGCCCGCACAGCACGGATTGTTTCCCATTTAGCTTTCAGCTTTGCGTCATATTCCGCATATTGCACAGGGCTAATCAAATCATCCGCACTCGACCAATCATGCAGCAATACAAAATCTTCTGTTTCTGGATAAAGTGTTTGCCAAATTTCCTCAGCGGTAAAACTTAATACTGGTGCCATCAGGCCAGCTAACACCTGTGTGATTTTTAACAATACCGTTTGCGCAGCACGTCGATCATGTGAATCTTCTGCATTCGTGTACAGTCGGTCTTTAAGAATATCTAAGTAAAACGCACCTAAATCTTCTGCACAGAAATGCTGCAAGGCCTGGCCGACACGATGCAACTCATACGCGCCATATGCAGCATGGCAAGTTGTCGATAAATCATGCAACATACCAAGCGCATAGCGATCAATTTCTAGTAAATCTTCATAGGGAACAGATTGTGTTGCTGCATCAAAATCTGCTACGTTAGCCAATAAAAAGCGTAAAGTATTACGGATTTTACGATAGCTATCAGCCACCCGCTTCAAAATCTCATCTGAAATAGTGAGCTCGCCAGAGTAATCCGTACTGGCCACCCATAAACGCAGAATATCTGCGCCATAAGTATCCATCACTTTTTGTGGTGCAACCACGTTACCTTTGGATTTGCTCATCTTATGGCCTTTGCCATCCACGACAAAGCCATGTGTTAGCAAAGCATCATAGGGGGCACGGCCGTCAACCGCACATCCCGTGAGCAAACTAGACTGGAACCAACCACGATGCTGATCTGAACCTTCCAAATACAAGTCTGCTGGGTAATTTAAATCTTCACGCCGCTTTAATACTGAAACATGCGTGGTACCTGAATCAAACCATACGTCTAAGGTGTCGGTGACTTTTTTATATTGATCTACATTATCGGGTGCATGTTGATTTAAAAATACCGCACCATCGAGTGAAAACCAAGCCTCAACACCTGTTTGCTCAACCAGCAAACAAGCCTCTTCTAACAAGAGAGATGTTTGTGGGTGCAGCTTACCTGTTTCTATATGCACAAACAATGGCATGGGCACACCCCAATTACGTTGGCGTGACACACACCAATCTGGCCGCGTTTTAATCATGCCTTCTAAACGCGCCTTGCCCCAATCAGGAAAAAACGCTGTATTTTCAACTGCGTTATCGGCATGTTCGCGTAATGTTTTACCATTTGCATCTTGCACATTCATGCCCACAAACCACTGATGTGTTGCTAATTGCATTAACTGTGTTTTATGACGCCAACAATGTGGGAAGCTGTGATTTAACCTAGCACTTGCCAGCAATCTACCGCTTTCTTTCATGTTTTCCAAAATAACTCTATTGGCATCTTTTCGATTTAAACCACGAATCGGCGCAAACTCAACCAAATCACTTTCAAAGAATTGACCGTCACCGCCCATGAGTACACGTGGCTTTTCATCTGGATAGTTTGCACGCATGATTAACCAGTCATCATTACCATGGGCTGCTGCGGTATGCACCAAGCCAGTTCCTGCCTCTGTTGTCACATGATCACCGCAAATGATAGGCACCTGGCGATTCTCAAATGGATGCTGCAACAACAAGCCTTGCAAAGCTTCGCCTTTGCATGAAGCCAATACACTTGTATTTTCTTCTTCATAACGACTCAGGGTAACTTCAGACAAGTCATGCGCTAGCACCAACAAACCCTTACTGGTTTGAATTAAGTCATAATCAAATTCTGGGTGCACACTAATGGCTTGGTTGGCAGGCAATGTCCATGGTGTTGTTGTCCAAATCACTGCAAAAGCATCCCTCGCCACTTCCACGCCAAAAACTTTACTTAATGCTGTGCTATCTGCAAACTTAAAGCCCACATCAATCGCGGGTGAATTGACATCTTCATATTCAACCTCAGCCTCAGCTAGTGCAGAGCCGCAATCAACACACCAATGCACAGGCTTACTACCTTGATATAAATAACCATTGCGATGAATGCCACCCAAGGTGCGCATAATATCAGCTTCGGTTTTAAAATCCATTGTCAGGTATGGGTCATCCCACTCGCCCAACACGCCTAAACGAATAAAATCTTTCTTTTGTCTTTCTACCTGCTCTGCTGCAAAAGCGCGGCAAAGTTTTCGAAACTTTGCAGGAGCTATATTTTTGCCATGCGTTTTTTCTACCATCAACTCAATCGGCAAACCATGACAATCCCATCCCGGAATATATGGCGCATCAAAACCTGACATGGTTTTATATTTAACAATAATATCTTTTAAGATTTTATTAACCGCATGACCAATATGAATATCACCATTTGCGTAAGGCGGGCCATCATGCAAAATAAATTTCTTAGCCCCTTTACGCGCTGTACGTATTTTTTGATATAGTTTTTTATCTTGCCAATTTTTTAACCAAGCGGGTTCACGCTTAGACAAATTACCGCGCATGGGGAAAGGCGTATCTGGCAGGTTAAGTTTATATTGTTCGTTATTGCTATCGCTCATACTATTATTTCAATCCATTATCACTCATGTGTTTCAAAAAAACTTTTTGCGCTTTGCACATCCTGTCCAATTTGCGCTTTAAGTGCATCTAAACTTTCAAACTTCATTTCATCGCGAACTTTATGGAAAAACTGTACCTGTACATGCTGACCATACAAGTCTCCATCAAAATCAAATACATATACCTCTAGCATTAATTTGGGAACCCCTGCAATGGTCGGCCGCACACCTAAATTCGCAACACCATTTAAAGCGTCCAATTTTACCGCATAAACACCTGTTAATGCAGGCCGTTCGTGACGCATATGTACATTGGCTGTTGGGTAGCCTAATTGCCTACCACGCTTAGCACCATGCACGACCTTACCGCTAATACTATAGGGACGGTTTAAAAGCGTGTATGCCTTTTTCAAATTACCATCGTTCAATGCATTTCTTACCAAAGTGCTGGATACCCGCACACCCTCTATACTCACTTGTGGAAAATGAATTAAATCAAACTCAGCCTGCACAAAATCTTGCACGGTGCCTTTACGTTTAGCGCCAAATCTAAAATCTTCGCCGACGAGAATCGTATTGGCATTAAGCGAACCTCTTAACACCTTTTGCATAAAGTCTTGTGCGGAAATGGCAGAGAAGGTCTGATTAAAACGACAGACAAACACGTCCTCTACACCAGCCTCAGCAAAATACTCTAATTTTTCACGCATAGAAGAAAGTCGAGCTGGCGCATTCTGCGGCGTAAAAAATTCACGTGGGTGCGGCTCAAACGTCATGACCGCAGGTCGCAAACCTTTCTGCTTAGCCGCTTTGATAAGTTTAGCTAATAGCGCTTGATGCCCTAAATGCAAACCATCAAAATTACCAATCGCTAACGCGAGTGGCGTGTGATGTTTTTTTGGAAAATGACGAAAAACTTGCATATCAAGACGATTAATTAAATTAAGCAGTTAAATTGAATGAATAAATCAATGATTAAATCGAGGTTCGGTGCATATAATCTTTAATGCGCAAGCCCATTAACCAAAGCATAGCAAAGTAAACACCCGAGCCGAGCAATACTAACCCAACCAAGCGCCATAACTTTTCAAATAACGGATAAGCAAACCATAGTGCATCAGCGCCTGCCGCATAATAAAGTGTAACAGTCATGACAATGACAGCAAGTACTAACTTAGCGATAAAGATAACCCAGCCTGATTGTGGTTTATAAATATCACCTTTTCGTAAATGATAAAACAAAGCGCTGGCATTGATACAAGCACCCAAACCAATGGCTAACGCTAAGCCTGCATGTTTAAAATCTAACACAAACACAAAAAACAAACTCATTAACTGGGTAGCAATCAATGTAAAAACAGCGATTTTAACTGGCGTTTTAATATTCTGGCGCGAATAAAAAGCAGGTGCTAACACTTTAACCAAAACGATTCCAAGCAAACTAACACTATAAGCCACCAAGGCTATTTTGGTCATTTGCACATCATGTACAGTAAAAGCACCATACTTAAATAAGCTGGCAATTAATGGTACAGCCAGAACAGCTAAAGCTGCCGCCGCTGGCAAGGCTAATATAAATGTCAAACGCAAACCCCAATCTAACAATTGTGAGTATTCACTATCCGCTTTATCCGCTACGCTCTTAGAAAGGCTAGGTAAAAGTATGGTGCCAAGCGCCACCCCTAACAACCCAACTGGAAACTCCATCAAACGATCGGCATAATAAAGCCACGACACGCTACCACTGACTAATAAAGAAGCAATAATCATATTAATTAATAAGGATATTTGTGTAACCGATACGCCAAAAATAGCAGGGCCCATCAACTTTAAAATGCGCCACACGCCTTCATCATGCCAATTCAATTTAAAGCTTGGAATCAACCCAAGCTTAGCTAAATAAGGTAGTTGAAATAGTAATTGTAAAATGCCGCCCACAAAAACGGCCCACGCCAACACTTTAATCGAATGATCAAAATAGGGTGCAATCAATAAAATCGCAGTAATAAATGACAGATTCAACCAGACAGGCGTAAACGCGGGAACGGAAAAGTTCCCATAGGTATTCAGCACGCCACCAGCCAATGAAACTAGGGAAATAAAGAGAATATAGGGAAAGGTAATACGTAACAAATCAACGGTTAGATCAAACTTAGCGGCATCTGCTGTAAAGCCTGGTGCACTAATTTGCACCACCCAAGGGGCAGCCAACATACCAATAATGGTTACAACCACTAGAAATAAACCTAACAATGTAGCAACATGATTAATCAGTGCCCGCGTTTCATCATGCGAACGTTGTTTTTTGTATTCTGACAAAATGGGTACGAAGGCCTGACTAAACGCACCCTCAGCTGAAATGCGCCGCAACATATTAGGAATTTTAAACGCCACAAAAAAAGCATCTGTCAGCACGCCTGCACCAAACACCCTTGCGATAAGCGTATCTCGCACAAACCCGAGTATACGAGAACTAAAGGTCAAGCTACCTACAGTCGCTAAAGTTTTAAGCAAGTTCATGGATAGTTAAGCTAATCATAAAATTCCTTGAGATTCTAGCATGGCTACAACACAATTTTTTGTTATGGACAAATTGACTTTATTACTTGCAAAAAGTAACAAAAAACACTAATATGCACGGTTTCGTATCTAACGACAGGCATTAGGACAAAGCACACATGGCAAATACCGCACAAGCTCGCAAACGCGCGCGTCAATCAGTTAAAAAGAATGCACATAACGCTGCGTTACGCTCTACGCTACGCACTGCAATTAAAAAAATAATTAAAGGGATTGAGTCAGGTGACAAAGCTGTTGCCACTACGACTTATTTGGAAAATGTCAGTATCATCGATAGCATTGCTGACAAAAAAATTATCCATAAAAATAAAGCAGCACGTCAAAAAAGCCGTTTGAGCGCGGCTATTAAAGCCATGAGCGGTACTGCACCAAAAGCTGCTGCTAAGCCTGCCGCTAAAGCTAAAAAAGCACCTGCTAAAACA
>CAYXOR010000006.1:0-47107 GCA_964466895.1 uncultured Methylophilaceae bacterium | reverse complement strand
ACCAAAAGCTGCTGCTAAGCCTGCCGCTAAAGCTAAAAAAGCACCTGCTAAAACAGACAAAAAATAAATTATTATTTAGCTACATGCAAAAGCCGAGCATTGCTCGGCTTTTTTATTGTGTACCATGCTTAATTCTTACAGAGCGCTCTTACACCCCAACATTTAACTCGCCTCTAGCTATTAATGCTATATTTAATGCAGTCTTTTGGTCTCTATCTATCACTGTAAAATGCCCCATTTTTCGGCCCTTGCGTGGTTGATGCTTGTTATATAAATGTAGTTTTAGATTTGTGTGTTCTAACGCTTTTTGCCAAGCTGGCTCAATATCATTAATCCAACTATCGCCAAGTATATTGACCATGACGGCATTGCTATGCAACGTTGTGCTACCTAACGGTAACCCCACTAGTGCACGTACCTGCTGTTCAAACTGATTAGTCACGCAAGCATCCACAGTGTAATGCCCGGAATTATGTGGTCGTGGTGCAATTTCGTTCACCAGCAATTGCTTACCCACTAAAAAGAACTCAACGGCTAAAACACCTACATAATTTAGCTTGTCTGCTATTTTTTGAGCGAGCACTTGCGCATTTGCCTTAACTACATCGCTACTCCTAGCAGGTGCGATGCTAATATCCAGTATCCCATTAAGATGACTGTTCTCTACTGTAGGAAAGCTAGCAACTTGGCCGCTTGCGTCACGCGTCAAAACAACTGACACTTCTAAATCTAACGACATCATTTGTTCCAACACACAAACTTCTTGCTTAAAGGTTTTAAAAGCTTCTAATGCTTCCGCTCTATTCTTAACGCGTGCCTGCCCCTTCCCATCGTAACCAAACCTAGCCACCTTCAAAATTGCAGGATAAAGTGCGCTAGAATCTTCAGGCACATTTTGTGCACTATTAATCACAACAAAAGGCGCTACCGCAAGACCCATTTCTTTAATAAAGTTTTTTTCTAACACGCGATCCTGTGCAATTAACACGCTGGCAGCCGAAGGTCTTACAACCGTTGATTCAGCTAAACTTTCTAATGTATTTGCCGGTACATTTTCAAATTCTGTCGTGATAGCTGTACACGTTTTAGCCATCTCTGCAATGGCTGTTGCATCATCATAGTTCGCACATAAATGCACATCAGCGATTTTCCCAGCAGGGCTATCTTTACTAGGATCCAATACTGTCACCTTGTAGCCCATCTCATGCGCGGCTACCACAAAAAAACGGCCTAACTGGCCACCACCTAACATACCCAGCATTGCTGGAGGCGTAATGACATCCGACTTCATGGTTTCTCGTTTAACGCCATTGCCTGTACTTTTTCTATTTGTTTTTGTCGAAACGCAACTAATTTATCCGCCAAAACTGCATGATGATTTGCTAAAATTGAAACTGCAAATAAGCCTGCATTTACCGCCCCAGCCTCACCAATAGCGAACGTTGCTACAGGAATGCCTTTCGGCATTTGTACTATAGAAAGCAATGAATCCTGGCCTTGCAAATGTTTCGTTGTTACTGGCACACCTAATACTGGCAATATTGTTTTTGACGCTAGCATGCCAGGCAAATGTGCGGCACCACCTGCGCCTGCAATAATCACTTGGTAGCCAGCACTAACAGCATTCTCTGCAAACGCAATCATCTTATCAGGTGTGCGGTGAGCCGAAACAACCTCAGCCTCATATGCCACACCAAAATCTGCTAACACCTGTGCAGTATGTTTCATGGTGGGCCAATCACTATCAGAACCCATTACAATCGCTACTAGCGGTTTATTTTTCATACTTTTCCTAAACTAAGATGTTTAATTTGAGATGTTTAATTTGAGATGCTCAATTTAAAATCGCTTAATTTCATCTTAAATAACATTAAATCAGAACCTTTAAATCAACACCAAATTATCCCGATGAATCAATTCAGGCTCTTCAACGTAACCTAATATTTTTTCAATCTCATGACTTGTTTTTCTTTTAATAAGTAGCACTTCATGCGAATTGTAATTCACTATACCCCGTGCAATTTCATGACCTGCAGCATCAACACATGCAACCACATCGCCTCGGTCAAAGCTACCTAGCGCATCAACAACACCAATCGGCAATAAACTTTTACCATTAGTCTTAAGTGCTTTTACCGCACCATCATCTAACACTAGTTTTCCTTCTGTACGCAAATGGTCAGCTAACCATTGTTTCTTAGCGATTATTTTTATTTGTGTTGCTTTTAAATGCGTGCCGATAGCCTCGCCATCATTCAAACGCAATAACACGTCTTGCTCTAACCCTGATGCAATGATGGTATGTGCACCACTATTGGCCGCACGCTTTGCTGCCAACACCTTGGTCAACATACCCCCTGTCCCTACACCGCTGCCTTCACTGGTCGCCATTCTTTCCAAAGCAGGGTTTCCTGCTGTATCAAAATCAATCAACTTAGCTGTATTATCTTTACGTGGGTCGCTAGAAAACAAACCTTGCTGATCAGTGAGAAGCACTAAAGCATCGACCTCCATTAAATTAGCGACTAAAGCTGCTAAGGTGTCATTATCGCCAAAACGAATTTCATCAGTGACCACTGTATCGTTTTCATTAATAATTGGAATGACATTTAAATCGAGCAACGTTTTAAGTGTTGTGCGTGCATTTAAATAACGCTTGCGATCAACGAGATCTTCGTGCGTCAACAACACTTGTGCCGTATGCAAGCCATGTTGGCTAAAACAGCTCTCGTATGCTTGCACCAAACCCATTTGGCCGACGGCTGCTGCTGCTTGTAGCTCATGCACCTCTACTGGCCTTTTGCGCCAATTTAAACGCTGCATACCTTCAGCAACAGCGCCGCTAGAAACCAAAATGATTTGCTTACCTTGTTTCACCAAAGTACTAATCTGCGCTGCCCAAGATTCAATTGCCTTACGATCAAGACCTTCACCATCTTTCGTGACTAAACTAGAGCCTACTTTCACAACGAAAGCTTTACTATTATGTAATAGTGACTGGCTCATGATTAAGCGCTTCCTTTTCTTCCTCTAATTTTTTTGTCACATCCATATGATCCATAATGGCATAGACTAGCGCCTTACAACCTGCGCCGTTAATAGCAGAAATGCTAAACACACGCCCTTCCCAACCATAAGCTTTTACAAAATCATCGATTACCGTTTTTGCATCTTCTACCATATCAATTTTATTGAGCACCAGCCAACGCGGTTTGTTATATAAAGTCTCATCATGTTTTTTAAGCTCATTGACAATGGCCTTTGCTTCAGCAACAGGATCAACCATTTCATCAAATGGTGCAATGTCAACCAAATGCAACAACAATGAAGTTCTTGCCAAATGCTTCAAAAAACGTACGCCAAGGCCAGCCCCCTCTGCCGCACCTTCAATTAACCCAGGCACGTCAGCAATGACAAAACTACGATTTGCATCGACCCGCACAACCCCTAAATTAGGGTTAAGCGTTGTAAATGGATAATCAGCTACTTTAGGTTTTGCAGCAGAAACGGAACGGATAAAAGTGGATTTCCCCGCGTTTGGCATGCCAAGCAAACCAACATCTGCCAGCACTCTCAACTCTAAATATAGCTCAAATGATTCGCCTTCTTGCCCTTTCGTGCATTTGCGAGGCGCACGGTTAATGCTGGATTTAAAATGCACATTACCTAGGCCATTAGTGCCACCTTTTGCTAATAATACTTTTTGGCCATCTTCAGAAAGATCAACAATTGCTTGACCTGTGGCCTTATCGGAAAAGACTGTGCCAACAGGCACACGTAAAATTTTATCATCGCCTTTTGCACCGTAACATTCTGCTTTACGGCCATTCTCGCCACGTTGCGCACGATGTGATCGCGTATATCGATAATCAATTAAAGTATTAATGTTGCGGTCTGCTAAAGCATATACCGAGCCCCCTTTGCCGCCATCACCACCGCTGGGGCCACCCATCGGCTCATATTTTTCACGACGAAAGGTGGCGACGCCGTTACCGCCATCACCTGCAAATACTTTAATCGTCGCTTCGTCTATGAACTTCATCGTCAATAATTACGCAAAAAGTCTAGCTGCGTATCTCTTACCTTTTTAAAAATGTATTGAGCGCTTCAAACAAAAAAGCCCTACCTACTGGCAGGGCTGTCTATTTAAGCACAATTCTTAAGCTGCGACTACGTTGACCATATGACGCTTTAAAGCACCTTTTGTACAAAAGGTTACTGTGCCATCTATTTTTGCAAAAAGCGTATGATCTTTACCCATACCAACATTTTCACCAGCATGCATTTTTGTACCGCGTTGGCGAACAATAATGCCACCTGCTGGAACAAATTGATCACCAAATACTTTAACGCCTAATCGTTTGGATTGGGAGTCGCGGCCATTTCTAGTACTGCCGCCTGCTTTTTTGTGTGCCATGATTTATCCTTAAACTTAAATATACTTTAAAAATTATTTAGCTTTGCCGCCATCAAGCGCATCTTGTAGCGCTTTCAGCTCATCCATTTTACCATCACGCGCTAACGCAGCTTGCTCTGGCCATGTATCTGGTTTATGCATTGTGTAACGTGAACCTGCTGCCTCTAAAATATCAGTTAACTTTTTCACTTTAGCTTTAGCCAAATCAGCAAAGGTCATGATGCCGTCTGCATTGAGTAACTCTGCAATTTTTGGACCGACACCTTCAATTATTGTTAATTTATCTTTCGTGCCTGTCGCTTTAGCTTTAGCCGCTGGCTTTGCTGCTGCTTTTGGTTTAGCTGTCGCCTTTGGCTTTGCTGCTACTTTCGTTGAGCCCTTACCATTGACATCATCAATTTGAATTTCTGTATAACTTTGACGATGACCTTGTGTTTTACGGTAATGCTTACGACGTTGGAATTTAAAAATTGTTACTTTATCGCCACGTCCGTGTGAAACAACAGTAGCGTTAACCACTGCACCCGCAATCAACGGTGACCCAATCGTCACTGCATCGCCATCTGCAAGCATTAAGACTTTATCAATCACAACCTTGCTTCCAACTTCACCCGCTAACTTCTCAACTTTTAGCGTCTCACCAGCAATAACTTTATATTGCTTACCACCTGTTTTAATAACTGCGTACATGATTTTAGCCTTGCTTCTACACGTTCAAATGAATCGCGCATTATACTGAATTTACCAAATAAAGCAAACCCATTAATGATAGTTAATGCCTTCATTTCTAAAAGCTTAAGCATGGCATTCTATATGATAAAATGCCTGCATTCTATGTGACCCATTTCTAACTTAAGTAAACGCTGTGACACTTAACCTTATTGAACCGCATATCGCTAAAGATATGCAAGCGGTAGATGCCGTTATCCGCAACTCGCTTAAATCCGAGGTGACGCTTGTAAACACAATCGCTGAACATATTATTGGTGGGGGTGGAAAACGGTTACGGCCCTATCTTGTATTGCTTTCTAGCGGCATATTTGGCCCTATTCAATCACCACATCACCAACTCGCCGCTATCATCGAGTTTATTCATACCGCCACTTTACTACATGATGATGTCGTAGATGAATCTCAAATGCGACGTGGTAAAAGCACAGCCAATCACATATTTGGCAATGCAGCGAGTGTTTTGGTGGGCGATTTTTTATATTCTCGCGCTTTCCAAATGATGGTCGAATTACAAGATATGCGTGTAATGAAAATTACATCTGAAGCCACCAATACAATAGCCGAAGGCGAGGTATTACAGCTACTTAATTTACATAATGCAGATGTAAACGAAGATGCCTTTTTAAAGGTTATCCATTATAAAACCGCCAAACTATTTGAAGCCTCAGCCAGATTAGGCGCGGTGCTTAGCGAAGACGCTAGCGAGGCAGATGAACATGCACTTGCAGCATATGGCATGCACTTAGGCACAGCATTCCAGCTAGTAGATGACGTATTAGACTTGACTGGTGATGCAGAGAAAATCGGCAAAAATTTAGGTGATGATATCGCTGAAGGAAAACCTACCCTGCCATTAATTTACGCCATGAACCAAAGCAAACCTGCAGAAGCTGCGCTCATTCGTAATACAATCCAACATGGCAATTTAGAAAAAATATCCGAGGTTATTGCTATTGTTAAAACAAGCGAAGCATCGACTTACGTACTGAATTTAGCAAAAAATGAAGTCGAAAATGCCTGCCATGCCATTCACCACTTTAAAGACTCAAAAAGCAAAGCGGCTTTGCTTAAGTTGGCTGAGTTTGCTGCTAACCGCCAATATTAACTGAAAGTGAAATTTGCCTAATTTAAAATAATCGGCTCACCACTGTCTGCATGATAATAGCTTAAATGCGCACAGTTGCTCGTGCCAGAGGTTAATGTACCGTCAAATAACGCTTGTCCATCCACATCGACCACAGCATATCCGTTATGGTACAAAGTTACCTCAGCTGTTTTTGCTGTTGCTTTTTTAGACGCGACTTCTCGCATAGCAAAGCTAACACAGCTTTCATCTTCATCCTCACTAAACACTTCCCAATCACGGCCGCCTGCTAATTGTGTTAGCCAGCCAGGCAAATCGACCTCAACACGGCAAATAATTGGCTCATCCCAAGCAGGGTGACTAAAATCATTTAGCTCTATTAACGCTAGCAATTCAGTATCTAGCATATTTTGGTCTGTCATATTAGGTTTCCTTACCGTTAAAACATCAACATCGTTAATATGGTACCTACTTAAATATATTTCAAGCATTTTTTATGCCATTTTATTAATATTGCATAGATTAATTAACGATGCGATGATGCCAATAGTTTACATTAACTTAAGAGAAACCTAATGTTTGATTTTTTAATGCCTTTATCAGATGCACTTAGTAACAACCCTACTGTTTTTATCACATTTTCAGTTATTTTCGGCCTCATGGTGGGTAGCTTTTTAAATGTTGTTATCCACAGGCTACCTAAAATAATGGAACGTGAATGGCATAACAACTGTCTTGAATTACAGGGTAAAGAAGTGCCTACGCAACCGAAATACACCATCGCTACGCCGCGTTCTGCTTGCCCTAAATGTGAGCATAAAATTACGGCACTTGAAAACATCCCTGTCATTAGCTATCTATTTCTCGGTGGAAAATGCAAAGGGTGTAAAACAAAAATCAGCTTACGCTACCCACTAATAGAGGCATTAACGGCGGCGCTACTTGGCATCATTGCTTATCAATTTGGTTACACTTACACCACACTATTTGCTTGGATATTCACATTAGCACTGATTGCTTTGACATTTATAGATTTTGACACACAGCTTTTGCCAGATGACATCACCTTGCCTTTATTATGGTTAGGTTTGCTATTCAATTTTAATGCTGGTTTTACTGATTTAAAATCTGCTGTCATCGGTGCAATGGTTGGCTATTTAGTTTTATGGTCGGTCTATTGGCTATTTAAAATAGTGACTGGCAAAGAAGGAATGGGCTACGGGGACTTTAAACTACTGGCCGCAATCGGAGCTTGGTTTGGTTGGCAGTTAATTCCGGCTGTAATTTTATTAAGCTCTGTATTAGGTGCAATCATCGGTATTGGTTTAATCTTATTTAAGGGAAAATCTGGTGGTACAGCGATTCCTTTTGGCCCATTTTTAGCATTAGGCGGTATTGCAGCACTATTTTTCGGCACACAATTAGCAAGCTTTTATCTCATTTAGGAAATTTAAGTTCATGTTTACAGTCGCGTTAACTGGCGGCATCGGCTGTGGCAAATCTGCAGTCAGTCAAATTTTTGCCGAATTAGGCGTACCCATTATTGACTTAGACGTCATTTCGCACCAGCTCACTGCAACCAAGCAGCCACTACTTAGCATCATCGCAACCACTTTTGGTAAACAACTGATTACAGCTGATGGCTCGCTGGACCGTGACGCACTGCGGCGAATGATATTCAGCGATAATGATGCACGCGCTCAGCTTAATGCCATATTGCACCCTGCCATTTATAAACAAGCAGCCAAAGAGCTAAAAGCACAATCGCAAGCACACTATGCTATTTTGGCCATCCCTTTACTTTATGGCAATACAAGCTATTCAACCCTCATCGACCGTGTTTTAGTTGTTGACTGTGATGAAACCATCCAAATCGCACGTGTAAAAGAACGCAGTCATTTAAGTACGCAAGAAATCAAGAAAATTATCAAGGCACAAGCCTCTCGAGAAGAGCGATTAAGCATTGCAGATGATGTAGTAGAAAATAACAAAGATGTTGCAAATTTACACGTCGAAATCAGGAAGTTACACCAAAAATACGTTAATACTTGCATAGTTAGCAAAACAATCTCATAATTCACTTTGGATTATAACTATAAGTTGGCAGATATTGCCATATGCCTAGCTACGAATTTCCATTTAACGAGCGCACTCGCACACTTTTACGGCTAGAAGATCTATTCAAAAAAGTGCTGTTTCATGTCGATGCCGCCACGAAAATCAACCACCAAAGCGCATTGATGTTACTGCTGCAATTACTGGAAATTGTTGAGCGCGCGGACATCAAAGCTGAAATCGTACAAGAACTCGATAAGCAACGTTCAGTCTTGCAAAACCTACTTGGCAATCCAAATATAGCTGAAGAAATCCTTAATGAAATCATCCTTGAACTTGAAACTGCTGCTGCTGCATTGCGATGTGACACCACTAAAATTGGACATTTTTTACGTGAGAACGATTGGTTAATGAGCATTAAGCAACGTTCAATATTGCCTGGTGGCGCATGCCAATTTGATTTGCCGTCATACCATTACTGGCTAGAACTTGACGAAACACGCCGGAAAAGCGATTTTAATACATGGATAACGCCACTAATGCCTATACATAACGGCATTAAATCTATCTTACATATATTACGTGGTAGCGGTGCTTCGATTCAATATACTGCGCCTAACGGTGTTTATCAAAAAATGTTGGCCGGGAGTAAACCAGCCCAAATGCTAAAAATTGAAGTGCTTGATGATTTATTGTGCTTTCCTGAAGTTAGCGCAAACAAATACGCGATCAATGTGCGCTTTAACGGTATGGATTTTGTACAAAAACCAAAACAATGTGAACATGAAGTCAATTTCATCATGACTTTATGTAATCTATAACACCCCTATTTAAAAATGCAGGAACCGCAAGATGCAGCGCCAAGCAGCCTATAAAAAAACAAGGCAAGTCCCTTGCCCACATTGTAAAACACTTTCCGAGTTCAGCTCACAAAACCCATACCGCCCATTTTGCTCACAACGCTGCAAAATGCTAGATTTTGGAGACTGGGCCAATGAAAACTATAGAATTCCTGATAAAGTACCACCAAAAGATTTAGATGATATAAACTGAAAGCCTTGCAAAACTCTTGCACTTGACAATACTGACATCATGAAATTGCTTAAATTCATCCCTATTTTCTTTTTTCTCACTGCATGCAACCCCAGCACGGAGGTATCTGTATCAAATGCATGGGTGCGGGCAAATGCACCCGGCCAAGAAATAGGCGCTGCCTACATGACGCTCAAGAGCCCGCAAGATAGTAAGATGGTTTATGTGGAAGCAATTTCAGTGGCAGAGTCAGTTGAGATCCATAGCACGTCCATGAACAATGGTGTAATGAAAATGCGCATGTTAGACGAGATAACCCTTAAAGCTGGCACGCCGCAAAAACTTGCACCAGGCGGCTTTCATTTAATGCTATTTGGTTTAAAAGCGCCGTTAAAAGAAGGTGACAAAGTCACTTTTAAACTTTGCTTTAAAGATAAAAATGATGTTATCACTCATCAAAACGTCACACTGCCGGTTAAAGCGGAGTAAGCACCCAAGCAGCACGTTGCATTGCAATGCCACGCGCACCACAGGATAAAACTTGCGACATATCTCCAAGCCCCATACCGCCCAACGCATAGACTGGTATTGTCATATTTTCCATTAACGCTGAAAACTGTTCATAACCTAAAGGGATAGCATCAGGATGTGTTGCTGTTTTCGCAACAGGGGAAAGCGTCACAAAATCCAGCGCTAACGCTTGAGCATGTGCTAACTCCTCAGCATTGTGGCAAGAAGCTGAAATTAGCAAACCTTCTGGTTTGCTTCTAAGTTGTAGCAACGCTTCACTAGGTAAATGCACGCCATCCAATCCAAATTCTTTTGCGAGCGCCACATCTTGGTTCACCAGCACTTTGGCACCCAATGGTTTCGCCAATGCTAACACCTGCTGACAAATGCCAATTAGCGCACCCCTACTCAACTGTTTTTCTCTTACTTGAATCAATTTTAAGCCATGTTGCAATTGATATTTCAAAGCAATAAAAAAAGCCGCTTCACCCATCTCCAACAAATGGCTAATAGCATAAACCGATGGTAGTGCCAGCGCTTTCATGATCGGCGTATTTGCTGGCAAAATAGGTTTTACCCCAATATTAGATGGTGGCTGCCAACTCAGCTCTTGCCCCTCTCTCGGTATTAACTGACCCTGCCATTGCGTAACAAAAAAGAAATGCAAATGCACCATCTTGGCTGGAGAATCATGTGTTGCAGGGTAATCAAAGCGTCTTTGCAACCATGGTTGAAACTGCGTAGGTGTAATGCCTAGTTCTTCTTGCAACTCGCGTGCTAATGCTTGTTCAGGGGTTTCATTCTGCTCGATTTTTCCGCCTGGAAATTCCCACCAGCCTGCCCATGGTTTTCCTTGAGGCCGGCTAGCCAGCAAAAAATCTCCATTGTCTTTTTGCAAAATCGCCACTGCAACATGGGTAACTTTATTCATGTAACTTTAGCTTGCCTGCATAATCTCGCGCAAATTGATAAGCCACACGCCCACTACGCGCACCACGAGTATGCGTGAATTGTAGTGCAGCTTGACGTGCTTTATCATCGAAATCAACATCAAGCGTCTTAAGCCAATGCGCGGCAATATCTAAATACTCATCTTGATCAAAAGCATAAAATGATAACCATAGGCCAAAACGCTCAGACAATGCTGTTTTTTCTTCCACCGTATCACTTGGACGAATCTCACCGCGCTCATTTACATTAGCGCCGTAGTTGCCGACTAGATTATCAGCCATCATTTCAGGCATTAAGTTTTTACGGTTAGATGTCGCATATACCAAGACATTATCTGAAGCATTAGCAAGCGACCCATCTAACGCAACTTTTAACGCTTTATAGGCAATATCATCAGCTTCGAAGGTTAGATCATCACAATAAATAATAAACTTTTCTGGACGGTTTCTAATTAAATTGACCATTTCAGGCAAGTGCACTAAATCATGCTTTTCTACTTCAATCAGCCGCAAACCTTGTTTTGAAAATTCTGTTAGCAAAGCCTTAATGAGCGATGATTTTCCCGCACCCCGGGCGCCAGTCAATAAAACGTTATTAGCCGTTAAACCCTGTAAAAATTGTCGTGTATTACGTACGATTTCTGCTTTTTGCTTATCAACAAACTGAATATTTTTTAGGTCGATTTTATGTGGGTGCGCAATGACTTGCAATGAACCCTTACCATTGAGCGTCACCCAGCGCCACGCCAATGCTGACCATGACACAGTTAACGCTTTAGCAGGCAATATCGCTTCAAGCTTGGCAATTAAATTTTCCGCTCGAGTAATAAGTTTATCTAGCTTATCCGTCATTTGAATAAACTAACTAGAAAATGCGTATGGAAAATGAAATACAAGGCGCGAAATTAAAATTAAATGCAGGTAGCACACTAAGTGCGGCCAGTTTAATTTTCCTTGAAGCAACAAAGCAGTTCGCTTGCTTGCGTATTTTATGATCGGTAATCGGCATTAATTTTCACATAATCGTACGAAAAATCACAGGTCCAGATCGTCACACTCTCTTTACCGCGATTAAGCGCCACGCGAACCAAAATGTCAGATTCTTGCATAATAGCAGTACCTAGCGCTTCTTTGTAAGTTGCAGCCACACCACCATTCTCCGCAACTAATACCTCACCTAAATATAGCTGTAATACATTGACATCTAAATCTTCTACATCAGCGTAGCCTATAGCAGCCAAGATACGTCCAAGGTTGGGGTCTGAAGCAAAAAATGCAGTCTTAACTAGCGGTGAATGTGCGATAGCATCAGCCACTTTACGACATTCAGCTTTAGTTCTTCCACCTTCAACGGTAATCGTTATAAATTTAGTTGCCCCTTCACCATCACGCACGATTGCTTGTGCTAACTCAATGGCAACATCTGTCATGGCATCACGCAGTGCAATAAAATCATTATCTGCTTCAGTAATTTCTTGATTACCAGCTAAATTTGTCGCCATCATGATGAAACTATCATTCGTACTAGTATCACCATCAACAGTAATACAATTAAAGGATTGATTAACTGCATAATTAATAATGGCATCAAGTGCATGCTTGCTAACCACGGCATCTGTTGCAATATATCCCAACATCGTCGCCATATTAGGATGAATCATGCCAGAGCCTTTGCTTATACCTGTAATCGTTATTGACTGATCACCTAGCACCAACTGGCGAGACGTACCTTTAGGCACAATATCTGTCGTCATCATGGTCTCAGCTGCATTCAACCAGTCAGCCTGACTTAAATGATTAATCGCGGTTGGTAAGCTTGCAATCAATTTATCGACTGGCAATGGCTCTAAAATAACCCCTGTAGAAAATGGTAATACTTGATTGCTATTAATAGCCAATAACTGGCCCAAGCCCTCACAACATTGCTTAGCATGGTCAAGCCCCTTACTACCTGTCAGCGCATTTGCGGAACCTGTGTTAACGAGTAAAGCACGGATATTATTTGTTTCAGATAAGTGCGCTTTACATAGCGTAACTGGCGCAGCGCAAAAGCGATTTTGTGTAAACACAGCAGAAACGTGAGTACCTTTTATCAGCTTTATCACCAATACATCTTTACGATTAAGTTGGCGTAAACCAGCTTCAGCCGAACCCAACTCAATGCCATTGACAGGCAACAATGATGAACTGAGTGGCGTTATTAATTTAACAGGCATTTAATACACTTTCATATGACAAAACATAGCTTATTTTAGCGCATTATTGTTGCTTGCTAAATATGCGATTAGAACAAAAAGTTGAACCACCAAGCTTCGCTAGATTAATCTAAATGAAGCATTGTTATTGGGCAACATTCAATCTGCGTGCAACCTCTGTGTCTAAACTTGCCATAAAGGCTTCTACGGCATCAGTATATTCTCTATCTATACCTAATCGATCATTCACTTCACCATGACTAAGGTTTTGCTCTACAATTTTAGTAACGATCTTAAATTTTTCTGCCTGTTCAGCAAATAATCTTGCCTGCTCACAAGAACTATCACGCCGCTGAGTGGAACACGCAATAAATAATGGGATAGATTGCCTATTCAGCAAGTCAATAGGAGAAGCAGCAGGCCATTTCGCAGCATCTTTACCGTACGCATGAGAAAACATATCAGGTTGCCATAAACGCATGGTTCTTGGAATATCCAACGAGGAGCTATCTAGCGCAAAACTCGCCAACCATCGCTTGCCACCTAAGTCAGTTACCAAGTTTGGGTTAGCAGCTAATACGCTCACCATTGTCCCTGCAGAAGAATGCCCCATCAACATGAGTCTACTGGCATCACCTCCCCACTGAACAGCACGTTTTTGCACAGTCTTCACTGCCAAGGATAGATCTTCAATTTGGGCATAAACATCAGCGTCTGGCATCAAGCGCGCACCCATAGAAATAACAATAAACCCTTTAGGCACCCATCGATTCACTTTATTGATATAAACCAGTGGCTCACTTTTATCACCACCTGTCCATCCACCACCATGCAAAATCAAAATTACAGGGGCATTATCCGCCCCTTTTGGTGCATAAATATCCATTGTCTGTTTTTTATGCTGACCATAAGCAACCTCTTTGGTGATTTTAACGCCACTCACCATCGGAATGACAATTTGAGGAATATTCTCTTCTTTGATATCTAGGCCAAAAGCTTTTATTCTTGCTTTAACCTTACCTGCCACCGCATATACATCATCACAGGCTGGCAAAACCATTACACACAAAACAATTAATGCCCTAGAAAAATAACTTTTTTTGGATGGTTTAGACAAAGTGCTAATTACGCCCTCCGCCAAGTCGTACCTTGTGACGTATCTTCTAAAATAATTCTTGCATCAGAAAGCTCCTTACGGATGCGATCAGCTTCGGCAAAGTTTTTTTCTTTTTTAGCATCTATACGTACTAGAATCATTGCCTCTATTTCTTCAGAGCTATAACCGTTAACTACAAAACTTAAATCACTACCAGTTAAATGGTACTCCCCAGGCTCACACTCCATAGTATAGTGCTTGCCTTGCAAAAACTCATTGGGCTTACGTTCTAACAAACCAACGATACCACCCAAATTTTTAAGTAAGCTAGCCGTTTCGCTCGATTTATTTTTATTCACATCATTAGCTAAATCAAACAATACCGCCATGGCTTCTGGTGTATTAAAGTCATCGTCCATTGCCGCTTTAAAACGCGCAGCTTCAGGGTGTGTCCAATCCACTTCCTGCGAAGTTATTTCGATATCTCGTAAAGCAGTATATAACCTGGTTAAAGCAGCTTTAGCATCATCTAAGTGTTTATCAGAATAGTTAAGCGGACTACGGTAATGAGCACGTAAGATAAAAAAGCGCACGACTTCCGCATCATATTTTTCTAGCACTGTTCTAATCGTAAAAAAATTGCCTAATGACTTAGACATTTTTTCTTCATCTACTCTAACAAAGCCATTGTGCATCCAAACATTAGCCATTTGGCAACTATGTGTTGCTTCAGATTGCGCAATTTCATTCTCGTGATGTGGAAACTGCAAATCTTGCCCACCACCATGAATATCAAAGTGTTGCCCTAAGTGCTCTGCACTCATGGCTGAACATTCAATATGCCAACCGGGTCGGCCTTTCCCACTATTTTCGCCAAATGGAGAGTCCCAGCTGGGTTCGCCAGCCTTAGCTGCCTTCCATAAAACAAAGTCCAACGGGTCTTTCTTAAAAGCATCGACATCGACACGCTCGCCCGCACGCAAATCGTCCAAACTTTTACCAGACAACTTGCCATAACCTTCAAAACTACGAACAGCGTAAAATACATCACCATTATCAGCCAAATAAGCATGGCCTTTTTCAATTAAGGTGCTAATCATGACAATCATATTATCGATATGCTCCGTTGCGCGCGGCTCTAAATCTGGACGAACCACACCAAGCTTTTCAGCATCTTCATCCATCGCAATAATAAAGCGCTGTGTAAGCTCACCGATGCTTTCTTTATTCTCGTTTGCACGCTGAATGATTTTGTCATCAACATCAGTGATATTACGTACATAGGTCACGTCGTAATCAGATACCCGAAACCAGCGTGAAACCATGTCAAACACGACCATCACGCGCGCATGGCCAAGATGACACAAGTCATATACGGTCATGCCACACACATACATGCGGACTTTATTAGCTTGAATGGGGATAAACGTTTGTTTGTCGCGGGTGAGAGTATTGTATATTTTTAGCATGCGTCTGAAATTATGGGGGTAAAACCAACAACAAAACAACCCAATATCACAATAGAACCAATTATTTACGCTTAATACCTATTGAACTATTGGATGTTAGCAAAGCTATTGGTAGAATACGCTTTTACTAATTAACTTCAGTATATCATATGACCATTGATAGCATTTCACTCAAAAGATTTCTTACAGGTGTTTTTTTAGCATTTTCACTTGCTGGCTTTTCCGCAAGCGCTGACGAACTTAAAGATATCAGCCAAATGGCGGAAAAAGGTCAGAAGGCTGCTGCGCTTGAGCGCATTGACACCTACTTAAAAGCAAACCCTAAAGATGCACAAGGCATGTTTACGAAAGGGGTTATTCAAGCTGAAAGTGGTCTAAGTAAGGAAGCCATTAAGACATTTACTGACTTAACACAGCAATACCCTAACCTACCAGAACCTTATAACAACCTAGCCGTGCTACATGCCGAAGCCGGCCAGTATGATCTTGCTAAAAAAGCGCTGCAAACAGCCATTAAAACGCACCCAAGCTACGCAACTGCGCATGAGAACTTAGGTGACATCTATGCGCGCATGGCATCTGAGGCTTATGACAAAGCACTGACTTTAGACAATGGCAACACACGTGCCCAAAGCAAATTGTCTCTTATTAAAGATTTATTTGATACTGGTAGCAAAACGACTGTTGCCGCAAAAACAAAACCTATACGTCCTGCTGATAAAAAAGTGACGTCACCGAAACTCGCGCCAGTGGAGGCTACACCAGCCGCAGTTGACACAACAGCGAACAATGAAAGCGATGTTGCAGATGCAGTCAATAATTGGGCAAATGCATGGTCTAGCCAAGATTTAGAGGGTTATTATGCTAGCTATGCTGAAACCTTTAAGCCAGCTAAAGGTCGTAGTTATGCAAGTTGGAAAAAGTTACGTAAAGACCGTGTTACTAGACCGTCTAAAATCAACTTGGAGCTAAATGACCAAGAAGTTTCTATCATAGACGACAGCAATGCAAAAGTTAGATTCAAACAATACTATAAAGCAGATGGCGGCCCCATTCACACTTTTAAAACATTGGTATTCAAAAAAATAGATAGTGCATGGTTAATTAATCAAGAAATTGCTTCAAATTAATACTGGCTTTGATTTAGCAAGCTGCATTACATAGTTAATTAGGTTAAATATTGATCATTAAATGGCATTAAATATTAGATTAAAGTTTTTTCAATACGCCATATTGGTTAGCGCTGCTTTATTGCCTTGGAATGCAACAGCGGTTAACACTGAAAGGTTAGTAAGTAAAACCTTTACGCATCAACTTGGCCGTGATTTAGTTGAGCGTTTACTCGTTAAAAGTTTGATGGAAGTTGCTCAAGGCAACACTAAACAAGCCATGCAAACAGTTAACGAGCTTATTCGTAAAGTACCTAACTTTAAACTTGCCTACCTTATCCGCGGCGATTTGCTAAGTGCACAAACACGCCCACTAGAAAACTTCGGCAATCCAGATAGTAAATATAGCTCAGCAGAAGTTGAAGGCCTAAGACAAGAGGCTCGCACGCGTATTAATCACTATTTCTCTGAAGATGACAGCCGTTTAACACCTAATATACCGATACAAATGGGCGAGAAACAGCAGCATTTAATCTTAATTGATACGGTAAAATCCAGATTATTTTTATACAAGAAATCCAATTCAGGCTTGCAACATGTGTCTGACTATTATGTCAGTATCGGAAAAAATGGTGCCGATAAATATGTAGAAGGTGATAAACGCACGCCAGTTGGCGTTTATTTTTCTGCAAAAAAACTAACAACCCCTCTATCTGATTTTTATGGTGACGGCGCTTATCCGCTCAACTACCCGAATGAATTAGATAAGCACAAAAATAAAAGTGGTTCTGGCATATGGCTACACGGCACCCCTAAGGACACTTACAGCCGGCCGCCACGCGCGAGTGATGGCTGCATTGTGCTAAGTAACCCTGATTTAAATAAATTAAAACCCTTTTTAAAATCAGGGAATGTGCCTGTCATTATTTCTGATAATGTGCAGTGGTTAAATACTACAAAAACCAAGCTAAAAAACTCACAATTAAAAGCACTCAATAATGCAATAGAAACTTGGCGGTCAGATTGGGTTTCTCAAAATACTAAACGATATTTAAGTCACTATTCTAATGGCTTTTTCTATAGCGGCGGAAAGTTAAAACAATGGACCGACCACAAACGACGTGTACAATCAGGCAAGCCAAAAGTCACGATAAAAGTAAATGATATCAGCATATATGGCTATCCAACTAAAACCAGCCAAACAACGTCTAAAACAAAATCTACCACACCTATTGTCGTCGTTAATTTCGAGCAATTTTATCAAAGCCCAACACTGAAAAATACAATGCGTAAACGTCAATACTGGAAACACGAAAATAAGCAATGGAAAATCATCTATGAAGGAGCAGCGTAATCACATGCAACTTAATACTTTAAAACAACATTTTTTTGCAATCATGCTGCTAACACTTGTCAGTATTGTGCAAGCTGAAACACGCGTTGAATTTGAAACGTCTCAAGGTAATTTTACTATTGAGCTCTATCCTGAAAAAGCGCCAAAAACGGTGGAAAATTTTTTACAATATGTAAAAGATGGGTTTTATGAAAACACTATCTTTCATCGCGTTATTAGGAACTTTATGGTTCAAGGTGGTGGATTTGAACGTGATTTATACGAAAAACCAACGCGCGAACCTATTGCAAATGAAGCTGACAATGGCCTAACCAATGAAACAGGTACCATTGCAATGGCACGAACAGCAGACCCTAATTCAGCCACTGCACAGTTTTTTATTAATTTAAAAAATAACCGTTTCTTAAATTTTACGGGCGCTCGCCCCGAAACAATAGGCTATTGCGTCTTTGGGAAAGTAACAAACGGCATGGATGTCATTAAAAAGATTGGCGTTACACCTACTGGCTTCGTCGGTAGGTTTGGTGATGTTCCGACACAAGCTATTACCATCAAAAGCGTTAAGCTCTTATCAGAAGTTGCTGCCAAGTAACTTTATACTTCATTCTAAAAACTTTAAGGAATCAACGTGATCAAACTCACCACTAACTTCGGCGATATCGTGCTAGAACTCAACGCAGAAAAAGCACCCATTACTGTTGAAAATTTTATACAGTATGTCGAGAATGGCTTTTACGATGGTCTTATTTTCCATCGTGTTATCAATGACTTCATGATTCAAGGTGGTGGGTTTGACGATTCAATGAAACAAAAATCAACAGAAGCTGAAATTAAAAATGAAGCTGATAATGGTTTAACTAATGACAAATACACGATTGCAATGGCGCGCACCTCAATACCTGATTCAGCTAGCAGCCAATTTTTTATTAATATAAACGATAACAGCTTTTTGAATCACACAGCGCCTACGGCAAGCGGTTGGGGCTATTGCGTATTTGGCAAGGTAACAGAAGGTACGGATGTAGTAGACAAAATAAAAACCGTAAAAACTACAAACAAAGCGGGTCATCAAGATGTACCAGAAGAGGCCGTTATGATCCAGAAGGCAACACTTTGTTGAAGCGCTGCAATTAGTAGCTATTAAGCTGCTACAGCCTAGACACCTGCTCACATGGAACACAGCATACTTATTTCTGATCTACACCTATGTGAGTCACGCCCCAATATTCTACAAATCTTTACATCATTTTTAAAAGATGTAGCGACACAAGCACAGTCTTTATATATTCTTGGGGACTTTTTCGAATACTGGCCAGGTGACGACACGATTGCTACTGGTACTCACCAAGATATCATTACGGCGCTTAGAGAACTCAGCTCTCAACAAGTCAACGTATTCTTCATGCATGGCAATCGTGACTTTTTACTTGGGCAAACATTCGCCGACGCCGCTAATATCGAATTACTTCCAGACCCTAGTATCATCAATCTTTATGGGCAACGTATACTATTAAGTCACGGTGATGCACTATGCACGGACGATATAAGTTACCAAGCCTTTCGTAAAGAAGTGAGAAGTAAAAAGTGGCAAGAAGACTTTTTAAGCCAACCATTAGACCAGCGTATTGCTTATATCGAAATGCTGCGCGTTAAAAGTCAGCAAGAAAAGTCCAATAAATCGCTAGAAATCATGGATGTTAATATTGCAGAAGTAGAAATGCTGCTAACTAAATATGATTTTCCACCCATTTTTATTCACGGTCACACACACCGCCCCAATAAACATGTTCATACGCTGGAAGAACATAGATGCGAACGTTGGGTATTAGCCGATTGGTATGAGCAAGGTAGCTATTTGCGTCTAGACAAAGAGGGCTGTCATGAACAAACCATTAAGTAAAGAATGCTAAATCTTATACTATTTAAGCTAGAAAACACTTCATTTCAGCCGCTAGTGCCAACCGCCTCATCTAATGAATGATTAAGTTAATTTATAAGCTGTTAATGACACCGAACGCTATATAACCAGGAATCTTAGATTCGTCTACTTCATCGATTTGTTCAGGCTCTAAAAACATTTCAGCATAGTGTAAATAAACTTTATCGCGCACAAACAAATCAAACACGTCGGGATCAATATGATTATCAAGCTTCATTTGTCCCAAAATTCTCAATGTCTCAGAAAGCGTTTTTGCTTTTTTATAAGGCCTATCTTTAGCTGTTAACGCTTCAAAAATATCAGCAACACCCATCATACGTGCAGGGACAGACATTTCATCTCGCGTTAAACCCTTAGGATATCCTTTCCCATCCATACGCTCATGGTGGCCACCTGCATATTCAGGAACCCGACTTAAATCTTTTGGATATGGCAATGATTCCAACATATTAATGGTCACAACGATATGATTATTAATAATGGCACGTTCTTCTGGTGTTAATGTGCCGCGCGGTATCGTTAAGTTATAAACCTCATCAGCCGTCAAAAAATCTTCTCGCTTGCCTAATGCATTAAGAAAATCATACTTGGCAATTTTCTTAACGCGTGCTTGATCTTCCACATTCATCGACTCAGCGCCTATATTAATCAGCCGGATAAAATCTCTATCCACATCTAATTGTTTATTAATCTCAGCCACCTCATCCTGAAACGATTCTTTATTCATCGAGAGATTAGGCTGCATTGACTCAGGCACCAACCGTAAATAAGCATTTTCCCGTTGTAACTTTAACAATTCAAAACGCTGATCAATCAGATGAATACGGTCATAGGTGGTCTCCAATTTAGTCGCCTTGTCCATAATCGTTTCCGGTGTCGTCACCTTGCCACAATCATGCAACCAAGCAGCAATCCTCAGTTCATAAAATTCTTTTTCAGTCATTGAAAAGTCTTCAAATGGACCTTTTTTTGCCTTAATCGCGGCTTCCGCTAGCATCATTGTTAGCTCTGGTACACGCTGACAATGCCCGCCTGTATAAGGGGATTTTTCATCAATTGCATCAGCAATTAATTTAATAAAAGACTCAAATAAATTTCTCAAGCCATCAATTAAATTATGATTCGTTAACGCGACTGCTGCTTGCGAAGCTAGAGACTCGACTAAACGCTGATGTGCTTCAGTAAAAGCAACAACCTCTTGCGTCTTTGGGTCGATAGCATTAATTAACTGTAAAACACCAATCATTTCATTATCATGATTCTTCATGGGTACAGTTAAAAATGATTGTGAGTGATAACCCATTTTTTCATCAAATTGGCGTGTCCCCGAAAAGTCAAAGCCGTCAGCTAAATAGGCATTATCTATATTGATCGTTTTGTCATCTAATACACAGCAAGCCGCCACCATACTAGTGTTTGGTTCATCATTTTCGAGATAAATTGGAAGTGGAGGAAAAGGAATCGGCTTTCCTGTCGTGCCACCCAACATAATGCCCAAGCTTTTTGTTCGCATGATTTCAAATTTAAGCTTATTGTCTTCTGACACCGTATACAAAGTACCACCATCAGCATTCGTTAGTTCTTTAGCGCCTAATAAAATTGTTTCTAATAAACAGTTATTATCTCGTTCATTAGATAACGCTACCCCTATCGCATTTAAACGCTCCAATTGATGCAACAGGTCTACTTGCTTAGTTTTTTTAACCAAAAAAATCCTTAGCCAAACAAATAGTTTGTCATGTTAAATGAAGTTCCATTCTACTGTCCAAAACTTCAATCCGATCTTGGTCTTTAAGCGCATAGGCTTGCACGCCAATCGATTGATCATTCACAAGAGGATAATGATCCCCCGCGACATGTGTAATGAAATAACCTTCTTGCCTTTTAGTAATAACAGCCAATTGCTCACCAGGCGTCCCTACCTTAATCATTGTTTTATCTAACAATAAAGCTTGGCCTGCTTGATCGCCACTTAATATTTTCAAATAGGCCTGCGATGAGACTTCTTGAGACTTTTCCTCTTTATCTTCTTCTAAACTAACGGCTTCTTCATTTTTTATAGCGTCAGTCACGGTCTGTTCTTGTTCTTCTAATACGATAGGTGCAGGCGTTCTTTTAACTTCTGATGCGGGCTTAACCTTTGCTATATCAGAAACGCCATCCTTGTCACCTTTTTTTGCGTCTTTCTCATCAAGGTATCTTAGTTGATATTTACCAAATTCAATGACATCTCTATGTTTTAAAGTATGTTTTTTTATGGTTTTACCATTAACTAAAGTACCGTTTGTACTATCTAAATCAGCCAAATAAACATCTTTGCCTAGTACAGAAATCTCTGCGTGCTGTCCACTTACTGCTAAATTATCAATGTGGATGTCATTAGATGATCGACGCCCTATCGTCATATGCTCTTTATCTATAACAATCTCACTGAGCACATTTCCATCTAATAAAAGAATTAATTTCGCCATAATGATTTTTGATCCCCGATTTAGGATACCACTTTACCAAAAATATGACGTAACCACTGCTTTTTTAATGGAAATTCTTTTTTTACTAAAGCAATGACGACAGAAATATTATCTATACCACCCGATACATTTGCCAAGTGAATTAAATTTTTTGCGGCTTGATCAATATCAACATAAGCGTCAATCAGAATACTAGCAATCGCTTCATCATCAACTAAATCCGTCAAGCCATCAGTACAGAGCAAATAGATATCATTCACCTTTGCCTCATATTCTTTTATTTCGACTTCTACAAAATCATTAGTCCCAAGCGCGCGCGTGACCAAATTTCTATTTTCAGATTTTTTTGCTTGTTCTTCGGTAATCTCACCAGCATTTATTTGCTCTTGAACAACCGAATGGTCTTCTGTCAGCCGCAATAATTTTTTATCTCTTAAACAATACAGTCGAGAGTCGCCTATGTGCCCAACAACCAACTTATTGTCAGTGAATAGTCCTGTTACTAATGTTGTCCCCATCCCTTCACATTGCTGATACGCCTGCGCCATTTGGTAAATAGCTGCATTGGCATTATCAACTGCCTCAATTAGCATGCTTGACTCAGGTAGTAGTTTATTTTTTTTCTTAAATAACCTTTTTCTATTGTGTAGCTCAGCTAAATCTGCCGTCAACGAAAGTATAGCCACCTCACTGGCTATCTCCCCCGCCTGATAACCACCCATACCATCTGCAAGAATGACCAACCCAATGCTCAGGTCGCTAGCGACAGCATCCTCATTATGGTCACGCACCAGTCCAACATCAGTCATCCTAACTACTTCGATGGCATGGGTTACGTCCATCTTATCTTTTAGTTAAAGTACTACAAATTAAATTTTGTTCATGTTTTAACAAAAAATATTACCTCCTAAATTCTTGAGGTCTAGCTGATGCTGCTACTTTATCTAGCACGCCATTAATATACTTATGCCCATCTGCCCCGCCGAAAGTCTTAGCCAATTCTACAGCTTCATTAATCACGACGCGATAAGGTATGGTTTGATCAAATAACAGCTCATAAGATGAAATTCGAAGAATGGCATGCTCCACAGGGCTTAATTCTTCTAATTTTCTATCAATATAAACTGATATACCCTGGTCCAATTCGTCTAGACGACTGGTAACGCCTTTTAGTAATTGTATAAAGTAACTTTCATCTGCCTTCATGTAATCTGGATCATCTTTCATATCCAAAAAGACTTGTTTCAAATCACTTTCGTTAATCATGCCTCGATAAACGGCCTTCAAAACCAACTCTCTCGATTTTCGTCGATTTTGACTCCGTTTTGGTTTCTTTTTGACTTTTACTTTTGATGGTGTACTGGTCATACAACATCCACCAAATTGACCATTTCAATCGCGACTTGCGCCGCCTCAGCACCTTTAACTTGCATGCGTGCTAATGCTTGGCCACTGTTCTCAGTGGTTAAAACGGCATTAGCGACTGGAACACCTGTATTTAACTGCACGTCTGAAATGCCACGTGCAGATTCATTGGCAACGACCTCAAAATGATAAGTTTCACCACGGACAATAGCACCTAAGGCAATTAAAGCATCATACTTTTCACTCAGTGCCATGTGTTGCAAAATAAGTGGTGTTTCTAAAGCACCTGGCACTGTGGCTATTTTGATGTCGGCTGCTTGCACACCTAATTTCAGCAACTCAGCATGACAAGCTTCTAGTAAACCATCACCAATTTTACTATTGAAGCGAGACAACACCAGCCCAATTTTTTTACCAGTACCATCTAAATTAATTGCTATTTTTTCCAAAACACACACCCGCTCACATAAAAGCGCTATTTTACGCTATTTGTTAATATCATTACTGCCGCAGCGGCTTAAAACACTAGCTAAATAATGACCATGCTTTTTGTGCTGTACTCCATATACCATAGGCGATAGGAATCAGCACTGCTCCCCAAGCTAATAACATGACAAAAGTATGTTTTTCTGCAACTGCAGTAACGGTTGTTTTCGTCGATGATTTTTCATGACCTGCACTACGAACAGCGGCAAGCTCTGTATCGGTCATGAAGGCTTTATCATCCAAAGGTTTAATCAGCATATTTGCAACAAACCCAATGACCATCATGCCGGCTAACACCAACATAATGGGCGCATAGATTTGGTCATATGGCACACCTGCTTCTAAACGAGTGTCATGCATGTAATTCACAATAACAGGCCCAACAATCCCTGCTGTAGACCATGCCGTCAATAAACGCCCATGAATAGCGCCTACAAACTGTGTGCCAAATATATCAGCTAAATAGGCAGGTATCGTTGCAAAGCCGCCGCCATACATAGAAGAAATGATGCAGAAGCAGGCAACAAATAAAGACAATGACTTAAAGCCAGCAACATAGGCAGCTGAGCAATATAAGAATGCACCTAAAACAAAGAAAATATAGTATGTGCGCTTACGTCCAAGCTTATCTGAAGATGATGCCCAACCGATACGCCCAAAAATATTAAATACAGAAATCAAGCCCACAAAACCAGCACCGACTAAAGCAGCTGCCGCTGTTAACGCGCCATCATTTTTAACCTCTGCAAAACCAAGCTCAGGCTGACCAATTAGCGCGCCGCCAAAAGTCTCTTGTAGCATAGGAGATGCCGCACCTAATATACCAATACAAGCAGAAACGTTCATACAAAGCACGAGCCATATTAGCCAAAATTGCGGCGTTTTATGTGCTTTATTTAAATGCATATGTTTAGTCGCAATCATTGCGTTTTTATCTGTTGCCGATGGTTTCCAATTTGCTGGCTTCCAACCTGTCGCTGGAACACGATAACCAAAGGAACCGCTCATCATGAAAATAAAATAAATAATGCCTAGCACAACGAATGCTTGCCATGCACCAACACTCGATATTGTAGAAAAGTGTGCCATTAACTTTGTTGCAATCGGTGAACCAATCATGGCGCCACCACCAAAACCCATAATAGCCATACCTGTAGCCATGCCACGATGATCAGGAAACCATTTAATTAGCGTCGACACTGGTGAAATATAAGCTAAACCCAACCCAATACCACCAATGACGCCGCTGCCAAGCCATAACAACCACAGTTGATGAATATAAATACCATAGGCAGATATTAATAAACCACCACCCCATAAAAAGGCAGCAGCAACGCCTGCTTTACGTGGGCCCTCACGTTCCAACCAGCCACCAAATAGAGCAGCAGAACAACCCAGTAAAACAAAAAACAGGGTATACATCCAACCCAAATCAAACTGCGTCCAATTACAATCTGTAGCGAACAGTGCTTTAGCTGTACCTGCCAACTTATCGCCAAATGTGGTAGCCCCTGCAGCACAAACAGCAACGGGGGTGCCATCAGCACTTTTCAAAGCATTACCAAGTGGCTTCCAAAACACACTAAAGCCATACGCCATGCCAATAGACAAATGGACAGCTAGTGCAGCAGGCGGCACTAACCAACGATTAAAACTTGGACTTGCAATTGTTTTTTCTTTAGCCAAAAACCCCAACATATACTGCCCCTTTTATATATTTAAGTATTATTGCGTATTCAATAGCAAGCTACATATTGTTACAAAAAACCAAAAATGGCAATTATCATCATACTTTAAAAATATAAAGTTTTATCATTTGTCATAAAATTGACATATGATGTTCACAAAATCTAATTGTTTAAAATATAAAACGTTAGGATGCTATGCCAGCAATTATCTTAGTGGTTGAAGATGAACCCGCGATACAAGAATTACTTGCCCTTAATATCACACAATCTGGACATACCCCACTACGTGCCATAAGCGCTGAGATTGCGCAAGAACTACTACGCACGACAACACCCGACTTAATTTTGATGGATTGGATGTTACCAGGCATGAGTGGTATTGAATTCACTCGTAAACTTAAATTAGACAAGCAAACCAAATCCATCCCTATCATTATGCTCACTGCACGTGGTGACGAATCTGATAAAGTGCGCGGCTTAGAGTTTGGCGCCGATGACTATGTAACCAAACCATTTAGCCCGCGCGAACTCAATGCGCGCATTAAGGCAGTATTGCGTAGGCATGCCCCAGAAATGACAGATGACGCAATAGAAATTAACGGGCTATTGCTAGACCCTAGCATGCACCGCGTCACGGGTAATGGAGCGAACCTTAATTTAGGCCCAACCGAATTTAAGTTACTGCATTATTTTATGAGTAATGCTGAGCGCGTACACTCGCGTAGCCAATTGCTAGATAAAGTATGGGGGAATCAAGTATTTGTTGAAGACCGTACCGTCGATGTCCATATCCGCCGTTTACGCAATGCACTGTCAATTTCTGGCCATCAAGATTTAATTCAAACTGTTCGCGGTTCTGGTTATCGGTTATCTGCAAAATAATGTTAAAAATATTATTTAGAATCATTTAATTTGCATAAAATCTCCTATAATAGTCTCTCTTATTCAGGGTAAGAAAATGTGTTAGATATACGTATAAAAACATTATGGCTTGGACTTGGACTCGTATTCATCTACTCCATCCTTGCACTTGCAACAAGCAAAGTCACCGCATTAGTTATTGTACTTATTTTTTTATTAGCCTTATTAGCACACCATATTTATTGGATACATCAGTTGCATGAATGGCTGCAAAATCCAACATTAGCGTCAGTTCCACAAGGTAGCGGCTACTGGGAAGAAATATTCACTTCAATTTTTCATCTGCAACGCAAACATGGCAACATTAAAAACGAACTAACCGCATCACTAGAACGATTTAAACAAACAACGAGCGCACTACCGGATGGTGTAGTGGTGCTTAACCAAAAAAATGAAATTGAATGGTGTAACCCGCCAGCAGAACGCCAATTAGGAATAGACCTTAATCAAGATATCAATCAACCCATTCACAATTATGTACGTTACGCAGTCTTTATTGAATACCTGCAACAACAAACGCATACTGAGCCACTCCGGCTTAAGTCCTTACGTAACGCAGGCATGGTCTTGCAAATCCAATTAATTTCATTTGGTTCTAAACAGAAACTGCTGATTAGCAGAGACATTACCGCACAAGAAAAAAATGACACCATGCGCCGCGATTTTATTGCCAATGTTTCACACGAGTTACGTACGCCATTAACCGTGGTCGGAGGGTTTTTAGAAACACTATCAGGCACGAAAGGCGCAATAGCAGCGGGCACTAAAAAGCACTTCAACATGATGATAGAGCAAACCAGCCGTATGCAACGCATCATCGAAGATTTGTTAATGCTATCTCGCATTGAAAGTAATACAGAAACACCAGAACACGACACCATCAATATGGTGACATTATTAAAGACGGTGCAAAATGATGGTAGAGCACTGAGTAACAAAAAACACTCTATCCATTTAGATGTAGACAAAAACCTTAACATTACGGGCAACCAAGAAGAATTATTAAGTGCATTTAGCAACTTAGTTAGCAACGCTATCCGTTACACACCCAAAAAAGGTGATATTTATATTCAATGGAGTCGCATTGATGAACAGGCTGTGTTCAGCGTAAGAGATACTGGCATTGGCATTGAAGAAGAACATATAGCCAGATTAACCGAACGTTTTTATCGCGTAGACACTGGGCGCAGTAGAGACACAGGTGGCACAGGTTTAGGCTTGGCGATTGTTAAACATATACTCAATCGGCATAAAGCTAAATTGGAAATTATTAGTCAGCCAAACGTTGGCAGTACCTTTAGTATTGTGTTTCCAAAATCAAGAATCGCCAACAAGCAAAAAGATAACGAATGAAGTGCATTGGTTTATTCATGCTGGCGTGTCTATTAAATGCCTGCGCAAGCTTCTCAACAGAACCAAACACAATGCCGCAGCGCAGCGGTAGCAGCAGCATTAACCAGCTAGTCAAAACCGACTTTGACCGCATGGCTGATGTAGAGCTAGCAGAAAACACGCAAAGCTTACGCAAGTTAATGACAAAATTATATAAGCGCAATCCACGCGAGCTAGAAAAAAGTGGCGCCGACTCTGTAGCGCAAATGGCGGAATGGGTGTTTGAGGGGGAAGCAAAGCATCACTGGCGCTTTAAACATATTGAAAAGAAACAAGGCACCGATGCTATTTTTTTAGCCTTTAATCAACAATATTTGGGCGACCGCGTACTACCTTTTATTGTCGGCTTACAAACCATGCTAGCCAAAGCGCACAACAATCAAAAAGAGTTTTTTCTAACCGATAAAAGCCTAGACCCGCAACGGCTCTACAATGTGGCACGTAATATCGAAATTTCCGTTTGGAAGCTCTCTAACAGCCGCAATGTTAATGGTAATTTATATCTACTCACCAATGAAATTAACGAGACAGATCATAATTTAAGCTTCGAACGGGAGTTTGGAAAAATGATTGGACGAACAGACTTATATGCTTTTGCCTTAGCAGAAAAATCACAAAGGCTTATTTCACGGGTAATACAAAATCTAGCGACAGCTGTTTTTCTACCGTTTTAATAAACACTGCGCCAGCCTCTGCTGACATCTCAATAACTTCTATTTTTTTATCATCACCGACTGACGCAGCAGGCCCATAAAAATTAGGCCCTGCTGTTGCGCTGTATACCGCTACCGCAATAACACCAGCTACTGCAAATGGGATTCTTGTTGACGAACTTTTCATGACAATAACACTTCTTTTCTTAATATTTGAGCGCACTTTATCAGCATCAAAACACCCTGTCTAGGCTATTTTACAAACATTAATCATTGAGTGAAAAAACAACCGAAAATACAACAACACGAGTAAAAAAGTAATAGTTTAAGTACAAACGAACTTTACTAGCACATTACATATGATGCACAGTCAATGGTGTTCATGTGGTTTTAAATAATCATTATTACTGAATAAACAGTCGGGGGTAGCCCGACTGCTAGTCACTTTCTTTTAACTGCCTGAAAAGAAAGTAACCCAAGAAAACGGCACCCCGACATCACGCCCGCAAGGAGTGTACCCAACCTCGCTAGTCGCTAAAGCGCCAAGTCGGTTGACACGCCCTTTGGCTACCTTGCGTTGCTCAACAAAATAAGCGGCTGTGCAACTCAACCTAGTGGCTTATAAAAACTACAAGCCACTGCGGGATTCAAACAAGTGCTCGCCTTTTTCTTATTTTGTTTCTGCTACTCAGCATGATGTAAGGGGAGAAAGTAAATTGGAAGATGCTTTTCTTTAATTGCAAACACGTTGCATTCGTATGGTTTTGAACTTCAGCCCCTTGGCACCTCGCCGAGCAACGGAATCAGACAAGGAGTTTTCGTCGAGGACTGTCTGAGGCCGAATGTTTGTCTCGGGCGAGTTCCGCAGACGCCTTGTTAGATGAGTAGCACAGGGAAGGCAAAGCCCGAGGTGTGGGGTGTCTTTTTCTTTCCCATGTTTCTTTTGGACAGGCAAAAGAAATAGGGTCGCCCGTCGCGCGAGAGCGACAACACCGTTGCGCCTCTAATGACCATTAGTTAAGATAGTATTAAGAACCACTACATCAAACTTTTATGGCTTCACACATTAACCACACCAACTTACGATTGCTATGAATATCCCAGAGGAACTAGGAATACCTAAATATGAGTTCAGGTTAGTCTTTGGAACAACTAAGATTGGGTACGACGAAGAAAAAGAAGAGGAAAACCGAAAAAAGCATCATTACTCGCTCGAAAGTGCATTGTATCTACTAAACAATCTAATTTCCCCACTAGGAGCTAAAAAACCACATTTAACTAAAGGCCCCTTCGTTGAAAATGGTGAATATAGGCATATGCACATGAGTTTGGATGATAATGACCACGTTGTGGTAATGGTAACGACGATGCGAGACGAAGAAACAGTACGTATTATTTCTTTCAGGCGTGCCAGCCCAGAAGAAAGAGAGGAATTTAAAATTAATACATCATTAAGCAAGGCACCTAACGATACCTCACTTTAGTTCAAACCTACCCCAACCCCACTTCCACCAAATTATCACTAAAAGTAGCCGAATTCCCCATATCGCCTAACTCAGCCAAACTAATACAATTAACCGTACCTTTATTAAGCTGACGCCAATAACCCAAACTCGCTACCACTATCCCTGCATTCACATCATCCGTAATATTCGCTACGCCTTCAAATGCGCCACGGTCATTAAACACTTTAACGGTATCACCCTCTTTAATATTGCGTGCTTGCGCATCGGCTTGATTCATCAACACGAACTGTTCACCTTGTGCTTTTTGCTGACTATCCATATTGGCGTAACAAGAGTTTAGAAAGGCATGGCTTTTAGGCGAAATAATACTGAGTGGATATTTAGCAGCCAGCTCTGGATTAGTCGCTACCGATTCACGTGATGCTAAATAATCTGGCAATGGATCAATATCTTGCCCGGGCTGAAAACCTTCGTACATTTGACGAAACGGCCCTGCCACAAAGTTCTTAGCGCCTTCCACCATAAAGTGACACTTACCCGTTGGTGTTGGAAACTCACCTTTAGCATGGCGTGCGCGTACATCTTTATCACCAAAGTCTTTTAAGCGAGCAAAACCATGCTTGCGCATGTAATCTAAATCAATGCCTTCACAGGTTGGTGCGTCCCAATCCACATAGTTTTCTAAACATTGAGCATCGCTCCATTTGAAGTTATCTTCTTCATAACCCATTAATTTAGCTAAGCGTCTGAAAATTTCGTAATTGGGCAATGCTTCGCCTGGCGGTTCAATACATTTTTCGTTATAAGTAAGGTATAAATGACCCCAAGACAGAATCATATCTTCCATTTCAGCGCCCATGGCTGCTGGTAATACAATATCGGCATAAGCGGCAGTATCTGACATAAAGTGCTCAGCCACCACAGTGAATAAATCTTCTCGCGCAAGGCCTTTTGCAATTTTATCGGTCTCTGGCGCCTGCGTCAGTGGGTTGGTATTCCACACCATGACTGATTTAATCGGGGTTTTAAGATTAAGCTCACCAACTAGCGCACGACCAAATTGCAAGTTATTGACCACCTGCGTGCCTTCAGGAATTAAATCTGGGCGTGAAATCACATCAAATTTATAGGGGTGCTCCCACACAGGAAACTGCAATGCCCCACCACCCACATGGCGCCATGCGCCAATTAATGCCGGCAAACAAGTTACGGCACGAATGGCTTGGCTACCACCATAATTGCGCTCTAGTGCAACGCCAAGACGAATTGCAGCTGGGGGTGTGGTTGCATATTCACGTGCAAATTGACGAATCACATCTGCCGAAACACCTGTAATTTCTTCTGCCCATTCTGGTGTGCGTGTTTTTGCACGTTCAGCTAATTCTTTGTATCCATGCGTATAGTGATCAATATAATCTTGATCTTGTAAGCCTTCTTCAATAATCACATTCATCATAGCCATGGCTAATGCGCCGTCTGTTCCCGGTTTGGGCGCAATATGCCAGTCTGCCTCTTTAGCTGTTCTTGAGACATAAGAATCAATCACCACCACTTTGGTACCTTTTTTCTGCGCCTCATGCACGGTGCGCCAATGATGTAAATTAGTGCTGACTGAATTACATGCCCAAATAACAATGTATTTTGAATGGATAAAACTTTCAGGATCAACACCTGCCGTTGGCCCTACGGTAAGTAGCCAAGCCGTACAAGAACCTTCGCCACAAAAGGTACGCTCAGTGACGGTAGCCCCCATGCGGTTAAAAAAAGCATCGCCACCATTTAAACCATGCACTAAACCTTGGTTACCCAAATAGCTATTGGGCATAATCGCTTGCGGACCATCTTCAGCAATAATTTTCTTCCATTTAGTGCTAATCGTATCAAGCGCTTCATCCCAAGTAATACGCTCAAACTGCTTGCTGCCTTTAGGACCCGTACGCTTCATCGGGTAAAGCACGCGGTCAGGATGATAATGGCGTTTTTCGTAATCTTTGAGTTTGACGCACAAACCACCACGCGTCATGGGGTGTTCTTTATTACCGGTGACTTTGAGCAACTGACCATCTTTTACATGGTATTCCATGCTACAAGTATCGGGACAGTCATGCGGACAGCCGCCATGAAAAGTCTTAATGCCATCATCTACTGGTGAATTCATCTCAAACCCCTTTAGCTATCAATCATTAATAATATATACCGTTCAGTATACCCCTGCAACTCTTTTCTATGCACTGTTAGAATACACTAATGAACAAACCGTTAAAGCGATTAAATAATCTGACACCTAGTCAGTTTTTACGTGACTATTGGCAAAAAAAACCACTATTGATTAAAAATGCCATCGATGACTTTGAAAACCTGCTGACACCCAATGAATTAGCTGGGCTCGCTTGTGAAGAGGATGTTCAATCTAGAATTGTTAACAATACCAATAATAGCTGGCAAGTTGCTGATGGGCCATTTGCTGAAGATGATTTTGCCAAGCTACCTAAACAAAACTGGACGCTATTAGTACAAAGCGTCAATCATCATTTACCTGAAGCAGCCGAGCTGCTAACACTATTTAATTTTATCCCGCATGTGCGTTTAGATGACTTAATGGTGAGCTACGCACCCACTGGCGGGTCAGTAGGCGCACATGTTGATTCTTATGACGTATTTTTACTACAAGGTTCTGGCAAAAGACGCTGGCAGATTAGCGCACAAACTGATTTAAGTTTAATAGAAGATGCGCCTATAAAACTATTAAAACATTTTAAAGCTGAACAGGAATGGGTGTTAGAAACGGGTGACATGCTTTACCTACCGCCTAACTATGCACACCATGGCGTTGCGGAAACTAATGACTGTATGACATATTCCATCGGCTTTAGAGCACCAGCCGCACAAGAGTTAACGCATTCGTTTTTAAACTATTTACAAGACACGATTCAAGCTAAGGGCTATTATGAAGATAAGGCATTAAGCTTGCAGACACATCCCGCCGAAATCAGCGATGCCATGATAAAGAAAGTAGAAAAAATACTACGAACCATCACCTGGGATAAAGGCCATATCAATCATTTTTTGGGCATTTATATGACCGAGCCGAAGCCAGATATTGTTTTTGAACCGCCACAAAAAATCAGCCCTATCGACTTTGCTAAAAAACTAGCAAAAAAACCGTTAAGGTTAGATTTAAAGTCATTAATGTTATTCCAACAAAATAACTTTTACTTAAATGGTGAAACTTTAGCAGTGCCTACGCGTTTAACTGAACACATGCGCCACTTGGCAGACCATCGTTTTTTAAAGTCAGTCTCTTTAAATGAAGACAAGCAACAAGCATTAGCCAATACATTGTATGCAGCCTATACGGCTGGCTATATTAACTTTGAATAAGGCAATCAGCGATGAATGAAAACACACTAAAGCCTGATAACATTATTTTAGGTGAGGTTAATTATTCTGCAGCATTAAATTTGGTCATTGCGGAAGCAAAAGAGCAATTGCTGATTTTTGACCAAGATTTTTCGTGTGGGGATTACACCAGTATTACCCGTTTTAATTTGATACAAGGGTTTTTAAGTCAAAGCCCATCAAGCGAATTAACGATTATCTTACAAAACACGGATTTTTTTACCCAACAATGCCCACGTCTATTTAATTTGCTGTCATCCTATAATCATAAAATGACAGTATATGAAACCAATAACCATGCCAAAATAGCCAAGGACTGTTTTGTACTAGTCGATCATAAAAGCTACTTAAGACGTTTTCATATCCACCAAGCCCGGTTTAAATTTATGTTAAATGATATCGACACCACGGCTAGTCTTACGGATCGCTTTGATGAACTTAGAGAAGAAACCACGCATGCTGTCTCTGCAAGCAAACTTGGGTTATAGAGAATAGTAATGAAAAAACTTTTAATCGCGTTTTTAATGTTATCTAGCTTGATAGCCAATGCTGAAACTGAATTTCAAATAATTACTTTACAGCATCGATTTGCCGCAGACTTGTTGCCGATTATTTCCCCTATGGTGGGTGAGGATGGGACGGCTACTGGCATAAACAACCAGCTTATTTTGCGCGCTAGCCCTAGCCGTATGCGCGAGATAGAACAAACTATTGCTGAGCTAGACATTATTAGAGTCAATCGTAGGATTTCCATTCGATCTAACAACAATAGTCAGCGGCAGCTAAACCGTACTGAGGCTAGCGGCAACGTTAAAATAGGCAAAACAACCATTAGTAACAGACGTAATACATTACCCAATAGCGGCAATATCAATATTGAGCGTAATAGCAGCCGTATCAGCCAAAACAGCACACAATTTGTTAATGTGATTGATGGTGAACGTGCGTTTATCCGCGTTGGCCAGATTGTGCCCTTTACACATGAATGGATTAGTATTACACGCCGCTATATACAGATAGAACGCTATACAGACTGGCATGAAATTAGCACTGGTTTTGCAGTACGCCCACGCAGCATTGGCAATCAAATTGAATTAGAAATCACACCGCGTATCGCTAAAGCCAATAGCCATGGCTTTATCGATTTTGAAGAACTATCTACCACCATTCGTGTTTCTTTGGGCGAATGGGTGGATATTGGCGGCACCATGCAAAGCCGTGACGACATAAGCCGAAAAATACTAGGTCTACGACAGTCACCAAGCCAACAAAGTTCTGGGCTGATGGTCAAAGTAGATTAGCAGGTGATAACCAGTGCGCTACAGGCTGCGCCAATCAAACCCCTCTTTTTGTGTCGCAATACCTATCCAATCGTCCTCACAATTTAGCACCTGACTCAATGCTTGTTTAGCCAAATATTGTGTATTGTTTTTTACGCTAAGATGTGCAGCCACAATATGCTTGAGTTTACTATTGTCTAACTTAGACAATAATCTTGCCGCGCTGGCATTATCTAAATGACCTAAACGACCACCGACTCTTTGCTTTAATGCGTAACTGTAGGGGCCTTTTTGCAGCATAGTGACATCATGATTACACTCTAAAACCAAAGCATCACAACCGCTAAGCACTTGCTCAATATGTGGCGTTGAATGCCCAGTATCGGTCAACACGCCCAGCTTACACTGACCATCTGTAAAAATAAATTGTGTCGGCTCGCGTGCATCATGCGGCACCGGGTAGGGCGTGATTTGGATACCTTCAATAACAAAGTGGGTATGGTTATCAATAACATTAATCACTGGTTGTGTGTTTTTTGGCAGATAGCGCTCTGTCATTCTTCTCGTGCCATGAGAAAGCCACATGGGGATGTTAAACTTTGCAGCAAACTTAAATGCACCTTTAGCATGGTCGTCATGCTCGTGCGTAATTAAAATACCCGTGATGTCATCTGGCGTTAAGGCAATTTTTTGCAAGCGCTTGATGGTCTCACGCTCGCCAAAGCCACAATCTAAAAGCAGACGTGTCGATGCCTGCTCGACCACTAAACAGTTGCCTGCGCTACCACTACCTAGAGATGTAAAGCGCATGCGTATAACAGCAACTTATTTTAATTGGTTGTATAACAGCGATATAATTTTATTGGCTGTGCTTGATGGGTTCGGGTTGCCCTCGTTGTCGACAACATTGACATGACTACCATCATCTGCAGCTGCAATTTTAATACGGTATTTTTTGGATGGGTCTGTTGTGCCATCTTTACCTTTCCAAAACTTCAACTTATCAATGATTGTATCTTCTTCTTTTGGTATCGATTTATTTTCAACTTCATCATCATCTTTCCAAAAAGCCAATGTATCCCATAAACCTTTCTTTGCTTTTGGGGTATCATCAATATCGACATCGGCATAACGCACATAATATAAACCTTTTGAACGATCCCTATCTTCCATCACAAAACCAATTCTATCTAATGCCAAGCCGACGCGGCGCCAGCCACGGTCATAGCTATCTTTAAGTTTGAGCGTTACGCTAGCATCGGCTTCTTTTACTACTTCAGCGCGTTTTTCTCTAATGGGGTTTGCTGCAATTTGTTTTGCGCGTGCTTCTTCCACACCTAGTTTCACCATTAAGCGACGCAATAGCTCAGCATCCAAATCTCTTTCATACTCATCAACGTTAATGGTTTTATCGGTTTTGTCTAAACGGTAGCCTGTTTCAACTTCACCAACTATTGTTCTTACCCTTCCTTTTCCATCATCAATTTCACCAGCAACAGTACGGTGCGTCATATAAATTTCAGTTGTATTTTTTTCTTCACCGCGTTCCAAACGCGTGCGAAATTTGCGTCTGTCTGCCAACCCTGAAAGCTTATCCATCCAGGCATCAAATTTTTCACCTATATTTTTCTTGCTGTCATCTGGCTTAAGGTCATCAGATCGAATCCATTCCGTTTCCATCACCCCTGTCTCTGCATTCTCCACACGCACAGCAAACCCCTGATCTAACCAAAACTCACGAATTACTGGCCACACTTTTTCAGCGGGGGCATCAACCACTAACCAACGTTGCGTACCTGCCTTTTCCATACGCACACCATCTCGTTCTCTTAATACTTGCTCTACACCTGCTTCTTGTCCAGCTTGCGCCTCACTATAAGTAGAGTAAGTTGTACTGCCGCCTGGCACTTCGTAAGCATCACTTGTACTAACAGAAGTAAGATCTGGTGGCACCTCTAATGGTCGGGCACTTCCTGTAGCCTTGTAATCAGGGGTGTTATCCATAAAGGGTAAGGAGCTACAACCCACCAAGAATAAAGTAATTAAACCTAATGTCGCTATTTTTCCCATATATACTTGTTTCATAAATTCACCATAAATTAACTAATTTGTGCGGTTTTCATGGCCGCACGTAATACAGCATGATACTGCTCAGAACAATTAATAAGCGGCAAGCGTATGCCTGATTTTATTAATCCCATCTCCTCTAGAACCCATTTCACTGGAATAGGGTTAGCTTCTACAAATAGCTTTTGATGCAACGCAAATAATTGTGCATTGATTGCCTTCGCCTCACTAACATCACCACCCATCGCTGCCACACACATTTTATGCATAAGCGCTGGCGCCACGTTAGCTGTTACGGATATGACGCCATGCCCACCAAGTAACATCAATGGCATGCCTGTTGCATCATCCCCACTATAAACAGCAAAACCTTTAGGTACACGCAACAACAAATCTGTGCCACGCTGCATACAGCCCGTTGCATCTTTCACACCAACAATATTTTCAATATTGGCTAAACGTAATACTGTGTCATTGCTAATATCACAAACCGTACGTCCAGGCACATTGTATAAAATTTGCGGCACATCTACAGCGGCTGCTATTGCAGCAAAATGCTGATACAAACCTTCTTGCGTTGGTTTGTTGTAATAAGGCGCGACCAACAAGCAAGCATCAACATGCATATCCTTTGCTTGCTGTGTCAACGCAATCGCTTCTACTGTAGAATTTGCACCTGTACCTGCAATAACAGCTACTCGTCCAGCGACATGCTCAATAGCCGTTTTAATCAGCAAACAATGCTCATCAAAATCAACTGTGGGCGCTTCTCCTGTTGTGCCTGCAATAACGATACCATCAGTCCCTGCGTTGACATGAAAATCAATCAGTGTACGTAATGCATCTAAATCCAAGCGGCCATCATCAAACATTGGTGTGACAATAGCGGCCATACTACCTTGTAACATATCAAAATCCACTCATTTAAAACAACCGCTATTTTAACTTAAATAACAGTTTACATATGACTAAAAAAGACAACCGTTACATCTAATAGATTACTTATAACTAATAACGATTAAATTATAATTACATATTCTTTGTGCATATAAGAAAGTTTGTTTATATTCACGTCCACTGCACACTTTATGCATCAAGTAATACCACAACATTTAGATTAAACTTAACCGCATTATCCACGTTCTAAACAAGTTATAATCGCTTAAATTAATTGATTGTTAACCTATGTCTCAAAACTATATTTTAATTTTAATTAGCACTGTATTGGTCAACAATATCGTGCTGGTTAAAATTTTAGGCTTATGCCCTTTTATGGGGGTTTCTAAAAAACTAGAAGCCTCTATTGGCATGGCTGCAGCAACAGCATTTGTGCTTACCATTGGCTCGATGACAAGCTGGGTGATCAATCACTACGTACTTGAGTATTATCACGTAGAGTATTTACGTACACTGTCCTTCATTGTCATCATTGCGAGTGTCGTGCAGTTCACCCAAATGGTCATGGAAAAAAGCTTTCCGCTTTGGTATCAATTGCTCGGCATTTTCTTACCGTTAATTACGACAAACTGTGCGGTTCTCGGCATACCGCTGCTCAACGCACAAATGGGCAACGGCTTTATAGAATCTGGACTATATGGTCTCGGCGGAGCGCTTGGTTTTTCTATGGTACTCATTTTATTTGCCTCTTTAAGAGAACGATTAGAAGCAGCCGATATACCGACTCCTTTTAGAGGGTCTGCTATTGCCATGGTAACGGCCGCTCTCATGAGTCTCGCGTTTATGGGCTTTTCAGGCCTCGATAAGTTTTAAGCACCGAATCCGATCATGTTAACAACCATATACATCATGCTTGGTCTGGCGCTTGTTTTAGGGCTTGCGCTTGGCTATGCCGCACTTAAATTCAAAGTTGAGGGCGACCCACTGATTGCGCGTATTGACGCTATCTTGCCACAAACACAATGCGGCCAATGCAGCTACCCAGGCTGCAAGCCATATGCTACTGCCATTGCTAATGGTGAAGCAGATATTAATCAATGTCCACCTGGCGGTGAGGCTGGCGTTCAAGCGTTAGCTGATTTACTAGGTGTTGAAGTAAAACCACTGAATAGCGAACATGGAGAAACCAAGCCAAAAGCCGTTGCCTTTATTGATGAAGACGTTTGTATCGGTTGCACCCTATGTATTCAAGCCTGTCCTGTTGATGCCATTTTAGGTGCTGCAAAGCATATGCACACCATTATCGCTAGCGAGTGTACTGGGTGCGAACTATGCCTACCGCCATGCCCTGTCGATTGCATCACAATGGAACCGATTGAAGAAACACCTGAGAACTGGAAATGGAAGTACCCTACCATTCCGATTAAACCAGTGATGAAGCTGTAATGAACGCAATAATCAACTTTACCAAAGCGCTCAAAGCGACCAAGGACATCTTCCGTTTTCACGGTGGCGTTCATCCCCCTGAGCGCAAATCAAAATCAACGCAATTACCGATTAGTCAGTTAGCGCTACCTGAGAAATTAGTGTTGCCACTGAGGCAACACGTCGGCAATATTCCCAAAATAAAAGTAACCATTGGTGACCACGTGCTAAAAGGTCAGCTCATTGCAGAAGCAGAAGGCACAATTTCTGCCGCCATACATGCACCAACATCTGGGATGATAAGTGCGATTGAAGATGCCACTATTCCACACCCTTCTGGCTTGCCAGATCGCTGCATTACCATCACGCCTGATGGCAAAGATACATGGACAATACTTAAACCACTAGACTGGAGAAACACTGACCGCCAAGACTTAGTTGCTAGCATCCGCTTATCGGGCGTTGTTGGTTTAGGCGGTGCAACTTTTCCAACCCATATTAAATTACGTGCCAATGGTAAATCTGATGTACACACCTTAGTCATTAATGCAGCAGAATGTGAACCTTACATTACTTGTGACGATATGCTCATGCGCGAGCGCAGTGATCAAATAGTCAAAGGTATTGAAATTGCACAATATTTATTAAGTGCAAACACCATCATTATTGGCATTGAAGATAATAAGCGTGAATCCATCGCGGCGATGCGAGCGGCCACTGCCGATAAAAATATACAGGTCAAAGTAGTCCCTACACTTTACCCTAGCGGTGATGCAAGACGTTTAGTCCATTTGATTTTAGGTCAAGAAATTCCACATGACAAACGCTCGACGCAAGTCGGCATACAAGTTTTTAATGTCGCAACAGTATTAGCGCTTTATCGCTACTTTGAATTCGGCGAGCCATCCATTAGCCGCATCGTATCGATGACAGGTAATGTAGTATCACCACGAAATTTTGAAGTGTTATTTGGTACACCAATAACAGATCTAGTGAAGGCGGCAGGCGATGCAAAACCAAATACCAGCCATTTCATTATGGGTGGGCCAATGATGGGCTTCCAACTACCGAGTGAACATGTACCTATTACGAAAGCAGCTAACTGCATTATTGCAGCATCACCAACACAGTTTGAAGACCCGCCACCGGCAATGCCGTGTATTCGTTGTGCGCGTTGTGCAGATGCCTGCCCTGTTAGCTTGCAGCCACAGGAATTATATTGGTTTACAAAATCAGACAACTTTGAAAAAGCACATGATTACAATCTATTCGATTGCATTGAATGCGGCGCATGCTCTTATGTTTGCCCGAGCAACATCCCCTTAGTACAATATTACCGCTACGGTAAAAGTGAAATAATCGCCGCTGACAAAGCACAAGAAGCAGCAGACATCGCGCGTGAGCGTAATGAGTTTAGATTAGCGCGTATCGAACGAGAAAAACAAGTACGCGCTCAAAAACATGCCGCGCGGGCGCAAGGCACAAAAGCAACAGCCGAAAAAACACCTACCAATGCGAAACAGGCAGCAATTGCTGCAGCTGTAGCACGGGCTAAAGCACAAAAAGAAGCAGCTACTGCCGAAGGGGCTGCGCCGTTAAACGTCAAGCCAACCAGTAAACATGTTAAAGCTGAAATGGCTGAAATCGATGCACGGCGTACATCTGTTAATTTAACAACAACCAAAACTGAACAAAAACCAGCAATCGACCAAGCCAAACAAGATAAAATTAACGCTGCAATTGCGAGAGCAAAAGCAAAAAAAGCGGCTGCTGATGCAGCTAAAAATGACATAGAAAATGAATAAGAAAGTATCCATTGAACCACTCACCATACATCACTAACGCACCAACAGTCAGTAATATGATGTTTAAAGTATTGCTTGCTTTAGTGCCAGGTATTGCCACCTATGCTTATGTGTTTGGTGGCGGCATACTGGTCACCATTACTTTAGCTACAGCAACGGCTGTTATATCTGAAGCCATGATGCTTAAGCTACGTAAACGGCCCATTAAACCATTTATTATGGATTACAGCGCGATTGTGACAGCATGGTTACTTGCCTTATCTATCCCGCCTTTAGCGCCATGGTGGTTAATTGTCGTTGGTACCTTTTTCGCTATCGTGGTGGCTAAACAATTGTATGGTGGCTTAGGTTACAACCCCTTTAACCCTGCGATGATCGGCTATGCTGTCTTACTTATTTCGTTTCCTATACTCATGACAAAATGGCCGGCGGCATTAAGTCTCGCTGAAACTAAATTAAGCTTTATGCAACAACTACAGTTTATTTTCAGCAATTTATTACCGCAAGATGTGACATTAGATGCTGTTACGTCAGCGACACCGCTTGATTATTTAAAAACACAACTCAAGCTTAAACAAGATATCGATAGTATTAAAGGTGCACCTATTTTTGGTATGTTAGGTGGTAAGGGTGCTGAATACATCACCATCGCTTATTTGCTAGGCGGCTTATATTTGCTACGCGAAAAAATTATTACCTGGCAATTACCCACTGCTTTTCTGGCTACCTTAGCGGCTATCTCAGGTATTTTCTGGCTAATTGATCCCGTCAACTACATGAATCCATTGTTTCATATATTTAGCGGCGCCAGTTTGCTTGCTGCTTTCTTTATCATTACCGACCCCGTTAGCGGCCCTACTACACCAAAAGGCAAACTGTATTTTGCTGCTGGTATTGCCATCATGGCTTACTTAATCCGCAACTATGGTGGCTACCCTGATGGCATTGCCTTTGCCGTCATCTTTATGAATATCTGTGTGCCACTCATTGATGCATGGACGCAACCACGCGTGTTTGGCCACGAGAAATAATCATGACTGATAGCGTACTCAAACACACCATCACAACAGCCGCCAAACTGGTTGTTTTTGCAGTGGTATTTACCGCACTGATGACTTATGTATTTGAAATCACAAAAGCACCGATTAAAAAAGCTGAAGAAGAAGCGCGTATGGCACTGTTTAGACAAATTGTACCGCCAAATATGCATGATAATAATCTGCTAAAAGATACCATTAGCATTAAGCCAAATCATTTACTAGGCAACAAAGAGATTACGCTCGCTAATCGCGCCATACTTAACAATGCACCTGCTGCGGTTATATTAGAAGCGATTGCCCATGATGGCTATAACGGTGACATAAAACTTTTAATCGCCATTAAATACGATGGTAGCATTTCTGGTGTACGTGTGCTCACACATAAAGAAACGCCAGGCTTGGGTGATTACATCGACATTGTGAGAAGTGATTGGATTAAACTTTTTGACGATGAATCACTCCAAAAAACACCTGATAACCAATGGGCTGTAAAAAAAGATGGCGGGAGTTTTGACTATATGGCGGGCGCAACTATTACACCAAGAGCCATCGTTAAAGCAGTTAATAACGCATTACAATACTATGCAACCAATAAAGCATCATTATTTGCTAGCGCAGATATAAAGCAAAAGGTGAACTAACGATGAGTCAATACAGAGAAATTACTGAAAATGGACTATGGAAACAGAACCCTGGCGTTGTCCAGCTTTTAGGCTTATGTCCTACGCTCGCCGTCACAACAACAGTGGTTAACGGTGTAAGTTTAGGTTTAGCAACTGCGCTGGTGATGGCAGCCTCTAACGGTGCCATTTCACCCGTACGCAAATTTGTACCCGATGAAATCCGTTTGCCTGTTTTCATTTTAGTCATTGCCGCATTGGTGACTGTTATTGATTTACTTATTCATGCCTTTGCAGCACCACTACATAAAGTATTAGGCATTTTTATTCCGCTCATCGTAGTGAACTGTATTGTACTAGGACGTGTAGATGCATTTGCTGCAAAAAATACCCCTGCACCCGCTATTTGGGATGGTTTCATTATGGGCATAGGCTTAACCTTAGTATTAGGTCTTCTGGGTGCTATGCGCGAGATATTAGGTAGAGGCACTTTATTTTCTGGTTTGGATTTAGCGCTAGGACCAAACTTTAAAGAGTTTGTCATCACGATTATTCCTGATTATCAAGGCTTTCTGTTTGCTGCATTACCGCCAGGTGCATTTTTAGGTTTGGCTTTCTTAATTGCAGCACGCAACTGGGCAGAACAACGCAAAACACATATAACACCGCCTGTTGGCAGTGCTGACGTACTTAAACCAGCGCACTAATCACGCCTAATTGATTCACTTCCAACTGCCATGAATGCTGAAAAAAGAGTTGAAATTTTTAAGCGTTTAAGCAAAGCTATACCGCAACCCACTACAGAGCTCGAACATAACAGTACGTTTGAGTTGTTAATTTCTGTCATTTTATCTGCCCAAGCGACAGATAAAGGAGTCAACATTGCCACACGTAAACTCTATGCTACAGCCAATACACCACAAGCCATTCTCAATTTAGGTGTTTTAGGTTTAGAGCATTACATCAAAACCATCGGCTTATATCATACTAAAGCTAAAAATGTGATTGCTTGTTGTGACAGGCTTATCAAGCACCACCAAAGTGAAGTGCCCAGCACGCGTGAAGCCTTAGAGGGGTTGCCAGGTGTTGGCCGTAAAACCGCTAATGTCATACTCAATACGGCTTTTGGTCAACCCACCATTGCTGTCGACACACATTTATTTAGGTTAGGCAACCGCACTAAATTAGCCATGGGCAAAAACGTATTAGAAGTCGAAAAAAAATACTTAAAAACAATACCAAAAGAATTCATGCAAGATGCACATCACTTACTTATTCTGCATGGTCGATACACCTGTACCGCACGCAACCCCAAATGCGGTGAATGCTGTATTGTCGATTTATGCGAATACAAACAAAAAGTAATACCAAAACCACATCTGATGGCAGGTGAGCAATGAGTAAAGTAGCTACAGGGCTAGCTTCCGCAAGCATTGCCAAACCTGAACTAGCTGCACAAGCTGTTACGCGTGCCATGCAAAAAGCTGACATCAAAAATCCAACTTCTGTCTTGCTATATCTAAGTTCAGAATTTGCAGCAGACCCGCAACCTGCTATTAAAGCAGCTGCCAAAGCAGCTAACTGTACACAGATTATCGGTTGCTCAGCCACCGGTATTTTCACAGAAGAAGATTGGATATTAGATAGCCCTGCTGCTGCTGCAATGGTATTTAGCGACATTACACTTTCTGCTATCAATACAACAGTAAAAATACCTCTAGCCCTTACATTAGCTGCGCCTAATGCAATTGATAGCACTTGGCTAAACAAGCCTGGCTTAAGATTTGGCGGTATTTCTGGCGATGCCTCTGGACATGGGCCTTTTTCTGTGTGGCAAAATGGCAAAGGCAGTACACAAGGTTACTGTGAAATTGCTATTCATCATGCTAACCATGCCGTTGCCGCATCACATGGTTTAAAAATCATATCCACGCCACGTAAAATCACGCAAACGAACAATTATGACTTACTGTCTATTGACCGTATTGATGCACTGGCTGATTTACACACAATATGGGATCAACAACACAAAACGGATAAACAGCTACCTTACCACCAGCTGATTGCCATACACGCTAAAAAACCAGTTCAATTAGCGCGTAATGAATACAGCATGGCGTCTATTATTTCATGCAATGAAGAGAATAATTCCATCACCCTGTCTTATACCTTACAAGAAGGCGATTGGCTTAGTTGGGCAATTCGTGACACTGATGCTGCGCAAATTGATATTGTTAAAACAGCAAGTGCATTAAAAACACAATTGGATGCCGAACCAGTATTCGCACTTTTATTCTCTTGTCTAGGACGCGGCCCGTATTTTTACGATGGTGGAGATCAAGATTTGGCGCTATTAAAAGCACTATTCCCTAAACTCCCCATCATTGGCTTTTATGGTAACGGTGAAATCGCCCCTATATTAGGCAAAAACCAGTTATTACAATACTCTGCAGTACTCGGTTTATTCTCAAGCAATCCTTCAGCATGAGTTTATTTAACCCTTCAAGAAACGAAGTCCGCGACTTTTTCTTTAATACATGGAAAAAATATAAGCAACAATCACCACTAAGTGATTTAGAAAAAATAAGTCTACACGTTATTTTAATGCACCCTGAATACCACAACATACTCGATACGCCAGAACAATTTATACATCAAGAATATTTTCCTGATAGCGGTGAAACGAACCCATTTTTACATATGAGCTTACATTTATCACTATTAGAACAAATTGCCATCAACCAACCGATAGGCATTGCAGATATTTATCAGCAATTAAAAATTAAAAATGATGAGGAACATACAGCGCAACATCATGTCCTAGATTGCTTAGCAGAAACGATTTGGCTTGCGCAGCAGAACAATACTGGACTTAATGCTGCATATTATCTACAATTACTACAAGAAAAAGTGGGCAAAAACCATAATGACAACTCCTAATATGCACGATTGGCTGAATGAGCATAGCGATTATTTATATCGGTTTGCATTGGCTCGTCTACGTGACCCACATCAAGCTGAAGATGTCGTACAAGAAACCTTTATTGCTGCAATAAAAAGCACCAGCTTTTCTGGAAAATCATCTCCTCGCACGTGGCTAACAGGCATTCTAAAACACAAAATTATTGATGTAATACGTAAACGCATACGTGAGATACCTGTATCACAACTTATGGCTAATGAAGATGCCAATATGGATGATTTTTTTAATGAAAAGGGAGAATGGTCAGATGATCTTTCACCGTGGGAAATGCCAGATAATGCGCTAGAACAAAAACAATTTTTAGGTGTGCTTCAAAATTGTATGGAGAAATTACCAAAAAAACACGCTACGTTGTTTATGCTACGCGATGTGCAAGAGACGGATAATAACGAAATTTGTAAGGAACTCAACATTAGCGCGACCAATGCTTGGGTCATATTGTATAGAGCCCGTATGGAAATCAGAAAGTGTTTAGAAATTAATTGGTTAACGCAATAAGAAAGGGCTGGTATTGAATGTTAAATTGTAAGCAAACAAGTCAGCTTATCTCTCAATCGTTAGATCGTGATTTATCTTGGAAAGAACGTTTTTTATTAAAACTTCATTTACTGATTTGTAAGAATTGCACGCGTTTTGGTCAACAGTTAAAGGCCTTATACGTTGGATTAAAGCACATAGGCAAAAATGTTGAGAACGATGTCGACATCACATTACCTTTGGAAAGCAAGAAACGAATAGAAAAATCAATAGACTCTCATATTGATTGACTATGGTTAGACTTAACTAACTTTTTTAAATTTTTAATGTAAGGATAAAATTATGAATGCAACTCAAAAAACAATCGCGCTAGCCGTTGGCGGCGTATTAGCACTATCAGTTAGCGCAGTAAGTTTTGCCGAGGCTGAAAACCCATTTGCCATTAAATCACTATCTAGTGGCTATCAAGTTGCTGACAATCACGCAGAAAAAGGCGCTGATGGTAAATGCGGTGAAGGCAAATGTGGTGCTGAAAAAGGCGCTGAAAAAGCTAAAGATGGCAAATGTGGTGAAGGTAAATGTGGTGCTGAAAAAAGCGCTGAAAAAGCTAAAGATGGTAAATGCGGTGAAGGTAAATGTGGTGCTGAAAAAAGCGCTGAAAAAGCTAAAGATGGTAAATGCGGTGAAGGTAAATGTGGTGCTGAAAAAGGCGCTGAAAAAGCTAAAGACG
>CAYXOR010000005.1:0-82884 GCA_964466895.1 uncultured Methylophilaceae bacterium | reverse complement strand
CTTTGACCCAACTACAAACACCCACACTTATCAGTCATTCTAATTTTTAAAGAGCGTATTCTAGAAATCTAATTCAGGAATTTTTTTGGTTGCGGGAACAGGATTTGAACCTGTGACCTTCGGGTTATGAGCCCGACGAGCTGCCAGACTGCTCCATCCCGCGTCCGTTGTCGACATATGTAACGCCGAGAGATGAGACTATAGCAAGTTTTTAGCATGCTTGTCAATGATTGTTGTGCTTTTTATAACGCCAAGCAAGCATTAAAAAATGGTTTAAAATAAAAATAGCTACCTAGCCATTAACCGCCTAGGTAGCCACCTCTACAAGACAAAAAATAAGTCACTATTTACCGATAGAACCAAATACTTTTTTAAGCAAATTGCTCGCTTGCCCTAATGGATCCTTACGAATAGCGGCTTCTTCTTTTGCAATCATTAAATACAAGCCATCCAAAGCTTTATTAGTCACGTACTGCTCTATGTTGGCATCTTCTTCGTCAACTACGCCAAACTGGCTACCCATCTCTGCATACTTGTTATAGGTTTGTGCAAGCTGTACTTTTTCTGTTGCTTTTTGCACGATTGGTAAAAACTTTTCACCCATTTGAGTCGATGTAGTTTTCTTGAAATATTGAGTTGCTGCGTCATCAGGCCCAGTCAAAATAGCCTTGGCATCCGCTAAACTCATTTGCTTAATAGAACCTAAAAGTAACGCTTTGGCTTCGGGTGCTGCTGCCTCAGCTGCACGGTTCATTTTAAGTATCAACTCGTCTGATTGATCGCCCATGCCAAAAAACTTCATGCCTTTTTCAATTTTCTTAAGCGAGTCTGGTAAAGGAATTTTAACTTCTTTATTACCAAAAAAGCCATTAGCAACACCTAAACTACCAACGGCCTTAGCTACCCCTTGTGAAAGCGCCTCCTTCAAGCCACTGCTCGCCTCTTCATTACTTAAAGCGCTAACGCCAGCACTGCTACTCGAACTACTTGAAGTGCTTTTTTTAAGCTTATCAGCGATTGTCCCTAAGTCTAAATCTAGCGCATTAGCCTGGCAACCTAATGTTGCCAGTGCCACAACCAATATTATTTTTTTCATTACGTTCCTCTCAAATATTCAATAAACACCATGTATACGTCTCAAAGTTTACACGCTTTTGTTTGCCTTTGTTCTTAACGCTTCAAATTTTAAAATAGTTTACATTTGAAAAATTTATGCCTACTCAATACAAATGCCAACTGCCTGATACACATCATGTAACTAAACAAAAAAGCCTTTGCTTAATTAAGCAAAGGCTTTGTACACTGAAGGGGCAATTAAACTAACAATGCATTAATTCTTGAAACAAAGCTAGCAGGATCATCTAACTGACCACCCTCCGCAAGTAAAGCTTGATCAAACAACACATGCGCATAATCAGCAAACTTAGCATCATCATTTTCAGCTTTTAAACGTTCAACCAAACCATGTATTGGATTGACTTCTAATATCGGTTTTGATTCTGGCGCATCCTGACCCGCTGCTTTTAATATCCGTGCTAAGTTGCCTGACAAATCATGCTCGCCAGCTACCAGACAGGCAGGAGAATCTGTTAAACGATGCGTTACGCGCACCTCTTTAACTATGTCACCTAACGTTGTTTGAATGCGTTCCATTAAATCTTTGGCTTCATCTTCTACTTTCTTTTGCGCTTCTTTTTCAGATGCATCTTCTAGTTTGCCTAAATCCAAATCACCTTTTGCGATCGATTGTAGTTTTTTGCCATCAAATTCCGTTAATCCACCTAACAACCATTCATCAACCTTATCGCTCATCAACAATACTTCGATGCCTTTTTTACGGAAAATCTCAAGATGTGGTGAATGTTGCGCTGCGGCAAAACTATCCGCTGTAATATAGTAAATGGCCTCTTGTTCTGACTTCATGCGGCCAATATAATCAGCAAAAGAAACATCTTGCACATCCGCATCTGCTTGGGTAGAGGCGAAACGTAATAAACCAGCAATTTTATCTTTATTAGCTGAATCTTCGCCCGGGCCTTCTTTCAAAACGCGGCCAAATTCAGTCCAAAATTTAGCATAATCTTCAGATTTATTTTTTGCCATACTTTCTAGCATGCTTAAAACTTTTTTTACCGACCCATTTTTAATCGCCTCTACATCACGGCTATCTTGCAAAATTTCACGCGACACATTTAGTGGTAAGTCAGCCGAATCAATCACGCCACGCACAAAACGTAAGTATTGCGGCATAAGCTTCTCCGCATCTTCCATAATAAACACACGCTTAACATACAACTTAATACCTTGACGGCGCTCGCGATCAAATAAATCAAACGGCGCTTTAGAAGGCACGTAAAGCAAGGATATATACTCTTGCTTACCTTCTACTCGACTATGCACATAGCTCAGTGGGTTTTCAAAGTCATGTGAAACATGTTTGTAAAAGTCTTGGTATTCTTCTTCGGTAATGTCATTTTTACTTCGTGCCCATAATGCAGATGCAGTATTAACCGTTTCATCTTCGTCTGTTAACACCTGCTCGCCATCAACCAAGTCTGTTTTCTTCATGACAATTGGCAAAGTAATATGGTCTGAGTATTTACGAACAACCGTTTTTAATTTCCAATCATTTAGATATTCATCTTCACCCTCACGCAGATGCAAAATAACATCCGTACCGCGTGAGGCCTTTTCTACCGTTTCTAGCGTAAAGTCTCCTTCACCAGCTGATTCCCATTTTACAGCTTCTTTACTACCTGCTCGACGTGTGATTAATGTCACTTTCTCAGCAAGGATAAAAGAAGAATAAAAGCCAACGCCAAACTGGCCGATTAAATTAGCATCTTTAACTTGGTCACCTGAAAGCGCGCTAATGAATTCTTGTGTGCCCGATTTTGCAATAGTACCGATATTGCTAATCACTTCTTCGCGATTCATGCCAATGCCGTTATCCGATATAGTGACTGTGCGGGCTTTTTTATCAAAAGCCACGCGGATTTTTAATTCGCTATCATCTTCATACAAGCTGCCATCTGCCAGTGCTTCAAATCGTAATTTATCAGCGGCATCGGAAGCGTTAGATATTAATTCACGTAAAACAATTTCTTTGTTGGAATACAAAGAATGAATCATAAGATGTAATAATTGTTTTACTTCTGCTTGGAATTCTAATTTCTCTGATTTCTTTTTCGCCATATCTTTCCTTTTGTACGTTCGATTAATACGTTAAACTTAAGCTAGTACGTTGGGCTGAAAAATCTAATTTCAAGCACATTGAGCAAACAAATTGTGAGAAAAAATGGCAACTATCAATATCACTGAAATCAATCAAGAAACCTATCGTGTTACTGTCATCGCTAGCAGCGAGACAACACATGAAGTAAGCGTACAAACAGCTTATGCCAAAAAACTATCTGCGGGGAAAGTCAGCACATCTGAATTAATAAAAAAATCATTTGAGTTTTTGCTAGAGCGCGAATCAAACACCAGCATATTAAAAAAATTTGACTTAACGATTATTGCGCACTACTTTCCTGAGTATGAACAAGAAATCAGCAAGCGCTTTTAATCGGACTTTAGTGCTTACTAAAATAATAGTACGGCCACGTATACTCGGCACCAATGTGACAGAAAAGCCAACAATATAATGAAAAAAAAATCTGCTATCAAACCTGGAACGCTATTAGCCGCAATTGACTTAGGTTCTAATAGCTTCCGCTTGGAAATTAGCCGCTACGATGGCGGACAAGTGCAACGTGTAGACTATTTCAAAGAGGCTGTACGACAGGGCGCAGGGTTAGATGAAAACCGCAATCTAAAACCCGAAGCGATTGAACGTGGCATTAAATGTCTGGCTCGTTTTGGTGAGTCTATAAAAAACTTCCCGAAAAAATATGTGCGCGCAGTCGCGACACAAACGCTGCGAGAAGCAAAAAATAGAGATGCCTTTATAAAGCAGGCCCGAAAAGTTTTAGGTTACGACATCCAAGTTGTTTCTGGTGTGGAAGAAGCCAGATTAATATACCAGGGTGTCTCACGTTTTTTACCACAGACAGACGAACGTCGACTCGTCATTGATATCGGTGGCCGGTCAACAGAATTCATCCTGGGCCAACAATTTACAGCCAATAAAACTGAATCATTACGCATAGGCTCTGTTACTTGGTCACTCAAATATTTTCCTAAAGGCGAACTAAACAAGAAGAATTTTTACCGCGCTGAAATTGCGGCAGAATCATTTCTTGATGCCATTGCTGACGTATATCAACAAAAACATTGGGATATTGCCTATGGCGCATCTGGCACCGTAAGTGCAATCGCCGAACTCCTGAGCGAAGAAGGTTTTGAAACAAACCGCATCACAAAAAAAGGTTTAAATTGGCTGCGAGATGAGTTAATCAAAGCAAAAAATGCTGACAACATCAAGCTACCTAATCTTAGAGATGACCGTAAGCCTGTGATAGCAGGTGGCCTGAGTGTTTTAATTGCTATATTTGATTTATTAAAAATCAATGAAATGCGGGTTGCTAACGGCGCCCTACGTCATGGCTTACTTTACGATATTGTTACAGAAGACACACATGACTTAATTGATATACGTGAGGCATCTGTCCAATTATTAGCCAGTCGCTTTTTAAGTAATGCGCAACATGCGACTAATGTAAAAGACACTGCGCTCACTTTGTATGATCGCCTTTCACTGCAACGCTTAGAAAGTGACATTGAGATTGAAGAACACAGGGACATGCTAGCTTGGGCCGCAAAACTGCATGAAATAGGTTTTGCTATCTCACATACTGAGGCACATCGGCATGGCGCCTATATACTCGACCATACAGAACTAATGGGTTTCTCACAGACCGAACTACATCGTCTAAGCCAACTGGTCTTAGGCCATTATGGTAAATTAAAAAAACTAGATTTTGATTTAAATGATGTTGAATTTATTATGCAATTATTATGCTTAAGACTTGCTGTTATCTTTTGCCACTCAAGAAATACACCCGTATTAAAAGACATTGATCTAAATCTGCGTAATAAAACATTTAAACTCAAAATTTCAGAAAGCTGGGCACAAAAACACCCACAAACCGCTTACCTACTTGAAGAGCAAATGATTGCTTGGCAAAAAACAGACTGGGATTTAATCATCAAAATTTCTAATTAGGCATTAAAAGCTAATTTTATTCGTTTACTCATTATGGTGGCACATCAATATCGCTTGTGCAGATATGTTTTTTAGCTGGCCACTATTTTCAACTTTATTAGCCACTAACGTATATTGGCCATCTTCCCTTAACGCCCATGCATCAACATTATCATCTAAATATGGCTGCAGATATTCATGCACAATCTTATCTTGCACGTCCACATCAGAGATAGGCCAAGCCAATTCTACTCTGCGAATCATATTTCTACTCATCCAGTCTGCACTCGAAAGCCATAGATTGATTTTTCCATCAATATTAAAATAAAAGATGCGTGAATGTTCTAACAACCTGCCTACAATCGAGCGCACACGAATTCTGCCGTTTAACGTCGGCAGCTCAACAGGTAAAATACAGGCACCACGTACAATCAAATCAATTTCAACACCACTTTTTGCAGCACTGATCAACGCAAAGATTAATCGCTCATCCGTCAGTGCGTTCATCTTCAATATTAAATGTGCACTGCCGCCTTTATGTGCTGCATTTTGCGCTTTTTTAATATGCCTTAACATGGTTGCTTGCAAAGTAAATGGTGCAACCAATAGTTGACGTAAACGTGGCAATGGCAACTCACTCGTCAAATGTCTAAAAACAGCATCGACTTCACGCGTAATTGTCGCATCTGCGGTAAGCATAGATACATCCGTATACAACTTAGCTGTTTTTGGATTGTAGTTGCCAGTAGAAAGATGTGCATAACGCCTAATCAACTTGCCTTCACGTCGTATTACTAATAACATTTTTGCATGTGTTTTTAGACTGGCGATGCCATATACGACCTGCGCTCCTGTTGATTCCAGCGCCTCAGCCCAGTTAATGTTGGCTTCTTCATCAAATCTAGCCTTAAGCTCAACCACGACCAATACTTCCTTACCTCTAGCAACAGCTTCTTGCAACAAGCTCAAAATACGGGAATCTGACCCAGCACGATAAATTGTTTGACGGATCGCTAACACTTTTTCATCCCTAACCGCTTCCGCCAACATTTGAATCACGACTTCAAAGCTTTCATATGGCTGATGAATCAGGATGTCTTTTTCTTTAATTTGCTGGAGTATGAATTGGCTTCTTGTTAATGACTTAGGCCATTGTGGCTGATGTTCATTAAATTTTAAATCCACACCTTCAGCCATATCTGGCAATTGGATTAAACGTCCCAAATTAACAGGGCCATCTACTCGATATAAAGCGGCTTGTGGCAGATCAAACTGTTCCAATAAAAAGTCTGTCAACGCTTCATCACAATCATGGGAAACTTCCAGCCTTACTGCCTCTGCATAGGGACGATAGGTCAGCTCTTCCCGAATGGCTGCACGCAGATTCTTAACATCATCCTCATCAAAATCTAATTCAGAGTTTCTTGTCACGCGGAATTGTGAAAAATTTAATACACGTGACCCAACAAACAAATCATTTAAATTAGCCCGTATAACACTGGTCAATGAAACAAAATATTGTTGCTGGTTTCTACTGGTTTTTGGTAACTGAACAATCCTAGGTACCACACGTGGCACACGTACAATGGCAATACTTCGCTCTTTAGAGTCTGAATATTCCAATTCAACAATAAAATTTAAAGACTTATTAGCCACTTGTGGGAAAGGGCGTGTTGGGTCTAATGCAATAGGCATCAAAAGTGGTTTAACTTCACGTTTGAAATATTCCGCAACCCATTTCACTTGGCTCGGTTTGCGCACACTGCCAGACACTAAATGCACACCTTCTTTCTCTAATGCTGGCATCAGGTCTTTATTAAAAAGCTGGTACTGTTTTGCAACTAGCGCTTGTGCCTTATTAGATATTTTTTCAAAACTGTCAGCAGTAATATTACCCCGTCTATAATTCTTAACAACTGCTTGCAGTTGCGGCCACATACGCACTTCAAAAAACTCATCTAAATTCGATGCCACGATACACAAGAAACGCAAACGCTCTAGCAAAGGAAAATCTTTACGTTGTGCTAATGAAAGCACGCGTTCATTAAAACTTAAAATGCTAATGTCACGATCTAGTAATTTTATTTTATTAGTTGCCATAAATTTATTTGATATCAAAAACCATCATCAATGATGACATAAATATTACATTGATGTCATTGTCACCCTTCGTTTTAGGAATGATAAAATAGATTTAAGAATTAAGATAACGTTCAAGAAATGGATAAATGGATATGGATGCTTTAATAGGACTGATTTCTGGTTTAGCCATAGGTGGCTTAATTGCCTATATCTTTTTAAGCAAAAAAAAGAAAGTCAGCATCGTGACAACCAATAGCAAAACTTTAATGCATAACATTGAAAAAGTATTTAAGGTGGCATTGGCTGAAGGCACTTATAGCGATATCTTTGACTATAAAAGTGAACGGAGTCGATTCTTTAATCTCTTTAAAACCAAGAAAAAGGCCTTACTCATTTCTGAGGCGCGCGTTTTAGTTGGCTATGACTTTGCGAAAGTAAAGCTTGAAATAGATGAAGCAAACCAACGAATTAATATCCTAGCGTTCCCTAGCCCCGAAGTCTTGGCTATCGATCCTGAATATAAATTCTATGACACTGATAGTGGTATTTTTAACAGGCTAGAAAAAGAAGATTACAGCGCAATGGTTAATGACGCTAAAAGCAGAATTGGTCAAAAAGCTTTAGAAAGTGAATTGCCTAGGTTTGCCGCAAACCAAATGAAATCATTACTGACTAATATTGATGACAACACCAGTTGGCAGCTATTCTACCAAGCGGATAATAGCACCCCTGTGTTAGTAGAAAGTGCGGATTTACCCTACCAAACAGCGTTACTTGAAGAAAAAGAAACCGACCAAGATCAAGAAACCAATTGATTGATAGCCAACTGAGCGGCCGCAAATCCAAAACTTGCCGTTATGCAAACACTAGACCCGTAACCTGCACAATTTAAGCCTGTGATACTTGCATTATCTCCTACACCACCCGTTGCACCTGGTTTAATCACAGCCTCATTAGAATACACACATTGGACCCCAAATTTTGTTAAGTTCTTACTGCTACTAGCTTTTGGAAAACCATGATTACGACGTAACTGATTGCGCACCTTAGACAACAGCTTATCCCCAGTAACAGCTGCCAAATCAGCTATTTGGATACAAGTGGGATCTAGTCGCCCTCCAGCACTTCCAGACATTATTAATGGCAACTGCTTAGACTTACAATAACTAGCTAAGGCAACTTTCGCTTTTGCATCATCAGTGCAATCAATAATCACATCACAATTAAAGCCTAAGATCCCACTTATATTGTCAGGTGTAATGAAGTCTTCAATTTCTTGTACCACACAGTTAGGATTAATGCTCAAAATACGCGCATGCATGGCGCTTACTTTGGCTTGTCCAAATGCACCATCAACTGCATGCAACTGGCGATTTACATTAGATTCTGCAATATTATCTAAATCTACCAGAGTGATTTTACCTACTGCATGACGAGCCAATGCCTCTACTACCCAACTACCGACACCACCAACACCAATGACGACTACATGAGCGGTATACAATTGCGCCAACCCTTGCTCACCATACAAACGTTTAACGCCACTAAAACGTCGATCAAAACCAATCTGATCTGTCATTTTTCTAATACAACAAAAGCAGCCGCTAAGTTTTTTTCATCACTAATACTAATGTGCATTTGTGTAATGTTTTTAGTATTGACAAAATCTTGCAGCACTTCAGATAACTTGAGTAATGGCTTACCTAGTTCATCATGAGAAATGGCAATATTTTGAAAAGTAGCAGGCTCGCGTATACCTGTACCAAGTGCTTTTGAAAATGCCTCTTTTGCAGCAAAACGCTTCGCTAGGAACCTTGGTTTAATTTTAGAAGCCTGGTAACTCTCAAGCTCACTCTCCGCTAAAATACGTTTAGCAAAATCATCACCAAACTGATCTATTGATGCTTGCACACGCGCCACTTCAACAATATCGGTACCAACACCATAAATCATTTTATCGTCGCATCTCTTATTAACGCTTTCATCTCACGCACGGCATTATCCCAACCAACAAAAAGTGCATGCGCGACGATAGCATGCCCAATATTCAATTCTTCAATACCGATTAAAGCCGCCACTTTATGTACATTGTGATTATTTAAACCATGGCCAGCATTGACGATTAAGCCCAATTTAAGCCCATGCGTTAAGGCCTGCTGGATACGCTGTAACTCTGCTGATTGTGCAGCATCATCTGCTGCGTCTGCAAACATACCAGTATGCAGCTCTATGACGGGTGCGCCGACCTTATTTGCCGCATCAATTTGATTAATATCAGGTGCGATAAAGAGTGAAACACGAATGCCTGCAGCACTCAGTTTTTTTGTGGCTGCCGCCACCTTATCGAAATGCGCCACCACATCTAAACCACCTTCTGTTGTTCGTTCTTCCCGTTTCTCCGGCACTAAGCAAACATCCTGCGGTGCCACTTCTAATGCAATGGCAATCATTTCATCAGTAACCGCACACTCCAAATTCATTTTAGTTTGCAGCAAGGGCCGCAGGGCGAAAATATCAGCATCTTGCATATGACGGCGATCTTCACGTAAATGCAGCGTAATACTATCCGCGCCTGATTGCTCTGCACGCAATGCAGCCTGGATAACACTTGGATATTTTGTGCCGCGCGCTTCACGCAGCGTCGCTACGTGATCAATATTTATCCCTAGTTTAATCATGCTAACCCTTGTAAATCTATTAATAGTTGCCTTGTATGCAGTGGCTTGTCACCCAAATAATGCGTTAGCAAATAACGCATGAGTTGTTTACTTTGTTGTTTCGTTTGCGCATGAGAGTAATCATCATTGGCCATATCTAACAGGCTCCCACCATGCAATTGTACGCCATTTTTAGTCACTGATAATTCACATGCACCATATTCTGCTTCGTAACAATATATTTTATCCCGTTCAATCGGCGCATCACTTTCATCTGTTAGTAACGGTATGGCATACCCCATTTCTTGCAAGAGCTGTAGTTCGAAACGACGTAGGTATGTGGCTAAATCTTTACCTTGCGCCAGTACCTTTATCGCAGCTTGGTAATAATCAAATAATTGCTCATGCGCATCTTCTCTTGGTAATAAACGTAACAACAATTCATTTAGATAGAAACCACACATTAATGCCTCACCTTGTAACAGCACCAAGCCATCGGCCCACTCCAAACCATGTAAAGTTTTAAGCTCATTCTTACCAGACCAAGTGGCCGCTAACATCTGGAAAGATTGTAACTGACCACGCATAGCAGAACGTGGCCTACGCGCACCTTTAGCGACAACAGAAAGCCGACCATGTTGCTTAGAAAACAATTCTACAATCAGGCTGGTTTCTTTAAATGCATAGGTGTGCAAAATATAAATAGCTTGGTTTTCTTGTTTATTTTGATTTAATTTTACAACCATAATTACCGATCAAGCCCGGCCAAGCTCTGCAAAATTTCATCTTGTGCTTTTTCGATTAGTATGGGTACAAGCATTTCATTTTTAGAAAATAAAATCATGCCAAAATGCGTGCCCATATCTGAGCTTTCAGGTGTGAATTTACCAAAACCATATCTTGAATTACGTATTAACTGCCACACACCTTTGGGCTCTAGGTATTGTGGCTTAGCAAAATAATGTTCAACCTCTTCAGCTAAAACCACCTCAAGCTCATAGTCCCCTTGGTCTGCCAAAATCACCCAACCCATGCCACCGTCTTTATCTGTATTTTTTAACTGATATAAATACCAAGCCGCATCTTCATGCACTAAATTAAACACATTATTAATGTCGCCAGTTTTACGGTTTATTGCATAATAGACGCCTTGATCCTCTAAAGTAATAGGACTACCTTGTGCTGACATATTAAACTCATGATCTGACATCGTTTATATAAATAAAATTGGTTGGCTTAAATTTGGTATCCTAATATTACTTTAGATTGAATACTTAAAGAGTTAATAGCCAAGACTTTTAAGTGCTCTAGCATCATCTGCCCAGCCGCTTTTCACCTTCACCCAAGTCTCTAAATAAACCTTGCTACCAAAAAGCTTTTCCATGTCTTGCCTAGCCTCGGTAGAAATTTGTTTAAGCTTCAGGCCACCCTTACCAATGATCATAGGCTTTTGACTATTTTTATCGACAATAATGGCGGCAAAAATACGTCTTAAATTTTTCACTGTTTCAAACTTTTCAATTTCAACCGTAATCGAGTATGGTATCTCATCCCCAAGCAACCTAAATATTTTTTCACGAATCATTTCAGCCGCTAAGAAACGTTCATTTTTATCTGTCAACTCATCTTTGCCGTATATCGCTGCTTGCGCTGGCAAATGCTCGCGTACCGCTTCAAGTAAATCATCTATATAAAGATTCTTTTTTGCACTCACTGGCACAATACCGACAAAGGGATGCAACAAATCAAAATCTTGAATCAAAGGCAGTAAATTACTTTTATCGCCCATTAAATCAGCCTTGTTTACAACCAATAATACCGGCTTGTTTTTCGGTAGTAAGCTAAGTACTTTTTTATCAGCATCACCTAACTCCATCGGTTCGATCACAAACAGCACAACATCGACTTCTGTTAGCACTTGGGTTACCGTTTTATTTAAGCCTTTATTCAATGCATTCAAATGCTTTTGCTGAAAGCCCGGCGTATCGACAAACAAATATTGTGTATTTTCAGTGGTATGGATACCAAGCAACCGATGCCGTGTTGTCTGCGCTTTACGTGAAGTAATTGCCAACTTCAACCCAAGAATATGGTTCAACAAAGTGGACTTTCCAACATTGGGTCGCCCTACTATGGCAACTGTTCCACACCTAAAATCTTCTGTCATTGCTTAATTTTTTCCAGTGCCAACTCTGCTGCTTGTTGTTCTGCATTGCGGCGACTCGTGCCTTCACCTGAAGTCAATATCTTTAACTTTTCGAGATGGCACTCAACTGTAAAACGCTGTGCATGCGCCTCACCTTTAATTGAAACAACCTGGTAATCTGGCAAATCAATTTTTTTACTTTGCAAGTATTCTTGAAGTTGAGACTTGGCATCTTTATTTATAGCTTTAGGGTCTATCGTCGTCAATTTATCCGCATATAAGCTAAGCACTAAAGCTTCAGCTGCATTAAAACCACCATCTAAATAGGTAGCACCAATAATGGCCTCCACCGTATCAGATAGGATTGATGGGCGGCGCCAACCTGCACTTTTAAGCTCACCTTCGCCTAGTTTAAGAAAATCGCCCAAGTCTAGCGTGAGGGCAATTTCAAACAGGCTGGATTCTTTGACCAACTGTGCCCGTAGCCGGCTTAAATCGCCTTCGGGTAGATTTTGAAACCGTGTGTAAAGCTGATGTGCCACAATAAAATTAAGCACACCGTCCCCTAAAAACTCAAGCCGCTCATTATTGATAGCGGCAAAGCTGCGGTGCGTAAGCGCCTGCGTTAACAATGCAGGCTTGGTAAACTGATAGCCGATACGCTTCTGTAGACTATCTAATGACATTAATATTATTTTTCTGTTGACGCTTCAAAATCCATCAAAGCACTTAAGTTAAAAGCTAGATGCTCAACAACTTGGTACTCAACACTCACCTCACGTCCACCACTTTCACCTTGACCAATGATTAAGTCATTACCACTCACAACCGTTACATAACTCACACTTGCAGACTTATCAAAAGCAGCCATGATTTCTTGCTTACTCATGTTATCAAAATTTGAATCATCTCCGATTCTTTGTATCACTTTTTTAACTGAAGCAAACTCAATATACACTGGCACAACCTTAACGCCCGCCAATACTAAAGATAAGCCAATAACAACAACAATTACAAACCCTAAAAATGTCATTCCACGTTGTTTTTTCATCATAATCATTCCCTTTTAAACTTAATGTATTGAATTACCAATTCTGCCAAAATCATCAAAATTAAACCATATAAAAAAAGCTTTTCCGACTAAATTCTCATCTGGCACAAACCCCCAAACACGGCCATCAGAACTATTATCACGATTATCGCCCATCGCAAAGTATTTTCCTTGTGGTACGACGACAGCTTCTCCATTTAAAAACTTCTTCCCAATCTGATTGGCATTATATCGACTTGGGATGTCGTCATGAATCAAAATATCATGCTGCACATCACCTAACTGCTCTTGCAGCCGCGTTGCGCCAACCACATTGCCTCGCACTTCGTATATATAGTCTCCTGCCTGCTGCACATCTTGTTTTTTTCCATTAATGATTAAACGCTTGTCTATGAATTGAATTTCATCTCCTGGCAAGCCGACTATTCGCTTAATATAATCGATTGAAGGATTGGGTGGAAAATGAAACACAGCCACATCGCCACGCGTTGGTTCATTTACATTAAAAAATACGTTGTTGATAACAGGCACACGCAAACCATAAGTGTATTTATTAACCAATATATAATCACCCGCTAGGAGTGTCGGCATCATTGAGCCTGAAGGGATTTTAAAAGGCTCCGCTATAAATGAACGAATGATAAACACCAATAAAATAACAGGGAAAAAACTTTTTGCATACTCAACCGTGATGGGCTCATCATCCGCAGCACGCTTTTTTTGAAAAAATAAATAATCAACTAACCAAATAACGCCTGTTAGCAATAAAATTAAAATCATAAAGAGTGGAAAACCAATAACACCTTTATAGATACCCGCTAAACCCAAGGCAATTAAGCCGAAAAATAGCCACTGCATTACTTTTCCTCTACTCTTAAAATAGCTAAGAATGCCTCTTGTGGAATTTCCACATTACCCACTTGTTTCATGCGTTTTTTACCTGCCTTTTGTTTTTCTAACAATTTACGCTTACGCGACACATCGCCGCCATAACACTTTGCCAATACGTTTTTACGCATTGCCTTAACCGTTTCTCTTGCAATAATATTCGCGCCGATAGCCGCTTGAATAGCCACATCAAACATTTGACGTGGAATTAATTCACGCATTTTTGAAGCAATTTCTCTACCACGATAAAGACTATTATCGCGATGCGAAATCAAACTTAAAGAATCAACACGATCACCGTTCACCATAATATCAATTTTCACCAAATCTGCAGCACGAAATTCCAAAAACTCATAATCCATCGATGCGTAACCGCGTGACACTGATTTTAAACGATCAAAAAAGTCTAAAACGACTTCATTCAGCGGCATTTCATAGCTAAGCATTACTTGTCGACCCATATATTGCATATTCTTCTGTATGCCGCGTTTATTATTACATAAGGTCATCACCGGCCCGACGTAATCTTGTGGCATTAACAAGTTTATAGTAATAATCGGCTCTCTAATCTCTTCAATACGCGAAGGCTCGGGCAAGCGTGATGGGTTTTCAATCTCTGCCACAGTCCCATCTTTTAATAACAGCTGATACACGACTGTAGGGGCTGTCGTAATTAAATCCATGTTGTATTCACGCTCTAGACGCTCTTGAACGATATCCATATGCAGCAAACCTAGAAAACCGCACCTAAAGCCAAAACCTAAAGCCGTAGAATTTTCTGGCTCAAATAACAAACTAGCATCGTTAAGACTAAGCTTCTCAAGCGACGTACGCAAAGCTTCAAACTGATTAGACTCGACGGGATACAACCCTGCAAAAACCTGTGGCTTCACTTCTTTAAAACCGCTTAATGATTCTTTTGCTGGATTATCGGCAAGCGTCACGGTATCACCAACTTTAGCGGCAGCCAGCTCCTTAATGCCAGCAATCATAAAACCAACCTCACCGGCTGAAAGCACAGCTTTCTGTAAAGACTTAGGTGTAAAAACGCCCACTTGCTCACACAAATGCTGCGTCTTCGTCGCCATCATGCGGATTTTATCTTTTGGCTTAATCTTGCCATCAATCACACGCACCAACATCACAACACCCACATAGTTATCAAACCAAGCATCAATGACTAAAGCCTTCAATGGCGCATCTACATCACCTTTTGGCGGCGGCACTTTTGCTACAACAGCTTCCAGTACGTCACGCACACCTAAGCCTGTTTTTGCTGAACAATGCACTGCATCACTCGCATCAATACCGATGACGTCTTCAACTTCCTGCTTAACACGCTCTGGGTCAGCTGATGGCAAATCAATTTTATTCAGCACTGTTGTCACCTCAACGCCCAAGTCGATTGCAGTGTAGCAATTCGCAACACTTTGTGCTTCCACACCTTGACTAGCATCAACAACCAAAAGCGCTCCTTCACAAGCAGAAAGTGATCGACTCACTTCATAACTAAAGTCAACATGACCAGGGGTATCAATTAAGTTAAGTTGGTAAACCTCACCGTCATCTGCTTTGTAATCAAGCGTCACTGTTTGTGCTTTAATCGTAATGCCACGTTCGCGCTCAATATCCATACTATCAAGCACTTGTGCTTCCATTTCACGGTCTTGCAAACCGCCACATAAATGAATAATACGATCTGCCAAGGTAGATTTACCATGGTCGATATGGGCAATGATGGAAAAGTTACGAATATTTTTCATTAAATATCTAGAAAGTTAATTAAAAAGAAAGGCGCACAATGCGCCTTTCTTAAACTGCGAGCATTTTACAACAAATGCCCCATTTTCTCTATTTATTTACTTTAATTGGAACATACAACGTATTTTCACCGCGCTGAACCAACACAGCAACTGTTTTGCCTGCAGCAATGGCATTAATTTGCTGATTAAACTGGCTCACACTCTGTGTTTCACTATTATTCAAACCAAGAATAACATCACCTCGACGAATACCCGCTAATGCTGCCGTACCATCGCTCTCAATCACTAACAAGCCATTTTTACCATTCATTTTTTGTTTTTGTTTAGGTGTTAGCGCTTGCAACACTAAGCCAATTTTGTTCGCCTTTGCACTCACTGGATCCTTGTTATTCTGTGCAACTTCAATGCCATCTGACGGCATTTCTCCAACACTTAATCTAAGTTTCTTCTCTTTGCCTTTACGTAAAATATCAACTGCAACAGAAGTGCTTGGTTTAGTTGCTCCCACTACGCGTGGCAAATCACTCGAACGATTAATCGCAATGCCATTAAATTTGGTAATCACATCTCCAACCTCTAAACCACCTTTTTCTGCAGCGCTACTTTTCTCAACGCCTGCAATTAACGCGCCTTTAGTATCTTTCATACCAAACGATTCAGCCAACTCTTTTGTTAATTCCTGAATAGCCACGCCTAGCCAACCTCGCGTAACTTTTCCTGATGATTTTAATTGATCAGAAACATTAATCGCCACATCAATTGGGATGCTAAATGACAAACCCATTGACCCACCACTACGGCTATAAATTTGTGAATTAATACCAACAACTTCTCCATCTAAATTAAATAATGGACCACCTGAATTGCCTGGATTAATAGCCACATCTGTTTGTATAAACGGTACGTAGTTTTCTTGTGGTAACGCACGCCCTTTTGCACTCACAATGCCTGCTGTCATTGTATTTTCTAAACCATAGGGAGAGCCAATTGCAGCCACCCATTCGCCCACTTTAAGTTTAGAGGGATCACCAATACTTACTTTGGGTAAGTTTTTCGCCTCAATTTTAATTAAAGCGACATCTGTACGTTTATCAGAACCAATGATTTTAGCTTTATATTCACGTTTATCTGATAATTTAACAATCACCTCATCAGCTTCATTGACCACATGCGCATTCGTCAAAATATAGCCGTCATGACTAATAATAAAACCCGAACCTAATGATTCAGATTTATATTCTTTTCCACCTTGTCCTGGTTTTCCAGGAAAACCAGGAATACCAAAGCGTTTAAAAAACTCCTCAAGATTTTTATCATATGGCATACCCGGAAAAGATCTGCCGTTTCCGCGACTTTTCATCACTTGCGTAATGCTAATGTTAACCACTGCTGGCCCTTGCATCTCAGCCAATACAGTAAAGTCTGGCAACCCTGCGGCTGCTTGCCCAGCACTGAAAAATACGAATGACCATACAAAAAGTGTTATTGATATAAATTTTTTGAGCATCTATTAACCTTATAAATAATTAAATCTCTATGAACGCTTGATCTGACTGCGTATGATCTAAACGCAATATTCTAGGTTGATTAATTTGATAATAAGCTTGCCCTGAAGCATGGCCTTTAACCCAAACAAAACCACCTATTAAACCCAGTATTGCCCCTACAATTGCCATCAAATCCGAACGAGTTAGTTGCGCGACCAATATGGCGCCCATTAGCATTGTTACAAGAGGCACTATGTACAAATAAAGTGCACTTTTCATCACGGCGCTTTCATCGATACCCACAATAACGCTATCGCCCACCTTTGCATCAATACTATTTTTTGCCTTAAAACTGGCTTGCCTATGTGCAAATAACTTACCCCACACTGCATTACCGCAGCCGCGTGTTTGTCCGCATAAACCACAAGCCGTTTTACGCACCACTTCTAAAGTCGCAATAGATTCATTATCTGACTCTTTTTCTAACGTGAGAATAATGGCGTTTTCTTCTATCATGGCAATATTAATTTCGTGGCTGAGTACGTGTTAGAAGTTATTCTTCGGAAATGACTTGTTTTTTAAAACTAATCGCTCTGGATATTTGCTGTACCGTTTTTACAGGCACTTCGCCGACAACAATCACTTGATGCCCGTCAATCACATTAGCGCAAATATTGGTAGACCCCATCTCCATATGCCCCTTTTTAGGCCGCTTCCCTTTGGTCAATGGTTCAATAAAAATAGAGACTGAAGCAATCCCATCAGAAAAAATCATCTGATTAACAACGGTTTTTTGATCTGCTGAAACACGCTTTATGTGATTAATTTTACGATAGCCCGCAGGAAGCTGTGCAATTATCCAATCATCGGTCGATGCCGTAACCTCAGTAGAGTCTTTCATTTCATAGCTTTTGCTGATGTCAATTTTAGGCTGGGCCCAATTTAAATTAGTTGAGCTAAGCATACTTAGCTGGTTAAAGTAAATTTTCTCTAATGCAACTTTATTAGCATCCAACAACATCATTTTTACCAACAACCCAAATTCAATATCCGTCCAAATTTTATAGCTATAACGGAAAGCATCATTAGGCAACAAATCAACAATCTGCGCCTGTCTGCCTGCTACATAGTCAATCCCGGCCAAACGCGCGTCATAATTATTTTTTATACCATCCATATTGGTCGGGAACATCGCCGGGAAAAGGTTTTGACCACGCCTTTTTTCAATCATGATTTTTTGTTTTTTTGGTTGGATAATAACGATGTTATTACCTTCGCTATAGACCTCTCTTGGTTTGTCATCCAACACTGTATTACGCGTAAATTCACGACCGCCATTATTGATGTGCCTAATTTGCACAATGCGCGTTTGATTACCATTCTGGTAAATAAACTGACCTTCGTAGTTTAATTGGCGTGCGGCAAAAGCTGATTTTTCTAACATTTCCCATGCTGCGTCATCTGCCATAACCCCAACACTCGCTAATAAAAAAGCGAGCATTAAAAAACAACGAAACATTATTGAGATGACTCCGGGAAACTAGCCGTTTGGATATAATAAGTCGAACCGCTTGGCGCTATAGATTGATGCGCGCGCAAATACTCCATCGGCACACTCTGTGCGATTTCTATTGGCGACAGGTCTTCACTACTGATAAATTGTTGTTGTAACAATATCAAACCTACAAACATTACGGCCGCTACAGAGGCCGCAACCGACCAAACCTTAGTCTTTCCATATACATGATTTGCGGGCTTTTTCTGTGCCTCTTGTGACTCAGCACTATTCCTATTAACGGCAAGCACCGTTGGTTCTGCTTCCAATGCCTGCATAATTTTGTCGCTTAAAGCTGAGGGCATGTCTACATCACCACGCATGGCATCGCCAATTAAATGATAATGACGCCACGACTCTCTTAGCTCGCCGCCCGACTTCATTGCAGTCACAATATGTTCTGAACCTTCAAGTTCAATCTCGCCATCAATCAGTGCAGATAATTGGTCTTTCATTGTTTTACCTCTAAAGTCTTTACCAGCGTTTATTTTCTGGTGTATCTAATAACGGATGCAACTTAGCAGCAATCGTTTCTCGTGCTCTAAATATACGAGAACGTACTGTGCCAATTGGGCATTGCATAATATCTGCAATTTCTTCATAACTTAATCCTTCAAGCTCACGCAATGTAATGGCTGTACGCAACTCTTCTGGCAACCCTGCTACAGTATCATTCACTGTCTGGCCAATCTCTTTCGCCATTAGCGCAGTTTCTGGTGTTTCCATACTACGCATCTCGCTACCACCTTCAAAATTTTCAACATCTTCAATCTCAACATCTTGTAACACTTGTGGTTTTCGCTTCAACGAAACCAAATAATTTTTAGCCGTATTCACGCCAATACGATAAAGCCAAGTATAAAAAGCACTATCACCTCTAAAGTTATGCAATGCACGATAAGCTTTAATAAATGATTCTTGCACAATATCTTCTACTTCAGCTTGATCGCGCAACATGCGGCTAAGCAAACGCCCAAGCTTACGATGGTATTTTTCAACCAACAGTCCAAAAGCTTTTTTATCCCCTGCCTGCGCACGCTCTACTAATACCTGGTCAAGCTCACGGTTACTAGCCACAGGCTTATCATTTGGCTTATCTGCCATCAAGTTGTCGCTCCCTATTTTTATTGGCCCAACATCGTTAGTATACGACTTTAGCGCCGGTTCTACGAAACTCGTACGAGACAATTCCTCAATTTTTTTCGTGTACAGCATACTTTCTCCCAAACCAAACTAAAATGTTAAGTACCTTTTATCTTTACTAGCCTAAGTATAAAGACACGGTTAAACTATTATTAGTTCACTCATTCTTCATCATTTATTATGGCGCAACAATTCGACACTCTCATCATCGGTAGCGGTTTAGCAGGCCTCACGCTCGCTTTACAATTAGCCGATCAGAAAAAAATATGTCTAGTAAGTAAGCGTGAAGTTAGCGATAGTGCCAGCAGCTGGGCACAAGGCGGCATTGCGGCAGTGCTCAATCATGATGATTCAATTGACGCGCATATTAAAGACACGTTGATGGCTGGTGCAGGGTTATGTAATAAAGACATGACCCGCATGGTTATTGAGCATGGGCGTGAAGCCGTACAGTGGTTAATTGACTTAGGTGTAGAATTTACCCGGGAGGCCGATGATAGCAAATACCACCTCACGCGTGAAGGTGGCCATAGCCACCGCCGCGTCATTCATGCCGCAGATGCAACAGGTAAAGCTGTGCAAAACACGCTCGGGCAAAAAGTACGCGCGCATCCAAATATCACCATATTAGAAAACCATATTGCCGTTGATTTAATCACCACAACAAAACTCAATAAAACTAAAAAAAATAAATGTTTAGGTGCCTATGTACTTGATATTGCTTCAGGCAAAGTGATTACCATTGGCGCACAACAAACAACACTTGCTACAGGCGGCGCAGGTAAAGTTTATTTATATACCACTAACCCAGATATCAGCACTGGCGATGGCATTGCCATGGCTTGGCGGGCAGGTTGCCGTGTCTCTAATATGGAGTTTGTACAATTTCATCCAACATGCTTATTTCACCCGCACGCAAAATCATTCTTAATTTCCGAAATAGTCCGTGGAGAAGGTGGCTTACTCAAACTGCCTGACGGCACGCGATTTATGCCCCAGCATGATGAGCGTGCAGAGCTCGCATCACGTGATATTGTTGCGCGCGCCATTGATTTCGAAATGAAAAGATTAGGTTTAGATTGTGTTTATTTAGACATCACGCATAAATCACCTACCTTTATTAAAGAGCACTTTCCTACAATACACAAACGTTGCTTAGAACTGGGCATTGATATCACAACCTCGCCGATCCCAGTTGTGCCAGCGGCACATTACAGCTGCGGCGGTGTGATGACAGACAATAAAGGCCAAACTGACATTGAAAACTTATATGCCATTGGTGAAACCGCTTGCACAGGTTTACACGGTGCCAACCGCTTGGCCAGCAACTCATTACTAGAATGCTTAGTATTAGGCCGTGCCGCTGCAGCGCATATATTAAAAGCTAAAACACACGCCATGCCAGATTTGCCTTACTGGGATGAAAGCCGCGTGACTGATGCCGATGAAGAGGTACTCATCACCCACACATGGAATGAGCTACGCCGCTTTATGTGGAATTACGTTGGCATTGTCCGCACCGATAAACGCTTGAGCCGCGCCATGCATCGCATTCATATGTTGCGAGACGAAGTGCACGAGTTTTATAGCAACTTTAGAGTCAGTAACAACCTAATCGAACTACGTAACTTGCTACAAGTGTCTGAGCTAATTGTTAAAAGCGCAATGGCGCGTCAAGAAAGCCGCGGTTTGCATTACAGCAAAGACTACCCTGAGTTGCTACCTGAGGCAAAGCCAACAATACTAGAACCTGGTGCCAACTACAGCCTATTAGATAATAAGCACGGTCACTAAATGCGCTTTATTACCGGCTTATTACTAGCTTTTTGTGTTAGCGCACACGCTGCACCTAATATCACTTTTTTTTACGATGGTGATACGGTTAAGGTTAAAGAAGGATTAAAAAAATACAAATTACGTATTGGCGGTATCGATGCACCTGAACGTAACCAAATCTATGGCAAAAAATCACGCCGTGCACTAATGAACCTATGTAAAAATACCGACATACTCATTATTATTACTGGTAAAGATAAATATCGCAGAAAAATAGGAAACATTTATTGCAATCAGCAAGACGCCGCAAAGTTTATGGTTAAAAATGGGCATGCATGGTTTTATAGCCACTTTTCGTCTGATATGTTCCTAGCGCTAAATGAAAAAAGCGCGCAAAAAAACAACTTGGGCCTATGGCAAAATGAAAAAGCAATTGCGCCTTGGGCTTGGCGTAAACTGCATAAAAACAAACCAACAAATTAGCTGTATTGACCGATAAGTAATTAATATCAATTTTAATCGCATAAAATACGGCTAATAGCCTGCAAAAAAATCTTAAACCGATTAAAATCTAATTTTATTTAACATTCACTTAACACCGCAAGGAAACAGCATGAAAATTGCCATGAACACCGTTGTCACCATGACATATGAACTTAAAAACAGCAAGGGTGAAATACTTGAAACAAGCAAAGAACCCGTCGCGTATTTACATGGCGGTTACGACAATATTTTCCCAAAAGTAGAAGAAGTGATGCATGACAAAAAAGTGGGCGATGTTGTAGAAGTGACGCTAGAACCAGCTGATGCTTTTGGTGATTACGATGAAAAGCTTGTACAAATTGAACCTGAAAGTGCTTTTCCTGAAAAAGATATAAAAGAAGGCATGCAATTTGAGGGTGAAGACGAAAAAGGTGAGGTGATTTTATACACGATTACCAACATCGCCGATGGCAAAGTTGTCGTGGATGGCAATCATCCATGGGCAGGTGAGCGTTTACTATTTACAGCCACCATAACCGAAGTACGCTCAGCCAGTGGCGAAGAAGTTAGCCATAAACATGTACATGGCGCCGGCGGGCACCACCATTAATTTAAACAAATCAAATAGAGGAAAGGTTAGGTATGAATAAACAAGAATATGCAGGTTTTTGGATTAGAACAGCAGCAGCTCTAATAGATTCAATATTAATTTTAATTATTATCACACCTGTCCTCTTAGCTATTTATGGAGTAGATTATTTTAGTAATGAGTCTTTTATTAAAGGTTTTTGGCATTTCTCTCTAAATTACATATTCCCAATAATTGCTACCACTGTTTTCTGGATTTACAAGTCTGCCACCCCTGGTAAACTAGTCAATAACCTCACTATTGTTGATGCTAAAACTGGTAGGAAACCTTCTAATAACCAATTCATTGGACGTTGTTTTGCCTACTATGTTTCAGTGATTCCACTCATGCTCGGAATAATATGGATAGGCTTCGATAAACGCAAACAAGGATGGCACGATAAATTAGCTGGCACGGTGGTGATAAAAAACAGCCAAATAGAGCCAGTGAAATTCGAGGGTTAACAAAACCTCAAAAATTTAGTAGCGTTATGGCCACTAACGCTATAACGCATTGATGCTAAAAAAATTCCATGCAAAAATCAAAGCTCACTAAAGAGGAATACAAAAGAGCTTGGACCAACCCTTTGGGGCTGGCACTGCTTACTTATTATCTTGTCATGGCCGTCATTGGGCTCCTCATCCCTGACAACATCTTGTCCAATTACACATGGGCACGGGATTTTTCAGATTTTATGGCATCTGTCGTGCCACAAATAGACCGCATTACTGCATTAGACATCAAGCCCGATATCAATCGGTTTTATTTTTCAGTGTTGTGGGCAGGTAGCCCTATATCCTTTTTTATTTGTTCTTGGCTAGTTTTCAATGGCCGCAAGCAAAATCACGCTATTTGGACAATGCCATTTAGCCAGGCTTGGTACCGAATAGTTATTATTGTTTTAGCAATCGTATGCGCCTACTTTCTCTGGTCGGTTAACCCTACATCCCGCCTGATTAAAACTATGCTTCTAAATGGATTTGGACGTGGGTTTTATGCTCAAATTATTTTCAACCTTGGCATGGTGTTTTTTCTAGCGGCGCTAGCCATTTGGATTCACGGCTGGCTGACAGGCTATATCCCACGCAACATTAAGGCACAAAATCTAAAGAAGCAGCAACGTGGCTGAACCAACAATGCCCGTAATTAATATTGGCAATGTTTATCATTACAATGCAAAACAAAAATACTGACTATGCAAGAGCAACTTGAAACACTTAACGCAACAAACGTTATCAACGCATAGATGCTAAAATAATTCCATGCAAAAATTTACAAAAACTAACTTTAGTAAATTGTGGAACGACCCATTCATGAAAGTTATATTGGGATATTACGTTATCATGATGATAGTAGCATTTTATATCCCTGACAATATTCTTATCAACAATGCATGGGCTCGTGACTTCTCAGACTTTATGGCATCAATAGTGTCGCAGATAGACCGTATTACTGCGCTAAATATCAAACCTGATGTGAATCGATTTTACTTTTCAATATTATGGATGGGCGTATTCCCATCTTTTTTTCTTTATCTTTGGGCTTTTATCTATGGGCGTAAATACAATTACCCTATTTGGACAATGCCGTTTTCTAAAGCTATATTTTATATACTTGCCAGCTTGATAATTAGTATCTATATAATATTATGCATACCTGATGTAAATCAGGTAACAAACAGACAAACATACTTTATATTAGCCACCCCCCTTGGGAGAAGTTTAGGTGGTGCTGTTTTTGTATATGCATTACCGATCTGCTGGGCAATTATAGCAACAATATTCTTCGGTTGGTTAACGGGCTATATCCCGCGTAACATTAAGGCACAAAATCTAAAAAAGCAGCAACATGGCTGAACCAACAATACCCGTGATAAATATTGACAATGTTTATCATTACAATGCAAAACAAAAAATACTGACTAAGCAAGAGCAACTTGGCACTTATGACGCAAATAGCGAGATAGCAATGAGTGCAGTGCCACGCAAGCGTGTTGAAACCAATGGCATACTATCAGGCCAGTCTGCAGCAATCATAGCTGGTCTCGAGCAAGGCGCTGAAAATGATCTGCAAAAAATCGTCAAAATAGCAAAACACATCGGACCCACTGCTAAGATGGCAGGTGCAGCCAACGATGTACATAACCTTGGCCAACATGTCATCCAAGGTAACGGCGCGGAAGTAACAACAGAAAGCCTAAATGTTGCAGGACAGGCCGGAGGCGCTTGGCTTGGAGCGGAATTTGGTGGCGTTTTTGTTGGTAGTGCATATCCACCTGCAGCACCTATAGGCGCTGTAATTTTTGGTGGGATTGGTGCGTATATCGGCGGAGAAAAGACCAAAGAACTCGCTACCAAACTCACTGGGGGTGAATACCCCGACTTAATGACCCCGCCACCCTATCCACCAAATAATGTGGATATTCAGCCAACCATTACCACTGAAAAAGGCCGCGACTATGCATTAGTTAGCATGGAAGGGCAATATCATTGGTATGGCATTGTTGATAACAGCAACTTGATGCGCCCTAGCCGGTTTGTTAGCATTATGTCAGGGCAGAAAATTTACGAGCTTACTGATTCTTACTTAAAAGCAGCTGGTTTTGAAGCACAAGTACTAGACAAAATTAACTTAGTAAAAATAGAAGCTGATGCATTAAAAGAACAAACTGCACGAGACATAAAACTGCGTGAAGAAGTCGCTAAACAGGCAGAAATTGAAACAAAGATAAACAATATTAAACAAGGCAAAGCACCCGATAATAGCGAACTAGGGAAGCTTGCCTATGACAGTAGTGGCGCTTCAATATGGATACATGATGTACAAAACAAGCGCTTTGTTTATGTCGGCACATCAAATACTGAGCTAGGCGCTGTTAGTGTAGAAACGTATTTTGATGAAAAAAATGGCTCACCATTAGGTGGCAAGATATATGTACCAGATGGAAAAGGTAGCCATAAAATTACGACTTACAAAACTGAAAGATCACCTAACAATAAACATGAAGACTCAATCATTAATGGTGAAGAAACAAGTACTAGTCACACAGACAAAATGAGCCTACGTGTTGAGAACCTAAAAATGGCCTATGCATTCACTACCGAACTTCCCATTAATGCAGTAAAAAATCACGCGCCACTTGCAGAAACCTATGTGGCACAGGCAGCTTTTATCCAACAGATTGCCACGATGAATATTTCATCAGCAATGAAAACAACTGCATTAAATCACTTTAACGATAAAGCAGCTAACAATATCGCTGTTGGTAATATCCCTAAAGTGCAAATTAATTCAGAGCCAACCAATCAAGTGTTTCAGTCAGAAATGGATTATGATGTTGAGTCCTAATTGATTCCTTAAGTTTAAGTGTTCAACTTAAGCCTATAACAAACGCTTAAGCGCATACAATAATTCTAAAGCTTGTTTAGGTGTTAAATCATCTGGCTGTACAACTTCCAACTCATCCACTACTGGATGTTGCAGTGCAACTTCTGGGCTAGCATCAGCCGCAAACATATCAGGCTGGTCTTTATTATTTTGCAGCACTTGGTTATTTTCTAACTGCGCTAATTTTCTTTTCGCAGCTGCCACCACTGATTTAGGGATACCTGCTAACTGTGCAACTTGTATACCATAGCTTTGGTTGGCTGCACCCGCTTCTACTTTGTGCAAAAACACAATAGTCTTGTTATTAGCCTTGTTATTACTAGCACCGTGCTCCACTGCATCAAGGTGAACATTGGCGGCCTGTTTATACTCATCGGCAATACGCGTTAATTCAAAATAGTGCGTAGCAAATAAGGTTAGTGATTTATTTTTTTCAAGCAATTGTTTCGCTACCGCCCAGGCTAAACTTAATCCATCAAACGTACTTGTACCTCGGCCTATTTCATCTAACAACACCAGGCTTTTGTCTGTTGCATTGTGTAATATATTAGCTGTTTCCGTCATTTCCACCATAAAGGTTGAGCTGCCACCCGCCAAATCGTCAGAAGCACCTATTCTGGTGAAGATGCGGTCAATTTCGCCGATGTTAGCAACATTTGCAGACACAAAACAACCACAATAAGCTAACAAGACGATAATGGCTGTTTGCCGCATATAGGTCGATTTCCCGCCCATATTAGGGCCTGTAATCAACAATAGCTGACGATAAGTATTTAAGCTTGCATCATTGGCTACAAATGGCTGTGTAATACTCTCGACAACTGGGTGACGGCCACCCATGATTTCTAAGCTACTTTCTTGCACAAAGTTTGGCTGCACATAGTTAAGGCTAATCGCTCGTTCAGCAAAACAACTTAGCACATCTAAACTGGCTACCGCTCCTGCGTTGGTTTGCAGTTGCAATATAAATTGCGTGAGATGATCTAACACTTGTTGATACAGCATTTTTTCACGCGCTAATGCACGCTCATTTGCGCTTAACACTTTATCTTCAAATGCTTTAAGTTCTGGCGTAATAAAACGCTCTACATTTTTTAATGTTTGACGACGTCGATATTCTGTTGGTGCATTTTCAGCTTGTGCGCGGCTAATCTCAATATAAAAACCATGTACGCTGTTATATTCCACCTTTAGATTAGTTAGGCCTGTACGCTCTTTTTCAGCAGCTTCATACTGTAATAAAAAATCACCGTGATTCGTTTGCAATGTCCGCAACTCATCTAGCTCATCATCATAACCATCGGCTATCACCCCGCCCTCGCGCAGCAGCGTTGATGGCTCCGCCTTAATTGCCTCGGTCAATATCTTCACAGCTTCTGCAGGGCTTTGTAAATGCTCACTCAGTGTTGCCAGTAAGCTCACTTGGTTACCAGATAATAAGCTTTGTAAAGCAGGCAACTGATTTAAGCTATCGCGTAATGTTGATAAATCACGCGGCCTTGCTGTTTGCAATGCAACACGCGCCGTAATGCGCTCAATATCCGCAATTTGTCTTAATGTTGTATGCAGCGCCGCATGTTGATCATTTTGCATCAGTAGCGCGACCGCTTCATGTCGTTTGGCCACTAACACGCCATCACGTAAAGGATGATGCAACCAATGCCGCAGTAAACGTGCACCCATGGCCGTTTGCGTGGTATTGAGTAATGAATAAAGCGTTGGTGAGGCTTCACCACGTATGGTGATGTCAATTTCTAGGTTACGTCGTGTTGCCGCATCTAGCTGAATATACTGGCCGCTTTGCTCAACACTTAAGCCGACAATATGTGGCAGCGCAGTGCGCTGTGTATGTTTCACATATTCCAATAATGCGCCTGCCGCTGCTACGGCTGCTGTTAGTTCAGCACAGCCAAAGCCACTTAAATCGCGCGTATTAAATTGCTTACTTAAAAGCCCAATCGCACTGGTAGCATCAAATTGCCACGCCTCTAGCTGTTTTTTTGCAGCTTTATGTTGGGTAATTGCAGCGTGTGCTGCATCGTCTGCACAAACAATCTCTACTGGGTTAATCCGTGCCAGCTCTTGTGCTAATTGACCAATAGCAATCTCACTTAATACAAACTCACCTGATGCTAAGTTTAATCGTGCAAGGCCTACTAAACCCTCTCCGAAGCAAATACTCAGTAAAACATTATCACGTGTTTCATCCAGCAAAGCTGTATCGGTTAACGTACCTGGCGTCAGTATGCGTGCGATGGCTCGTTCTACCGGTCCTTTGGCTGTCGCAGGGTCACCCACTTGTTCACAAATCGCCACCGCCTCACCTAGTTTTGTCAGCTTAGCTAAATACTGCTCTGCTGCGTGGTAAGGCACACCCGCCATTTTAATTGGCTCACCATTACTCTTACCGCGATGCGTTAAACTAATACCGAGCAAGCGTGATGCCTTTTCAGCATCCTCAAAAAACAACTCATAAAAATCACCCATACGAAAAAAAAGCAGCATCTCAGGATGCTGCGCTTTTAACGTCAAATATTGACGCATCATAGGCGTATGTTTTTCTAAATTCATCGATCGGTAAATAGCTTAGTTACTCAGAAACAAAGCTTAGAGGAAAATGCGATTAGCGACAACAATAAAACGCTTTTTTTAAAATTAAGGTTCTATTGTTAGCTGTTTTTACTGATCTTCGAGTGCCACATATTGGCGTTCACCAACCCAAACCTTAAGAACCAAGCTGGCTGACCCCTTAATTTCTTTTTTATTACTTTCATAAGCCACATATTCTGATACATTGTCAGAAATACAAAAAAATACGTATATGAAAAACAATCTAAAAATAAACTTAACTACTCTAACTAACTTATCAATAATTCTATGGATATTGTCGTTAGCATTAAATGGACTCACCTTAGGATACAACGGCAGTGAGGAACTTAGGGGATTAGAAATTCTTGTTATGGGTTGGCTATCACCTTTAGCATTTAATTTTGCTTGGTATGCAAACGTATTTTATATATATGCAATCATAAACCTACGAAGCAATGAAATTGTTACCTTATCTCCAATGATAGCAATTATTCTTTGTTTTGATATGTTTCGCTTGAATGAATATATGATAAATGAAGCAGGTCATACTACTATTGTGTATGGTTATGGCTGGGGTGCAATTTTATGGTTGCTTTCAATCTTCCTCCTGCTAATCGCTGCTGGTGCAAGATTAAAAAATGAAGGGAAGCAAACAGAAGACTACTCTGTTGGCGTAATGATGCAAAGAGTAGGTTCAGCAATTTTATTAATTACTGTTCTTCTAACAGGATATTTTGCAATTCATGATAGGTTAATAGCAAATACAACTGAATCTAACAATATTAGTGGAATTGCATTTAAACGTATTAAGGTTTGTAGTGTTTCAGAAACACCTGTTATTGAGCCAATAAAAAACTTTTCAGGCACACTTATAATCCAACTTAATAGAGACCCAAAAACTAGACAGCATCCGTCACGTGCAGGATATCCATTTGAACAACGTAGCGAGTTAATTGAATGGGGAATTACAAATGTAATTATTCGTAGTGGTGGTATAACTCCTAAAGAGTATGGTGTTGTTACGCCTTTAGACTTAAAAGTTAGCTCTGGGGCTGTTTTATATGTATATGAAAATTATTCAAAATCAATAAATATAATCTTAGTGGAAGATAATACAAATCGAATTGTTTTTAATCATACGTGGCAAAGAGAACCGTATCCCGTAAATAAAAATCATTATTGTCCTGACTACAAATCGTTTCCACAAAAGAACGAGCAACCTAGGAAGATGTTAATGCAAGCATTAGGCTTATCTAATTAATATATACAAGCGAAAAAAATAAAAATAATTAGAGTGAGTGCAAAATAGAATCTAGATGCCCTCACTTTCATCATCGTCCTACCCTAAGCAAATATACCGCATACGCCCCAAACAGCACAAAACTAATCAGCCCTAATTGCGGCAGGGTTAAGCCTAAAAACGTCCAATCGATAGCCGCGCAATCACCTGTACCACGAAAGAGCAATTTAAAGGCTTTTTCTAACGGAAAATTTTCAAACATATAATCAAAACCTACACCACAGTCAGCAATCATGCTTTCTTTATTGGCTTGTAAGTACCAATGACGAATGGCGACCCCTGCCCCGCCCATGGCAGTAAGCACTTGTAATGCGGCAAACACTTTTTTAAACACACTGGCTGGCGGAATAAAGGCCGCGATTAAAAACAACACGCCCAAGCTCATAAACACGATGCGCTGCGATATACATAAGGGACATGGCTCCAACTTGTATTGGGTTTGAATGACCAATGCCAGTGCTACAAGACCAAAACACGCGGCAAAACCTAGCAGATAACCTTTTTTACCTTTTAACAGTTGAAATATACATTGATTCATTATGTTACTCATTAAAAATTTCCTAATTATTAACTAATGCTGATTGTTAACTAAATAATAGCCTAAATATATAGTTAAGACTTGTTCATTAAAACCAAATTGTAATGGATAATAAACCCTATGGTAGCTTCTGACACCTTTCCCCTACAAAAAATTCTTAGCGTTAGCGAATTAAATCATTTAGCACGCGAAGTGTTAGAAACTAGCTTTCCACTTTTTTGGATATCAGGTGAGGTTTCTAACTTTACCCGTGCGGCTAGTGGCCATTGGTACTTTTCACTAAAAGACTCTTCAGCACAAGTACGTTGCGTGATGTTTAAAGGTCGTAACAGCCATATAGATTTTATGCCGCGTGAAGGCGATAACATTGAGGCGCGTTGCACAGTAACGCTTTATGCCGCACGCGGTGATTTTCAACTCACCGTTGAGTTTTTACAAAAAGCTGGCTTAGGTGATTTATTTGAAGCGTTTGAAAAACTAAAGCTTAAATTACAAAATGAAGGTTTATTTGAACCTGCACAAAAACAAGCGCTACCACAGCACCCAAACACGATTGGCATTGTGACATCACAAAATGCTGCCGCATTGCACGACGTGCTCACCACACTCAATAGACGCAACCCTAATATAAATGTAATTGTTTACCCGACACCTGTACAGGGTAAAGGCGCAGCCGAAACCATTGCCCATGCTATTAATACGGCAGATAAAAGACAAGAAGTTGATACGCTGATTGTTTGCCGCGGTGGTGGCAGTATGGAAGATTTATGGCAGTTTAATGAAGAGATAGTCGCGCGCGCAATTGCACATTGCAGTATCCCCATTATTAGCGGGGTTGGGCATGAAACTGATTTTACAATATGTGATTTTGTGGCGGATGTTAGAGCAGCAACACCAACAGCTGCAGCAGAATTAGCTTGCCAAGACGCAAGCAACTTAAAACAGAAACTTGTGGGCTTAGCTAGCCAACTACAGCGCCAAATGCTATTAAGTATTACGCAACGTGAGCAAACATTGGATTTTTTAGCAAAGCGCTTACTATCGCCAACACAAAAATTAGCGACTCAAAAAGAACAACTCAAACAACTACAAAACCGCTTAACGTACACCATGCAGCAGCAATTACAAAAACACAAACAACAACATGCACAACTGATGGCTAGCATTGCACAACTTAACCCGCGCGCAGTATTAGCTAGAGGCTATGCCATCGTAAGCAATGGCAATAAGGCTGTTACCGATAGCGCACAGCTAAGCGTAGAGCAAATGCTTAATGTTGAATTGCATCAAGGGTCAGCCCAAGTAAAAGTCATTAAAAAAGATTAGCCATTGGTTCAACCATTTTTAAGTGTCATGCGTTAGACTATTGGTTTAGCTTTTCGTATTTGTTTAAGGAACTCAAATGAAAAAGATTATTGGCATACTATTTGTCAGCTTAACGCTGCAACTTAGTGGCTGTGCAACCACGACTAACAGCAGCGTCTCTGGTGTTAACCGCTCACAATTTCTGCTAATGCCGGCGGCAACTGTCGATAAAATGTCTGCGCAAGCTTACTCAGAAACACTGAGTAAAGCCAAAAGCAAATCTACACTGAATGTAGATAAAGCCATGTATAACCGTGTTAATGGCATATCTAAGCGGTTAATTGCACAAGTGGGGGTGTTTAGACCTGATGCAACTAAATGGAATTGGGAAGTCAACGTAGAAAAGAATGACCAGCTTAATGCCTATTGCATGCCTGGCGGGAAAATCATGGTGTTCTCTGGCCTTGTAGAAAAAATCAGCGCAACTGACGACGAGCTAGCCGCAGTAATTGGTCACGAAATTGCCCATGCCTTGCGCGAGCATGGTCGTGAGCGTATGTCACAAGCTTATGTACAACAATTTGGCTTGCAAGCATTGGCTGCTGTTGTGACTAAAGGGGCTATTGGCGGCGCTGCTGTTAAAGGCGCAGGCTTAGGCAGTCAGCTTTTCTTCGCATTGCCTAATGGCCGCGAGCAAGAACGTGAATCAGACCGTATAGGTTTAGAATTAGCCGCACGTGCTGGCTTTAACCCAGATGCAGCTGTGACACTATGGCAAAAAATGAGCGCGAAAAGCAAAGGTGCGCCACCTGAGTTTTTAAGTACGCACCCTGCTAGTGCAAACCGTATTGCTGATTTAAAAGCACTAGCGCCAAAAGTTAGGCCTTTATACGAAGCAGCAAAAGCAAAAAAATAACTTTACAATACGGTTAAATTTAAAGCGCACTTGTGAATAACAGGTGCGCTTTTTTACTTTTTGGCTAATGCTAAGTTTGCGTTAAAATAGTGCTTTGTTTTTTACAGTTATTCTAACTAATTAAATCTGACAATCAAACTCTAGGAATTTTTATGGATCCACGTGAAAGTATTATCGAAGCCGCATTTGAAGACCGCGCCAACATCAACCCTGCCAATGCTTCATCTGAAATAAAAGAGACCGTTGCCAGCGTTATAAGCGATTTAGACCAAGGCAAATTACGCGTCGCTTCACGAATTGGTGAAACGCAGGAATGGGAAACACACCAATGGTTAAAAAAAACAGTTCTATTATCTTTCCGCCTAGAGGACAACCGTCTATTAGATGATGGTGTAACACGTTATTTTGATAAAGTGCCGCCTAAATTTGCCAATTACAGTGAAGAAGATTTTAAAGCTGGCGGCTTCCGTGTTGTGCCTAACGCCATTGTGCGCCGCGGCTCACACATCGGAAAAAATGCTGTACTGATGCCTTCGTACGTAAATATTGGTGCATATGTCGGTGAAGGGTCAATGGTAGACACATGGTCAACCGTAGGCTCTTGTGCACAGATAGGTAAAAACGTACATTTAAGCGGCGGTGTTGGCATTGGCGGCGTTTTAGAGCCTATACAAGCTGGGCCAACGATTATTGGTGACAACTGCTTCATTGGCGCACGTTCAGAAGTGGTTGAAGGCGTTGTCGTAGAGGATAACGCCGTGATCTCTATGGGTGTCTATATTGGCCAAAGCACTAAAATATACGACCGTGAAACAGGTGAAGTATCTTACGGTAGAGTGCCGGCTGGCTCAGTTGTCGTCTCTGGCAATTTACCGTCAAAAGATGGTAGCTACAGCTTGTATTGTGCCGTTATTGTGAAAAAAGTAGATGCAAAAACATTAAGCAAAGTCGGTATTAACGAGTTATTGCGTGGCATTTAACTTCTGCTAAAAATATAACTAAGCATATTGTAAGCGCTTGGTTGGAGTGTTAATTGACATAATGATGTCAATTTTTGACACTTAACATTGTCTAAATTATTTCAAACCTATACAGAACGAGTTCAGCCTACGCAATAAGTATTTATTTACCAAACACCTTAAGCATCTATTCTTTTTCTAATAACGACTAAATTAAAGTTGGCACTGTTCTTGCTTTTAAATTCACATGAAACGATTGGGAAAAATGAAATGATATGCTTCAGCAATTAAATTACATACTTGTAACAGCGTCATTATGTGCCAGCACAATCGCGATTCTGACTACCTTTAGTTTTATCCAGCATATCTACACATCCCATCAATCGCAAAGAAAAATGTTGCTACCAATATTTTCAGCTGTCGTTGGTACAGGTATTTGGATTAACCATATTATACTTGGTATCGCATTGCACCATGACCTAACGATGTTATTTAACCTTGGTAATGCAACTATCGCCTGGGGGTTCACTTTAATTATTGGTTTTATCATTATTAACAACACCAGCAAACGTAATAATAAAATGTCATCCTTTATCAGAGATAGTGCTATTGCTAGTCTATGTACACTTGGTTTATTTTATTTCTTACGACCTACATCATCTACGCTGATGTACGATTATTTCACAACACCCATGACGTTGTTCTTTGGTGCCTTCGTTATATTTGTAATGATGACAGTCCTCTCTTGGACAAAAGTTTTTGCTAGTAAACATAAAGCTTTTATTAAAATTTTGTCCGCCTTTAGCCTTTCTTTAGGTATCGCTTCTATCCACTTTGCTTTTAATAGCGCTTTTATAAGCAACGCTATCATCTCTTATACAGGCCACATTAACGAGCAATTAATGGGGATTATTATTGCGTTAGTTTTTGTCAGCTTTTTCCTCTTGATGTTTATCGCTAATATGCTTTTTGAAAAACATGGGAAAAATATATTCAAACTTAGATTCTTAGACCCCTCGCAAGACGCAACATTTAATATAGAAAACATGAAAGACAGCCTTACCAACTTACCCAACCGAAAAGCCTTTGACTTTCATATAGAAAGTGCAGTTAAGCGTAGCGCTCGAACAGGAAACACTTTTGCGCTCGCTTACATAGATCTAGACTACTTTAAACCTGTAAACGATTATCACGGACACCATGTAGGCGATAAAGTACTAATCAACGTGGCAGAACGACTTAATATGGCTGTTCGGGGCTGTGACTATATAGCACGTATTGGCGGCGATGAGTTTGTGGCTATTATCGAAGATATCACATCACACGATGACATTACACCTATCGCTAGTAGAATTGTAAACTCCATTAAGAACACCTTCATAATCAATCGGCTTAACATTGAAATTTCTTGCTCTGTAGGCATAGCCATGTACACAAAAGATGGTGATACACAAAAATTAATTGCTAATGCTGATGCTGCTATGTATAAAGCAAAAGAAGAGGGGAAAAATCAATTCAAATTCTATGATGCGCAAATTGAATCTGCCTCAGACTTAATGATTCAATTACAAAGCGACCTGTGCTTAGCCATTGAGAGAAAAGAATTTAGATTGGATTTTTTACCAAAGATTGATGTTAAAACCATGACGATTGTAGGTGCAGAAGCCCTAATACGTTGGATTCACCCTATAAAAGGCGAATTACTACCAAACAAATTTTTACCCGCAGCCGAACGCCTTGGCTTAATTACTGAAATAAGTGACTGGGTCTTAGATGAATGCTGTTCCACAATAGCATATGCCAAACAACATAATATCGACCTTGACCTTTCAATTAATTTGCCAGTCCAGCAGTTTCTTAAAGAAAGTTTAGTCAAAAATATTTTAAAAACGATTATATACTATGACTTAAATACTAAAAACTTATCCTTTGAAATTAAAGAGTCTTTAGCGGTTAACAATCAAACGCAATTTAAAGCGGTACTTGATCACTTCAAAGAAGCGGGTATAAATGTTGTGCTTGATGATTTCGGCTTGCAAACCTTCAGCTTGAGTCACTTACAAAGCTTAAATATTGACGGCATTAAAATTGACCGATCTTTTATTAGGAACGTCAATAAAAATAAAGCTTCAAAGTCCATCATTGAAGCATTAGTTAAAATAGCCCACGCGCTTAACTTCAGTGTTGTTGCCGAGGGCGTTGAAAATATAGATCAACGCGACACCTTGGTTTTTTTAGGCTGTGATTATCTACAAGGTCATTTATTCTCTAAACCGCTAGGTATTGATGCCTTATTAGCGTTTTATAAAGACATAGAAACCAAGCAGCTAGAGCTAAAATTAGAGACTGACAAAACTTCACCTCAAGAAATTCCAGGCCACCTAACAGAGTCAGCCTAATAATCCCCTGTTTGCTGCACAGATAATAAGCTAACTGCTAAAATAGCGTTTAATCAAAAGACTGGCGCTATGAAACTTTACGGAATCCCCAACTGCAATACAGTTAAAAAAGCACGTGTCTGGCTTGATACCAACAAAATCGATTATGAATTCCATGATTACAAAAAACTAGGTCTGGATGAAAACACAGTGAATAATTGGTTAACGCAGCAACCATGGGATAAATTAGTCAACCGAGCTGGCATGACATGGCGCAAGCTAAGTAATGACACTAAAGCTAGCATCAAAGATAATGCCAGCGCTTCCGCGCTCATGCGTGAAAAAACATCTGTCATAAAACGGCCAATATTGGAAAATAATCATCAAATGCTTTGTTTAGGCTTTGATGAAAAAAAATATAAAGAGGTTTGCATCCATGAGTAAAACATTAAATTTAGCAATAGACTTATTGAAACGTCAATCCAACACACCTGAAGATGCGGGTTGCCAAGAAGTATTAATTAAGCGGCTTGAACCTTTGGGGTTTAAAATTGAGCGCATGCGTTTTGGTGATGTTGACAATTTATACGCAAGGCACGGTGATAGCGACCCTTTATTAGTTTTTGCTGGCCACACAGATGTTGTGCCGACAGGACCGTTAGACCAATGGCATACAGACCCATTTGTGCCAACGATTAAAGACGGTATGTTGTATGCACGTGGCGCCGCTGATATGAAAACTTCGTGCGCAGCCTTTATCACGGCTATCGAAGATTTTTTAGCTGAAAACCCAAACCCAAAAGGCTCTATTGGCTTATTGATTACTTCAGATGAAGAAGGTATTGCCATTAATGGCACAGTTAAAGTGATTGAAGCACTTAAAGCGCGTAATGAACTAATTGATTACTGCATTGTTGGCGAACCTACATCCAATAAAGTCGTCGGTGATATGATTAAAAATGGTCGGCGTGGCTCGCTCTCAGGACAATTAACGGTTAAAGGTATCCAAGGCCACATTGCGTACCCACACCTTGTCAAAAACCCTATTCACATGGTTGCACCAGCGATTCAAGACATGGTTAAGACAGAGTGGGACACTGGAAATGAATACTTTCCACCCACTTCATGGCAAATTAGCAATATGTCTGGTGGTACAGGTGCAACAAATGTAGTGCCTGGTGAGGTAGAGATTTTATTTAACTTTAGATATTGCACTGCAAGTACGGAAAAGAATTTAAAAGAACGCGTACATGCTATTTTAGATAAACATGCACTAGACTATGACATAGTATGGGAGCACTCCCCCGCATACATTACACCACCTGGCAACTTATCCGATGCTATTACAGAGGCCATTCAAGAAAGCTATGATGTGACACCAGAACTCTCAACCACAGGTGGCACATCTGATGGCCGTTTTATTGCCGATATATGTGGACAAGTCATTGAATTTGGCCCCCTCAATAAAACCATACACAAACTCAATGAATGTGTCGGCGTTGCTGATATTGAACCATTAAAAGAAACCTATCGCCGCACCCTAAAAAAACTACTCACCTAATGCATTACCCGCATCTTATAAAAGAGCTAATCACAATACGTGACTGGTTACGCTTTACCGTCAGCCAATTTGAAACAAGCGACATTTTCTTTGGACATGGGGCAAACAACAGTTACGATGAAGCTGTATGGCTAGTGATGAGTGCACTACATTTGCCACATGAGTCGCTCGATAACTTTCTCGATGCCGCAATCACAGAAAACGAACGCAAACATCTCGCGCACTTGATTGAACAACGTATCACTAAACATATCCCTACTGCTTATTTATTGCACGAAGCTTGGCTTCAAGGCTTTAAATTTTATGTCGATAAACGCGTGATTGTGCCACGTTCATATATTGCAGAATTATTGCAAGAAGGCTTAAGCCCATGGATAGCGCACCCAGAAATGATAGAAAACGCCGCAGACATTTGCACAGGCAGTGGTTGCTTAGGCGTGTTGTTAGCGCATGCATTTCCAAATGCTGTGGTCGACATCACCGATCTATCATCTGACGCCATCGCCGTCAGCAATATCAATATCGCCAATTATGGTTTAGAAGACCAAATCACAGCGATTCAATCTGATATGTTGTCTGCATTAAAAGGCAAAACTTACGATCTTATTATCAGCAACCCGCCCTACGTAGATACATCATCAATGCGTCAATTGCCAATGGAATATCGCAATGAACCACAATTGGCTTTAGGCAGTGGCAATGATGGCTTAGACCACACACATACCCTTTTAAAAGAAGCTGCACAATATTTAAATGATGATGGTCTCTTAATAGTGGAAATCGGCCATAACCGCGATGCTTTGTTAGCTGCCTATCCGCACTTGGCCTTTGTCTGGCTCGAAGTCACCGCGGGCAATGAGTTTGTTTTCTTACTCTCGAAAGAACAATTAGCCTCAACCCAACCAATACCAGAAAATGACCATGCCTAAATACCTATTATTTTTAGTGATGATTGTAATCGTTGCTTGTGCAAAGACCAACACCCCAAATACAAGTAAAGAACCCTTAGATAATCAAATGATGTGCACACAAGATGCTATGCAATGCCCTAATGGTCACTGGGTTGGCCGAACAGGCTCTACATGTGAATTTATCTGCTCAAAAGAATCATTAAAATAGCATACCCTTAACCACGGTTTCTATTTCGATCACTTTTCTTTTGCATTTTTGGTGCCGCCAAATCACTTGTTTGTCTGATGCGGCGATTCTTTGCTGGCTTTCTCTTAGAAGATACTGATGTTTTCTTGTGTGTGCTACCTCTATTTTGCCCATGCTCGCCTTTATCAGCTGCATCACGTGGTGGGTTATTCAACACTGTCCCACGACGTTTTCGTTGTTTGGGCGTAAAAACGGTTGTCGCTTTATCTTTTTCTCTCTGATTTAATTGTGGTAACGGCGCCTTCGGTGCTTCAAGGCCTGCCCACTCAAGCAAACCTAACACCTCTTTTGGCTCTAATTTAAGCATTTGCCCGCGTTTTACACGTGGCGGCAAATTAATAGGTCCAAAGCGGACACGCATTAAACGACTCACCGGCATTTGAAAAGCTTCAAACAAGCGGCGCACTTCTCGGTTACGACCTTCTCGTAACACCACTTGATACCAATGATTTGCACCTTCACCACCTTGCGGCGTAATTAAATCAAAAGCGGCAGGGCCGTCTTCAAGCTCAATGCCCTGTAATAGCTGCAGCATTTGACCCTCGCTTAATTCACCAAAAACACGTACAGCATATTCACGCTCAACTTCATATCGTGGATGCATAAAATGGTTTGCTAACTCACCAGATGTCGTAAAAACAAGCAAGCCTGAAGTATTAATATCCAAGCGACCAATAGCAATCCACTTGCTATCTTTGATACGTGGCAATTTATCAAATACACTCACCCTACCTTCAGGATCGTTAGCACTAACAATTTCACCTTCTGGTTTATGATAAATCAACACTTGTGGTAGCGCTGCTTGAAAAGACAAACGTACTTGGCGGCGATCAACGCGCACCACATCATACTGCGACACCCCTACCCCCACTATCGCCACTTCACCATTCACCGTTACCCGACCACTTTCAATCAGCTTTTCCATATCGCGGCGTGAGCCAAGACCAACCATCGCTAATAACTTATGCAGCCGTTGCGTAGGCGTTGCTGGCGCATTACTGCCCAACGCTGCTTTGTTAGTTGACCTGCCTAGCCTAGGCGCAGCTTGATTCGTTTTTGGTTGTTTTTTAAAAGGACGTACCATGAAAAGGGCTAATTAACGATGAAGGGTGTCATTTTACCGCAGAAAATAGCAAGTACGACAGATTGTTACGTATTCAGTATTAGGTATCCAACGACATTTCACTTTGTGTGAAATCTTCTATTGATGGTAATTCGGCTAAAGAACGCAAACCCAAATCATCTAAAAAATGTTTTGTCGTCGCAAATAGCGATGGCCTACCTGGTACTTCACGTTGACCAACAATATCGACCCAATCACGTTCTTGCAATTGGCGCATCACATTGGAGTTTGCGACAACACCGCGTATTTGCTCTATATCACCACGCGTCACAGGCTGACGATAAGCAATAATGGCCAACGTTTCCATCACGGCGCGCGAGTAACGGGCTTGACGCTCAGGATTCAACCGTGCAACAAAAGCACTCAGTGCTTGTTTCGCTTGAAAGCGATAACCCGTCGCCACTTGCACCAACTCCATGGTTTTTTCTTCCCAGTCCTGTTTCAGCTCATCCAACAACATTCTTAATGTCGCACGTTCCATACCGCCTACAAACAGCTTCAGCATTTCATCTAAGCTTAAAGGTTTCCCTGCTGTCAGCAAGGCTGCTTCAAGCACTTGTTTCATTTCTGCTATATTTTCGGGCTCTTTCATTTAACACGCTCTTTTAAATTTAGTCTGCATTGTTGACTTGTAAATATATTGGAGAAAAAGCGGCTTGTTGTGTCATGCGCACTAAGCCCTCTTTTGCTAATTCTAAAATTGCTAAAAAATTAACGACTAACCTAGGTAAGCCGTCAGCATTGATGTCAAACAGTTGCGAAAACTCACACATGCCATCATCTTTTAAACGACGTAATATTTGGCTCATGTGCTCACGGACAGATAGCTCAGCACGACTTACTTTATGATGTGTAATCAACTTGGCCCGTTTCAGTACATTACGCCAGGCCTCTACCAAATCATCCATACTCACTTCTGGCGGCTTTATTTCTGCTATGTGTTCATAATAAGCATGCGCCACTTGAAACTCCTCACCTACTTTAGGCAACGCATCCAAGTTTTGTGCAGCCAGTTTAATCGCTTCGTATTCCATTAAACGACGTACCAATTCAGCACGCGGGTCATCTTCCTCTACGACCTCTACTGGCTTGGGTAACAACATACGCGATTTAATTTCGATCAACATGGCTGACATCAACAAATAATCTGCTGCCAACTCTAACTTAATCTGCTTCATTTTTTCAACATACGTCATGTACTGAAGCGTTAGCTGCGCCATGGGTATATCTAAAATATCGAGATTATGCTTACGGATGAGATAAAGCAACAAATCAAGCGGACCTTCAAAAGACTCAAAATAGACTTCCAACGCACCGGGTGGAATATATAAATCTTGCGGCAGCTCTGTGAGCATTTCGCCTTTAATTTTAATATCTGAGAATGTTGATAACAAACTGAGCCTTTATATTTTAATTTAAGTCAGGGTGTTACCAGCTACCCGTATGAAAAAACCACATGATATAGCAGTTTAACAGAAAAAAAACACTATATGTGTTGTTTTTATGACAATGTGTAATCTTGCAGTAGCAATTCAGGTTGACTGATAAATTTATTAAAATTAAACCAAGAAAAGGGAAGTTGACCAAGGAAGCCCTTGTGAAGAAATTCCCAATCGCCCCACAATCATGACGATTCTAAACACACTACAAACTTCTTATAACCGCTCATAATCTAAGTCCATCACATCACGCAGCGTCTCGTGCGCAACTTTGCGTGCCTTTTCAAAACTATTCGACACATACTCAATATATTTTTCTATATTAAGCCTATTATTTTCTATGGCAGATTCACTACCTAATGTAGCATTCATATGCTCGATAGCGTTTTGCAGATCAGGATTAGATTTAGCACTTGCTACAACTTCAGCTAGCTGTTCTTTTATAGCTTCCCAATCTATTTGACGGAGCTTGGCTTCGACTTCTGGAGCCACTTTAGCCAACAAAGATTCATAAGTTTCGATACCCTTACTTATCACTTCTTCATACTCGGACAAGTCAAAATGCTCCAATACCTGCTCTTGATTGAATTTATTACTAACGTCACTACAGCCACCCATCACCAGGCCTAAAAGTAAAATAGATAAAAACTTCATTTAACTAACTCCTTTTGTTGTAATTAACTATAATCCAAACCCATCACGTCACGCACATCGCGCATAGTCTCACGTGCCACTTTGCGTGCTTTTTCACAGCCTTCAGCCACAATATTTTTAACCAACGTTGGATCTTCCGCATATCCTGCTGCACGTTCTTGTATTGGCTTAAGTTCTTTTAATACGCTTTCTATGACAGGTTGTTTGCATTCTATACAGCCAATAGTCGCGCTTTTGCAGCCTTGTTGCACCCAATCTTTAATCGGTTCATCTGAATAAACTTCATGCAACTGCCAAACAGGGCATTTTGCAGGGTCCCCAGGGTCAGTACGACGAACGCGTGCTGGATCAGTTGGCATGGTTTTGATTTTCTTCGCCACAACATCTGCAGAGTCACGTAAAGAAATAGTGTTGTTATATGACTTAGACATTTTTTGTCCATCTAAGCCTGGCATTTTTGATGCTGGTGTTAGCTTGTAATCAGGCTCTACTAGAATAATTTTTCCACCACCTTCTAAATAGCCGAGCAAGCGTTCTTTATCACCCATGCTCATGCCCTGTTGCTCTTCTATCAAAGCACGTGCTGACGCTAACGCTTCTTCATCACCATTTTCTTGGTATGCGTTACGCATCTCCTTGTACAGTGAGCCGCGTTTATTACCCAATTTTTTAATGGCCGAACGTGCTTTTTCTTCAAAACCAACTTCTTTGCCATAAATATGATTAAAACGACGTGCTATTTCACGCGTAAACTCAACATGTGGAATTTGATCTTCACCCACAGGCACTTGTGTCGCTTTGTAAATTAAAATATCAGCACTTTGTAATAAGGGATACCCTAAGAAACCATAAGTAGACAAATCTTTACTCGATAGTTTTTCTTGTTGATCTTTATAGGTAGGCACACGCTCAAGCCAACTTAACGGCGTAATCATCGATAGCAGCATATGTAACTCTGCATGTTCTGGTACGCGTGATTGAAGAAAAATGGTAGCACTTGCAGGGTCAATGCCGGCTGCCAACCAATCAATCACCATTTCCCAAACACTTTCTTCGATAATTTCTGGCGTGTCGTAGTGTGTCGTTAGCGCATGCCAATCTGCCACGAAAAAGAAACATTCATGCTCGTGCTGCAATCGCATCCAATTTTTAAGTACACCGTTGTAATGCCCAAGATGCAAGCTACCTGTAGGACGCATGCCTGATAAAACGCGTTCAACCGCCATTGTAGTTACCTAGTTTTTATGAATGGTTGGTATTATACAAATAATTACTATGCAAAAATGCTTAAAATAATTTGCGCTGAAAAATTAATCATTGGAGAAATAATTTTCTCTAAATAACCTGTGACTAGCAATACGATTAAAATAACAAAACCGTATTTTTCTACCTTTGATAATTGCATTGCAAGGTTATGTGGTAATAAACTCACAGCAATACGCCCACCATCCAATGGTGGCATCGGCAACAAATTAAGCACCATGAGCACCAAATTTATCATAATGCCTACCTGACTCATTTCAGATAAATAGTAGGATATTGCTCCTGACCCGTGTGCTGAAAATCCAAATACGATCGCCCAACAAATAGCCATCCCTAAATTGGCTGCGGGACCTGCTGCGGCCACCCAAAACATATCCTTTTTTGGATTACGCAAATTATTAAAATTGACTGGAACAGGCTTTGCCCAGCCAAATAAAAATCCGCTTAACATAACGGCTATTGCCGGCAATAATATCGTCCCAAATGGATCGATATGTTTAAGTGGATTTAGGGTGATACGCCCCATTTTTTCTGCTGTTAAATCACCAAAATATTTAGCCGCATAGCCATGTGCTGCCTCATGCACCGTAATCGCAAATATAACGGGTAAAGCATAAACCGCGATTTTTTGTATTAATGTTAATTCCATATTTGTCCCTATTATCGATTAATTACAAGCCAAATGGCGCCGCATCAGCGGCGCCTTGCCGAATAAGTTCCGGCGTATCACCCGTCAGGTCAATCACCGTCGTCGGACCAGCATGATGAATATCAGCATCTATCACCAAATCGAGTTGATGCTCAAATCTATCACGAATTTCCCACGCCGTGTACATGGGATCTTCATCACCCGTAATCTGTAAGGTCATACTCAGTAACGGTTCACCTAACGCTTCTAATAACGCTTGTACCACAGAATGATTAGGCACACGAATACCCACGGCACTGCGCTTAGGGTGCTGTAAGCGACGTGGTACCTCTTTTGTCGCTTTCAAAATAAAAGTATAAGCGCCAGGTGTGTTTGCCTTTAGCAACCTAAATTGACTATTCCCTACTTGTGCATAAGTAGCAAGTGCGCTTAAATCAGCGCAAACCAATGTGAAAAGCTGCTTGTCTCCCACTTGGCGAATTTGACGAATCCTATCTTGCGTGCCTTTAGACCCTAGCATGCAACCAAACGCATAGCTCGAATCAGTTGGATAAGCGATGACACCACCATCTTGCAAAATCTCAACAGCATGCCGAATTAACCTAAGCTGAGGATTCTCAGCATTAATAACAAAGTATTGAGCCATTTATAGGTGTTGCGCTTCTGGCCAGTCATTCCAAACCGGCACGCATTCTGCTGGCAGCTCTGTAATACAGCCCATTTCCATATAAGAAATACCTGGGCCATGAAAATCAGAGCCTAATGATGCTTTCAAGCTAAAACGATGCGCGATTTTAGCAAACTGATCATATTGTGATGGCGTGTGGCTACCTGTTACCACTTCAATTGCCTCACCACCATAACTTTTAAATTCATGCATCAACAAATGCATGTTCACCATGCCTAAGCCATAGCGGCCAGGATGCGCAATCACTGCCGTGCCACCACTATCTTTTATCAAAGTAACAGCCTCTTCCAAGCTCATCCACTGTTGGTCAATGAATCCAGGTTTTCCTTTTACTAAATACTTCTTAAAAACCGCTTTATTATTTCTAACGTGTCCGTTCTTAACCAAAAACCTTGCAAAGTGTGTACGCGTAATAATGCTATTGCCCGCTATTGCTTGTACACCTTCGAAGCTACCCGTAATACCTACTTTATCTAGCCCTTCAGCCATCAACTTCGCCCGCTCTAACCTGCTTTGCTTAACTTTAGCTAGCACTGCTTTTAATGCCGCGTTATTAGGATCTACTTTTAAGCCAACAATATGCAAGGTGCGTTTCTTCCAAGTGACTGAAATTTCTACACCATCAATAAACTGCATGCCCAGCTGCTCCGCTTCACATCGAGCAATGCTTAAACCACTAATATCATCATGGTCTGTCAAAGCGAGCACCTTGACGCCCTGCTTATGTGCATGCGCAACCAACGCTTCTGGCGGATACAACCCATCAGAAATGGTAGAATGACAATGTAAGTCGATAGTAGCTGGCAAAATAGTGTTCACTTAACGTAAAATGTGCACGCGACATTCTAACAAAATTTTGCGCTAAGATATTGTTATATTTGAATTAACCCTCTGTTTAGGACGTAAATAGCAAGCATGAAAGTTCTTTTTGATTTATTCCCAGTCATTTTATTTTTTATTGGCTTTAAACTTTACGATATTTTTACCGCAACCGCCATTGCCATTGGCGCGACGCTTGTACTCATTATTTATAGCAAGCTACGCCACGGAAAAGTAGAAAAAATGTTAATGATTAACGGCGTTATTATTAGCGTACTTGGCGGCATCACCCTTTTACTACATGATAAAACCTACATCATGTGGAAACCCACAGTACTTTATTGGTTACTGGCTGCCGCCTTACTTATCTCTAATTTGTTTTTTAAGAAAAACTTAATCCAACAGATGATGGGGAAAATGCTGAACCCACCTCACAACATTTGGAACAAACTCAATTTAATTTGGGCAATTTTTTTAATTGCTTTAGGTTTTTTAAATATCTATGTCTTTAAAAACTACGACGAAAACACATGGGTAAATTTTAAATTATTTGGCGTTACTTCCATTATGTTTATATTCATGATTGCACAAACACTACTGCTCAAAAATTACTTGATAGAACCCAAGGAAGATAAAGGCAAAGAATAACCATGTGGTATGCCATTATGACGGAAGATGTGCCCAACAGCCTTGAAAAGCGCATGGAAGCAAGGCCGGCGCACTTAGCAAGATTAACAGCGCTACAAGATCAAGGCAGGCTGATGCTTGCAGGGCCGTTCCCCGCTATCGATAGTGTAGACCCTGGGCCAGCTGGGTTTACTGGCAGCTTAATTGTGGCAGAATTTGATAACTTAGAAGCAGCAAACCTTTGGGCAAAAGCAGACCCATTTATGAATACTGGTGTATACAAAAACGTTACTGTGAAACCTTTTCGCAAAACCTTGCCCTAATACCTCATGAGCTTAGTTAATACGATTCAAAGCAGGCTGGCATCATTGGAGCCTATTAGTCTAGAAATTGAAGACGATAGCGCTGCCCATGTAGGACATAAAGGCAATGCTGGCGGTGGTCATTTCAACATCAAAATGGTAAGCTCGCAGTTTTCACAAAAATCACAAGTAATGCGACATCGTTTAATTTACCAAGCACTTAGTGACTTAATTCCGAAGAAAATTCATGCACTAAGTATCGTTGCAATTTCGCCAACTGACCCCAATTCAGGATAACTATAGTAATTTTTATATTTTAAGGAAGCTCATGAAAATGAACAAACTATTAATCGCAATGGCAGCGTTTTCAACACTCACATTCACCCCTGCTAGTTTTGCCGCAGATTCCGTCGCAACAGTTAATGGGAAAACCATTAAGAAATCTTGGGTAGATTACATCACCAAAGACGCAGTAGCGCGTGGCCAAAAAAATAGTGAAGGTATGAAAAATGCCATCATTAACGAATTGATCGGTTCGGAACTTGCCTACCAAGAAGCAAAGAAAAAAGGCTTAGATAAAAGCGCTGATTTCAAAGCTAACAAAGAACTTGCTAATCGTAAACTATTAGTCAATGTATTTTTACAGGATTATATGAAAAAGAATCCTGTTTCTGATGCTGATAAAAAAGCGGCTTACGAACAATATAAAAAAGAAATAGGCGACAAAGAATACAATGCACGTCATATTTTAGTCAAAACAGAAACAGAAGCTAAAGAATTACTAGAGAAAATTAAAAAAGGCGGTGACTTTGCTAAACTTGCAAAAGAAAAATCACTTGACCCTGGCTCAAAGAAAAAAGGCGGTGATTTAGGCTGGTTCTCACCTGCGGGCATGGTTAAACCTTTTAGTGAAGCCGTTACTTCATTAAAAAAAGGCGCGATAGTCGATGCGCCAGTACAAACACAATTTGGCTGGCACATCATTAAACTCATTAACACACGTGCCACTAAGATACCGAGCTATGAAAAAGCAAAAGGTGGGCTAGAGCGCACGTTACAACAGCGTAAATTAGAGAAATTAATGTTAAGTTTGAAAAATAAAGCAAAAATTGTCGTACCGGGTATGACTGACAAAAAATAAACATTCTACGCAATTGCTGTTTAATTATTAAAAAAGGCTTGTTATTACAAGCCTTTTTTAATTTTAAGCTTATGCTATTTAACAAAAACTATGTAATAATAAGAACTATTCTTATTCTCAATCATCAAACAACACATGAACTTGTTAAATAGCTTACAAACTGGTGACTTTGCCACAATCGGTACCATCAATACTGAACAGTCGTTATATCAACGTTTGTTAGCACTTGGCTTTCGTGCAGGCAAGAAAGTTGAGTTGATACGTAGAGCCAACTTCAACGGGCCTTTGCACGTCAGAATCGGTGCTACCGATATCATTCTACGTGAATCAGAAGCCAAGCTAATTTATATTACGCATTAGTTTAAATCTGCGTCGCCAGATAAACCACCCACCATTTAAAAATAGTAAGCCATGAAACGGATCGCACTACTTGGCATGCCAAACACTGGCAAGTCAACATTATTTAATCGCATCACAGGCGCCTCTGCACGTGTTGGTAATTGGCCTGGTATCACAGTCGATTTAATGAGCGCAAAGTTGCCCCTAGGTGGGCATATTGCAGAACTCGTTGATTTGCCAGGTATATATGATCTGCATGGATTTTCTGATGATGAACAAGTTGTCCGTCATTTTTTAAGCAACAATGATGTCGATCTAATCTTCATTGTGCTCAATGCCACTCAAATTGAGCGCCAACTATCATTAGCATTACAAGTGCGTAGCCTTGGCTTGCCCGCCATATTATTGCTTAATATGCAAGATGAAGCAAAACGTGCTGGCATTACAATAGACACACAGGCAATGTCTAAAAAAATCAATATGCCTGTTGTACTACTGAGTGCAAAATATGGTGATGGCTGCCCTGCTACACTAGATACAGCATCAACTAAACTAGCAGAAAACACAAAAGCAATAAGCGCAAAAGCAATAGCACAACGGTTAGAAGCAGACAGCCAGATTGAAGTGGAAATGGAATCTATTATCCACAATACGGTGCAAATGCCAATTGCACTTAATAATGACACGACAGATAGTATCGACAAAGTATTGCTACATCCGTGGCTAGGTCTACCTATCTTTTTCGTCGCACTATTTTTGCTCTTTCAATTGATTTTCACGCTTGGCGCACCCATGCAAGAGGCCATGGCATGGCTATTTGATTTAATGCGCACATCCTTACTTGAGCCGCTGCTATCTACACTGCCTACCTGGCTAAACGGCTTGCTATTAGATGGCGTATTTAATGGGGTCAGCACTGTCGCTGCTTTTGTACCGATCATCGTGCTCTTTTTCTTAGTCATGAGCATTGTAGAAGACAGCGGTTATCTGTCACGTGCAGCATTTCTTATGGATACTTTCATGAATAAACTCGGTCTAGATGGTCGCGGCTTTGTGATGGTGTTAATGGGCTTTGGCTGCAACGTGCCGGCACTCATGGGCACGCGCGTCATGCGCTCAAAAGGTATGCGATTACTGACGATGCTCACCATTCCGCTATCCTTATGTTCAGCACGCTTGCAAGTATTTGTCTTTATGATTGCTGTGCTATTCAAACCCAGCCAAGCAGCTTGGGTGATGTTTTCACTTTACATGATGAGCATGCTTACAATCTTTTTAACAGCGATACTCTTTAAAGGTCAGTTTAAAAATAACGAGCCTTTTATTCTAGAGTTGCCACCATACCGCTTTCCTACACCAAGGCAAATCTGGCAAAGAGGTTGGCAAGAAGTCAGGCACTTTTTAAAACGTGCCACTAAATTTATTATCTTTGGCGTCGTGATGGTCTGGCTGCTGACCAACTACCCGAGCAATGTTGCAACAGCTAGCGTAGGAACCTATGCAGGCCAAATTGGCAGCTTCTTTGCCCCCGTACTAGACCCAATCGGCATCGACACACAACTTGCTATTGCGTTAATTTTTGGATTTGTCGCTAAAGAAATTGTTGTAGGTTCGCTGGCCGTTATTTACGGTCTGCAAGGTGATGCATTAATGCAAACAATGGGTCAAAACCTAGACTGGGTGCAAGGCATGAGCTTTATGCTGTTTACTTTAATCTACACCCCCTGTTTATCGACGATTGTCACACTTAAAAGCGAATCAAAAAGTAGCAAATTTATGTGGCTATCTATTGTCTGGTCACTGACCTTAGCATGGTTAGTAAGCTTTGTTTTCTATCAAGTTGCAAGAAGTTTTGGTTTGTAAATTTTCATAGGCTAGCATGGGCTAGCCTGCTAAAATAACACGTTATAAATTTAACGCTAAGACTTTAACACTTGGCTTTCAGACATAGCACCCAAAACACACATGCAAAACAATCATTTTCTAAGTCTTCGCGGTGGCCCTGCCTTATCTCAGTTTAGGCTTGATAAACTATATCAAGACATAGAAAATAACACACACAATATCGCCCATATTGATGCCGATTTTATGCATTTTATATTTAGCGAAAGTATCCTTTCAGCAACCCAGTTAAATACGCTCGAGCAAGTATTAACTTATGGGCCAAAAACACAAGCAGAAAATCCAACGGGTGAACTATTACTCGTTATCCCACGCTTAGGCACAGTTTCACCTTGGGCCTCCCGCGCAACAGACATTGCTAAAAACTGCGGACTAGCCAATATATTGCGCATTGAACGCGGCATTGCCTTTTATATCACCACAAAAAATAGCGAAGCACTGACCAACGAAGAAAAAACCTACTTATACGCCAATATCCATGACCGTATGACAGAAACGATTGTTTTGCAGATGGATGATGCAGAAAAACTATACCACCAGGACGCGCCTGTTCCACTTAGTACAGTCAACATCTTAGAACAAGGTAAGCACGCGTTAATTGCCGCTAATAATGAAATGGGCTTGGCGTTATCACATGATGAAATTGATTACCTGCTTGATAATTTTACTAAAATAAAGCGCAATCCAACTGATGTTGAATTGATGATGTTCGCGCAAGCCAACTCAGAGCACTGTCGCCATAAAATATTCAATGCCGATTGGATTATCGATGGCGAAGTACAAGAACATTCGCTTTTCAGCATGATACGTAACACACACAAACTTAATCCTGGCCATACTGTCGTCGCCTACTCTGACAATTCCTCTATTGTCGAGGCACAAAGAACAAAACGCTTTTACCCTAATAATGAAGGTGAATATAGTTTCACAGAAGAGAATATGCACTACTTAATGAAAGTAGAAACGCATAACCACCCAACAGCTATTTCACCTTTTGCAGGTGCCGCGACTGGTGCAGGTGGTGAAATTCGTGATGAAGGCGCTACAGGGCGCGGTTCTAAACCAAAAGCGGGTCTAACAGGATTTTCTGTCTCCAACTTAAATATTCCAAATTTTACACATCCGTGGGAAAAAAACTATGGCAAGCCTAGCCGTATTGCCTCACCTCTGAAAATTATGATTGATGGCCCTTTAGGCGGCGCAGCCTATAACAATGAGTTTGGCCGCCCTAATATTGCCGGTTATTTCCGTACTTTTGAATTAAAAACTAATAACGAAGTGCGTGGCTACCACAAACCGATTATGTTGGCTGGCGGTGTTGGTAATATATCTGCAGAGCATGCGCATAAAAATGCTATTCCGGCTGGTGCGGCACTAATACAATTAGGTGGGCCAGCCATGTTAATTGGTCTAGGCGGTAGCGCTGCTTCCAGTATGGATACTGGGAAAAACACTGAAAACTTAGACTTTGACTCAGTGCAACGTGGCAATCCAGAGCTAGAACGCCGCGCACAAGAGGTGATTGATCGTTGTTGGCAATTAGGTGATCAAAACCCTATTTTAAGCATTCACGATGTCGGTGCTGGTGGCATTTCCAATGCCTTCCCTGAACTGGTAAACGATGCCAAAGTAGGCGCTAATTTTCAGTTACGTGATGTGCATAATGAAGAACCTGGCATGAGCCCACGTGAAATTTGGAGCAACGAAGCACAAGAACGTTATGTAATGGCTGTAGCGCAAAAAGATTTAGACCGTTTTAAAGCTATTTGCGAACGTGAGCGCTGCCCATTTGCGATCGTAGGTAAGGCAACAAAAGAACGTCACTTAACGGTAGCCGATCGCCATTTTAATAACAAACCCGTTGACATGGATTTGTCCGTGTTACTCGGCAAACCGCCTAAAATGACGCGCAACATCAAAAGCACGAAAAAAATACTCAGTAAATTCGATGCAAAAAGAATTGATTTAGAAGAAGCCGCTGATAAAGTTTTACGTTTACCAGGGGTTGCAGATAAAACCTTTCTCATTACTATTGGTGATCGCTCGGTAACTGGTTTAATAGCACGTGATCAAATGGTTGGTCCTTGGCAAGTACCGGTTGCTGACGTTGCTGTGACACTAGCTAGCTTTGAAACGAATGTAGGTGAGGCCTTTGCGATTGGTGAAAAAGCCCCGTTAGCACTCATTAATGCGCCTGCTTCTGGTCGCATGGCAATTGGTGAAGCAATTACCAACATTGCGGCAGCGGCCATCGACGATATTAGCAATTTAAAACTCTCGGCAAACTGGATGGCACCCACAGGACATACTGGTGAAGATGCTGCATTGTTCGAGACTGTAAAAGCAATTGGCATGGCGTTGTGTCCAGCGCTAGGCATTAGCATACCAGTCGGCAAAGATTCAATGAGTATGAAAACAGTTTGGCAAGATGAGAATCAAAACAAATCGGTTACCTCGCCTATATCGCTCGTTGTAACGGCCTTTGCAAACACGACTGATGCCCGTAAAACGCTAACACCACAACTACGGACAGACGTCGGTGAAACAGCGTTAATTTTAATTGACCTAGGCCATGGGAAAAACCGCATGGGCGGCTCGTCACTTGCACAAGTATATGGAGAAACAGGTCATGAAACACCTGATGTCGATGACCCCAACCACCTAAAAGCATTTTTTAATCTCATACAAAGCTTAAACACAGAAGAAAAATTGCTGGCTTACCATGACCGTTCAGATGGTGGTCTATTTACAACACTCTTAGAAATGGCTTTTGCGGGACATTGCGGCCTAGATATTAACCTTACGGGGTTGGAGGGTGACTTTATAAGCGCACTCTATAACGAAGAGTTAGGTGCGGTTATACAAATTAAAGCCGATGATGCTAACCACATAGAATCAAGAATTAATCTAGCACTAAACGGCGGCGCACATAATATTGGCCACGTTACCAATAGCAACCAAATTACTTTTACTGATGTTAATAAAGTTGTATTTTCAGACACACGTGTTCACTTGCACCGCATTTGGTCAGAAACTACTTACCATATGCAGAAACTACGAGATAACCCTGCTTGTGCACAACAAGAATATGACCGTATTTTAGACAATGGCGACCCAGGGCTAAATACACATATAAGCTTTGATATTAACGATAATATTACAGCACCCTATATCAACGTCGGCATTCGCCCAAAAATGGCTGTTTTACGTGAACAAGGCGTCAATGGCCAAGTAGAAATGGCCGCCGCATTTGATAGAGCTGGGTTTGCCACTACAGATGTGCATATGAGCGACATTATTAACGGACATGTGTCATTAGAAGATTTTTCAGGTATCGTTGCCTGTGGTGGTTTTAGCTATGGTGATGTCCTGGGTGCGGGCGAAGGCTGGGCTAAATCCATCTTGTTTAATACGCGCGCTTACGATCAATTTAGTGCATTTTTCCAGCGTACAGACTCTTTTGCACTGGGCGTATGTAACGGCTGTCAGATGATGAGCAATTTACATAGCATTATTCCCGGCACTGAACATTGGCCACATTTTATACGCAATAAATCAGAACAATTTGAAGCACGATTTGCCATGGTAGAAGTATTAGAATCCCCTTCATTATTCTTCAATGGCATGGCTGGCAGTCACATGCCTATTGCCGTTGCACATGGAGAAGGTTTTGCGGAATTTTCCGAACAAAACAATGTCCAATCCGTACTAGACAATAAGCTAGTCACGTTGCGTTATATTGACAATGTGTCAACGCCAAGTGAGATATACCCGTTTAACCCTAATGGATCCCCGCAAGGAATTACGGGTTTAACTAGCATAGATGGGCGTTTTAGTATTATGATGCCACATCCAGAACGAGTATTTAGGGCAGTGCAAAATTCATGGCACCCCGATGATTGGAAAGAAGATTCACCGTGGATTAGAATGTTCCGCAATGCGCGGTGCTATATAAACTAACCATATAAACTAAAAGAACTAGTGTGTTTTTAATAAAAACTTTGGAGAAACAGAAACATGAAATGGATTAAAGCAAGCTTACTCACTTTAGCGTTAGCATTGTCATTTAACGCAATGGCAATGACAGATGATGATGAAATGATTTTTAAAGAGGCCCTAATACAAGGCGATTTAAAAGTTGTTAAACAATTTATTGAACCAGATGCTAAAGTAGCAAACGAGAAATTTTTTGGCTGGGCGCCACTTCAAATGGCTGCTAACACCAATCAAATCAAGGTGGTTAAGTATCTGTTATCAAAAGGTGCCGAAATTAACTACATTCATCCTAATGCAAAGAATACGGCATTTCATTTAGCCGCATTAAACGGATTTAAAGAACTATCTACATTGTTAGAAAAAAATGGCGCGGATATCAACATACACCTACACCAAGATGTTTCCCTTATTCGTTACTTCCGTGATTTAGGCCAGACTGATATGGTTGAGTTTTTAACTAAACTTGGCGTTAAAGATAATGGCTGCAAAACACCATCTTGTTTCTAATTAATCGTTAGCTTTATCTACAGACACAATCACATCAACATGTGTAGAATGGTGTTTTGATCAATCAATGATTTGATAGGATTAAAACACCTTGTCGCATTTCAGCAAGCTCAGAACCATCAAGCCACACTGCTATGCAATAGCAGCCCTACTATCTATTTTTACTGCAGGCGCTGCTGAAATCAACGTACCAAGCAGCACTAAAACTAATCATATTCGCACTTTGGCTGCCTCATGCGCTGCCTGCCATGGAACCAATGGCAACAGTGCAGGCACCACACCTGTACTAGCTGGCTTAGATGCCACATACTTTTCAGAACAAATGATTGCATTTAAAAACAATGTCCGTGATGCTACTGTCATGCATCACCATGCTCAAGGTCTCAGTATTGATGAAATATATCAGCTGGCAACATTTTTTCAACAACAAAAACGCATCATCAATAACAGCTTAAAATCACAAAGATTAGAGATGGGCCATGATTGAAAATAAAGATCATGCACAGCTAAATTTTAATCGTCGTCATTTTATAAAAACCGCCTGTATGAGCATGAGCAGCATATTACTATCAACACAAGCTTTCGCACGCGCTAACAAACCTCCTTTAGGTCATGTTGTTGTGATCGGTGGTGGTTATGCAGGAACAACAGCAGCCAAATATATACGCATGTGGAGCTTAGGTAATATAGCTGTTACCGTTATTGAGCCTTCTGCACAATTTGTGTCATGCCCACTAAGCAATCTCGTGTTGGGCGGCAGCAAAAGCATTCATGACTTAACATTCGGCTACGATTTAGTTAAACAAAACCATGGCGTAAACTGGGTAAAAGATGAAGTGACGGTTATTGACACCACGGCTAAAAAAGTCACGATGAAACGTGGTGAAATACAATATGACCGCTTAATCGTCGCGCCTGGCATTGACTTTGTTTATGACGATCTGTCTAACTTACAATCGAACGAAGCGCAACAACTCATACCGCATGCATGGAAAGCCGGCTGGCAAACAGTTAACCTACGTAAGCAACTTGAAACTATGCCCGACGGTGGTGTGTTTGTCATGAATGTGCCAAAAACACCTTACCGCTGCCCGCCTGGTCCGTATGAGCGCACATGCCAAGTTGCTAGTTACTTTAAAACACATAAACCAAAAAGTAAAATTATTGTTCTAGATGCTAACCCAGACATTGTTTCTAAAAAAGGTTTGTTCCTCAAAGCATGGGGCAGTCTTTACAAAAGCATGATTGATTACAAACCTGACAACCCAGTTCTTTCTGTTGATGTAGCCACTAAAACGGTTACAACAGATTTTGAAACAATCAAAGCGAATGTTTTAAATATCATTCCACCACAACGTGCTGGCAGGCCTGCACAAATGGCCAATCTAACAGAACAAGATTATCCATGGTGTGAGGTCGATTTTTTGAGTTATGAATCTAAACTTATATCTGATGTGCATGTCATAGGAGATAGTGTTGCTGCAGGCTTGCCAAAATCAGCACATATGGCCACTTCACAAGCACGCGTATGTGCAAGTGCCATTGTTGCATTAATGAGCGGAGGCCAACCTGACCCAGCACCAGTTTTTGCTAATACTTGTTATAGCTTTGTCAATGATGAACTGGCCATACATGTTGCCAATGTTTACCGATATGATGCAAACAAAAAAATAATGGTGTCAGAAAAAGGCGGCGGGGTTTCAACCCGTGCCTCTAAACAGGAAGGGCAATATGCACAAGCTTGGGCCATTAATATTTGGTCTGATGTGCTGTCTTAAATATTTTAAATGCTGGAATTACTTTTATATAAAATAAAGAGTTACATTATGCTTGCAGGCTGTAGTTTGCTTCCTAGCATCGCTTGCGCCACTAGCTCAGAGCCACCTGATGTACTTAATATTAAACTGCCCAATCATTTTACGATAAACGTCTTCGCCAAGCTGGATGGTGCTATGCCGCGTATGCTAGCTTTTGATCTCGAGGGCAATCTATTTGTCTCTTCAGCAAAAAGTAATACCATTTTTATGCTGCAAGATAATGACCAAGATGGCATAGCAGACAAACAGACATTGGTTTCAGACAAACTCAATGTACCCAATGGTTTAGTTTTCGTCAAAGACGCTTTACTCGTTGCTAATCAAGATGGCGTTGTTAAACTTAGTAAAACCGAAAATGGCTGGTCTCAGCCCACACCCTTTATTAGCAATCTAGCAACGGGTGGTCATACCGTTAAAACCATTAAAATTGGTGCTGATAATCATCTTTATATTAACGTTGGTTCTAGTTGCAATGTTTGCCTAGAAAACGATTCTACCCGCGCGACAATTTTACGTTACACATTAGAAGGCCAACCAGCCGGGGCACTTAAAGTGGTTGGACGCCATACCTCACTACCACCTATTTGGGCTAAAGGCTTAAGAAATGCCCAGGGTTTTGATTGGCACCCGATAACAGGCGAAATGTTTGCCACAAACAACGGCGCGGATAATCGCTCAGCAAGCAAAGGTGGGAAAGTAAATGATGCATTACCACCAGAACATCTCAATAAAATCGATGCAGGCAAACACTATGGCTGGCCACATTGCTGGGGTAAGCAAGTAGAAGATCCGAACTTTCCTGGTAGCGATGGCTTTTGTAAAACTACAACGCCACCAGCTATAATGTTCACCTCACATTCAACCCCTATCGGTATTACTTTTTTAAATCAATCACACTTCCCTGTTGAATATAAAAATGATGCCATCGTTGCACTGCATGGTTCTTGGAACCGCGATCAATTAAGTGGCTATAAATTAGTACATGTAAAATTTACTAATGGGAAGCCCGTTGCTGTCAATGATTTTGCCACTGGTTGGCTAAGTGATAATAAAGCGTGGGGGCGTCCTGTTGATGTCAACATTGGCCATGATGGTGCGTTATATGTCTCTGATGACAGATCGGCCTACATTTATCGCATTAGCTACGAAAAACCACCACAATCTCGCTAAAAAACCTTATGCTAAATTTTATTTTTAAATCAATATTTTTACTCCTAAGTTGCGCTGTGTTTACAATCGCTCAGGCAGAAAAGCTGCCAGGGAACATTGTTTTACATATTGCTAAAACACACTACCAACATCCAATGCGTATCTGGCATCCGTATTTGAGTTTTTGGCATATGAAGGGACCACTGGCTGAAAAAGCAGCATTGGCAGCACTACAAAAACGCTTTGCCAACGTGAGTGAATGCACAACAGACACCAAAGCCAGTGTTGTATTATTGCTCGAGCCACATCTCTTTTACAACCCTCAGCTACAGGTATTCCATGCAGAATTTATTGCACGTGCGTATACTGATAGTAACAACCCAATCACACGTATTAAGAAACAAGCGAGACAAAGTGGTGATATTACTATCGCACCCAATGTCTATATAGAAAAAAGCTACACGAAAGCAATAGAGAAAGTAATAGAAAAGTTGGCTGTAGATAAGGCATTTTTAGCCACATTGGACAAACATAATGTCAAGAATAGTGAGGCCTTATGTCATCAGCTGGACGATTTACCCATAGACAAGTTCTATTATTAAAATATTAACCTAAACAAAAAAAGCAGGATCAAAAAAAATGAAAAAAATATTATTATTTTTAGTGTTATTCAATATTGGCAACCTACAGGCTAAAGCGCCGCAACCCGAAACGGTCACAGGTCTTATATCACCAGAATCTGTTGTGCAAGCTGAAAATGGCGTTATTTATATTTCTGAAATCAATGAGTTTGGTACAGATGGCGATGGCCAAATCAAGAAAATAGACCGAGAAGGCAATGTCACCATATACGCTAAAGATATGGATGACCCTAAGGGTTTAGTGATGATGAATGGTAAGCTTTATGTGGCCGATAAAAATCGCATATTAGAAGTAAACCGTGATGGCAACTGGCATGTCTATACTGACACTTCTGCTTTCCCTAAAACACCGCAATTTCTTAATGATTTAGAAGCGGACAAGTATGGTAATTTATATGTCAGCGATAGCGGCGATTTATCTTCTGGCGGTGCCATCTATAAAATCTCGAAAAAAGGAAAAGTAAGCACTATTGTTGATAGTAGCAACCCTGAAATACTAGCCCCAAATGGTCTATTGTTTGAAGGACGCAACAATCTATTATCAGTCGATTTTGCATCGGGTATTTTGTACCGTATTAATGTCGGCACAGGCAAAATAACACAACTTGCCAGTGGCTTTGGTGGTGGCGATGGTATTGTCAAAACAAAAAAAGGTAAAATATATATCAGCGATTGGAAAAATGGCTATATCTACAAATCATCTGCTGGTACTGCTCGCATTGTTAAAGGTGGCTATAACAGCCCTGCTGATATCGCATTAAGCCAAGATGGACAATACATACTCATCCCTGAAATGAAAGCTGGCACTTTGAATTTCATGGCAATAAATTAGATAATAATTTACAATAAAAATCTCATTCCTCGTCATCTTGGCTAGATTATATATGTTAAAAAAGTGCGTCCTATTATTCAGCATCTTGTTCTCTTTTACCGCTTGTAGTGACACTGAAAAACCGATTACTGATGGTGGCGTAATATTTAACCATGAGGCAGCAAGCAAGCTAACACCAGCGCAGTTTAAAAAAATGGATATTGAATTTTTTAACTATTTTGGCGTGAAGAATGAGTTTGGTGCAGACAGAGAAGCACAAATTAAAAACCGTATGACGCGCACCATCAAGTTGGCTGAAGCAGGGTTTGAACCCGCATGGCTGGCTTTACGTTTATATAGCTACCCCACAGGCGGACAAGCCAGATTTAGTAAAAGCTACCCCAAGTATTGGCATAGGCTCAAAGCGCTAGCTGATGCAGGCAATGCCTCAGCACAATGTTTTTTTGGTGAAGTTTTTACCGAATATAGGCATATGAATGCAGTACACCGAAAACAAGGCTACGACATGCCTGATTTACCTAGCGTAGAAACCAATAAAAGCCGCTGGGCTTATTTGCAGGCCGCCGCTCAGCAAGGCCACACCTATTGCCAAAACTATGCAGCTGGTGCTGCTCGAGAAAAAGGTGACAAACAAAAAGCATATATCATAAAAAGAAATTGCGCCTTAGCAGGCGATGCACGCTGTGAACGATGGGTGGGGTTAAGTTACGCAATGGGAAACCATGGTTTGCCAAAAGACCAGAGCAAAAGTTTATGTTGGTATACTAAAGCACACCTACATGACGAATCAATTTCTAGCCTTAGTGGCATGACCATGGCTAGAAATGCTTTTGCCAGCATGTATTCTAAGACAAACTTTTTAGAGAAAGTCGATACCTTTACCAAAACGGTTAATTCAGAAACCGATTGTGATACAGTGACAATAAAGTAAAAATTTGTAACCAACGTTAAGGAAAAATAGCATTGGCATCGAACCAACATAAAATAGAAACTGTAGATGAACTGATGCAGCGATTAGACCTGCCATCTGCAGCAGAGTTGGCGCAAGCAAGAAACAATAAAATGCTGAAACCTAACGATGCATTAAGCTCAGATAGCGCTGAAGAACCCAGTTTACATGCAGCTGTGCAAGCATGGGAGAAACAGAACAACAAATATAATAGGGTGAAGGCTGAAAAACTCGACACCTTAAAAGAGCTAGGTGATAACAGCAATCCCGAAGCAGACTCTACAGAAATCAACCAATTGCAAAAAGATATCCTTAACACCGAATACAAACAATCACAACACATAGAAGCTGGCTATGCCAATCAAAACACCAGCCTGCATGTCAGCCCGCACTCTGTTAAATACAGAGAATACCCCATTAACAATATGATTTACAGCAATGATGGCAAACCCCCTCGCCCAGATTTAAGTAAGTCAGCAGTAGCACGTCAGCTTTGGGTGTTAGATACGATTAAAGATATTCAAGGTTTCTTATTAAATACAAAAGAAAATATGAACCAATGGCTCGAAAAAAGCACCATTATTGCAAAGGAATTAACGCGGGCGTCTGGCGCTGCTATCATTGACAGCATAGGACCCAGTCCAGCCAAACTGCTACCTCTAACTAAAACAAGGCTACCATCAATGGATTATCTAAGAGATGGCATCTTGGACGAAAGTGCTAGCCGTGCAGGCATTAAAACACCTGGTAGTGCCATTATGGATAATATACTAGGCCCTTCACCATATACACCTACAAAATCAGAACATAAGCTTTTAGATTCATATACTAGCTTACCTACTGACAATAAAAACATAAGCAATCAAACAGCAAGCCTGACAAAGACACAACTTAATAATACTGTTGAGAATAGCAGCAGTTTATTAGCGCATGAGCTTATACAAAAAGAACTTGTTGCTGGGAACTATACAGCGCAAATGCAAGCAACAATCATGGCACAGGTAAATCATCGTCTTGCACAACAGCCTACAATAGAAAAAATGCCAAATTTAGCAATGCAAACAGATCGCACACACATGTTAACCACATCACAAGATTCCGAAACAAACACGACAGAACCTGAGATAACTTAAAATACAACAAACAAACCATATAAGCTTTATGCTGGCGCTTTGTTCTTACATAATTAAGTCATGCAAACCTATTATTTAGAATCTATAGAATTACGCCAAAGCGCACTAAATTGGTTGTTAGCAAACGACCTTTCTCACAAAGTGGACGGCATAATTGGCCTACAAAAAGCCCACGCTGCAAACGAAGTCACACTTGATAGCAAGATACAACTTAGCAATCAATTAACACCATCTACCAATATTCCTGGGCGACCGGCAAAGCCAGAGCTGGTATCACCATTAGATGTCAAAAGGCGCTCTATGCGCACCACTGAAGGCCGTGCTGCACTCATCCATGCGCTCACTCATATTGAATTTAATGCCATCAACTTAGCATTAGATGCAGTCTGGCGATTCGACAATATGCCTGAACAATATTACACCGATTGGCTCAAAGTGGCAGCAGAAGAGGCATACCACTTCTCGTTACTGAGCAACCACTTAAAAACCTTGGGGTACGAATACGGCAGTTTTGCAGGGCATAACAGCCTATGGGAGATGGTGGAACGTACGCAAGAAGATGTGCTGGCTCGTATGGCTTTAGTGCCACGCACTATGGAGGCACGTGGCTTAGATGCTACGCCACCACTACGTAACAAACTAGCACAGGCAGGCGATGCCGATGCCGCTAAAATACTCGATATTATTTTGCGAGATGAAATTGGGCATGTGGCCATAGGTAACACATGGTTTAATTGGTTATGTGACCAACGCAACCTAAACCCTATCGAAACATTTAAAAGCTTATGTTTGCAATATCACGCACCTAAACTACGCCCACCTTTTAATATGGATGCAAGACGCCAAGCGGGATTTAGTGAAGATGAATTAGCTTTATTGTAATCATTAAGCAGTAAACAGGTGCACCACGCCATCCAAACCATTAACATTCAGCGAATACGTTGCTTGCGTTTGCACCACAGGTTTAGCATGGTAAGCAATGCCGACACCTGCAACATCCATCATCTTTAAATCATTAGCGCCATCACCAATCGAAATTGTTTGATTACTCTGCAAGCCTAAGACGTCACGCATTTTAATCAGCTCTTGCGCTTTACGTCCTGCATCAACAATATCGCCCAATACTTGACCAGTAAGTTTGCCATCTATGATTTCCAGCGTGTTGGATACAGCATAATCTAGGCTTAATAGCTCTTTAACGTGATTCGCAAAAAACGTAAAGCCGCCAGACACCACCATGGTTTTAATGTTATTGGCTTTGCAAGCTGCAATCCAGTCTTGCGCCCCCGGACTCAATTGCAAACGCTCATCGATTACGCGTTGCAAAGCTGATTCTGGCAAGCCTTTAAGCAAGCCTACGCGCTGTTTTAAACTCTCAGAGAAATCTAAATCACCGCGCATAGAAGCTTGCGTAATCTCGGCTACTTGCGGTTTTATGTGCATCATATCTGCAATCTCATCAATGCATTCTATTGCAATTAGGGTCGAATCCATATCCATCACACACAAGCCAAATTGATCGAGGCGTTGCGCATCTGGCACTAAAGCACAATCTATATTTTGCTCTGTGCAAAAACTTTTAATTTCGGTAGCGCCTTTTAAGTTGGTAGGCAAATAATAGGCATATTCACCAATTTGCATAAACTGTGTATTACCACCAATGATGCGATGTATGTGAGTGAGATGCGCAATTGTAATCGCGCGACCCTGAACAACTAAGCGCATGAAATAAACCAAACAAGAAAACAAAAATAAATTATAGCAGTTGCACCAACTCTCCAGTAACTATCAGCATGAAAATGCTATTTAGCAGCTATTAACTTTTTTGATTACCCGTTAAAATACTACTCTTTTCTAAAACACTATTTGAGTACTTACATAATGAAATTTGCACCATCTAATATGACTTGGCTAAACCTACCAAACCTGCCAACACCACTCAAAGCATTATTTGCTGGTTATTTACTGGTTGTAGGTGTAGGTTTGCTAATGGCTGGCTTACAAATCATGTTGACCCACGGCATGGCCGATGGCGAAATAGGTTTATCTAAAAATGATATTGTCTATAGTTATTATGGTGACCGTACACACAGCACTTTAGAAAGCAAACTCAACGGATCAATGAAAGCCAATGCACCTGATGACGTGCGTGCAGATATTATTCAATGGGTACATAAAGGCGCACCAAAAAGCGATTGGGATGCACACTTTAAAGAGGTGTTTGCAAAAAATTGTGTTGCCTGCCATAGCAACATGCCTAATATCCCTAACTTTAACAACTTTGAAGAAGTGCAAATAACTGCCGCGACAGGTGATGGCGCCAGCTTGCAAAGCTTAACGCGCATATCGCATATCCACCTCTTTGGCATTAGTTTTATTTTCTTCTTTATTGGTTTTATCTTTAGCTTTGCTGTCGGCATACCAAGAAAATTAAAAATTATCGCTATTGCTTTCCCATTTGGCTTTTTGATTATTGATATCTTGTCATGGTGGCTAACCAAATTAAGCCCTGGCTTTGCTTGGCTCACCATCATCGGTGGTATTGGTTACAGCTTAGCCTCTACCTTTATGTGGGCAACCAGTATGTACCAAATGTTTATTTTATCGCGCAACGGTAAAACCTACGGCAATGCTTGGGAGCAAGATTTATAATAGTTAACTCATAACAGCACCACATAAACAAAAAGGCCTTAGTGTTAACACTGTGGCCTTTTTTGTATGCTTTTGCACTAGCATCAATACTGCTTTTGCGAGAAAATACCAATTAGTATAAACAACCTATAAAACTGTACTTAATAATGAATTTACACGAATACCAAGCCAAACAACTTCTTCAACGCTATGGGCTAGTAACGCCTGTTGGCCAAGTTGTACAATCAGAAGAAGCTGCCGCAGCTGCCACTAAAGAAATTGCGGGTAAAGCATGGGTAGTCAAAGCCCAAGTGCATGCCGGCGGCCGCGGCAAAGCGGGGGGTGTAAAATTAGTCAACTCAGCTGAAGAAGCACAATCGGTTGCTAATGCGCTACTAGGTAAACCGTTAGTCACCTATCAAAATGCACCTGACGGCCAACCTGTGCACCAAGTATTAGTAGAACAAACATTACCTATTGCACGCGAACTTTATTTATCGATTGTTGTAGACCGCAGCCTATCACGTGTGGTCATGGTGGCTTCTAGTGCAGGCGGCATGGATATTGAAGAAATTGCAGCCACACAACCTGAAAAAATATTACAAGAAATCTGTGATCCATTAAATGGCTTAGTTGACTTTCAAGCGCGTAACTTAGCTTTTGCACTGGGATTGGTTAAAGAGCAAGTAACAGCATTTACTAAGCTAGCAAAAGGCTTATACAAACTGTTTATAGAAAATGATTTAGCCTTACTCGAAATCAACCCACTCATCGTAACGGATGATAAAAAGTTAGTCGCATTAGATTGCAAAATGACCGTAGATGATAATGCGCTTTACCGACAAAAAACGTTAGCCGAACTTCGTGACTGGTCACAAGATGATGCTAAAGAAGCTGAAGCGCATCATGCTGGCCTTAATTACATTGCCCTAAATGGCAGCATTGGTTGCATGGTTAACGGTGCTGGCCTAGCCATGGCAACCATGGATTTAATTAAACACCATGGCGGCATGCCCGCAAACTTTTTAGATGTTGGTGGTGGTGCAACTGCTGAGACCGTGACAAAAGCTTTCAAGATTATTTTAGCTGATGATAATGTTAAAGCAATCTTAGTCAATATTTTTGGTGGCATTATGCGCTGCGATATTATTGCCACTGGTATTATTGCAGCCGTTAAAGATGTTGGCATTACCATACCCGTTGTCGTCCGTCTTGAAGGGACAAACGTTGAATTAGGTAAGAAAATGTTACAGACAAGCGGCTTAAATATTATTTCAGCAGAAGATCTAACAGATGCTGCACAACAAGCAGTAAAGGCGGTTGCATGAGTATTCTTGTTAACAAAAACACAAAAGTACTCTGCCAAGGCTTTACTGGCAAACAAGGCACTTTTCATTCAGAGCAAGCACTAGCCTATGGCACTAATATGGTCGGTGGTGTAACGCCAGGAAAAGGCGGACAACAACACTTGAGTCTCCCTGTTTTTAATACAATGCGAGAAGCGATACAAGAAACACAGGCTAATGCAAGCGTGATTTACGTGCCGCCACCCTTTGCTGCCGACTCAATTTTAGAAGCCTGTGATGCTGGCATAGAACTCATCGTCTGTATTACAGAAGGCATTCCTGTACTCGATATGCTAAACGTAAAAGCAGCTTTAAGTGCCAACGGCACTAGGCTTATCGGGCCTAATTGTCCAGGCGTGATTACGCCTGATGAATGTAAAATCGGCATTATGCCTGGCAATATTCATATGCGCGGCAAAGTGGGTGTGGTCTCACGCTCAGGCACGCTAACTTACGAAGCTGTGCATCAAACAACCGCACTTGGGCTAGGCCAAACCACTTGTGTTGGCATTGGTGGCGACCCTATTAAAGGTTTAAACTTTATTGAATGCTTACAATTATTTGAAAGCGATGACGAAACGGAAGCCATCATCATGGTAGGTGAAATTGGTGGTAACGACGAAGAAGAGGCTGCTGACTATATTAAGCATCACGTAAACAAACCTGTCGCCGCCTATATTGCAGGCCTTACAGCGCCAAAAGGAAAGCGTATGGGTCATGCTGGCGCTATTATCTCAGGTGGTTCTGGTCGTGCAGAAGATAAAATTAATGCACTAGAAAATGCTGGCGCAGTGATGGCTAATTCACCCGCAACACTCGGTGAGGCTGTGATGCAAGCTATAGAAAAACATAAAAGGTAAACGGTTGAAAAAATATTGGATTTTAATTTTACTTGCCCTGAGTATATGCAGCCAAAATAGCTATGGTGAAGATATTGCCTACCTCATGACGGCGTCATCTAAAGGTGATATTGAAACAGTTAAAGCCATGCTCAAAAGCGGCGTTAACCCTAACACTAAAGACCATGACGATATTACTGCGTTAATGTATGCTGCACGAAAAAATCGTACCGATGTCGCGACTTTTCTCATTAGCAAAGGTGCTGACATTAATGCTAAAGACAGTGGCGGTTGGACACCATTAATGTTTGCCGCTAAAAAAAATCATGTCGAAACGGTAGAGGTACTACTTAAGCATGGTGCAGACCATTCGATTCGAGATTCAGGCGGCTGGAGCGCATTTGGCATGGCGGCAACGGCAGGTCATAGTGAATCAATCAATACAATGCTTAACCATGGCGCGAATGCTAATGCAAAAAGCGACGATGGAAAAACAGTATTAATGTATGCAACAAAAAATGGTGATATAGCGACCATTAAATCACTTATCCAGCATGGTGCAAAAACCAATGCACATGACCGCTTAGGCACAACAGCATTGATGTATGCAGCACGCGAGGGAAACACTGCGGCTGTCAGCTATCTACTTGAAAACAAAGCCAACCCAAACGAAGAGGACCAATCAGAATGGACAGCGCTCACTTGGGCAGTTAAAAAATCTGAAATCGAAACAGCCAAGATACTTACCGCCAGCGGTGCTAATGTCAATCACAAAAATGCAGAAGACACGCCTTTACTTCAGATAGCAATTGATACTGACTCGATAGAAATGACAAAATTGCTACTGGCTAATAAAGCCAACGTAAAAGCCCGTGATAAATATGGATTGACAGCTTATGTTTATGCACTTAAAAAAGGTAACCCCAAGATTATCAAGCTCATTAAAGACGCAGGTGGAAAATACTAATCAATGAAAATTGCTATCGCCCAAATTAATTGTACGGTTGGCGATATTGAAGGCAATGCTAACAAAATAATAAATTATGCACGCTCAGCGCAGAAGCAAGGCGCTAGCTTAATCATTACACCTGAATTAGGTATTTGTGGGTACCCGCCCGAAGATTTGTTGTTTAGAACTGATTTTAATAAAGCCTGCCAGAATGCACTTCAACACATTTGCAATGCATTACCCGACATCACATTGCTCATCGGGCACCCTCATCGACAGGATAACAAGCTGTATAACGCCGCCTCTATTATCAAAGACGGTGAAATTGTTGCAACCTACCAAAAACAAAGATTACCCAACTACAGCGTTTTTGATGAGGCCAGATATTTTGAGGAAGGTGACACACCACTCGTTTTCAACCATCAAGGAATAAAGTTTGGTGTGTTAATTTGTGCGGATGCTTGGGAAGCTGAGCCGCCACTAAAAGCAAAACAAGCAGGTGCAGAATTTTTCTTAACGCTTAACGCCTCACCCTACCATATGGATAAGCTTGAGACACGTATTGATGTTATAAAAAAGCGTGTACATGAAACATCAACCCCTATTATCTATACCAATTTGGTTGGTGGACAAGATGAACTTGTTTTCGATGGCACATCATTCGTATTAGATAGTGATGGCATCATTACGCAACAGTTACCCTCTTTTGAAGAAGCACTCGGTATTGTTGAAATCCAGCACAAACAACCGACCAAAACAGCTCTCCAGCCAAACCAAAGCTTAGAAACTTCTGTCTATAAAGCCCTCACATTGGGCGTTGCTGATTACGTCAACAAAAATGGTTTTCCTAGTGTCGTGCTTGGCCTCTCTGGCGGCATTGATTCAGCATTAACATTAGCTATTGCCGTTGATGCACTAGGTGCAGAGCGCGTTAAAGTTGCCATGATGTCATCTCAATACACCGCCGATATGAGTGTCGATGATGCGATAGAAATGGCAAAGTTAGTAGGCGTAAATTACAGCCTACTCCCAATTAAGTCATTATTCGAAGCGTTTAAAAACGTTTTATCAGGCGAGTTTAAAGATAAAGCTGAAGACACCACAGAAGAAAATTTGCAAGCACGCATACGTGGCATGCTGTTAATGGCACTCTCGAATAAATTTGGCTGCATGGTACTGACAACAGGTAACAAATCTGAAATGGCTGTCGGTTACAGCACATTGTACGGCGATATGGCTGGTGGATTTTCGTTACTCAAAGATGTACCCAAAACGCTTGTTTATAAACTCGCAAACTACCGCAATAGTATCTCACACGTCATTCCAGCGCGGATTATTACGCGCGCGCCTAGTGCAGAGTTACGTGCTGACCAAACAGATCAAGATAGTCTGCCACCTTATGAAGTGTTAGATGCCATTATGCAAGCCTATGTGGAAGACGACTTAAGTCGAGACGCGATTATTAGGCGTGGTTTTAATGAAACTGATGTGCAACGCGTTACTCATTTAATCGACCAAAATGAATATAAACGCCGGCAATCACCTGTCGGCATTAGAATAACGCAAAGAGGCTTTGGCAAAGACAGGCGCTACCCAATTACTTGCAAGTTACAGTTTGATTTGTAAGATTTATTGAGTACAATCTAAGTATACTTATTGAGGAGTGCCGCTATGAAAAAAATTGAAGCAATCATTAAACCTTTTAAGTTGGATGAAGTTCGTGAAGCACTTTCAGAAATGGCTGTTACTGGTTTAACCGTCACAGAAGTAAAAGGTTTTGGCCGACAAAAAGGTCATACTGAACTATACCGTGGTGCAGAATACGTTGTAGATTTTTTACCTAAAATTAAAATTGAGGTTGTCCTTGCTGACAATTTAGTTGATGCGGCAATGGAAGCAATTGTTAAAGCTGCACGTACTGGCAAGATTGGTGATGGAAAAATATTCGTTACGAACGTGGAGCAAGCGGTGCGTATCAGGACGGGTGAAACAAACGAAGAGGCCGTTTAGTTTAACGCTAGAATAGCCTAGCCACATTGACAAATGGTTGTTATCACAATACTATAAATTTATACAAAAATAACAAAATTCTTAATGAAACGTCTACTAACACAATGGTTGATTGCATTACTGTTCCTAGCCCCTAACGTACAGGCGCAACAAACACAAGCCATCGACATTGAGCAGCTTTATAACAAGCTCAGCCAAGCAAAATCGGCACGTGTAATAGTCGTGCCTATGCCTTCTTGTTCTTTTATTACAGAAAATAAAGTACTGATTCAAGCATTAATTGACGTCTTAAAAAAAACCAACCTCAAACAAATCCCAGAGAATGAATCATTCTATTATCGTTCTTATCAAGAGGAAAGAGAAGGCGCTTCTTCAGTCAGGTTCATGCTAGATGATGGCGCTGTCATTAGGCTAGGGCTGGGGCTGGAATACACTTATGAACCCACGGTTGATGCCATGCTTTTCTTGCCTAACCAACAACAAGTGCCTTTAAGTGCTAATTGGACTATGAACCGAGAACTGTTTCATTGGGCAAGGAAAATAGGCACGCCAACGGTGTCTTTAGATGAGATTAGAGCGAGTCATGAAGCCGTCGGGTTTAGAGCAGCATTTGGGGACAATGAAGCCCGTTACAGAAGGCAACAGGAAAGTAGAATGGCTGGTTGCAAAGGCGAAATAAGAAGCAATAACTATTACCGTGACCCGACTATTTACCAGACCTGTGCTAGCGGCTCAGACGATGTTCTTTTTTACCAGCGCCACCCTGATATCTGCAATAGTGGCTGGATACCAAGACCAAAAGATGTGGAGTAATTTGGCATGTCTGAACAGTTAAAAGGCCCGTTAAAAGACAAGGTTAAAGCCAGTGACTTTAACTTGATTGATACCACGCCTGAGTATGTTGCACAGCTAAACGAAGCGCTGGTTTATTTACAACAAAGCTCAAAGGCCAGCCAGCTACTCAAAGATATGCGAGACGAAGACATCAGCATCCGCTTTGTTGATGCTGACAATGGCGCTAAATATCACCCTGATGCGTCAACTGAAATTAGCCCTACCCCAGCCCATGCTGGGGCCATGGCGAATATTGCTAAGCGAACCGCCAGCTACCCCGCACGCACCATTGATTGGAACCCAAATGCCGCCTTGTCTTATACCAATGCAGAGCATTCTAACGTACTTGATTTGAACCAGCCATATGAAGGCATTGATAAAGACGTAAAACACCAAGGTGTGTTATCGTCTGCCTTAATACTCATACACGAAGGGGGACATGCCTTAGACCCTGCCTTTCTTAAACGCTCAACGCAATACAGCAAGCAATATGACAATAAAGCGGAAGAATATGCAGCAGAGACTTGGGAACACGAAGTAGCTAAAGACAAGAAACTCAATGAAGGCAAAAGAGAAAACCACGGTGGCACTTGGCTTGTAGCTAACCACCCCACATTACATACCGTTGCCTATCAACCAGCAAGAAAGAACGAACAGGATGAAGATATATTACAATGGCAACAACATCACTTGGCTGGCGCAGTGGTGGTCACCGGTGGCCTATTTACCCAATATTCTGTCCATCACAAACCAGAGGACCAAGAAGCTCAAAACACCATCCCTGACTTGGGTACTTACAGTGTTGATAACAACACCCTTAAGGTTGATAACGTTAGCATTGAGCTAAACAAACTCAAGCAAGACTTAACCATACAAGGCAATGGCAATACGCTAGATTTATCTAAACAACCCCTACCTAAAGACATCAGCATCGTCACCCAAGGTCGCTTTATTATTAATGATGGTAAGCAGCAGCAATCCATCAATGGCACTAACCGACTTAGCACCAACCCAGCAGGTGAGCTGGTGATTACAGCAGAGAAAGCCACGCAAGCCAATAACAAACAAGACCAAGATTACCAGCAACTGGCACAAACGTTTAATGATGCGATTAAACAGCCAACATCACAAAGCATAAACTTAAACAGTCAACAACAAACGACGCTATATGACAGTTTTGCTTTTTATAAGGCAGCCGCCACCCAATTGCCTGAACTAGTGGTTAAACAAATTGGTAATAACCTTTTCAATGAAATTAAAGCTGGCAGGCCTTTACAGCTAACGGCTAATCAATCATTAAATTTTAATGAAATGACAAATCAAGTGAGTATTGATGATGTGGAGTTGTAAAGAAAAGTTAGAGCGCATTCCATTACACAACCCTCACATCCTCAATTTTGCCTTTGATATTACATTAAGTTACTCAAAGAAGTTGAATTGCCATTCAATCAGAAAAAACACTGCGCACGTAATCTAGGTCTTCCTGTGTATCAACGCCAGTAGCAGGTGCATTATCGGTAATAGTGACCGCGATTTTATAGCCATGGTGTAGCACTCTTAACTGTTCTAAACTCTCTATCTTCTCTAGCTCAGTTACATCAAGCTCAGCATACTGCTTTAAAAAACCAACACGATACGCATAAATACCAATATGGCGATACGCTTGTATGTTCTGTTTATACACATCATCACGCGGGTAGGGAATCGGTGAGCGACTGAAATACAAGGCATTGCCTTCATCATCCATTACCACTTTTACACTATTAGGGTTCAGCAATAATGCCTCATCATGTATGGCATGGCAAGCCGTTGCCATTACAGCCTCTTTGCTGTGTGCTAACGTCAGCGCAACATCTTGAATCAGTGCCGGATCTATCAATGGCTCATCACCCTGCACGTTCACGACGATATCATCATCATCCCAATTTAATTTTTGCGCAACCTCGGCAATTCTATCAGTCCCTGATTGATGATCAATACGCGTAAGCACAGCTTCCACATTGTCAGCCTGTGCCACTTCCATAATTTTCTCAAAGTCTGTTGCGATAACAACTGTTGCTGCCCCGCTTTTGCGAGCCTGCTCAGCAACCCGGATAACCATAGGCTTACCAGCGATATCGAGTAAAGGCTTACCTGGTAAACGTGAACTTGCATAGCGTGCTGGAATAACGACTTTAAATGACACTAATCAACCTTTTCGTCCGCACCTAATTTACGTGCTTCATCTTCTAATAACACAGGTATACCATCACGCACTGGGTAAGCCAAACCTGCAGACTTGGAAATCAACTCATTCTGTTCTTTTTTATAAATTAACGGTCCTTTGGTTACTGGACACACTAAAATTTTTAATAGTTTCGCATTAATCATATTGGTTTAACCTCTTTACAATTTATTATTACTAGCCGTCTTATTTCGTAGCTTTTCCAAAACTAACGACAAAAATGCACCGTCCATTTTAGCAGCTACCGGCAGTACCCAATGTGACGGCTGCGCATACGCAACACATTTCATTGCATCTTTCTCTGTCATCAGCAACACATCACTATCAATACTCTCTAAATCTTGTGCTGTATAAGTGTAATGATCAGCATAGCTTAAGCCAGTAAAGTTTAATCCTAATGACTTCAGGTGTGCAAAGAATCGTTCGGGTTTTCCAATGCCGGCAATCGCTTTAATATTTTTATTTTCAAAATCAGCCACGACTGCTTTTTTTGTTGGGCTCGCTAAATTATAAAACTGTTCTCCAACCAATTGCATTTCATAAGCATGCGCCATTACTTTTTGTCCATGACACACAATCGCATCAACTGATTGTAAACGGCTAAAAGGTTCACGTAATGGGCCCGCTGGTAATAAGTGTTGGTGTATTGTTGTTTGCTCATCGACAACAGCAATTTCTACATTTCGCTTCAAATGATAATGCTGCAAGCCATCATCACTAATTATCACATCGCAATCAGGATGCGCCTTTAATAAAGCAAGACCAGCTTCAACACGCTTAGCGCTTACCCAAACTGGGCATCCGGTTCGCCTAGCGATTAATAAGGGTTCATCCCCTACTTCTGCTGCAATGCTATCAGCACCAACTTCAGCTATCCCCACATTATCTGTACCATAACCACGGCTAATGACCCCTGGCTTATATCCAGATTGTTTTAATTGCTCTACCAACCAGATGACCAATGGCGTTTTACCGCTACCACCAACATTAATGTTACCCACAATAATAACGGGTACAGCTAAGGCTTTCGAAGACAACAGATTAATCCGATAGCACCAACGCCTAAACGCCGTCACTAAACCAAAAAGCCAAGATAAAGGGGTCAGAATAACGACAAAGAAAATGCCTTTATTTTGCCAAGTGCGCAATATAAACTGCTGCATCTTGGCTACTCGCTGAATTCTTTTTGGTACAACTTAGTATAGTACCCATTCATTGCCAATAGCGCTTTATGCGTGCCAGATTCGATCACTTTCCCTTTATCCATCACTAAAATTCTATCTGCATTCTCAATAGTGCTAAGACGATGTGCAATAACAAGGCTGGTGCGATTTTCCATCAGCACATCTAAAGCCGCTTGTACATGCTGCTCTGATTCACTATCTAACGCTGATGTCGCTTCATCTAATAGCAAAATAGGCGCGTCCTTTAAAATGGCACGAGCGATGGCAATGCGTTGGCGCTGACCGCCCGAAAGACGTACACCTCTATCACCAATTTCATTTTGCAACCCTGAAGGTAAGTGCTGAATAAACTCCCAAGCATTAGCCGCCTTCGCTGCGGCAATCACATCTGCCTCACTGGCACTTCTTAGCACGCCATAAGCGATATTATTAAAAATAGTATCATTAAATAAAATAATATCTTGGCTTACTAAAGAGAATTGGGCACGCAACTCTTTTAATGCTAAAGAATGGATATCTGTACCATCAAGCAACACAGTCCCTTTTTGCAGATCGTAAAAACGCGGTAATAAATTCATTAATGAAGTCTTACCACCGCCAGAACGGCCAACCAAAGCAACCTTTTCACCTGGCTTAATGGTAAAACTCAAATCATCCAAGGCCAACTGTTTAGCATTCTCATAACATAAAGAAACGCCCCTAAATTCAATCTCACCTTTAGCGCGCTCAACCACCTCTGCCCCTTCATCTATTTCTATCGGTGCATCAATCACATCAAACACGCTTTGCGCTGCAGCCAAGCCGATTTGAAAGTCTTCATTAGCAGCTGTTAAGTGTTTAATCGGCGAAATCAACATTAACAATGCGCCAATAAATGCTGCAAAACCGCCGACAGTAAAGCGTCCTAATGCATAATAAACAACAAGTGCTAATGCAACAGCAGCCAACACTTCAATCACAAGGCTATTTAATCCTGTAATGCGTGCTGAGCGTAATTCTAAATCACGATTTTTAACAACCACATCAGAAAAGCGCTGATGCTCATAATCTTGTGCACCAAATATTTTGACAATACGCTGGCCTGATAAAGCCTCCTCAGAAACTTTCGTCATTTCGCCAACAGCCAACTGTACTTTTTTGGCATTTGCACGTAGTTTAGGCGTTGTCTTTCTTAAGTACATCACCATGAGCGGCGTAATAGCAGCAAACACTAGTGTAAGCCGCCAATCAAGATATAGCATATAGGCAACCAAACCTAACACCGTCAAAAAATCTCGCAGCACATTCATGGCAGTACGTGTACAGACACTCGATAGTCGCTCAGCATCATAGGTGAGTTTTGATACCATGATGCCAGTTGATTCTGCATCAAAAAAACTAACGGGCATATACATGAACTTTTCAAAAGCTTCTATTCGCAACGTAGCAACAACACGACGTGCAACCCAGCGAATGCTGTACATGGAAGCAAGCCCAGCAAATCCTCTTGCCACCATTAACAAAAACAGCATCAATGGCAACAACAACGTTTGATCAGAAGCGGCTTGACTAACAAAGCCCTCATCGGTAATTTTTTTAATTAATGCTAAAAAAGCAGTATTACTTAACGATAAAATCGTTGTCGCAAAGATCGTAATTGCAAACACATACTTATGCCGCCATGCATAAGAAAAAATCCGAAAGAAGAGTGCTTTTGCATTCTTTACTTGGGGTATATCGTGTTTTTTACGTTTATTTTTTGCCATTACAATCTAGCCATAGCTAAGATCAAAAAAGTAAATTTTTTAATTGCCAGATCCAACTTGAGTAGAAAAAGTAATATGAGTATAGTTAGCGACACGAGCAGCTTCCATGACGTTAATAACAGATTGATGTGTCGCTTGCGCATCCGCATTAATCACGATAGTAGGATCTTTACCATTGCCAACAGCCTCTGCCAATGCGCCCGATAACTGCTCTACACTGTCACCCGAAACCTCAATATTGTTAACCAAATATTTGCCTGACTGATCCACATCAACAGTAATAATAAGCGGCCTCTCTAGTGGCGCATTTGCCTCTGCCGTGGGCAAATTAATTTGTAACTCACTATTACGTGAGAATGTCGCATTAACAATTAAAAAGATGATAATGACCAATAACACGTCGATCAACGGAATAAAGTTAATTTCAAAATCTTCTTGTTTTCTGCCACGCTGAAAGTTCATAACTATGATCCTTTAATCACGTTCGCCGTGGAGAATTTCAACTAATTTAATCGCCTGTTCTTCCATGTCAATTAAAAAAGTATCTATTTTTGAACGGAAATAACGATAAGCAATCATGGCTGGAACGGCCACCACAATGCCCGCTGCTGTATTGTATAGCGCTATCGATATGCCGCGCGCGAACTGCGCCACGTCATGGCCAGAATTTGTAAATGCACCAAATAACTCTACCATGCCGATCACCGTACCCAAAAGACCTAACAGTGGCGCAACGGTAGCAATCGTACCCAGCGTAGAAAGGTATTTTTCTAATCGATGCGCAACAGCACGACCCGTTTCTTCAATCGCCTCTTTAGTAATTTCTCTTGAATGTTTAGCATTAATCAAAGCACTTGCAAATATGCGTCCAAGTGATGAATGATTTTGGAGTTTAGTGAGCGCATCGCTACTCACACCACCTTGCTCTATCCATTTTTGCACTTCTGGTAGTAAGTTACTGGGGGCAACGACGTCAGTACGCAAAGCCCACGCACGCTCCGCAATAATAGCTAACGCGATAATCGAAGCGATAATTAAAGGCCAAATTGGCCAGCCTGCGGCTAATATAATTTCCCACACAGTTGCTACTCCTTATTTATAAAACCAATCAACAAACCTAATAAAACAAAACCATTGCTACTTTAGCTTACAAGCGCACTATTCGGCAAGTGAGATAGCTATAAATATTGATCATGCCAGTATTTTGGATGCGCCTTGCGCCAAGCTTTTACATGGCTGGGCGACCCGCTCATAAAATCTATTAACAAAGCACCATCGAAGTCTGACCGATACGTCGTTGAGCCTAACTTTTTATGGCGCGCTTCTATTAAAGACTTAGGATGATTAAAACGATTTAAATAACCCACAGTAAAAATGGTATGTTTTGCACCAACGGCTTGCACAAACTCAAGCATAGATGACGTTTTACTACCATGGTGCGGTGCTATTAAAACATCACTGGCTAGCGTATCTGCTTTAGTGTCGACTAACATTAACTCTGCACTTCTTTCAATATCCCCCGTCAACAACATCGAGCCGTAGCGGCTAGACACTTTTATAACACAACTGCGATTGTTATCTTTTACCTCTGTATCAGCGTAGCTTTCTACTTCAGGAAAAAGCACCTCGAAACGTACGTCATCCCAAACCCAAACTTGCCCAAATTGACAAAGCGATGTCCGAGGCATCGGTGCTACGCTACTGAGCATGCTAAAAGAGCTAAGCAGTTGCTTAACTGGCATTTGCACTAAGATTGAATCTGCACCGCCACGATGATCACTATCATCATGACTGATGACGATTGTATCTAACTTGCTTATTCCCATACTACGCAAATAAGGCACAATAACTTTACTACCTGCATCACTTTCTGCGTTGTAACGATTACCTGTATCGTAAAGCATGGCGTGCTTGGCTGTTTTAATAACAACGGCTAGGCCTTGTCCAACATCTAATACCGCTACTTTCATCTCGCCTGTCGATAAGATGGGTTGTTTGACCACTAGCATAGGTAAAAACAATACTAAACCTAACCAGCGCTGAGGAAAGCCACGTGGTAATAACAACCACAGTACCCCCAAAATAGCTAAGCCAATAGACCAACCTGGCGCGGCGGCCTGCTGCCAACTTGCCATCTTGAAACTTGCCAACCAATTGAGGCCATGCATGCATAGTTCTAAGATGTTATTTGATACATGTAAAATAAAATCTAAAGATAATAAACTACCTAAAATAGCCAAAGGAACAACAGCCAAACTAATCACAGGAATAGCAAAGGCATTTGCAATCGGCGAAACGATAGAGGCTTGATTAAACATCAAAATCAATAAAGGCAACAATCCCAAAGTCACTGCCCACTGCGTATTAACGGCCTCTTTAAACCAATGTCCAATGGCTAACCGGTTAACAGAAGCATAAGAAATAATGGTCACCGCTGAAAATGACAGCCAAAACCCAGGGGCAATCACAGCCCAGGGATCGGACACAACTACCACTAAAAGCGCAATGGCCAATACTCTTGATATTGGCACACGTCTACCTAACATCAAAGCAACTGCAAAAGTAGCTAACATATATAAAGTACGCTGTGTCGGCACAGAGAAACCTGCCAAGAAAGCATAAAGTAAGGCGACAATTGCACCGCCTATTGTTGCTGCTTGCCTGGTCGGCAAAAACAATACTAAACGCGGTATACGTCGCCAAACAAAAGCAATTATGCTAAAAGCCAAACCAGCCAACATGGTAATGTGCAAGCCGGAAATGCTCATCAAATGATTAGTGCCTGTGTGCAAATATACATTCCAATTTTCCAGGCTGATGTGATGGTCATCCCCAACCACTAAAGCGCGAATAACGCCAGCATAAGGTTTACCCAATAATATTTTCGTAATGCGACTACCTACTTTTTCACGGTAATATTCCACTAGGTAGCCTGGGCGCCATACAAAATTTGCCATTTTCTTCAAACCGTTTTTATGACGAATACTGCCGCTAGCACGTATATTATTGGCTAGCGCCCAAGCCTCAAAGTCATAACCGTTTGGGTTGTAAGCCGTATGCGGCCGCTTCAAACGAACCGTTAACTGCCAGCGCTCTCCTGCTTTAAATTTAGTCGTGCGGTTTACATCAACAGATTTGGCCTTTACTTGATGCCAAGTATTACCTTCATAAAAGTTGAGTGAAATATTACCTGGCACAGTAGCATCAAGCGTAATGACTTCTTCTACATCAAACTGAAAGCGCTCGCCGTATTCTGTCAAATTAGACATGGTTGCGACCACACCTATCACTTCGATATTTTTCTTTTCCCAAGCTCTAGGTAACTCATCACCTAGCCGAACCGTCGCTAGCGTTGCCGCGTAAATAAAACCCAGCAATACCGCAAATATAAAAATACTTAATGTGTATATGTACTTAGAAAAATTGAAACGGTACTGATGACTTAACCAAACCAAAATGATGCTAGGTAGCAGCACAAAAGAAAACTGAGCGATTGGCAAGTCAGGCTGTTGTTGCAACAGCCATGCACCAAACACAAAACCTAGTACAAATAAAATCATAATGACTGACTAAAAGACAGTGTACTTCACGTGAAAAAAGTTAATCACTTACTCAATTATGTAAAAGAAACCAATTGTCCATCAACTAATTTATATTGCCTTTGCATTTTGCTAGCCAACGTGAGGTCATGTGTTACAACCACTAAACTGGTATTTAAAACAGCGTTTATTTCTAGCAACAAATCAAAGACTTGATTCGCTGTCACTCTGTCTAGATTGCCTGTCGGCTCATCAGCCAAAATACAAGCAGGCTCTGTTACCAGCGCACGTGCTAATGCAACGCGTTGACGCTCACCGCCTGAAAGCTCTCCTGGCATGTGCTCCAAGCGATGTGACATGCCGACTTTATCTAGCATTTTGGTCGCTGTTTCTAATGCTTTCGCTCGCGGCATGCGTCTGATGAGCAAAGCCATCGCTACATTTTCTATCGCAGTAAATTCTGGCAACAAATGATGAAACTGATAAACAAAGCCGAGTGACTGATTGCGAATCTCACCTTTTTTAGCTTCTGACATGCCATTTAATGATTGACCTAGCAACGCCACCTCGCCAGAAGTTGGCACATCTAAACCACCTAACAAGTGTAGCAATGTGCTTTTGCCTGACCCTGATGCGCCTACAATGGCAATTTGCTCTCCTGCCTTCACCTCGAAATCAATACCATTTAACACGACAACTTCCAGCCCAGCGTACGTCTTACTTAAATCTTTAGCTTGAATAATACTACTCATAACGAAGAGCCTCAGCAGGGTTAATTTTAGCGGCCTTGTAACTTGGATACAACGTTGCAATTAGGCTCAAAACTAGAGATATCACAACAATTGTAATGACATCACCTTTTTCTAGCTGTGAAGGAATTTCACTAATCAAATACACATCTTTATCTAAAAATTGCACATGAAACAAGCCCTCAATAAAAGGCACGATTACATCGACATTGACAGCAACTAAAATACCAACAAATGCGCCTAACAAAGTGCCAATAAACCCTATAAGTGCACCTTGAATAATGAAAATTTGCATAATACTACTTGGGCTAGCCCCCAGCGTACGCATAATGGCGATATCAGCACGTTTGTCAGTCACCGCCATAACCAATGTTGAAACAATATTAAAAGCAGCAACGGCCACAATTAAGGTCAAAATAATAAACATGACACGCTTTTCTAATTGGATGGCTTTAAATAAGTTCGTATGCTGTGTCCAATTGCTGACAAAGTATTGCCCTTGCGGATTGAGGTCAGCATTCAGCTTAGAGGTCATTTCTGTCGCATCGAATAAATCGGTCAGTTTCAAACGTAAGCCTGAGACACTATCACCCATACGATATAACTTGCGGGCATCGTCAAGGTGAATAAACACTAAGCCTAAATCAAATTCGTAATTACCTGTTTCAAACAAGCCAACCAATTTAAATTGCTTAATACGTGGTACGACACCCGTTGGTGTAAATTGTCCTTGTGGCGCCATGACCACAACTTTATCACCTAAGGTAATACCCAACGATCGTGCTAAATCTACGCCAAGTACAATACTAAATTCACCTGCATGCAAATCAGCCAAGCTTCCTGATTGCATGTTTTTACTAATATCAGAAACCTGGCTTTCTTCTTGTGGTGATACCCCACGCACCAACGCACCTTGTACCGCCTGTCCATAACTCAACATACCTTGTGCATTGATATAAGGCGCTGCACTTTGCACTTTCGGCTGCAGCTTCACTTGCGCAGCAACATCTTGCCAGTTACTTAATCGATTATTATGCTCGGTAATTTCAATATGTGAAGCCACACCTAAAATACTATTACGTAACTCTGTTTGAAACCCATTCATAACCGATAGTACAATAATAATAGCAGCCACACCTAGTGCTATACCGACCATGCTGGTCAGTGATATAAATGAAATGAAGTGATTTTTACGTTTAGCCCGGGTGTAGCGTAAACCGACAAACAGCTCATACGGCAGTGAAGAAAACTTGTTTAAAAATGACATAGCGAAATCTTAACAGCATATGCCATTAAGATTTCATTACTAGAGTAAAAATGCTCGAAAAAAATTAAAACAATGCTTCAAAACATATCCAGTCTCTCTGTTTACTGATAATGCGTCCAGGCTTTAACTGACGATCAACACCCTTAATATTGATCGTGTATTTTCTATCTCGCTGGTATTCAACGCGAGGAATAGCAAGTGCTGGCACATCGTCATCCCCTTTATTGAAAACAAACATTGCCAAGAACCTTTTAACTTTTCCAGATGAAAATGCATCTGTACCATCAACAAAGTAACCGCTTGGATCATTTGCATTAGTCAGCACTTCTATTGCCTTAGCATCTTTCGAAATTATTTTAAACCCTGCACGATATTGGCCAGAAGCAAGCTTTCTGACACTTCTAATCTCCGCGATTCCAAATGCATGTTCATCAGCTGCCGTATTGTAACCAATCAAAACACCCGCATCGACCCAGCTTTCCAAGTCAGGGCCAAAATCAATAGAAAACCCATTTTTACTCTCGTCTACAGTCCAGTAATTTTCTGCATTCACTTCCTTGAACGTCTTTTTGGTGGCAAGCGTGGGCATTACACGCGTTTTGGTATGGCTAGCAAGACGCGTTTCAAAATCGACATCAGCATCTTGCGTTACCATATCTGCATACTTATTTTGTAGCGATGCTAATCGACGGCAAATTCCATCTACACCATGGCTTAAATTTAACAATTTATGCTCTTTATTCCTTTTTTCTCGCCTACGCTGACGCGCGAAGCCTTCAACACACCAATCTACACGTAATTTTTTAAACAACTTCACAAGAACAGATGTTGGCGCTACTTTTTCTAAACCAAACTCCCTTAACGATTTGTTGGTATCAACAGCGCATAAGTAAGACTCCATCAAATCCACCAATCTCGTAGATCGCCAAAATCGATATTCAATAAACTTGCCAACGGTACGTATCCTATCTGGCCCGGCATCATTCTCTAATTTGATACCAAATTGATAACGTCCCTGCTTATACGTTTTAACAATAAGCGGATTAGAAGCCCAAATTTTCAACACTTTGTCTGTCAGTTCTATTTGCAACTTACTGTAACTACTTTTTTGCAAAGTGCTTAGCATGAAGCCTCGTTTTAACAATGTAGCGAGGCTTGTTTCTTTAATTTGAAACTCATATAAAAATAAACTTTTATTCATCAATGTCAAATTTTCGGCAATTGTGATGACTTTATGAACATAATCCCATGCACCAACTGGCGCAGGCTGATCATCATAATATCGATACTTAGCCATCATAAATGTAGCATTTAAAAAACGAGCCAATATTAAGCATATAAACTTTACGTTTAATTTCAATTTAATTTGATTTTCATACGCTTCTAAAATTTGCGTATAGGCCAAATATAATGTTCTATGATAGCCATATAATACAAACTCTGAATCTACATCCACGCTCCCATTTTTATTGATATCAATCAAATAGTTACGTGTTAATTTCTTTACATTCTTATAGGAATTCTGATCTAACCTTAACAAAAAATCAATATTTTTTCTCAAGCTCTTCTGATCCAAGAAATCAATCCTATCAAGTTCATCTTTAGCATCAGTCAGCGCCGTTAATTCTGCAGATCCTCCATGTGTATCAGCCCAATCGGTGGGTTGCATAATGGACTGAGACCCTGAAACTGTTTGTATTTTATGATTAGCGATATCCAGCATTATTTTTTAACCTCTACTAGAAATAGTATTTAATATAAACCTAGCAAGTTGCGTACCACCTTATAACTAAGGTTAAAACAGGAAACGTTAATTAATGTTAATTGGAGAATATGTGATTACTTAGATAAAAAACCATGACAACTGCTAAAATGACGCCATGTTTACAGGTATCATTCAAGCGATAGGTCAAATTGAAGAGATTGAGGTTTCTCATGATGACATTAAGCTAAAAATTAATGCGACTGACATGATGCTTACTGACGTGCAAGAAGGTGATAGCATCGCTGTCAATGGCGTTTGCCTGACAGCAACGAATATCAATGACACACATTTTGAAGCACATGTTTCTAAAGAAACCTTAATAGTGACAACAGGACTAAATACTAGAACAGCCGTCAATTTAGAAAAAGCATTACGTCTCGTTGACAGACTAGGGGGGCACTTAGTCAGTGGCCATGTTGACGGCATAGGAAAAGTAGAGCGCATTGAGGATTTAGGTGATTGCTGGCTGCTGGCTGTTAGCGCCCCTCATGCCATCTCAAAGTATATTGCACGTAAAGGTTCAATTTGTATTAATGGTGTTAGCTTGACTGTTAACACTGTTGAGCAAGATATTTTTACCGTCAACATTATCCCGCATACATTACAAAAAACAACACTGGCTAACCTCACAAAAGTCAGTAGTGTTAACTTAGAAACAGATCAAATTGCCCGCTATGTAGAACGCATGGCCGAATGGGTAACAGAAAGCACTTAAAATAATGTCATTAAAACAAATAAGCTCGATCACAGACATCATCACCGATATGAAAAATGGAAAAATGGTGATATTGGTCGATGATGAAAGCCGCGAAAATGAGGGTGATTTTGTCATTGCTGCAGAATTTGCCAATGCAGAACATATTAACTTTATGGCCAAACATGGCCGTGGCCTGATTTGCTTAACCCTTACCGAACCACATTGCAAACAACTTAACT
>CAYXOR010000004.1:0-83417 GCA_964466895.1 uncultured Methylophilaceae bacterium | reverse complement strand
GCTTGGGTAATGAGCCGTGGCCCACTATCTTCAACAATCGGCGTTAAGGTCACGAGTGTTGTAGTTGGGGCGTCGTTGGAAGGCATGATATCGAGGCTAGCCGTGCCAGCGGCATTTAAACTACCATCGGTGATGGTATAGATAAAGCTAACATCCGTATCATCATTAAGCGCAGGCGTGTAAGTCCAAGTGCCATCAAGGTTGTCGGTTAAAGTACCCAACCCTGCACTAATGGTTAAGTTGACGGCTGTTAAGCTGTCACCATCAGCATCATTGGCATTAACCAGTAATTCGGCTTGGGTAATGAGTCGTGGCCCACTATCTTCAACAATCGGCGTTAAGGTCACGAGTGTTGTAGTTGGCACATCACTGGTGGGTGTTATATCTAAAGCAGCTGAGCCTGCTGCGTCAAGTAAATCATCAGTTACCAAATAAGTAAAGGTAACAATTGTGTCATCATTAAGCGCAGGGGTGTAAGTCCAAGTACCATCAAGGTTATCGACTAAGATACCACTGCCTGTATCAATGGCCAAGTTGACGGCTGTTAAGCTATCACCATCAGCATCATTGGCATTAACCAGTAGCTCAGCTTGGGTGATGATACGTGGTCCACTGTCTTCGGCTATCGGTGTTAATAAAACTGGGGTAGAGATTGGCGCATCATTAACAGAAATCGCGTTCATAGCTTTAGTACCAGTCACGGCTGGAGCTATGCTATCACTCACGCTCGTTTCGATATTAAAATCTAGGTTATAGTTCAATGTTGGGTTAAAGGTTACCCCTAGGAGCAAGGCATTGACATCTGCTATTGCACCAGAAGCCATCCAAACGCCATTGACAAAGGTAGAAGTGACGAGACCTGATGTTGCTGTGCTTAATGTGCCAGCTGTAACATCACTTAAGGTTAAAGTCACGGTTGTATTAGCGTTATCGACATCGGTTACCACAATGTCTATGAGGTTCAGAGGCGTGTCTTCTGTGTAGGTCTCTGTTGTATTTAAGTTGCTTGCTGTCGGTGCGTCATTGTCTGCAGCAATTGCAATCTTGACAGTTGCTATATTTGAAGTATTGCCACCTATATCATTAATGGTATAGGTGAAACCATCATCAATGGTTTCGCTACCATCATGCGTATAGTCGACAGTGCCGTTTGCATTAATAGTAATTAAACCATTTGCAGGGCCACTGACAATGATAATGCTATTCAGGTCTAAACCATCGTCAGGGTCAGTATCATTAGAGGCTAAATCAAGGTTGCTCGTGCTCCCTTCTGTAATAAGAAACACACCATCCCCAATAGCAATGGGTGGTAATGTTGCGGCAGCAAAGTTGGCTGCAAATTCTGATGTATCACCATAATTACTACCACCCAAATCAACAGTGGCTGTGGCAGTAATAAACTCACCTGCTGCAACAGTAGCTGAAATAACTTTGCTGAAAGAGGCATCGCCATTTATATCGGTAGTTACATCAATAAAGTCAAGAAAACTCTCAGCTTCCCCATTGCCGCTAACATCCTGTGCGGCACTATTGAAGAGCTCGATACGAAAGTTTGTGTTAGCAGTGCTGTTAAATGTACCGTTAATGGTCATGGTGCCAGCACCATTAGTACTTGCACTGGTGATAACAGGGAAGTTTTGTAAATTATTGGCTCCGATATCACCATCGAGTGGGACTAAGTCATTATCTGTTACACCGTTATTACCTAAGTCTATACCGAGCCCAGTGTTTGAATGGATAACATTTCTTAGTATTGTATTGTTAGTAGCAACGCTGTCTATTGAAATGCCATTTTGGGCGTTGAATGCAATCGTGTTGCCTTCATTGGTATTGTTACCACCTATACGGTTATTTGTGCCATTGATATTAATGCCTGCACCAACATTGCCGAAATCAATTGTGCCTGATGCATCGGTGCCAATGTAGTTGCCGCTAAGGGTGTTAGCAGTACTAGCGCTAGCGATTTGAATACCATCCCCATTAAAGTTATTAATAATCAGCCCAGAAACATGGTTGTTGCTACTGACTAAATCAATGCCGCCATCGACAAATCCAGCTGCGCCACCGTTAATTTGAATTTTAAGAATAGCATCAGAACCCGTTGTTAAAGTATTTGCCTGAGCACCGTTTTGTGTATAGCCGTCAATCACAACCGTATCGCTAATTTCAGCTAACGTGCTGGTAAGCGCAATCGAATACCAACTATTAGCGTGGTCGGGATCAATGCCGGTGATGCCAGCATCTGAAGCTATGACTGTTGTATTAATGAACCCAGTTGAAACCTGACCTGCAACACCGTCATCAGCATAATAAAAATGATTGGCATCGTTGGCGCTAATATTAAAGATGATGTTGTCTGAACCAAGTGAGCTATTAGCATCTGTAATGGCTTTTCTTAATGAGCCATTACCGGTGTCATTCGTGTTAGTCACCGTAAAGGTAGAAAGTGCGCTAACCCAGTTTTCCTGGCCTTGTGCTGAAATAAAGACTTCAGTTTCAATGGTGCCGTATTCAATTTCTAATACCCAATCTGCAAATTCTGTTGTATGCCCTGTACGGTCATCACTTGCCGCAATATCGGCTCCTGTAAGGTCACCAAAAGCTTCTACTGCTTCTAGCCCATGCTCGCCTTGGCCAAAATTACAGCCATAAATTAGAATGTCGGCATTTTCCGTTAAGTAGCTGCCAATCTCTTTCAATGATTCTGCGTATTGATTATTAATAGAATCTAATGTGAGGAAGCTAGAGCCTAGATGTAGTTCTGCCTCTGTACCTTCGCCCACCAAGTGAATGGCACTGACATCATCATAGTTACTCAAAATTTCACTAATTTGCTCAATGCCATCACGTTTGTTATCAAGTAGCACAACTTCTACTTGCCTTGAACTGTCCCGGCTTTCTAATATGTCATCAATAAAGGTTTGGTAGTCTTTAACGCTGGTGTCGACAATTAGTAGCTCGTGTTGAACCACCAAGTCATCGTTAGCTGCTTCTGTCATTGTGTCTACAGTTGCTGCTACCGTTTCTAATACGCGCACTTCTATTTCGGGTGTTAACTGTGTTGTATCTAACAAGGCAGCAGCGGCATCCGCAGAATAAAGGATACGTTGCTCAAGTTCTTCCACTAGCATTTTTTTGCGCGGCATTTGGAGTTGCTTTTTGTTGGCGAGTTTGCTCATTTTGTATTTGCACTTTTAAGTGGTGTTGCATTGTAGGATGACGTGTTGCTCGCTGAGCTTTCGGTATTATTATTCTCTATTGGTGATTCCAAGCCAAAATCTGCTTTACAACGCAAGCCAGCAGGTAGTGAATAGTCTTGGTTTGCCAGCTCTAATTGCACGCGAAAAGTATTGCTAGCAGCATCGATTACTTTGTCTATGAGCGACACCTCGCCTATTACTTCAGGTGCATTTGGAAAATCAGGAGAGACGGTTGCGATATCCCCACTTTGAATCTTTCCGTAGAATGCTACAGGCACAATGACTTGAACGCGCAATTGGTTAATTTGTGCTATTTTTACTAATGGTTTTTCTTCTATGCGTTCGCCGATTGTCATATAACGTTCCGTCACAACACCGTCAAAAGGGCTGCGGATGGTGCGCTGAGATAATTGTGCTGCAGCTACGCCAAGTTCTCTTTTTGCCACCTTTTGTTGCTCGCGTGCTTGATAGAGTTTTTGTTCTGAAACCTCAGTTTCTGCACGCACCTGATCGAGCGCCTGTTCGGAAATAAAACTTTTCTCTAGTAAGCCAACAGCCCTTTTTAAACGTTGGCGGTCAAATTTATAATTTGCGGCAGCAGCTTGTGCATTGGCATCCGCTTTTGCTCGCGTGCTAGCCGCATTAACTGAGGCGCGCTCAACATTGGCCCTTAAAACGGCAATTAATTGGCCTTTTTTTACGTGGTCACCACGTTGCACTTTAATTGATTCAATAATACCAACCACTTGGCTACCAATTTCGGCAGTTTGATAAGGCTCAATTAAACAACCGAATGTTTGTGCCGCAGTCGTTGCTTGGCAAGTGCCAATTAGTAAAACCCCTATTAACCATTTCAAATTATTATTCATCATCATTTAACCTTTTTAAAAGCCCCATTTCCAAAACGTAAGTCTTAGCCAATTAATAATACGATGGCTTAAACTCCAGACGATGGGTCGTTTCCCCGCTTCAATTTTAGCTACGCCCAGTAACCCAGGTCTTAAAAATAACTTGCTATCTGTTAACTTGGCCTCGACCTCAAAAGTGTTGTGGCCATTCTTAACTTGTGCCATAGGGGTGATACGTTCTACTACAAAAGCCATTTTTTCAACTGGTTGTGCTGATAAGGCTAAATAACCTTTTTGACCAGTCTGTACGTCTGCAATATCACGTTCATCAACATCAATCATTAATCTATATTGGTTGCGCGGTGCAATTTTCATCAACGTATCCCCAAGTTTTACAGGCGCCCCTAATGACTGACTGAGGTCTCCTTCGAGAACAACGCCATCAATAGGCGCTATAATGCGAGACCGCATTAATTGTTGCTTAATTAACGCAAGCTCTGCTCTAGCTTGTGTGGCCTTTGCCTGACTAATTGCATATTGCGTTCTGTCTTGACGGGCTAAGGCGCCGCTAAAATTATTTTCTTGTTGAATAACTTCACTTTCCCATTTATCTTTTTCTAATAGCAAGTCTTGATCGGCCAATTTAATTAGCACATCACCCGCTTTAACTGTATCGCCAGGTCGCACTTTAGCCAGTTGTATATAGCCATCGACAGGGGCTACTAAAATGCGTTGTGTTGCGCCTTCGATATGGGCTTGTGCACCAATTTTGTAAGTGACGGGCACAAAACTTAAAGTCGCAAGTGTAATAAGAGCAACACCTAAAGCCACTTTAGGTAGCGGGTTGTCTTGTTGCGAAAAGTTTTCCCAAGAGGTGCGTGCTGATTCCACCATGCGCTTAACCCAGCCATGTTCAGAACGTTGTTTAAGTGTTAGCAATGGTGCTATAAAACTAGCAATCTTTTCGTACCAAATTAATGTTTCGCTATTAAGCGATGGTTGGTTTTGGTGTTCTAAGCTTAATGTGCCGATTACTATTCCATCATCAACTAGGGGGATGCAGCAAGTTGTGTTGCCCGTTTTTTTAACCATCACTTCACTGGCAAGATGAATGCGTGGTTTATCATTTTCTAATAGAGGAAACGTGACGGATTCTGCTTGGTCTGCAGCTTCTTCCATAGCAGATGATATTGTACGTAGTAACTCCTGATGGTTCTTGAAGTCGGCGCTATGTGACATAGCTATGATGTGGATTTGTTTGTTTTTTAGTAGGCCAATACTGACTCTACTAAATTTCAACATAGTTGCCAGTTCATTAACAAAGGCCCCTGCTCCATCTGCAAGTTTTTCTTGATCTAGAAAAACCATTTGTAATGCAAGTAGCTTGGCAGCATCAGCTGGACGTGCTGAAGAGGGTGCCGAGATAAGCATTGTTTCAATCGTACTGGCTGCTTGTTCTAAATCTTCTAATCGAGACGCTGTTATTTCGCTATTTGATGTCCGAATGGATAAAACGATCGCCCCTAAAGTTTTATTGTTGGATCGCAGTGGAGTAGCGATGATGCATGATTGCTCGTCACCATGTTCGCTCACAGCAGGAACAATAGTGACGGATTTCAGTCTTTGTATTGCTGCATTTGCAGTGTTGTGCATCGTCATGCTTAGTTCGCGAGACTCTGGCCATTGGGCCACTTTTGTATGGGTAGCATTTTTGCTGCTTAATAACAAAATTGCACCTTCTGTAATGTCTTCCACGCGGTTGCAGAAAGCATTAAGATAACTTTTAATTGCTGGAACTTCTTCCAAGCTTGCTTTTGTAGCGCTGGCGTGTTTTGGTGTGTTTTCAATCGTAATTTTAGACACGGTCAGTCTTTCCTTTTAATTCTTCTGACTTTAACATTAAGCCAAAGTCATCTGCAGAAACTGCAGGGCTAAATAAGTAACCCTGGTAGACATTGCATTTATGTTTTTTAATAAAATTGAGTTGTTCTTTTGTTTCTACGCCTTCAGCCACAACGTTAAGACCTAAGCTACGTGCCATGGAAATAATAGCTAAAATAATGGCGTCATTATTATTTTCTGAGCCGATGTCTGTAATAAATGACCTGTCAATTTTTAACTCATCTAAGGGCAGCTGTTTTAACTGAGACAAAGAAGAGTAACCGGTACCAAAATCATCGATAGAGATTTTTGCCCCCATCTCTTTTAGCGTATCAAGTATCGCTATACTTTCTTTTACATTGTTCATTACAGCACTTTCGGTTAGCTCAATGTCTAAATGGTTAGCATTAATACTAGCGTCGGCAAGAGAGCTTTTAACATCCTCAATTAATTGATTATTTTTGAATTGGTGTGCTGAAATATTAATTGCAATACGTGGCACTTTTGCCCCTGTGGATTGCCATTTACCTATCTGTTGACAGACACTATTAATTATCCATTTTCCCATGGCAAGAATGTCACCTGATTCTTCAGCAAGTAGAATAAAGTCTGCAGGACTAATATTGCCGCGCTCAGGATGTTGCCAACGTATCAGTGCTTCTGCGCCGATAAGCTTGCCAGTACTAACATCAATTTTAGGTTGATAAAACATACTAAACTGATCTTCTTTCAGCGCTTTTCGCAGGTCGTTAGTGATGTCTATTTTGTTGACTGACTCAGAATTTAACTCCTTGGAATAAAATGTATAGCTGCTATCTATATGCTGATTAGCTTGATGTAGCGCTGCCACCGCACCATGTAAAACAGTTTCTTTACTGGTGCCGTCATCTGGAAAAATAGAAATGCCGATATTGCAAGCCGTGTTAAGTTCTTTTCCATTAATATGAAATGGCTCTGCTATTTGTTGCTGTAATTTTTTGGCAATTAATGCCGCGCTTTCAACTTTTGTGATGATGGGTAATAGTATAGAAAACTCATCCCCGCCTGATCTAGAAGCAATAAGTTCGGCATTTTCATCTTCAACTCTTGTAACAATGTCACTCTCATGCAGTACATTATTGATTCGGTTTGCAACGATTTTAAGTAAACGATCAGCACTCATAGGGCCAAAGGCATCGTTTACATTCTTAAATCGACTTAAGCCTAATTGAAGTACGGCGCCAGTGGTATTGTATCGTTTTGAATATTTTAATGCCCATTCAAGTCGTGTTAGAAAGGCTTCTCGGTTAGGTAGGTTGGTTAACAAGTCGTGGCTAGCAATATGCTCATGGTAGTTTTTTACTTCTAAGATATTGCGAAGACGTAGTGCCAACTCGTTAGCAGAAGCAGGCTTAATTAGCACGTCAATTACACCTAATTCTAACGCTTGTAGCTTAGTACTTTGTTCAGCAACAGCAGTTAATATGACAATTGGAATTTGTCTTGTTGTCGTGTTGTTTCTGATTTTCCCCAACACTTCAAAGTCTGCTTTATTGAGCATTGTGTTTTCAAACAAAATGACATCTGGCCGCTCATTAAATATGATATCAAATACCTCTGATATTTTGCTCGATAAGATAATTTTGTTATAGCCAAATCGCTTTAAAAAACCACTCATTACTTCTGCATTGAGTGTGTCGTCACTCACGATCATAACTTTGGCGTTAGCTAAGACATCACTACTTTCACTTCTCTGTTTGTCTAAGGTTGTGATGTTGCCAGATACAGTTGGCACTTCCATTTTTGGTTGTGATGCTTCCGGTTCTACAGGGTTGGCGTGTAGCGTCTCATGTTCATGATGAGTAGAAAATGTAGTTTCAGTTTGTATCATATTAGTCATGCATTCTTCCAAAAGTAAGGCTTTGTGCTATATTTTTATCGCTTGATAATAAATGTTTGCGTAATCGTGTGTGGCGTTTTTCTTCTGCTCTTTGAATTAAAGTAATTGCTTTTCTTACCAAGGCGCTAGGTAAAGACTCGGTATATTTTCCTGCTAGCAATTTTAGCCAAAAAGGTAAATTATTCTTCAGTAATGGTGTTTCTAAAGAAACCCATGTTTCCACGCTTCCATTGTCTCCTTGTCGAGCACACCTGCCTGCAAGTTGACGATCGATTCTTCTAGCGGTATTAATTTGACAGCTAATCACATGTAGCCCACCTTTTATATTGATGCCCTTGTCTAAAGCAATATCTGTGCCACGTCCGGCAGTATTGGTCGTGACCGTTACTGCACCTGCTTGGCCGGCTTTGGCTATTGATTCTGCTTCATTTTGATCATTGCGTGCATTTAAAACGGTGTGTTTTAAGCCAATTTTTTGGAGTGAGGCCGATAATGTCTCGGACTCAGCAACAGATTCAGTGCCAATTAATATGGGTCGCCCAGTCAATTGAAGTGCAGCAATTCTATCAACAAGTGCATTTCTTAACGCTTCGTGATGCTTAAATAAGCGTGTTGGTAGTATTTCTCGTTGGTTGGGAGAGCGTAATGGAACATGGCTCACATGCAATCCATAAACACGTAATAGTTCATTGCGTGATTCAGCCAATGTGCCACTCACGCCACCAAGGCGGAGATACCGAGGGAAAAGTCGTTGGTATGTAATTTGAGAAAGCGTAGCCAATGCAGGGCTGGCCTCACAACCTTCTTTTAGCTCGATTAACTGATGTAAACCGTGAGACCAAGTACGGCCCTGCGCAATGCGGCCTGTCGTTTCGTCAATAATATGTATTTTTTTATCTTGTATAAGATAATGGCGATCTTGTTGATATAAATATAACGCCGCCAATGCTTGGCAGATAGCCTCTTCACGATGTAAGCGATTGTGCCAAACTGCTGGTAATGCTTGCGCTTTCATTTCAAGATTCTCACGGCCTGTTTCTGTCAGTAACGTTTGCATCGTGTCTATATTTAACTTGAAATCGACTTTAATTTTCAATTTTTTTGCTAAGTTTAAAGATTGGTCGAGATATTTCATTTCCTGATCATTATTAACTGCTTGTGACAGAATGAGTGGTACACGCGCTTCGTCAATGAGTATGCTGTCGGCTTCGTCAATAATAGCCATACATAAGCCGCGAAGTAATAACGGTTGTATTGATTTTGATTCGTTCTCAGTATCCCATTGTGTGCTTTTATCATTACGTTGCACACCATCGCGTAGGTAATCAAAAACAAGTTCTTTAGCAGTGCAGTAGGTAGCGTCGCAAGCATATGCAGCTGCACGTTGATTAGGTGCTTGTCCTTGAATGGCTGCACCGACAGTAATGCCTAACGCTTGGTAAAATGCTTGTAGCGATTGGGCATCGCGCTCGGCTAAGTAGTCGTTAGCTGTGATGATATGTACAGGTACGCTAGCAAGTGCTGCTGTGGCAGCCGCTAAGGCAACGGCATAAGTTTTACCTTCCCCTGTTGCCATCTCTGCTAGGCGACCATTTAACATATGGTAAGCCGCAATAATTTGAGCATCAAATAATCTTACTGATAGGGTGCTGAGGTAAACTTGACCAACGAGTGCGAAAGTTCTCGTAATAAGTTCGTTGGTGAACCCGTCTTTTCTCAATGCTATTTGTGTTTCTTGTAGCTTTAGTTTGAACTGCTCAGTGTTGTAGGTACTAACAATGCTTTCTTGGGCTCTTACTTGCAACACAAAGCGATTTTCTTTTCTTTTTTCAAAAAAGTTCAAGCCATTCAAGATTGATTGCGTTAAGGTTGAAGCAAAGCCATTTTTGCTAGAAAGGTAATCTTCTTTTTGCTCTGGATACATCCCCCAAAGCAAACCTGGCACTGGTATTTTGTTTGCTCTAGTTGTCATGTGGAAGGCTCGAAATTGTGTAAGAATAACTGTCTAGCACGGTGGTAAAGTTGTATTGCTAAAGGTGTTGCTTCATGTTCAAACCGGACGAGTGCACGTCCACCAACGCGTGTCATTTTAGAATCCGCGAGTTTTAAATCAAATAAAAATACGGGTTCTATTGCCAAGGTACCATCTTTGTCAGCTGGGTCTGTTACATATTGACCACCTGCGTGATCACCAAGAGCGGGGCTAGGTAGTATTCGAGTAGCTGCAGGAGTGTCTGTTGTCATGTTAGCCAACAATTTCATATTGGGGCTTTCTGCCAGCCATGCACTTACTTTGCGGGTGTTGTTGCGCACGAGATAGGCATTTTTTTCTGCCACGGCAGCTCTTAAACGTATTGCGGCATTCTCAAAGACATAACCCATATTGTCCCCTCGACGGACATAGGTACCTAATTTGTCAGCTTGATGTGGCATAACGAGTTGTCCGTTCACCTGAGCGACAACATTAAGCTCTGAAATTTTTTCTTTAACGTGAGCAAGTTCTTTTTTGACATTTATAATTTCTTCGCTAATATTTTTCCCTTTGGCAGGGTTTGTTAACATTAATTGAAACTGATCTGCTTGCAGGCCATCAAGTTTACTAGTGAGTTTGGCTCGCAATTTAGTTAAATTAGGGTTTTCCATTACGGCAAGTAAGTCGCCGACTTTTACCTGCTTCCCATCTTGGGTTGGCAATGTTTTTATAAATCCGTTCCCTAGCGGCCTAACTTGCGCTTGCTCTGGCAGCCAAATGACAGCAGGGGCTATGGTAGAAAATGGAATCGGCATTAAAAATACGATTAAAACTACGCTTACGCCTAATAAAGCCAGTTTGCGGCGAACATTATCCAGTTCAGGGCCAGGTGCACCTGAGGTTAATACTTGGCTCACCCATCTAAAAATTGGCCGTATAAGCAAGCTAAACGTCATGTAGGCTGCTGCTAGAATGCCTAATAAAAGCCATTTGGCACCTAGCCAAAGTATGATGATGATTGAGATAAATAAGCGATAGGCGAAAGATAAAGGCGCATATAAAAATAACCATTTCTTTTCGCCCGTTGTCATTTCTAGTGGTGAGGTGTTGGTGATGTAGCGATGAAGTTTGTTGCTCCAATATTGGTTACTACGTGTTGCAAGATTTGGTATGTCAAGAAAATCAGATAATACGTAGTATCCATCAAAACGTAATAAAGGATTTCCGTTAAATAGCAAAGTAGACACGGTACCGATAACCATGACAACAAAAGCAATGTCTTGCACCACGCCAGGTTGAATGTTAATCCAAATAATAAGTGCTAACGCAGCTAGTGTAGTTTCCACCATAATCCCAGCGGCGCTGACAGCCATTCTTTGCCTGGCTAAAGGGAAAGCATTGGCAGCAGAAGCGTCAACGTAAGGGGCAGGAACAAAAATAAGTAGTGACATACCAAACTCATGCACTTCGCCACCCCATCGTCGTACAGCTAAGCCATGGCTTAGCTCATGCAATGCTTTAATGATAGGGAAGCAGATGAGCGTGATGGTTAAGTAGCGCGGTGTAATCATATGTAAGCTTGCATGGGTGTAGATCATATTCCATTCGCTGCCAGCAATTAAAATGGCAATGAGCATGAGGGCTAGCCATATAAAAAATGTGATAGGGCGAAATAAAACTTTCGCAAAAGAATCTAGACGGTTTAGCCAAGGTGCAGGGTCGCCGAATGGCATGCGTAGTGCAAAAGGGTTGGCGTAGGATTTGCGTTTTTGTTTGGCGCGTTCGTTACGACGTTGGAAAAGTGCTGCACTATCAGGTGTTTGCTCACACTGTAAAAGTTCTTGTCGGTTTAGTTGGACTAAAAGCTGAATCACTTCATCTTGTGTTGGCGCATTATCTTTCTTATCTAGCAGAATAGCATCCCACACTTGCTGCACTGTTAGGCTGCCGTTGCATCTGCCAATAAATTGGTATGCGGCAGTGTTGATGCGATGCTGGCGCCCGCTGGTTTCATCTGAAAGTAAATACCATAGCTGGCCTCGCCAGTGCTGTCGCCTAACGGTTACGGCTTCACGAAGCTTTGGTTTAAGCTTCGAGACGCGATACCAGTTGCTGCTAAATAGAGATTGTGTCATGTGGCCAATACAGTTATAACTACTGTTTTAGTTAAGCAATTTTAGTGCCTGAATTATTGTTTCATATAAATCATATGGTTAATAACTTTTTAACGGATAAAAGATAAATCTAGGTCATTAAACTAACAATATTGACGAAAGTGTGGCAAAAAAGTCACAAAATGGCATATTTTTATACTAAATTATATCTAATGTTCAAATTTAGGTAGTTTCTATAAACCATTAATTTTTATACCATATTTTTTATTAAATAGGCCATATTGGTTGTGTTGTAAATTTGTTTAAAGACTATATTGTTAGCGTGAAAATACCCAAAAATGTGCATGGAAAAGGAGTTTGCGGAGTTGTTATTTTAGGCACAAAAAAGCACCCGCTAGGGGTGCTTAAGGTGTTCCCAATCTCGCTTGGTTGCCTGTTTGAATTAAAGCTGAATGTAGCTGCGAATCATTAGTTTCTGTTAAAAAGCTCGCTTTGAATGCGTTATTTCAAGTGTTATTAAATCTTTGTTTAAGCGCATATGATTTTGTTTTTTAGTCATATTTTTTCCATTTTAAGTTGAGAATTTACGTCTGGCTTTGCAGCCACCTATATAATTTCTGCTGTGCTGGAAGTAAGTTGTTATTAATTTTCAATGCGTTAATAAGTGGCTTCAGGTTGCTTGCCGTATCAACATCTCCTTTAGAGATAAGCAAACTTACCTTTATTTCATGTTGTTCCAATTGCTTAGTAAGCTCTTGCAATGTTGTACATTTGCTGTAGGTTACATTCGTCCAGACTTCTTTTGGGATTGGAACTGTTGCGGCAAATAAGTAAAATCCACCATCAGGGCATGGACCAATAATGCAGGACTTAGGTTGTCCCGTTAGTTTTTTGATAGCATTGGTTATAATCTCTGGCTCAAGCTGTGGACTATCAGTGCCTATCATCATCACATATGTATGTGTTTTGCGTAAGCTGCTGTATATATTGTGCAGACGGTTACCTAAATTACCATCTCCTGTCCAGAGTCTTTGAAATGTTTGCCACTGTGGGTAATTTATAGCCTCTTCTTCAGCTAATGCCCAATAAGGGATGAGTGTTTTTTTGCTTTGTGTTCGCGCTGCCGTTACAACTTCTGTTATAGACTCAACGCTTAAGGCATAGAATGCTTCTGCAAGTGGCGCACCAATGCTAACAGCCAACCTTGTTTTTACAGGTGAAAGGCTAGCAGTTTTTGCAAAAATGGCTAATGCTACGCTCATGCTGCGTGTCCTTTTCTTAGTTTCTTCCACTCGGGCCAGGCCTGTTTTACCCATAAATACTGGTGTAGACATGTGGTTCTCAGCCAACCATATTTTTTATATTTACGTGCGCTGGTGTAAAGTGTGGTGCCAACAGGTTGAATCTCTATGCCATGTTGCCTAACCTTCCACACAAACACATGGTCTTCACCATAAGCCAAGCCTTCAGGAAATCCGCCAATCTCCTTAAATAAATTTTTATTAATGCAAAATCCCTGATCACCAAAGGGCACTTTAAATATCCTGGAACGAAAGCGCACCCCCCAAGCATTTAGAAACATTAGTGGCGATGCGCCCCCAAGAAATGCCAAGTCAAAATAGAGTAAACTATTTGGGTGGTTTTGTATTGCTCGTAATAGCACAGATAATGTATCCCAACCGAATTCAGAATCTGCATGTAAGAACCACAAGTATTTTCCTTTTGCAGCTTTAGCACCGGCGTTCATCTGGTTGGCTCTACCCGCCGTGCTCGTTAGCCAGTGCACCACTTTATTAGGTAAGAATACAGTTTCATGCGAGGGTTCTATTTCTTTCGCAGTCACAAATAAAATTTCCGTACCATCGGGCAATTTTGCCAGATCTGCCAGAAGGGCTTGCCAAGCTGTTTCATTTGGTGCAAGTGGGATGATAACGGAAAGCATCATGACTTACACGCTGAGAACCTTTAGTAACGCCAGTTTTTCTTCTGGTATAGCATTTTTTGGGGTTAGCACGGCATCCTTCAAGGATTCTCTATGGTTTGGGTCTATTTCAGGAATCTCAGTATCCAGAAGGTTTAGCAATAATTCCTGTGCTTTTTGTAAGGATTCGCCATAGCGAGAAATAACTGTGGCAACACTGACATGGTGTTTTGGATCTTTCATCCAGCAATCGTAATCGGTAACGATGCCGATAGTCGCATAACAAAGCTGCGCTTCACGCGCAAGGAACACTTCAGGCACGTTAGTCATACCCACCAAATCGCAGCCAACCAACCGTAGGAAATTACTTTCCGCCTTGGTGCCAAGGCGCGGGCCATCAACACAGGCATAGGTTTTTCCAGTATGAAGTGTTAGTGCCATCTCCTTTGCCTTATTTGCAACCCAAGCAGTTAGGTTTTTGCAGGTTGGTTCAGCAGTAGAAACATGTGCTGCTAGTCCTTTGCCAAAGAAGGTTTTGTTGCGATTGCCTTTGATAAAATCAAAATATTGGGCAGGAATGGCAAAGTCACCGGGGCGAATATCTTTCCGTAAACTTCCCGTAGCGGAGAATCCTAGCACTTGGCGAGCACCTAATTTTTTTAGTGCAAAGATATTTGCACGATAGTTTATTTCATGTGGTAAAAGCTGGTGATGTGTTCCGTGACGCGGCAGAAAAAGCAGATCCTTACCCTTATATTTTGCCTTTACAATGTGTGCAGACGGTGCGCCAAAAGGCGTATCTATCGCTATTTCTTCGGCAACATTTAGTCCTTCAAGTTTGTAAATCCCTGTTCCTCCAATAATGGCAAGCATGCTATATCCTTTTCATGATTGATTGTATCTGGGATTTTCTTTATTAAATGTGATAAGCATCATGAAAATGAATGGGTCAACAGCACTTTTCGATTTGCACCTTTTCTTGAGATAAGGCCGGTGAGCAATCAAATGCGCCGTAATGCGTAGAAAAATCTCCTTCAACGCGGAAATGCTTGCTGTAATGAGTTTCCGATAGCATCTTGGCGGTATTTCCACACACTGGTACTGGCTGACCTTTTTTGAAGGTATGGTGATTATCTAACACAAACGCATGTGGGCTGTCAGAAATCGTGCCATTGTAATATGCCACATGACCGAAATCCTCACAGATGTCCTCAAAGTCACATTTGAAGGTGCGGACTGTTATTGAATAAAAATCAATCATCCCGGCTTTGCGCTGCAATTCAGCATTGTTTAATTCGATTGCGCTGCTGCTGACAATGCGATAATCAAAGCAGCCAATATTACGCAACATCCGGCGGAAATCCTCAATATACATCGCACCGCCTAAACACTCGCCGAGCAACACAGGGTCATGCGTTAAATCTTCTGGCACACGTTTACTTGTAAACACATCTGAAAAATAGAGTTCTCCGCCCGGTTTTAACACGCGGAAAATTTCGCGGAACACGTCTTCTTTGCTAGGTGAAAGATTGATCACACAATTAGACGTTACCACATCCACTGAATTATCTTCTATTCCCAGTATTCCTAAATCCTCAATATAACCTTGATGGAAAGTCACATTGGGTGCACTAAAGCCGAATTTATCCATGTGGTAGCCAATATACTTTCTGGCAACTGCAAGTTGATTTTCGGTCATATCCACGCCGATAACATGACCTTGTTCGCCCACAAGCTGGGATATGGTATACACATCGCGTCCGCTTCCGCAACCCAAATCAAGTACGGTTCGGCCTGCCAATGCATGGGGGATAGGTGATCCGCAACCATAGAATTTAGATTGTACTTTTTCATGTATATTAGCTACATATGGGCGCAAATGCGCTGGCATTGCATCAACCGGGCAGCAAGCGCTGGTTTTGAGGTCTTCTTTAGTTGTTAACACCTCGCCGTAATATTTCTGTACGCTTTTAGTTACGGTGTTTGTTTTTGACATAATTACGCCTTAAAAGTTATTTCTTACGAAATGGAATGGTTAATAACGCTAGTAATCCTGTTTTGCCAATGTCTTGATAGGCATTTAGCCCGATAGTCATTTTATGGTGCCCACCTACTGGATGTGCTTGGTAGGTTTTAAATATCCTGTCCCACCAAGGTAAATTAAAGCCAAAATTACTGTTAAATTCTTTTATTATTATGGAATGGTGCACGCGGTGCATATCAGGTGTAACAATAATTATCCGTAGCCATTTATCAAGCTTTGAAGGCAGGTTGATATTGCCGTGATTAAACATGGCGGTAGCATTAAGCAAGATTTCAAAGATCACGACTGCAACAAAAGGGATGCCAAATATCAGTACTGCTGTACATTTGATCAGAGTAGATAGTAGTATTTCGACAGGATGGAAACGCACACCTGTAGTCACATCAATTTCCTGGTCAATGTGGTGTACTTTATGTAGGCGCCAGAATAGCGGAATAAGGTGAAAGGCTACATGCTGAGTATAGATAAGAAAATCAAGTAATATCACAGAGACAATAATACTGGCTGAAAAAGGAACGGAGAAATAATGTAGCAGACCAAGCTGATGTTGCTCCGCATATATTGCTACACTTGCTGCGGTAAAAGGAACTAACACTCTAATCACAATGCTACCAATAACAATAAGAGAGAGATTTTGAGCCCAGCGGGTGAAAATTTTTAGTTTGAGGTCACGCTTGGGCCGCAAGTATTCCACCAGCAGCACCACAACCAGTACACCGAAAAAAATCCCCAACCGCAAACCTATCTCATTTTCCATCACTTGCTTCCATATGAATTTGCCCTTCCGTGTTAAAGGCTAGAAAAGCAAAGGCAAACGGAACATGATATACAACATCTTTCCCGTTTTTTGTCACGGTGACATTACCAATATCTCTACCCCTGTTAATTGCCGAAGAGTCCAACGCAGAATGTTGACCTTCCTGCCAACTTATGACCAAATCATTATGCTCAATACGCTTTTTTTCTGCTAAAAGTGACAATGGCCATGCGTCATTACCGATAGCCACTACTCTTGAAAGTGGCGGGACAGGTCCATTATATTTACCTCTGTATAAAAATGGCCGCATAGATGAATCGTAATTGACATAAGGGTTGTTGCCGTAGGCCCTGGCCTTTGGGTTGTTTGGCACTAATACTTTACCTTGCAAATGACGTTCCTTAAATAAAGCAAAGGACTCGATGCGTGAAGGCACAAGCTTCAGTTTTTCCCCCATATATTTCCCAACAATGCCAGTACCTGTAAATTGTTGCCACCAGCTTTCTGTTTGCCGGTCATACATGATCATATCTGATTTACGTAACTTCCCAGTCGTACCAAAATCAAGAACCTTACCCTTTAATTTTCGTTCAAAGGTAAGAGAGGCATTGCATAACGGGCAATAGGTTATGGAAACAGGTATGCCGCCCACCATATCATTGACAATTTCATGATGCATTAAAACGCGTATGGGGTACGCCCGCGCATCGCCGTTAATATTAAGGCTAATAACGGGTTCTTTTTTACTGATATTGTCGATTTCTGAAGCAGGTTTAAATATCGGGTTGTCAATTGCTGGAATGCCATCTTTCGGTGGGCCACCAGACGTGATTTCGTTAAAATCAATGTTGGTTCTGCTGAAATCCGTATCTGGCCATTCATGTTTCCAGTTGTCATTAGCAAAAGCAGTGTTTATCTGCACTATAACAATAAGGCATAAAAAGATTACTCTCATACTAAAGCGCCTCCACATGAGCTACCAGCACCTGCTGTACAACCAAAGCAATGGCTGGCAACAGCAATGTTGGATTCTATATTGGTGAAATGTTCAATATCGAAAATATTTCGAGCTTTCCAATTAAGTGGGATATCCAGCATTTGGTTAAAATCGCAATCATATATCTGCCCATCCCAAGCAACAGATACCAGCTCAGTGCACATTACATCTAAAGCTGCTTGTGGGTTAAAATTATCAATGAGTAATTGCATGTAGTTGTGCATTTTACCTTCACGCTCCAGCATGTGCGCATAACGTTTTATCGGCATGTTGGTGATAGTAAAGAGCTGATTAAATTCGATATTAAATTCGTCTTTCAAATGGGCGTGGTAATCTGCTTCCAGCCCTATTTGTGCTGGTGGTAAATGCTCACCCACAGGGTTATACACTAGATTCAGAATAAGCCCAGTTCCCTCCTTACCATATCCTAGGGCATTTAGTTTTTCGAGCGCCGAAATGCTCTTACCAAACACGCCTCTGCCACGTTGGGCCTCCACATTGCTTTCCTTGTAACAGGGTAATGAAGCCACAATCTGTACGTTGTTATCTGCTAGAAATTCTGGTGTGTCATTCTGTCCCTCTTCAAACAGCACCGTAAGATTACAACGATCAATTACTTCTTTACCCATTCTTCGAATTTCAACAACAAAGTGACGGAAGTGCGGGTTTAATTCTGGTGCGCCGCCAGTAATGTCAACGGTATGAATTTGAGGTTCTTTAGCAAGCAGCTTAAGTAGTCTATCTACTGTATCCAGCGTCATATTCTCCGTGCGGTTTGGGCCAGATTCTACATGGCAGTGATGGCAGGCCTGATTGCAACGCTTACCAATATTTACCTGCAGGGTTTTAATGGCGTCTCGTTGTAACTCAATATCATGCTCCCGGAGCACCGCTTCAAACGTCTTCATTATCGTCTCCACGCATGGAATTTTTCCAGTAATTTCATGGCTAATGTTGGCACATGCGCACGTTTCCATTCTCCTGCCGCAAATTTATTGGCCTCTGCTAGTGTTGGATAGATGTGAATAGTACCAAGGATTTTATTCATACCTATGTTGTATTTCATGGCCAAAATATACTCAGCAATTAAATCACCTGCATGTGTGCCAGCAATCGTCACGCCTAGGATTTTATCCTTACCTGGCACAGTCAACACTTTTACAAACCCATGCGCTTCAGAGTCAGCAATGGCACGGTCTAGATCATCAATGCCATAAGTGGTTACTTCATAAAGAATATTTTGTTTCTTAGCCTCTTTTTCGTTAAGACCAACACGCGCTACTTCTGGGTCAGTGAATGTTGCCCATGGAATCACGCTATAATCCACCTTGAATTTCTTGAGCGGGCTAAAGAGTGTATTCACGCTAGCGTACCATGCCTGATGAGCTGCTGTGTGGGTAAATTGGTATGGGCCAGTGACATCACCACACACGTAGATGCTGGGTATGTTGGTTTGCAGGAAAGGGTTAGCTTCGATAGTACCTCGTGGACGAATTTCAACGCCTAGTTCCTCTAACCCAAAGCCAGTGACATTAGCGCTTCTGCCAAGCGCTACAAAAACTTTATCAAATTTGATTTCAACATCTTTGCCTTGATATTCACAAATGAGGGTATTGCCTTTAAATGCCCTGGCCTGGTGATGGGTTAAAATCTTAATGCCTTCTTGCTGAAATTTTTCTGTAACCAGTTTGATGATATTTTCATCTTCGCGTTTTAAGATTTGTGGCGCCTTTTCCACGATGGTTACTTCTGCCCCTAGGCGTGAAAAAGCCTGCCCCATTTCCGAGCCGATTGGGCCGCCACCAAGTATTACCAGTTTCTTTGGAAGCGCTTTCAAATCCCAAACATTATCACTGGTGAGATAGTCAATCTTATCAAGATTCGGAATGAGAGGAACCCTTGGCCGTGCACCCGTTGCTACAATGATAGAACGTGCTGTTAGCGTCTTTCCATTTACCTCAACACTATGTGGCGAAGTAATGGTTGCTTCTCCTTCAATACAATCGACACCAAGATTGGTGTAACGTTCTCTTGAGTCATGTGGCTCAATGGTTTTTATAACATCTTGAACACGCTGCATCACTTCTTTAAAATCAAACTCAACCGATGCCTTTTTAAAACCAAACTCCTTAGCACGCTTAGCATAGGAAAGCATTTTGGCGGAGCGCAACAGCGCTTTGCTTGGTACACATCCAGTATTTAGGCAATCGCCACCCATTTTATGTTTTTCGATTAGCGCAACCTTTGCTTTTATCGCAGTAGCAATATAGCTGGAAACAAGTCCAGCAGAACCGCCGCCAATCACAATAATATTGTAATCATACTTGCTCATGTTTTTTTATTCCTCAAGAAACCCAACGTTTTTTTTGCGATAATGGGAAACAGCCCGAGCAACACTAGCGCTGCAAATAAGGACGGTGATGCAATGTTAGAAAATGAATCAATTTTACCAATCTCAGTACCTGCATAAACATATACAGCAGTAGCTGGCAACATCCCAAGCTGGCTGACCATATAAAATGTCCGTACTTTTATAGGTAAAAGACTCATCAATATGTTTACAATAAAGAACGGAACTATCGGCACGAGGCGTAAAGCGAAGAGGTAAAATGCGCCCTCGCGGGCAAAACCTTCATTTGTTTTTTTAAGAAGGTGGCCATACTTTTTCTGCACAGAATCTTTAAGTAGAAATCGCGCCATGAGAAAAGCAAGCGTTGCACCAATACTACTGGCAAATGAAACCATAATGAAGCCGGTAACAAATCCAAATAAAGCACCACCAAGAAGTGTCATAGCCGTTGCCGCTGGCAGAGAGAATGCTGTAATCATGGTGTATGTAAGGCCGAAAACTGCTAACACTAAAAATGTATGCTGATGATAGTAATTCTGTAATGTGGATTGTTGTTCCTTGATATAGTTAAGTGTTGTATATTGTTTCAGATCTAAGGTAAAGAATGCAGTAATGGCTGCAATTAACAACAATAACAATCCGATTTTTACGAGTTTAGTGTTCATACGCTACCTATTAGATAATAAATAATCGTGGCAAATAAGGCTGCTATTGGCACAGTGATAAGCCAGGCGAATAGCATGGAAAATACCGTATTTTTATTGATTCCACGTCCGTCAGATAATCCTAGCCCCATGATGGAACAGGCTGAAACGTGAGTAGTGGAAACCGGGAGGCCTAGTTTGCTGGCAAATAATACAATAAATGTTGCCACGGCGTTGGCTGAAAAACCTTGCGTGTGATCCAGCTCTGTCACTTTAAATCCAAGCACTTTGGTAATACGGCTGCCAACCAGCAAGCCACCTGCTGCCATCGCAGTGGCAGAAACGATAAACATCCATAGCATGGATTCCTTCGGTAAGTTTCCGGCAAGCAAGAAGGGAAGAATCACTGCGATTAATTTTGGTGTGTCGTTTAGTCCTCGTGAAAATGAAAGCATCCCACTGGTTAGCCAGTGCATGTGGTTAACCGATACGGCAATATTGTGATGGGTAGCAGCTTCTGGGCTATCACAATGACAAACGATACAACTTTTGGCTTCTACCTTTTCCATTTTATTTGCGGTAACAAAAGCAAGTTTAGGTGTTGGCAAAAGACAAAAGCGTATTTTTTCAAGAGTAAATACTGTTTTTTGCAATAATGGACTTAACATATAAGCAAGGCCAATAGCCAATAGAGGGCTTACAAGTAGGGGCAATCCTATTTTTAGTAACGTGTTATTCCATGCAATGCCTGACATCCCTAAAGCGGTAACGCCAGCACCAAGAAGTCCACCAACAACTGCGTGTGTAGTTGATACAGGCCATTTTCGCCATGTAGCTAGCAATACCCATAAGGCAGGAGCAAGCCCGATGGAAAATGCCATAGCAAAGGAAAAATCCGGCTGGATAGTATAAATATTTTGTGTAATATTCTTAATAATCGCCGCACCCCAGAAAAGTCCACTTATACTTCCGGCAAGTGTCCATAAAGTTCCCCACATGACCGCTTTTCGTATGGAGGTAACTTTTGCTCCAGCCAGCGTAGCAATTGCCTTTGATACATCATTAGCGCCATTGGTGAAACTTAGTAAGGCGAGAAGAGCAACTGCGACAATAATGTATAGCCCCATAACTCATTTCGTATTTATTGTTGTGAACTTGTAAGTATGTTCGCTGTAGCTACAATCGAAAGTTACATGCTTTAAAATAAATTTTAGGAAAACAGAAAAGTCAGGATCGCCAGATGCGACCAAGATATAGTTGCCCAACTACCATGCTGGTCGTCATATTCAAAAACACTAGTAGAAAACACCAGACAAGCAGTTGAGTTGGATCATCGTTATTGTCTACTAGGCGCAGCAAAATATAACCAAAACTGGCTATTGATAAGCCCGCCATACTGCCAGCCCAGCAGCAGCGTACAGGAGCAGCTTTTTGCATCGTATAAAACATCAACCCAGCTGGAAGCAGACTGTAAAGGATAATCTGAAAAATGCAGTCATAACGACCTATTTCTAGACACTCGGAAAGAGTGAGTGTGCTGGTGGTAAACATGCCATGCACTAAAATACCCATTAAAAATGCCAATGGGATAAATGGAAGGAACCTCACCCATGATTTCTGGTTGGTGTCGGGCAGAGCCAGCCAGCTTGCCGACCATGCAGCCATAATAGCGGTAAGGATCATACCAAACAGTTCAATCAAATAAACAGGCTGGGTAATTTTTACTGCTATATCAGGCCTAAAACCATACAAAGTAACAAGAGCGGCATAATAGGTGATTATTGCTGTAAGCCAAATGACAACTACCTTTGATGGATGCATGAATGGGTTTTTAGCGCCTTCCTTTGCCAATGTCGTTATAAAATCATCTGTTTGCATATCAGGCTTCTGCTTTTTTCTGACCATTTGCAATCAACACCTTATAGGCGCGATGAGCTGTTACTTTTACGTTAGAAACACTCATATCCATTGTTTCTGCAATTTCTTTAGCACTGTATCCATCAATTTTCATCATATGAACAATACGTCTCTGTTTTTCTGGCAATTCATCAAGTAATTCACTTAGTGTTTCGCTGGCATTGTTATCTTCGGTTACAGGAACAGTAAAAAAATCCTGGATTTTCTCAATATCTATTTGGGTTAAGGTTTTTTTACGATAATAGCGACGCAAATAATCTTTCACTTTATGATCTGCAATAGCGAACATCCAGTTTTTGAAAGGACGGTCAGTGTTATAAGTGTGGGAGGCACGATGAATGCCCAGTAATACTTCCTGTAAAATATCGTCATGGTCAGCATCATTGCCAATACGGTTATAAATGAACCCACGAATCAGAGGGCTAATTGAGCGTAATAATTCTGAATAGGCAGCATGGTTGCCATGCTGTGCTTTGCTCATTAATTTTACAAATTTATTTTCCCTATCATCACTGTAATCCATACCTATCCAAATAAAAATTAATTGAGTGCAACCTTCAGACTAAAGCAAATCGAGCAAACATCAAACAGTTTTGCAAAAATATTGAAAGTTACTTTCATTAAAAACTTATTTTTCTTATACGTTGCGCGACTTAATATTAGTTACAGCATTTACAGTTAATGCTAACGAATACAGATAGTGTATTGCCAGCTTTTGAGACGATAGCACGATAGTAATGCTGAGCGTTTTAGGTTGGTTGAATTTTTCATGATGACTCCAAAGTGGCTTACCTTGAGTCGCGGCTATAAATATTTATTTCAATAAAACGGAATGTGATGGTGATTGACGGGGGGAGGGATGGTGTTCAGCTTCACTTTAAGGTGAAGCTTCCATCTTTCGGCTTTGCCTCAAGACCGCTTCGTAAACTTAGCGTCCAGCAAAGCAGTGCTTTACAAGTCAAACCCAAGAGGACTCTCATCTACTCACGTACCACAAAATAAAAAAGCACCCGCTAGGGGTGCTTAAGGTGTCACACCCGCAAGACCGCAAGGGTCTTCCCCATTTAACTAAGTCAGTGAACTGACAAGGTAAATGTGAAGGGGTGTCTACGACCGCCCTAAATGCTAAAGAGGTGCTAGGGAAAAGTTAGTCAAAATTGATACAACAACCGCAAGGGTTGTCCCCGTGGAATATATGCGCTAAAGCCCATTATTCACACGTGAAAGCGCTAAGTCGGTTGAAATGGCGGAGAGCGAGGGATTGTGTTCAGCTTCACTTTAAGGTGAAGCTTCCATCTTTCGGTGCTGCCTCAAGACCGCTTCGTGAACTCAGCGTCCAGCAAAGCAGTGCTTTACTAGTCGAACCCAAGAGGGCTCTCATCTACTCACGCACCACAAAATAATAAAACGCCCGAGAGGACGTTTTATTATTTGGCGGAGAGCGAGGGATTCGAACCCTCGATACAGGTTGACCCCGTATGCTTCCTTAGCAGGGAAGTGCCTTCGACCACTCGGCCAGCTCTCCGATTTTAAACTTTTTAATGCTATTGCAAGGCCGCGATATTACGCGAAACTCGCATGAAAATCAATTAAAACAATGTATCAATCATTGCTGTCCACCACTATGTTTATACAGTTTCCAGCTCAAAGGCTTTATGTAGAACGCGCACTGCCAATTCCATATATTTTTCTTCGACGACGACAGCAACTTTAATTTCGCTAGTTGAAATCATTTGTATGTTAATGCCTTCTTCAGATAGTGTGCGGAACATTTGATTGGCGATGCCAACGTGTGAGCGCATGCCTACACCAACCACTGAAACCTTGGCGATATTGTCATCACCTTTGATTTCACGCGCATGAATATTGGGTTGTACTTTTTCGCGAATGATATTAAGCGCTATTTCCATTTCATTTTTATGCACAGTAAATGTGAAATCTGTTGTGCCATCGGCACCTTGGTTTTGAATAATCATATCAACATCAATGTTGGCTTCAGCGATAGGGCTTAAAATTTGACTGGCAATACCAGGCGTATCAGGCACACCTAATACCGTTACTTTCGCTTCATCTAGATTAAATGCGATACCAGAAATAAGAGGTTCTTCCATGTTTTCATCCTTACTGTCTTCTTCGAATGTTATTAACGTACCTTCGCCTTCATCTTCAAAACTAGATAGTACGCGTAATTTAACTTTATATTTTCCTGCAAACTCAACTGAGCGTGTTTGTAGTACCTTGCTGCCTTGCGAGGCAAGTTCTAGCATTTCTTCAAAGGTGATTTTATGTAAGCGTCTTGCTTCAGGCACAACGCGTGGGTCAGTCGTATACACACCATCGACATCGGTATAAATTTGGCATTCATCTGCATTAAGGGCAGCGGCCAAAGCAACGCCTGTGATGTCTGAGCCACCACGGCCTAGTGTTGTAATATTACCTTGAGCATCACACCCTTGAAAACCAGCGACAACAATTACATAACCATCGTCTAAATCTTTTTTTATGCTGTCTTCATCAATACCGATAATGCGTGCTTTACCATGGGCTTCGTTCGTCAATATTTTGACTTGTGCACCAGTATAGCTTTTCGCTTTTAAGCCGAGTTCAATCAGTGCTAGAGACATCATGCCAATGGTAACTTGCTCACCTGTAGAAACAATGACATCCAGCTCGCGCGGATTGGGATTTTTAGTCATTTCATTTGCCAGCGAGACTAAGCGATTTGTTTCGCCAGACATGGCTGATACGACGACGACTATCTGATCTCCTTTAGCGCAGTGGCGTGCCACACGTTTGGCAACGTTACGAATCCTGTCAGGGTTCGCAACGGATGTTCCACCATATTTTTGTACGATTAATGCCATGTTTGGTTCTTTACATATTAAAAAATGTTAATTTTAAACTTTATTTTTAATCCAGTCTTCAACGCTCGCCAGCGCCATGGGTAATTTGCTAGCATCTGTGCCGCCAGCCATCGCCATATCGGGCTTGCCACCACCTTTGCCACCTACTTGAGAGGCAACATGGTTCACTAATTCACCTGCTTTTATCTTTGCTACAAGGTCACTGGTGACACCTGCCGCAATGCTGACTTTCTCACCATTAACACTGGCCAGTACAATCACAGCCGATTTTAACTTATCTTTTAGTTTATCCATGGTTTCACGTATAGTATTGGCATCAGCACCCTCTAGTGTGGTGGATAGCACTTTCACCCCAGCGATATCAATGGCTTGTGTTGCTAAATCATCGCCTTGTGATGAGGCTAGTCTACCTTTAATTGCATTAAGTTCACGCTCTAATTTTCGCAATTGATCTAGCAAATTATTAACGCGCGTTGGCACTTCAGTTGGTAGCACTTTTAGCGTACCAGCAATGCCACCCAAGGTGGCCTCCATCTTTTGCATATAGCGAAGCGCATTTTGGCCAGTAACTGCCTCAACCCGCCGCACGCCAGCGGCTACGCCGCCTTCTGCAATGATACTAAATAGGCCTATGTCGCCTGTGCGGTTGACATGTGTGCCACCGCATAGCTCACGTGATGAGCCAATATCGAGCACGCGGACTTCGTCACCGTATTTTTCACCAAACAACATGAGTGCACCTGTTTTTTGTGCAGACTCAATGTCCATGATGCGTGCTTGTGTTGCTTGGTTAGTAAAAATTTCAGTGTTGACGATGGTTTCTACTTGGCGGATTTGTTCATCGGTCATCGGTGCATTGTGTACAAAGTCAAAACGCGTTTTTTCCGTATCGACCAAACTGCCTTTTTGCTGCACATGCTCACCCAATACTTCGCGTAAAGCTTTATGCATTAAGTGCGTAGCAGAGTGGTTGCGCATGGTGGCGGTACGTATTTTCAGATTCACTTTGGCCGCAATGGTTTCGCCTGCTTTTAATGTGCCTGTTTTGAGCGTACCGTGATGGCCAAATACAGCAGCTTGAATTTTTTGCGTGTCTTCTACTACAAAAAGACCATTGATGCTTTCAAGTTCACCCCGGTCACCGATTTGTCCGCCAGACTCTGCATAAAAAGGGGTGTTATCTAATACAACAATCCCTTGCTCACCTTCTGATAACTGCTTGACTGCAACACCATTTTTATAAAGTGCCGTTATTTTGCCATCGGTTTCTAGTTTTTCGTAGCCATGGAAAGTTGTGGTTTTGCCATCGTATTCTAAGTTGCTTGCTATTTTGAATTTGCCGGCAGACCTTGCTTGGTTTTTTTGTCGTGCCATCGCCGCATCAAAATCATGAGTATTTATCTTAATTTCCTTCGATACCCTAATGGCTTGGCCTGATACCTTAGCGCCTTTGCCTATTAGATTTCCGGAAGAAATGTGTGTAGTCGGACCAATTTTCGAGTTGTATTCTCTGAGAATGTCTGCTGTTAAATCAAATGGGAACCCATAAGTATCATGAAGCTTAAAAGCAATTTCACCTCTAAATGAGTTACTTCCATTTACTTTTATTTCCTTTAGTTCGGCTTCAAGAATTTTCATGCCATTTTCAATGGTTTCAAAGAAGCGGCTTTCTTCTTGCTCAAGCATAGCTGAAATACGTTTTTGTTCACTAATCAACTCAGGGTAAGCTTGACTCATTTCAGCGACTAAGTCAGGTAGCATGCGGTGGAAAAATGCTTTACGTTCACCAAGTTTGTAGCCATGACGCACTGCGCGACGGATAATGCGGCGCAACACATAACCACGGCCCTCGTTGCTAGGCATCACACCATCGGCAATTAAAAAGCTACAAGCGCGGATATGGTCAGCTAGTACTTTAAGGCTAGGGTTTTTTTGGTCTTTAGTCTTTGTTTCGCGTGCGGCTGCTGCAATTAGCTTTTGAAATAAATTAATTTCATAGTTGCTATGTACGCCTTGCAAAATAGCGGTAATGCGCTCTAAGCCCATGCCTGTGTCAACACTTGGTTTCGGTAGCGGATGCATCACGCCACTTTCATCGCGGTTATACTGCATGAAGACGTTGTTCCAAATTTCGATATAGCGATCACCCTCTTCATCTGGGCTGCCAGGTAGGCCACCTGCAATATGTGCACCGTGGTCATAAAAAATTTCTGAGCATGGGCCGCAAGGGCCTGTGTCGCCCATCATCCAAAAGTTATCAGAGGCATAACGTGCGCCTTTATTATCGCCGATACGGATAATTTTTTCAGATGAAAGGCCAATTTCTTTGTGCCATATATCATAGGACTCATCATCTTCTGCATACACGGTAATGAGTAATTTATCTTTTGGCAGTTTGTAGACTTCGGTGAGTAATTCCCATGCGTATTGAATGGCCTCACGCTTGAAGTAATCACCAAAGCTAAAATTACCGAGCATTTCAAAAAAAGTATGGTGGCGTGCCGTGTAACCCACGTTTTCTAAATCATTATGTTTGCCGCCAGCACGGACACATTTCTGGCTACTTGTAGCGCGCGTATAAGTGCGTTTATCAAAACCTAGGAACACATCTTTAAATTGATTCATGCCTGCGTTGGTGAAAAGCAGGGTAGGGTCTTCGTGCGGTACTAATGAGGCAGACGCAACCGCGGTATGGCCTTTAGACACAAAGAAGTCCAAAAAGGCTTGTCTAACTTCATTGCTACTTGGGCTGTTAGTTAATTTAATCGTCATTTTCTGTTGTGCTTACATTTGCATCGTCTAACACTTTTTTAATCGTATCGAATCCAAAACCTCTGCTTTGTAAAAATCGACCTTGTTTTGCCCATTCGTTACGACTAGTTGGCGGAGATTTGAATTTTTTACGCCAAACCTCAGTTGCATGTTCCAATTCATTTTCTTTTATTTCAGACACTGCGCCAGCTATTAAATCGTCTGCAATGCCTTTTTGTCTTAATTCGTGTGCAACCTTAGCACTGCCGAATTTAGATTTTCTTGCGTGTACAATCTGCTCTGTAAAACGAAGGTCTGATAACCAGCCACGTGATTTAAAATCTTTTAATAGGGCTGGGATATCATCAGATTCTTCGGCATAGGCTTGAAGTTTATGACCCAGTTCAACAGTGGAGTATTCACGTTTACCTAAATATTCAAGTGCACGCTGCCGCAATGATTTTTCTTGAACGTTTTTCAGGTTACGCGTCATCCTCTTCGCTAGAGGCGGTCACTTCTTCAGCATCCACTTTAAAACTAGCGCGGATTTTTGCATCAATTTCATCCGCAATGGCTGGATTTTCTTTTAAAAACTCACGAGAGTTATCTTTGCCTTGGCCAATTTTCTCGCCATTATAGCTATACCAAGCACCGGCTTTTTCAACAAATTTTAAGTCAACGCCTAAATCGATAATTTCACCTTCACGTGAGATGCCCTCGCCATACAGAATATCAAATTCTGCTTTTTTAAATGGAGGGGCCACTTTGTTTTTAATGACTTTCACGCGTGTTTCTGAGCCTACAATTTCATCGCCTCGTTTAATGGCGCCAATACGGCGGATGTCTAAACGTACAGAAGCATAAAACTTGAGTGCATTACCACCAGTGGTGGTTTCTGGATTGCCAAACATCACGCCAATTTTCATGCGGATTTGGTTAATAAAAATAACCATGGTGTTTGTACGTTTAATGTTACCAGTGAGTTTACGTAATGCTTGGCTCATTAAGCGGGCTTGTAAACCCATGTGACTATCACCCATGTCACCTTCTATTTCAGCGCGTGGGGTGAGTGCCGCGACAGAATCAATGACGACAATATCAACCGAGCCAGAACGCACTAGCATGTCAGTAATTTCTAATGCTTGCTCACCCGTGTCTGGTTGAGAAATAAGCAAGTCAGGGACGTTAACACCAAGTTTGGCTGCATATTGCGGATCTAATGCATGCTCTGCATCAATAAAGGCTGCAGTGCCTCCAACTTTTTGCATTTCTGCAATTACAGACAATGTGAGCGTTGTTTTACCAGAAGATTCAGGGCCATAGATTTCAACCACACGGCCACGTGGTAATCCACCAATACCCAGTGCAATATCTAGCCCTAATGAACCTGTTGAAACGGATTGAATATCATCTCTAGTGTCGCTATCGCCCATGCGCATGATGGAGCCTTTGCCGAACTGTTTTTCTATTTGTGAAAGGGCAGCGGCGAGCGCTTTGCTTTTATTGTCGTCCATGTGGTTTTTGCCTTTAATTTTAAGTGCTTAAGGGGTATTAAATTTAACAATCAATTATTTCATAAATTGGGCATTTAAGTAAGTGAAACTAACGCTTAAATTTATTTGCAATTTAGAGTCAACCATTGTTAATTGGAAGCGTTTAATATTTACCCATAGAGGGTTTTTGAAATTTGGAGAGCGTTATGAAGATATTACGTTTAATTTTTACAGGTTTAGCGATAGCGGTTATGAGCATTTCAACTGCGAATGCGCGTGGTTCTTTTAGTATTAATATTGGAGGCGGTCATCATGGCTATCATGCAGCTCCCGTTGTTCGTTACCATTATGCGCCAGTGGCTCGCTATTATCATGCACCACGTGTCAGGCACTATAGCGCACCAGCTTACTATGGCTATAGCGGGCATCATTATAATAAGAGCCGTCATTATAATAGAGGGCACCATTATAATAGAGGTCATTATCGGTCTTATAAGCGGCATAGCTATAGTGGGCACTACGGCAGGTACAGCAGCAGAGGCCACCATTAATGGTAATGTTAAGTATTAGTTAATATGGCTAGCAGTTCTTGTAATGCGATAACCGCTGATTGGTGACGAATCTCTTGGCGGTTGCCGCTTAGTTTTTTTGTTGCGCTAACAGCTGCAATATTTTTGCCTGTCCAAGCAAAACAGATTGTGCCGACTGGTTTATCTTTTGTTCCACCATCAGGTCCTGCAATACCTGTAATGCTACAGGCAATATGCGCTTGGCTATGTTTTAGTGCCCCCAGTGCCATCTCACTGGCCGTTGCTTCACTCACTGCACCAAAGTTTTTTAAGGTTTTGGCTGAAACACCTAGCATGGTTTGTTTAGAAGCATTGCTATAGGTGATAAAGCCAGAATCAAACCAAGCAGAGCTACCTGCAACATCAGTGATTGCTTGAGAAACTAGTCCGCCCGTGCATGATTCAGCTAGGGTTAGTAATAGCTTACGTTCTTTGAGTGCAGCACCTAGTTTGTTACATATATTATCGAGAGTATCCATGCAATGATATTTAAGCTAATGATGGTGTAGATGGCGGCGAGCAAGTCATCAAACATGACGCCAAAACCATTCTTGAGTTTTGCATCGAATTGACGGATGGGGAATGGTTTCCAGATGTCAAATAATCGAAACAAGGTGAAAGCAATTAACCACCAGAGCCAATGAAAGGGTGTGAAAGTAAGGACTAGCATCATCGCGACTATTTCATCCCATACAATACTGGGGTCATCAGGGTAACCTAAGTTTTTACCGGCAATATTGCAAATATAAATGCCAATAATAAACAATGCAGCAATAATGATTAATTTGGTTTCTGGTGAAAATTGTAGGATGAGTAGAAATAAAGGTAAGCCAAATAATGTGCCGATGGTGCCAGGGGCTTTTTTAGCTAAACCGCTACCAAAACCTAGCGCGAAGAAATGGGCAGGATGTGTTAAAAGAAATCTAAGATTTGGCAAAGTGGTCGTACCCTTTATTGTCTAAAGATAATATTTTGTCATCAAGCCCAGTTACATGCAAGCTGAGTTCGCTCATTGTTTGCCCTATTAAGCTTAAGCGTAAGTTTAAAGTTTTACTTATTTCCAAAATGGTTTGATGATATTTGCTGGGTGCAGTAAAGCATAGCTCATAGTCATCGCCACCAGCTAATATCTGTTGTTGTATTTCAGGTTCATGCAGATGATTGACTATATAGTCTGAGGTAGGGCATTGTTTCAGATGTATTGTTGCACCAAGGTTGGATGCTTTAAGAATATGCCCTAAATCTGCTAATAGACCATCTGAAATATCGATACAGCTATGCGCAATATTATGCAAAGCCAGCCCTAGCGTAACTCTTGGCTGAGGTTGATGTAAAGCTTTTAGACATAAGGTGCGTGTTTCCTTGGGTAGTTCTTTTTTGTTCTGATAATGTGACAAACCTAATGCTGCATTACCCAGTTGACCACTTACCCAAATATCATCACCAGCTTGTGCGCCGCTACGTTTTAACGCTTTACCTAAAGGTATTTCACCCATGATTTGCACAGTAATATTTAAAGGGCCGCGGGTCGTATCTCCACCAATTAAACTTACATTGAATGTATCCGCACAAGTGAAAAACCCGCGCGAGAATTCTGCTAACCATGCCTCGTCTACTTTCGGTAAAGCAATTGCCAGTGTTACCCATTTAGGCTTTGCACCCATTGCTGCCATGTCGGAAATGTTAACGGCAAGTGACTTCCAACCAATGTCATACGGTGCAGCAGTGTGTGAAAAGTGAGTACCTACTACTGACATGTCGGCTGATATGACTAATTGATGATTGGTTGATGCTTGAATAATGGCGGCATCATCGCCGATGCCTAAATCAGTATGCGATGTAGGGCGCGTGAAGTATTTTTCAATAAGGTTAAATTCAGTTGCCATGGTGTGTTTTAGTGGTGCTTTTAACAAGGTAAACAATGCTGAAACATAATAATATTCCAAACAAATCTGCTAGCCAATCTAATAAACTTGCGTATCGTGTAGTCGTCAGTGCACTTTGCAATACTTCTGTCAGTGCACCATAAATCGCTAAGAAGCAATAGAGTAAGGAGCTATATTGTGTATAAGCTACATAGCCTACACCACTCAGTAGTGTAAAAATGGTTGCGTGTACAATTTTATCGAAAAATGGAAAACTATTTTGGGCGGGTGAAACTTCCATTAATAGCAGTAGCATGGTGGCGACTATTAAAATCCAAAATAGAGTTGGTGCGTGGCCTTTTAGCCATTTAATAAGGCTTTTAGAATGCATTTAATAGGGCGTTTTATGTGAAATATTAAGTGATTTAGACGTACGCATTTTTACGTATCCATTTTGTGGCAATCCATTTCTCACCTTTGGTTACTGGCGCGCCGCCGTGTAAGGTTAGCGGGTCAGTTTGTCCAAGTGAGTTGAAGTAAGAAAAATAAATGGCAGATCCCTTTTTAGGAAAAACGCTCAGGTTGATTTCAGGAAATATTGTGGCGCCGCCAGCTTCGACATCGTTCAGGTACATGATGATGGTAATAATCCGCTGACCACCTTGTGCCATGTTGCTGTTACCGCCTTCGTTATCGGGGAAGTAATCGAAATGCGGTTTATATTCACCGCCATTAATATAATTAAGTATTTGAATACCTTCGCCATTAATAACAGGCTGGTCCGTAATTTCGCTAATGCGCGCTTCAATTTTCTCTACAAGTGGGTTTTCACCTAATCTGAAAAATGTGCCTTGGCTGCTCCGGTCTGCATGCGCGACGGCAGAACCTGTTGCATCATCGACCACTTCAGACTTTGTTAGCGTGCCTTTTGATAGTTCTCTTAAGGTGTCGCATTCTTCATGCGTCATAAAATGATCTAACAACACGATATCAGGTGCCTCATAACGCATTGATATATGTATGCGTTGGCCATCGCTGGTTTCTAAAATATTTTCATGTTGGAATAAATAACTGGCTTCTTGCTGAAAAGTTTTTTCGGCAGCAGTCTTGGTAATCCAACTACCTGCTGAACTGTCTACAATCAGTTGGTTATTTGTGTCTTTTTCATGGTTACTTTCATAGTTATTTAAATTAAAAAGCGCTATTTCTTTTGAAATGCCTGCTTTTGTCATGATGGTTAGCATGTCTTCTTTCCTACAATTGCGTAGAAAATTATCATGTATCCAGTCTTGCCATTTTTTTTCTAAAAGCTCAGACATAAAGACCTTTTATTAATTAAATATTGATGCGTATTATTCATTTTGGTTTTGGGCGGAAAGCCTTAACCATTGTTTGATTGGTCTCGACAGTTGGTGCGCCAATTAAATCTAAACAATAAGGCACGGCCGCAAAAATACCATGTACCGAGATGTTGCCATCTTTATCTTTTAGGCCTTCTAATGTTTGTGCAATGGCTTTGGGCTGACCCGGTAAGTTGATAATTAAACATTGTTTGCGAATAACGGCTACTTGACGTGACAAAATAGCGGTTGGAACAAAATGCAGACTAATTTGTCTCATTTGTTCACCAAAGCCAAGCATGGTTTTATCACCGACAGCTAAGGTCGCTTCTGGTGTGACATCACGCAGTGCTGGCCCAGTACCGCCTGTTGTTAAAATTAAGTGACAATTTTCATGGTCTACTAGATTAATTAACGTTTGTTTTATTTCATCTTCCTCATCAGCTATCAAGCGCGTTTCAGTGTTAAAAGATGAGGTGAGCGCTTGGTTTAACCAGTCTTTAAGCGTCGGAATGCCTTTGTCTTCGTAGATGCCTTTTGATGCACGGTCACTAATTGAAACGAGCCCAATGTTGATTGTTTGGTTTTGCATATGGATTATTTGATTTACTTTATGGTCTAATTTTTAAATCTTAACTTTTAATAAAAATGATTTATAGTAGATTATAGCGATAAAAATTAAGAGGTTTTAACAATGATTAAAAAAATATTATTAGTTACTTTTATGGCGATGATAGTACAGCCGGTATTTGCGGTTGAAAATTTATTTGAAAAAAACTATAAAGCACAAAACAGCGGCAATTTACAATCGTTACAAAATAAGCCAGATACTAAAATGTATGTGAGTAATCATTCTGATAAAGATAATATTAGCATGTTAGAGAATGGCTACGACATGATGGGTTCAACTGGGTTTGAAGCGGGTGATGTCTCCGCTGATTTGGCGCTACAGCACGCGAAATCTATCCGTGCAGATACAGTGTTGGTGTATACAAAATATACATCTAATACATCGAGCTTATCGAAAATAGCGGCGATTAAGGCGGCAGCTAAGACGACAGACGAAATAGATGCTGCTGTGTTGGAAGGTGAAGAAGAGCAATATAAATATTACGCCAGTTATTGGGTTAAATTACCGATGCCATTGTTTGGCCTGCATATTATTAAGTTGAAACAAAGAAATGATGATGGGGGATTTGTCGCTGAAGACGGCCTGAAAGTCTTAGCGGTTATTAAGGGCTCCCCAGCAGAAAAAGCGAATTTACTACGTGGGGATGTTTTGTTAACAATGGGTGACGTTGATTTGCAAAAACCAGAAACTTTATCTGTAGCGGCAAAAAAATACCAAGGTCAAACTGTGGAGGTTGCTTTTAGCCGTGACGGTCAGCGATCAACGACTAAAGCGACCTTAAATAAACGCCAGCAGTAATATTGGCTGCATGTGTTTAGAAAAGGTGACTATTGATATATAAATGTGTGGCAATACTGGCACCGTAACCCAAGGCAATGACAGGCAACCATTTTAAATGGCCAAAGAATGTATAGCTACTACGCGCTTGACCCATTAAAGCAACACCAGCAGCGGAACCAATTGACAGCATTGAGCCACCCACACCTGCAGTTAATGTGACCAGCATCCATTGCCCGAGTGACATATCTGGCATCATGCTTAACACTGCAAACATAACCGGTATGTTGTCAATGATGGCTGAGAGTCCGCCAACAGCGATGTTGGCATTCGTAGCGCCCCAGCCAATATAAATTGTTTGTGAAAGCGCGCTAAGATAACCAATAAAGCCTAGGCCACCTACGCACATAATAACGCCATAAAAGAAAAACAGGGTATCCCACTCTGCACGTGCAACTTTTGCAAAAATATCGTAAGGCACAGGGTTGCTAAGATCGACTGGATCATTAGTAAATGATGTTTTTTCGCCCTTTAGTCTTAAATAGAAGGATAGTATTTGTAAAAGGCTTAGGCCTGTGAGCATGCCAATGACTGGCGGTAAGCCTAATAGGCTATGGAAGCTGACAGCAGTCGCAATGGTAACCAAGAATAACAATATAATTGATACAGCGCCGCGCTTCATAGGGAGCTGGTTACTGTTGCCTTTTGGTTTTTCGTTAGGTACTGCAAAGTGCATAATGCTGGCAGGGATTAGCCAATTAACCAGTGAGGGTACGATGAGTGTAAAGAATGTCCAGAATGTTACAACGCCATTACTGGCGATGACATTTTTTTGCCAAACCATGAGTGTCGTGATATCACCAAATGGACTGAATGCGCCGCCAGCATTGGCCGCAACGACTAAATTAATACAGCCCAGTAAAACAAACTTTTTATTGCTGCCACCTACAGCCAATACAACGGCACCCATTAATAAAGCTGTTGTCAGGTTATCTGCGATAGGGGATATGACAAAGGCTAATGCACCTGTGACCCAAAATAAGCCGCGGTAACTTAGACCTCTTCTTATTAGCCAAGTACGCAAGGCCTCGAACACATGGCGTTCTTCCATGGCATTGATATAAGTCATGGCTACGAGCAAAAATAACATTAATTCTGTATATTCTAGTAAATTATGTCGTAGGGCTTGTTCAACGACATGTGGTACATCATGTGCTTGATAATACCAAGCAATAATAGCCCAAATAACACCCGCAGCTAACATAACGGGTTTTGATTTACGCAAGTGAATAAATTCCTCAGCCATGACAAGTATGTAGGCAATAAAAAACAAACCAATGGCAACAAAGCCTACCCAATGGTTAGTGAGGTCAAAATGTGTCAATCCAGATTCTGCACTAAAGGCCACGCTAGAAAAAAATAGTGAAGCTAATAGGGCTAGTGCTTTATGCATTTTATTCAATACTTTCATTCGATAGTTGCTTGGCATCTTCTATAATTTGCCTGATTAGTTTAAATAGCTCTCTGCTATTTTTAGGCGATTTTTGTGCTAATAATTCTTTGTGAGCATTGCGGCTTAAATTACGTAATTGCTGAATTTCAGCATTAGGGTATTGTGTCACAAATTTTTGTAATGCATTTGATTGTGACGTGCTTGCTTCGTTAATCAGTTGATCACGCCAAACTTCTAATGCATGAAAACGTGCGCTTTCTTCATGGTGATGACCTTCCCAACGGGCGAATTGATCTGCAATTAATGCTGTATCTACGTCACGCATTAATCTACCAATATATTGCAGCTGACGCCGTTTTGCACCATTTGATTTGAGACGGCTAGCTTCAATGACCGCATCATATAGTGTCTCAGGTAAATTAAGCTTAATAAGCTTGTTTTTTGGCAAGCCAATTAGTTTTTTACCAAGCACTTGTTGCGCATCGGCTTCTGCTTTTAGTTTAGTTTTGCTGATGAATGGGATTAAATCGTCTGTTTCTTGCATGTTTTTAATGTTCTATGGCTTCGTTGCAACCGATGCACGGTATGATAACAGCTTTAGTAATTTACTTTAATGATGGCGCCTGAATGCATTTAGAAAATTTAAAACAAATTAATGAAGATGTCCTTAAATTAGCAAAACAGGCAGGCGCATCTAGTGCAGAGACCGAAGTTAGCTATGGTTCAGGACAAAGCGTTTCTGTACGGATGGGTGAAACAGAAAACATCGAATATAACCGAGATAAAGGCGTTTCTGTTACGGTGTATTTTGGACAGAAAAAAGGTTATGCCAGTAGCTCAGATCTCAGCCAGCAGGCGCTTAAAGATACGGTGCAGGCTGCATGTGATATTGCTAAATACACAGCACAAGACGAGTTTTGTGGCCTTGCTGATGCGACGTTAATGTCGCAAAATCCCGCCGATTTAGATTTGTATCATCCGTGGACATTGAGTGTTGATCAGGCGACAGAAATCGCCAAACGTTGTGAAACAGCCGCTTTAGAAGTTGATAGACAGCGTATTACCAATTCCGAGGGGGCTAACGTTTCAACGAATGAAGGTTTATTTGTTTATGCAAATAGCCATGGGTTCGTTGGCGGCTATCCCAGCTCTCGTCATAGTATTAGCTGCTCCGTTATTGCTAAACAGGGTGATGCAATGCAGCGTGATTATTGGTATACCAGCGCTAGAGCTATAAGCGATATGAAATCTGCTGAATATGTAGGGAAATTAGCTGGTGAACGTACTGTTCGTCGCCTTGGGCCAAAATCAATTAAAACTGGACAATATCCAGTATTGTTTGAAGCGGCGTTGGCCAGTAGTATTATTTCGTCTTTAATCAGTGCAATTTCAGGTGGTAGCTTGTATCGGAAGTCATCTTTTCTGCTTGATAGTATAGGGACGAAAGTGGGTGCTGCTTTACTTAATATTGAGGAATTGCCACATGTAAAAAAAGGGATTGCTAGCAGCCCATTTGATAATGAAGGTGTTGCAACTAAAGCACGTATGTTAGTTGAGAATGGCATGTTGCAAGGCTATATTTTGTCTAGTTATTCTGCAAGAAAATTGGGCATGCACACGACAGGAAATGCCGGAGGCGCTCATAATTTAGTTGTGCAAGACACTCAGCAAACATTTGCTGAGTTATTAAAGATGATGGGGACTGGACTGTTAGTGACCGAGATGTTGGGTCAGGGCCTTAATATGGTAACAGGTGATTATTCGCGAGGCGCAGCAGGTTTTTGGGTGGAAAATGGCGTGATTGCATATCCCGTAGAGGAAATTACAATTGCTGGCAATATGAAAGATATGTTGAAACAAATTGTTGCCGTAGGCAATGATGCGATTACACCGAGTTCTAAACAAACAGGGTCGCTATTGATAGAGCGAATGACGGTCGCCGGAGCTGATTAAATAATATGATGTTTAGCTTAAAATAAAAAAAGTCCCTAGGTAGGGACTTTTTTTATTGAAGAGATAATTTATTCTGCGCTAGTCGCTGCAGCTTCTTCGATGAATGCTATATCTTCATCGGCAGGCTCAAAGTCTTCATCTAAAAACTCTTGCGGCACCAGTCCATCCTGCACCATGCTTGCTCTGCGTTGCAAGTATGCATCACGCGTGAATGCATAAGGATCTAGTGATGCATCGTCTATTATGTCGGTCGCATTTAAAAGTTCTGTACGTTTGTCTATAAATTGAGCAGCACGCAGTTGATTGTGTAACCTTACTTCACCAATGTTATGTGTATAGGTAATTGGGTCGGAGGTGGCGGAATCGAAAACAAAGCCGGTTGTATCACGTAAAGTACTAGGACCCAAGAAGGGCAATACTAAATATGGACCATTACCCACTCCCCAGTGACCTAGTGTTTGTCCAAAGTCTTCGTCTCTTTTGGGAATGTTATCCATACTGGCTACGTCGATAAAACCGGCTAAGCCGAAAGTAGAGTTAATAACAAAACGGCCTGCGTCAACAAAGGCATGTTCAAATTTAAACTGTAATAGATCATTTAAAACTGTTGTGAGCATGCCGAGGTTGCTAAAGAAATTATTGACGCCTTTGCGGACGGGTGAAGGCGTAAGGGCTCTATAGGTTCTAGCAACTGGCTGCAGCACAGCTTTGTCGGTGACGTCATTAAATTTATAGACCCCGCGATTAACGCTTTGTAACGGATCTCTGTCGACAGTTGATGCACAGCCCGATATCAAAATCATTAGGGCGCAACTGAGAATTAATTTATTTATTATAGATTGCATTATTTGCTTCACTTAATTAATGATATCGTTTATACATGCTTGCGGGCTTCAGCCCTTCAAAGCCTGCACACTTGCCACACTATTATGGCTAAGTAGGCATGTAATGTCTATATTTTAAAACTAGTAAGCTTTCGCTATTTTTTTAAGTTGTCAAAAAACAACATGTAAATTTTTTACTTCTTATTTGAAGCAAGGATAAGGATGCTTTAAATATCTATGCACGCCTAAATTAGTCTGTATTTTACCCACGTGCACCGCCCATATATTTGTTGGCTATCGGGTCGACAGTAGTAATAACGGGTATTGGGTCGGCTACAGTGGAAAGGTCGCTAAGTGCATTGCTAAGTTCTAAAGATAGCATGAGCAGTTCTTCGTCAGCATTTTCATTGACCACTCTAAATATTTCCTCGCGGTAAGGCTGGTTATCCACCATTTGTTTAATATCGACTGCACCCGTATTTTTTCTAGCGCGCAGTGTGAATTGCGCAAGTAATCTCATTGTTTCGTTGTTCATTTTATGTAGCTCCAATATAGTTATAATAATAAGGTGGCTATCACTTTCAGCTTCGTTGCTAAAAACATGCTCAACGCCGCTGTTGAACAAAATATACAATTGATTATTTACAATAATTGCATGTTAATGATGCTGCATAGAACACAAGCATTTACCATGCCAGCTATTTTTTGTGGTTCTTTTAAGGGTTTTGTTTATTTAGCTAGGTGATGTTGATGGGCGACGGCAGGTGTATGGTATTGTCTAGACACCACTAGGGACGTACATGTAGGCTACGGAGGTGCTTGTGCTTTAATCTGCTGGCAGCGTTCTATGCCCTGGTGAAGTTTGTTAGTGACGCTAACAACGTATGTCCCAATATTTGATGGGAATTCATCTTTATTTAAGCGAATCCTTAGTTATACACAACAGTGCTGCTTTTTGCATGTTTGATTCTGACTGCCCCTGTGACAGCATTACATGGGGACTACTACCCGCGCGTGCCTTTCAAGTATTTATCAAGCAAGGGTTTAGGTGCTGCTGTATTCTCTTCTGGGTTACTTGCTTGCGTGGTGGCAGTTGACAATGATTCTCTTAAAGAAAGTGAAATCATAAGTAGTTCTTCATCTGCGGTTTCGTTAACTTGTTTAAATACTTCTTCACGATATGTTTCGTTTTCAGCCAGTAGCTTAACGTCGATAGCACCAATATGTTTTCTTGCGCGAATTGTAAATTTTGCAATTAATTGCAATGTAGAATTATCCATTTCTAAGCCCCAATATAGTTATAAAAATAATGGCTTATCACCTCAGCTTCTTTACTGAGTGAAATGGTTCGGCTTCATTGCTGAACGCAATGCGTAATGGTTAATTACACAATGATGATTGTGTAAATTTTAACACATGATAATTTTTATACCAATGACCGCTGTGTGTGGTTATGGTGGTAAGCAGTATTTAACTGCGGTGGTATGGATGGTTTTGGTTGACCGTATGTGCGCGGTATAGCTGCTCCGCTAACAGCACGCGTACAAAGGCATGTGGTAGTGTGAGCTTAGATAGTGCCCAACACCAGTTGGCGGTTTGTTTGAGGCTGTGGTGAAGTCCATCAGCACCGCCGATGACAATACTGACGTCACACCCCATTGTTTGCCAGGATTTCATTTTTTTTGCAAGGAGCGTTGTGGTTATTTCATCACCCTGTTCTTCGCAGGCGATTAAATAATCTTTGCCTGCTGCTTTTAGAATACGCTTTGCTTCTGCTTCTTGGACGACGGCGCTGTTTTTACCATTAGTACGCTTGTCAGGTTTAATTTCAACGATTTCTATGGTTAGTTCACGCGGCATTCTTTTGGTGTATTCGGCACAGGCTGTTAGTACCCAGTCGGGCATTTTATGGCCTATCGAGATAATTTTTAGCTTCATATTAAAGCTGGCTGAACCGTTTTATGTCGTCGCAGGGTTTAAGTTGTCTGGCGTTATATGCCCGTTTTTACCACTGTCATTTTTACGCCATAGCTGCTCAAGGTTGTAATAGGCACGTGTGGCTGGCACCATGATATGAACAACGATATCATCTAAATCGACAAGCACCCATTCGCCGCTACCTTCACCTTCAGAACCTCTAATATCAACACCTTGCTCTTTTACTTTAACACGCACATTATCGGCTAATGCCTTAGTTTGTCTTGTTGATGTAGCACTACAAATCACCATATAACTGGTCATTGAGGTAAGGTTACGGACATCTAATACGGTAATATCAAAGCCTTTGACATCTTCTAATGCATCAACGACTAAGTCTTTCAAGGCTTCTAATTCTAACAAATGGTTTCTCTTTTAAAAATGGGTTGTCATTAAGCAGCTTGTGCTGGAATTTGTTTCTTTTGTTCAGTCATGTGGTTTTTAGCATCAACATAGACTAAAGCTGGCGCGTAAGCTTCTAACTCTTGCGCTGTGTAATGTGCGTAACTTGCAATAATAATAATATCTTTAGGATGCGCTTTATGTGCAGCAGCGCCATTGGTTGAAATGATGCCGGAATGGCGTTCTGCACGTATGGCATAGGTGCTAAAGCGTTCGCCATTAGTCACGTTATAGATGTGAATTTTCTCGAATTCGTTAATGTTAGCCGCTTCAAGCAATGCTTCGTCAATGGCACAGCTGCCTTCATAATGAAGCTCACTATGTGTGACATGCACACGGTGCAATTTAGATTTCAGCATGGTTCTTTGCATAAGTGCGTTTTTACTCACTATTCAAGATAGTCATTTTGATAAAGCGATGATTATAAAGCAAAATTTGCTTTGAATAAATGAAGAATTTACAATTTTTTAATTAATTGAACCTACTCGTGTAATTCAAACTCGATATTATCAATTAAGCGTGTGTTGGATAATTTAGCTGCACCGAGTACAACTAAGTTTTTTTGGACTTTTGATGCGGGCTGTAATGTGATCGACGATCTAATTGCTATGTAGTCAACAAGCCAGCCTTGTTTGCTTAATTTGTCCATGGCATTTTGTTCTATTTTTGCAAAATCGTGTGGTTTTAATTGCACAGCTTTTACTACCTCTCTTAAGGTTAAGTTGAGCTGAGCCGCTTTTATTTTTTCATCAGCACTAAAATTGTTATTGCGTGAGCTCATGGCTAAGCCATTATGCTCACGTACTGTTTCTGCAGCAATCAGTTCAACTTGAAAGTTCAGCTGGCGGATTAGTTTTTTTATAATAAATAATTGCTGAAAATCTTTTTTACCCAATATAGCGACATTGGGCTGGATGATGTTGAATAATTTTGTGATGACAGTCGCGACACCTGTGAAATGACCTGGCCTGTTAGCGCCACATAATTCGTTTGCTATAGGCGGTAGATTAATAGTGGTGCCTTGGTTTAAAGACTTGCCGTCAAAACCTGGGTACATTTCTATCACGCTAGGGGCAAAAACAATAGTGGCGCCAGTATTGTTTAATTTTTCACAATCTTCTTCTAAAGTGCGGTGGTAATTTTCTAGGTCTTCATTGGGGCCGAATTGCAATGGATTCACAAAAATACTGACGACGACGCAATCTGCATGTTGCTTGGCCAGTTCAACTAGGCGCAGATGTCCAGCATGTAAGTTACCCATTGTTGGGACAAGCGAAATTCTTTTATGGGCGAAAATAGCGCGTCTTAATTCGGTGGTCGTTTTTATTATTTTCATGGGCTTATTGTAGCATTCGCACCTGAGGTTTCTTTAGAAGGGGTTGAAAGTAAGCTGAATTTTATTTGTTATGAGTTTGCTACCGGTTCAGTTCGGCTGACTCATCAACGGGCGCTAGGTTTTCTTGCTGAGCTGTTTGTAGCATGGCATTGATTTCTTCATATTGCTTAATCATTTCTGGGCTCTTTTGTGGCAGGATGCCAGTTTCTCTAATAATTGTACTGCCATCGAGTTCCATCATCTCACTATTTCTTATTTGATTAGCAATCTCTGGGTTAGCAGTAGCTAGAGCCTCTGTCGCTATTTGCATTTTTTTTAGCATGACAGCACCTTCAAGTAAGGGCTCACTTTTAGCTAATTGGTCTAAATTTTTAGTTGTATTGGCATCGCTTAGCGCATTAGCAAAGCGTTCACTTTTTGCTTGGTCAATTAAAGGAAACTCAGCATTGGCTATTTTTTGTGCTGTAGCGGCCATGTTGGCTTTTAGTTCTCCTTCAGGTGGCGAACTTACACCGTTAGCCTGCCAAAGGTTCGCTAGTTCAGTTATTTGCGCTTTTATTTCAGGGTTGGCCAATAGTTCTGCATTATCTTGAAGAAAACTTTTAAAGTCAGAAGTATTTTGCATTTCACTATATTCCAAAGCAGTGTTCTGATATTGAATGGCAGCAGTTTCTATAACCTTAGTGCCTTTAACTGCGTCAATATTCGCATTAAATTGTGCCATGTCTGTTTGGATGGAAGCCGTATTAGCTGTAATGAGAATTTCACCATTCGCTATTTTTTGTGCTGTGGCATCCATTCTATCTTTTAGGTCTCCTGTAGCTTGTGAACTTTCACCGTTAGTCAGCCAAAGGTCGGCCAGCTCGCTTAATTGCGCTTTTATTTCAGGATTGGCAAGTAATTGTTCATTGCCTTGAATAAAACTTTTATAGTCAGAAGTGCTTTGTATCCCACTATAGTCTAAAGCGGCATTCTGATATTGAGTGGCGGCGGTCTCTATAGCCTCAGTGTCTTTAACTACATTGATATTTGTATTAAATTGTGCCATGTCTGTTTGGATGGAAGCTGTATTAACTATTTGTTGATTGCTAGGTGCTGGAGTGCCCGCTAATTGTTCGCTTTCTATACTGGTTGTCATGATAATTTCAGCATTCGCTATTTCTCGTGCAGTAGCGATCATTCTCTCTTTTAAGCTACCTGTTGCTGGACCTTCTTCACTAGTGATATCCCAAATTTTATTCAGATTATCTAATTGCGTTTTTATGTCAGCATTGTTAGATAATTTTGGATGGTCTTTTACAAAATTATTTAAGTCTGAAGCGGTTTGTATTTCACTATAGTCTAAAGCAGTATTTAGATACTGACGGGGGTCTGTCTCTATAGAATCATCCCCCGTCACTTTTTTTATATTTGCACTAAATTCTGCCATATGTGTTTTGATGTAATCATCATAATCACCTGGTTTTATGTTAAACCTTGGGTCGTACTGCTCATTTGTTTGAAAGGCAGTTTGCCTTATGCGTTGAAACTGTGAAGTATCTACAAGCACCTCTTCAGGGCGTCTTCCTGCATCATCAAAAATCAGTTCGAGTTTTCTATCATCAGCCATCATAATTCCTTTTATAGAACACTAAATATTTAGTGTTGCAGCAACACACCGCGTTAACTTTAAGCGTAGCATAAATGAAAATAGGGTTAAATATAATAAAAAAATGAGGCAAAAGCTTGATTAGTAGCTATGCTCATCTGCTGGGAATGTTTTATTTTTAACTGCTGCAACATAAGCTACAATTGCAGCTTGAATACTATTGGTGTCTTTTAAAAAATTACGAACAAAGCGTGGTGATTTAAAATCACTAGGCTTTTTGTTGACTGGGCCAGTGTAAATGCCGAGTAAATCCTGTAATACCAACACTTGTCCATTACAATCGACCCCAGCACCGATGCCAATAGTGGGGGCTTTGATTGTTTCTGTGATTTTTTTTGCTAAGGTTGCAGGTACCATTTCTAACAGCACAAAGCTTGCGCCAGCATCAGCCATTGCGACTGCATCTTGCATGATTTGTGCTGCACTTTCATCTGTTTTTCCTTGAATCTTATAGCCGCCAAAGTGATTAACAGATTGTGGCGTAAAGCCTAGGTGTGCACAAACAGGGATGCCATGCCCAACCAAATACCGAGCTGTCTCGACTCTGGAACCGCCGCCTTCAAATTTCACCATATGCGCGCCAGATTTAATGAGCCATTGTGCATTTTTATAGGCAGCTTCATTATCTTGTTCGTAGCTGCCTATTGGCATGTCGGCAACAATGAGTGTGTTTTGCGCGCCTGAGGTAACACTTTTAGTGTGGTATGTCATGTGGTGCATGCTGACGTTTAATGTGTTTTCAGCACCTTGTAACACCATGCCTAGGGAATCGCCTACCAGCAATATATCAACACCAGCTAATTCCATTAATTTTGCAAAGGTGGCATCGTAACAGGTGAGCATGGCGATTTTTTCACCAGATTTCACTAAATTTTGTATTTTATTAAGTGGCATTTTAATTATTCAAAATTCGGGTTAAAGTATTCACGGCTGCTATTAATTTGCATGATTCTTTCTACTAGCAAATTAAATGCACTTTCGTCTTTAATGATATTCAATTTTTCATTGTTTACAATTAGAATAGGCGATGCATCGTAAACATGAAAAAACTCGCCATAGGCATCGGATAAACGCGATAAATATTCAATAGGCATGCCTTGTTCGTAACTGACATTACGTTCTTCAATACGTTCAGCGAGTTTATCTGTTGTTGTTTGTAGGTAGATTACTAAATCTGGCTTAGGTGATTTTAATTGTAAGTGTTGGTAAATCTGGTGGTAGAGCGCGTATTCTTCATCATCTAGATTCAGCTTGGCAAATAAGGGATCTTTTTCTAGGAAAAAATCTGCAATAATCGGTTTTGCAAACATGTCCATTTGGCTTACATCCGAAATTTGTTGCGAGCGTTGGAATAAAAAGAACAATTGCGTGGGTAGGGCATAGCGTTTTACATCTTGATAAAAACGCGCCAAAAATGGATTTTCTTCCGCTTTTTCTGATAATAGTTCAGCAGAAAATTGATCTGAAAGCATACTTGCTAATGTTGTTTTTCCACTGCCTATAGGTCCTTCAACGACAATGTAGGGGAATTTATCAAAAATGTTCATACGTGTTTATTGTGATTCAGTTTTTTTATGCTTAGGTCTTGATTTTGTGCCGCTAATTTTACAACATTACCACGATTAGGAATGATTAAATTTGGCTCGATTTCGGCGAGAGGAAGCAATACAAAACATCTCGTATGCATGCGTGGATGTGGCAGACTTAAAAAGTCTGTCTTCATCACGACATCTGCATAGAGCAATAAATCTAAATCTACAATACGTGGTGCGTTAGAAAATGTTCTTTCGCGGCCAAATTTTTCTTCAATTTTTAGTAAGCGCTGCATCAATGTCTCTGGCTTCAGCGCCGTACTAATTTCTGCGACTGCATTGATGAAGTCTGGTTGATTCTCGTAACCTAATGGGTCGCTTTGGTATAAGCTAGATTGTTTTACAAGTTTAGTTTGAGGGAGTTTTTCTAAAGCAAGAATAGCTTGTCTTACCTGGTTGATTGGCTGGTTTAAATTACTGCCAATCGCTATGTAGGCTTTATGCACTAGTTTCTGCTTTTGTAGCTACCGGTTTTTTGCGTTTACGTCTGCGTCTTTTCTTGGGGTTTGTATCTGGCAATAGCATCGCTGTACGGTCAGCACTATTGGCATCAGCAAAAGTTGTCCACCATTCGCCTATTTCTGTTGGAATCTCACCAGATGCGCAGCGAAGCAACATGAAATCGTAGGCGGCGCGGTAGCGGGGGTGTGTTAGCAAACCAAAAGGGCGTTTTCCTGCGCGCTGTTCAAACCGTGGTTGCATGGCCCATATTTCTTTCATGGTTGATACAAATCGGTTATGAATGGCTAGTTTTTTTGCTTGTTGCTTAATGACATCATCCATGGCCATATATAAGGCAGGAATCATCGGCGCATGTTCTTTATGTGTTTGCCATATTTTTAATACTTCGTGCCAAAGTAAAGATGCGAATAAAAAGCTTGGGTTAGATGATTTTCCCTGATTGATTCTGTCATCGGTGTTTTGTAAAGCGAGCATGACAAATCGCTCGCCTAACGGTTGCTCCAATACAACGTCAAGTAGCGGCAATAGGCCATGGTGTAAGTGTTGGGCACGTAAGGCATTAATGCTTTCTATTGCATGCCCAGAGAGAAACAACTTTAGCATTTCATCAAATAGTCGACTTGGTGGCACATCATGTAGGAGGTCGGCCATTTCTGATATTGGTTTTTGTGTTGCTTTGTCAATTTTGAGGCCTAATTTAGCGGATAGCCTAACAGCACGTAACATGCGTATCGGATCCTCTTGATAGCGTTTTCTCGGGTCACCAATCATGCGTAATACACGGGCCTTAATATCCGCTGCACCATTATGAAAATCAAGCATATCTTCATTTTTTGGATTGTAATAAAGTGCATTTGCCGTAAAGTCGCGTCTTGCAGCATCATCTTCTAAGCTGCCAAAAATATTATCACGCAGTATACGTCCGCTATCATTCGTTGAAGCATCACCTTCATTCTGGTGGTGGCCGCGGAAAGTAGAAACTTCAATGGTTTCTCTGCCCCATAACACATGCACTAAGCGGAAACGCCTGCCAATAATGCGTGAACGACGAAATATTTTATAGACCTCTTCAGGCCTGGCATTGGTGGCAATATCAAAATCTTTCGGCCTAGCCTTTAATAATAAATCCCTTACTGCACCACCCACAATATAGGCATCAAATCCAGCTTTCTGTAGGCCATCGCACGTTTTTAGTGCTGCACTGCTAATTAAACTTTTGTTTATTTTATGTTTTTTTGCTGTAATTATTTTTGCAGTGTTAGTTTTATTTTTATGTGTTGCCCTGCGTTTTTTAAAAACACCGTTCTTTAATACATTGCGTAGAAGTTTTTTAATCATTTTGCCTTATTCCAAAGCACATCAGCTACGCCAGCTTCTTTATTGAGTATGCGACACATGACGAATAGCAAGTCTGAAAGGCGGTTGATGTATTGTAATGAGAGGCCAGAAACTGGCTCATCCGCATTGAGCGTATGCATCTGGCGTTCAGCACGTCGACATACGGTACGGGCTAAATGGCAATAAGCGGCAGCGCGGCAACCACCAGGTAGGATAAATTCTTTCAATGGCGCTAAGGTCACGTTCAGTTCATCCAAAATATTTTCAAGTGCTGTAACGCGTGTTGCAGTCACTATTTCATAATTTGGCATACATAATTCACCACCTATGTTAAATAAATCGTGCTGTATTTCTGTCAGGGTGGCGCGAATTTTATCTGAAACGGATTCTACAAGTATTAAGCCAATAATTGAATTAAGTTCATCTACATCGCCCATGGCTAGTACACGCAAGCTATCTTTAGCGACGCGCGTGCCATCACCCAAGCCAGTTGTACCGCTATCACCAGTACGTGTGTAAATTTTGCTTAACCTATTTCCCATTTAATACCCTATATAGTGTGCAGACATTATAAATCATTCAACATGATCTTGATGTACAGTCTTGATGTATGATTTTAAGTATATGATCTTGATATATGGTTACGATGTCTACACCCACATTAAATAGTAAAGCGATTGGCGTTTTTGATTCAGGCGTAGGCGGTATTTCTATCCTAAAGCAAATCAATACCTTGTTGCCGCATGAAAACCTTCTATATGTAGCAGACAGCCAATATACACCGTATGGCAATAAATCACCTGCAGAAATTACTGAGCGTTGTTTTCTAATCGCAGACTTCTTAATTGAACAAGGTGTTAAAGCGCTAGTGGTTGCTTGTAATACGGCTACTGCAGCGGCTATTACCAAAATGCGTGCACGGTATGATTTGCCTATTATCGGCATGGAACCTGCAGTTAAGCCAGCCGTTTTAGCTAGCAAGAATGGTGTTATTGGTGTGTTGGCAACAGTAGGCACATTAAAGAGTGCACAGTTTGCTGCACTTTTAGACAATTATGGACATGATGTAACTGTTTTATCCCAAGGCTGTGAGGGCTTAGTGGAGTGTATTGAACGTGGTGAGCTTGAAGAAGAAGCAACACGTACACTCATTAATACTTACCTACATCCATTATTGGAAGGCGGAGTAGATACCATCGTCCTTGGCTGTACACATTATCATTTTGTGCGCTCTTTGATAGAGCACCTTGCAGACAAGAAAATTACTATTATTGATACAGGTGCTGCTGTTGCAATGCAGTTAAAGGAAAAATTAATAGAAAAAAATCTTTTGGTGCTTGATGGCCTTGTTTCAGGGCTAACTGTTTGGACAAATAGTGAATCTTTGAATGCAAAACAGGTGATAGAAGATTTATTAGGGTGCGCTGTTAATGTTAAATCTTTAGATAAATTTAAGTGCTAATACCATAAATCTCTATGGGAGCAATAATAAAAAATTGTAAATTTTGTTTAAATGTCATTTGTAACATTTGGTATATTCTTCATAATTAGGTTAATATTCCAGCTAAATTGTAAATCTAAAAAATGCGCCATAAAAACAGAGTGGCATTTAAATAAAAACAAACAGAAAGACTGGGAATGGGAAAAATTACGAGTTTGGTGCGAATAACATTTATGCAGCTGTTGATGGCTGTGAGTTTGATGGCTGTAAGCGCGCAAACGTTTGCAGCCGATGTTCTCATTACAAGTTACTCTGATACGCCAGATCCAGTCGCAGCGACGGAAACAGTGACCTACAATTTGGTGGTTGATAATGGCGCACTGGATGTGGCAACCAATGTCAATGTCACTGCAAACGTCCCTGCTGGAATGCAATTTGTTTCTGCGGTTCCGAGTACAGGTACCTGTAATTTTACTTCTCCAAATGTTTCATGTGCGCTTGGTAATGTGGTTGGGACAGGTGGGGGTGGCTCTGCTGTAACCGTAGCAATAGTAATGCGTGCCATAGCTGGCGGCGGCGCAAGTCCGACAACTACTGCTACTGTTACAAGTACGTCTTCAGATGTCAACGCAGGCAATAATACGCTTGCAGAGCAAACAACGATATCTAATGGTGCGGATTTACAGTTAACCGTAGTGGATTCACCAGACCCGGTGAATGGTTCTGATGTGATTACTTATACACTTTTCCCAGAAAATATTGGCCCAAATGGCGTTGATAATGCGCGGATTGTTAATACGTTGCCACCGGGGGTTGATTTTATTTCTGCTGCAGGTGCTGGATGGAATTGTTCCGCCGCTGGGCAGGTAGTCACTTGTGATCGTTCAGATACACAGGCTGTTGGCACATTGCCGCAACTGGTGATACAAGGGCGCGTTAATGTTGGTAGTGGCAATATTACTAATTCTGCCACGATTAGTAGCCCTATAACGCCAGACGGATTACCTAATAACAATACGGTACTTAACACGACAGCTGTCAATATTGGCTCAGACTTGAGTGTTAGTAAGAGCGTTAACCCTAGCCCTGTTATATCAGGTCAGGCAACGGTTTTCACAATCAATGCTAACAATAATGGACCTTCAGCTGCCAATACGGTAGTCGTTACTGATACTCTACCAGCAGGATTTACAGGCATCAGCGCGTCTGGCGCAGGCTGGACATGTGGCGTAAGCGGACAAACAGTCACTTGTAACCGTGCAACGTATGCTGCTGGAGCCGGCGGCGCAATTACAATTAATGCAACGGCGCCCGCTGTTGTACCGCCTGCAGGTATTGCTTCAAGTAATACCGCTAATATAGGTAGTGCAACGCCTGATGGGAATAGCGGCAATGATACCAGTACAGTCAATTTTAATATTACGCCACTACAAGCAGATTTATCTTTAACTAAAAATAAAACGCCGAATCCGGTCGCACAAGGTAGCAATATGGTTAGCCGAATCAATGTGAGCAATGGTGGGCCGTTAGCCGCCAGTTCTCCCGTACGCGTCACAGATAGTTTGGCTGTTGGTGAGGCATTTGTAGGGTTTACAGGTGCTGGCTGGGCGTGTGCAGAGGCTGGCGGTATTGTTACCTGTGCTTTTAGTGGAAATATTGGTGTTAATGCTAATGCGCCAGAACTGAGAATTACCACAACAGCCACTACAACAGGGGCTTTAACGAATACTGCTTGTACGGGCTCTAGCGCAATAGGCGGTAGTACTCACCCAGAAGGGGATGTGAACACAGCAAATGATTGCCAGAATAGCAGTAGCGCATCTACAGGACAAATTGCAGACTTGAACATTGCTAAGGCAATCCCAAACCCTGCAGACATTACTTTACTTAACACAGATAATAGTCTCACTTATCGTTTAACGATAGGTAACTTGGGGCCAGATACTTCAACCAATGTTAGGGTGACTGACACTATTCCAATGTATACATCACTCGCTGGCGGTTCAGGTATAAGCTTCTCAGTAGGGGCTGGTAGCTTAGGCTCACCTGCTGGCACATGCGCTAATGTAGGTGCTGATGTAACCTGTAATTACGCGCAGCTGCAAAATGGTGAGACAGCTGTAATCGATATTACAGTAGCGAGACCTGTGCTAGACGGTAACTTTACTAACATAGCTAACATTACATCTACCAGTATTGGTGATCCAGTTTCTGGCAATAATAGTGCATCAATAGCAAGCACAGTTAACGCTGTCGTAGATGTGGAAATGCTGTCCAAAACGGCAACGCCGTCTACAGTATTAGCAGGGGTGGAAAGCGCCTATGTGATGACATTTAGAAATAATGGGCCCTCTATTGCACAAAATGTCATCATGGCGGATACCTTTAATCCTGCCGCTGGAGATACTGGCTTTACGGTTATTTCGATATTGCCATCAAAAGGTGCTTGTGCTGGCTTAGTAGCTGGGACCAGTTATAGTGGCGCTATACCTACGCTCACCTGCAATATCGGTAATATGGTTCCATTGGAAGAGCAGACAGTGACGTTAGTTATCCGCCCCAATTTCATGGCGGCACCACCCGCACCTAGAACGTTAGCAAACACGGCGACTGTAACAACAACGACACAAGAAAGTGATGGTCCGCCAAGTACGGTTAATACAAATAATAGTGTTTCGGCCAGTTTAACAATAACCCCTGCACAGTTAGACATGATTATTAATAAGACGGATTTAGCGCCGTTTGGTCCTGATCCTTTGGGTTTTGATCCTGGCGTGCCAGCTAATAATGTTTTTGCTTATCGCATTAGGGTGACAAATAGTGGGCCTTCATTCGCTTCTAATGTCGTGTTTATCGATACGATAACAACGCCAGCAGGTAAAAACCTGAGCTTTTTGGGAGATACAGCTGCATTAGGTGCTCCCGCAGCAGGTATCTGTTCAGGCACTGCGAGTCCTTTTACTGGCACGGGTGTTTTTGCATGCACTGTGCCAACGGGTATCGAAAGCGGCGCTACTTACGAGCGCATATTATATTTTCGTGCAGAAAATGCACCCGCAGCAAATGGGGATGTCTTTGCTGATTCTGTGACAGTAACGACTAACGAGGCGGAGTCAAATGTAGGTAATAACACAGCATCAGAAACCACAACTGTACGTGTGCGAACCGATTTAGAGGTAACAAGCAAAACGGCTAGCGCGGATCCTGTTAATGTTAATGAGCCATTTAACTGGACAATTGTGGTCACGAATAACGGCCCCGGAGATTCTATTGACCCAAGATTAACTGACAACCTGCCAGCCAATATGGAGCTTACTGGCACGCCCACCTATAGCAAAACTTCACCTGTGGGGACAGGTAACTGTACAGGCGCTGCAGGGGCGACGAGTTTTACTTGTGATTTTGGCGCGTTCAATAATGCTGCAACGGCGACGATTACAGTGCCGGTGCGCGTGACCAGCTTTGCTGCTAGTTTTACCAATAATGCCACTATCAGCACGCAAGGTAATGAGCTAGACCCAGTGCCAGGTAATGATACTAATGGCGGTAATGTTAATAACATTAAATCTAGTATTGCAGGTGTTGTTTATCGCGACCAGAATGACGATGGCGCGCAATCGGGGGCAAGTGAGACAGGTATTTCTGGTGTGCAAATGCGCTTAACAGGCACTGATCTATATGGTAACCCAGTGCTTGTGAATGCGACGACCGGTGCAAACGGGCAGTATCTATTCGACAACTTGCCACCTAGTAATGCAACAGGCTATACCATTATTGAGGTGGCACAGCCCACAGGTTTTGCTGATGGTCAAGAGGCAGCAGGTAGCGTAGCGGGCACAGCAGGAGCAGCAGGAACCGACATTATTAGTGGGATTGTGTTGCCAAGCAATACAGCAGCAACAGGATACTTATTTGGGGAACTTGCAACACCTCTGATTGGTGTGGCTAAATCCGCAGGCCCAACCATTAATAATTTAGACGGTACTTATGATGTGCCATTTACGATAGTCGTCACTAATTCCGGCGGAACACCATTAGATAATGTGCAAGTGACAGATGACTTAACGGGCACTAATGCATCTGGTAAGTTTGGTACTTATGTGGCGGGTGCGCCAGCAGCAGGGCAATATACGATTAGTAGCGGTCCTACCATTGCTGCGCAAAGTAATGGGGCTGTACTTACTGCTGGTGGGTTTACAGGTAGTGGTGCAAATACTGGGTTATTAACGCCAGCTACCAGTGCATTGCCTAACTTTGGCACAGGTGCAGCATCAACAGCACAAATTCAATTTACAGTACGATTTTTCCCAACAACAGCTGGGCCATTTAATAATACGGCAGTGGCAACAGGTACATCGCCTTTAGGCAATGTTGTTACTGATGATAGTGTAGATGGCGCTACGCCAGATGCAAATGGAAATGGAGATCCAACAGATGATAATTCACCTACAATAGTGAATTTATCTGGACAATCAATCGGGGTTGCTAAAGTCGTTTCGGGTGGTATCGTACAAACAGGGGTTAGAAGTTTCCAAGTGCCGTATAGCCTTATTGTAGAGAACCCTGCTGCCGTAACAACGGCGACTAATGTGCAAGTAGTGGACAATCTCACTGCGACATTCCCTACTGCACAGTCTATTACGATTAGCACGCCTGCTACTATTTCAGCCTGTACAGGTACGGTATTAACGGTTGCTGCGCCAGTGTTTAATGGTACAACGCAACAAAACTTGTTAACAGGAAATCAAAACTTACAAGCTGGTGAACGTTGCACAATTACCTTTGTAACAGAAGTGGATTTTGGGACAAATCCGCTACCAGCGGCAACACAAAATAACCAAGCTATAGCAACAACAGCGCAAAGCCCAGGAGGCACTGTGATTGCTACTGACTTCTCTGATGATGGCGTAGTGCCCGATACAGATGGTGATGGCAATGCAAATGAAGCTGGTGAAAATGATCCTACTCCAGTTAGCTTTGCCGCTGGTGTACTTTCTTCAGTGTCAGGTAAAGTTTGGTTAGATAGCAACCATGACCGTGTTGATAATGACGGCCCTGCCTCACCGTTGGCAGTTGGTTTTATTGTGGAAGTGCTGAATGCTGCTGGGCAGATAGTAGGCTCGGCAGTGAGTGCGGCTGATGGTACCTATAGCGTTACAGGTTTGTTCCCATCAACACCAGCTACGCCTGTTACTTTTTATACGGTTCAATTCCGTGACCCAACAAATGGTCGAGTATATGGTACACCTGTCTCTCAAGACCCAACACCGGCTCGTAACGGTACGGTAGACAATGGTGTGATTAATAGCATAGCGTTGGCGCCAGGCGTCAATACGCTGAATCAAGATCTACCGCTGGATCCTTCAGGTGTTGTTTATGATGCTGTAACACGCGCCCCCGTATCAGGTGCTGTGGTGACCTTGCTAAGCGGCGGTGTTCTAGTGCCAGATTTCTGTATCGTAGGCGGTATTAATACGCAAACGACGGGTGTGAATGGTTTTTATCAATATTTATTGTTTAACCCTACACCAGCAGGCTGCCCAGGTGCTGCTACATATACGTTACAGGTTGTGCAGCCTGGCGGTTATTTGCCCCCTGCCTCTACTATAATTCCACCGACGGCGGGGCCGTACGCGCCGGCTGGTGGCCCAGGGGGTGTAGATCCCATTCAAGCACAGCCCGGACCGCCAACCGGTGCTCAGCCAACCGTTTATTATTTTGATTTTAATTTGGCGCCAGGTGTTACTGCTGGGGTCGTGAATAACCATATTCCACTAGATCCTATTTTGGGCGGTGCGCTTACAATAACCAAGACAACGCCGCTTGTGAATGTAAGTCGTGGTGACTTAGTGCCTTATACCATAACAGCAACTAATACATTGGCTGTAGCATTAAGCAATATCAATATAGCTGACCAAATACCACCAGGGTTTAAATATAAGACTGGGACAGCGATATTAGATGGTGTGTCATTAGAGCCGATCATAAATGGGCGAAGTTTGACGTGGGCTAATTTGAACTTTGCTGCTGGCCAGGTTCATGAAATACGTATTTTGTTAGTAGTAGGTGCAGGTGTTAGTGAAGGTGAGTATGTTAATACTGCTTTTGCACTCAATAGCCTTGCTGGAACACGTGTGTCTAATACCGCGACTGCCACTGTGCGTGTGGTACCTGATCCTACATTTGACTGCTCTGATCTAATTGGAAAAGTGTTTGACGATAAAAATGCCAATGGCTATCAGGACAAGGGCGAGCCAGGTGTCCCAAATGTGCGAGTGGTTACTGTGAATGGGCTGCTAGTGACGGCTGACGATGAAGGACGGTTCCATGTGACCTGCGCCATGGTGCCATCTAGTTTGCATGGTAGTAATTTTATTATGAAATTGGATGAACGTTCACTGCCAAGTGGTTATCGCTTAACAACTGAGAACCCACGTTCAGTACGACTTACACGCGGTAAGCTTACCAAGCTTAATTTTGGTGTGGCTATTCATCGTGTAGTACGTCTCGAGCTAACAGATGCAGCTTTTGTTTCTAATCAAGCAGATCCGAAAGAGGCGTTGACTCAAGCTATAAGGCTCTTACCAAAAACACTACGTGTTGCACCGTCTATTGTGCGTTTGGCCTATCAAGGATCAGATGAAGACAAAAAATTAATTAAAGAGCGCATGAAAACGGTACGAAAAATAATAGAAAAAATATGGGAGAAACAAGGATGTTGTTATGCAATTCAATTTGAAGAGGAAATCTTCAATAGAGCCCCTATGAAGAAAGGGAGTGCAAAATGAATAAGAAGATGATTGCACTATTGTTTAAAAGTTTGTTGATTGCCACTATCAGCATGGCTAGTCATGCCAAGGAAGGGGAGTATTGTCAGGTAAATCAAACGGCTTGTAAGCCTTGCTCAAATGATGAGGACGATTGCAATATCGTGCATGGCAAGCGAATTGATAATGGGGATAGCCTTGGGTCTAGCTTCGTGTCACAAACAAATAAAGAGCGAGCGCTGGGTACAGAGACTTTTGTTTTGTCGGATGCACCAAGCACAGTAGAAGCTACTACAGAAGTAAGCTATAAAGAACAGAAGAAAATTGTTAATAAAGCATTTTCTGAACAAAGCACGATGCCATTATTTGTTTCTGGTCATGCAGAGTTAACGACGCGTATAAAAAGCCAGTTAGATGCGATTGTAATGAAGCTTAGGGATAAAGAGCAGCTGCACGTTAAGGTGATTGGACATACTGACAATCAAAAGCTTTCAGTTAATGCAAAGAAAAAATATATTAATAATAAGGGTTTGGGTCTGGCACGTGCGAAGAGCGCCGCAAAGTATCTTTCAGATTCGCTTGGTATTTCACTAAACGATATATCAGTTAACTCCGAAGGTGCTGAATCGCCACTTGCTACTAATAGTGGTTTGAGTAATATGGCAAAAAACCGCCGTATTGAAATTCAAGTTAATTATGTGTTTCCAGAAGAAGTGATAGAAAAGATTGCAATCAAAGAGCCGATAAAAAATACATTATTGCGTTCTTGTGATGAAGTGCTTAAAACGCGTAAGCGTGCCAGCAATCAAGCTTTCCGTATTAGTGTTGATGGTGTGCCTTTGTCAGATGTAGGGACAATAGACCCAGATGTGCAACGTTGTACGGATGTTTCATTAGATAAAGCTGATATACAAGTTCGTTACGATAATTTAGAAGAAACACCTTGGCTAAATTTAACGGCATTTCCAAATGGGGCTGTTAGAAATGCACCTGTTAAATTTACTGCCTATAGCAATTATCAATATTGGATAGTACGTAGTGAGGTACGCATATTTTCTTATGACGACTCAACACAAGCGACACCAATTGCGACAGTAGCTGTTGGCAAGGATGGCCATGCTACTTGGATACCTGACGCGAAAGCCTCTAGCAGTGTGCGATATGTGTTGCGCGCTTATGATAAGGTGGGGAAGTTTGATGAAACATTACCTCAAGAGCTGCAGATATCAGAACGTGCACATCCAATTGGCGATGAAAAGCCAGGCGCTGAAGAGGATCTTATCGGTTATGGTGAAAATCGCTTAGCGCTACATAACATCAAGCTAAATGGTGGCGCAGTAACCGTTAATGGTGAGCATTTACAACCTGGACAACGTGTAAGGTTTTTAGGTCAAGAAGTGCCTGTAGATAAAGATGGGAAATTTGCAGCAAGGCAAATATTACCAGCAGGAAATCATGTTGTTGATGTTGTTGTGTTAGATGAAAACGGTCAACAAACATTAACGTTTAATCGTAATTTGTATATCCCGGATCAAGATTGGTTTTACATTGCTTTAGCAGATTTGACAGCAGGCCGTAACTCAACTTCTGGCCCAGCAAAATTAGTCACTGGCGATGATCAACATTTTGATAATGAAGCTTATGTAGATGGTCGCTTAGCTTTTTATTTAAAAGGTAAAATTAAAGGTGATTGGTTGTTAACGGCTTCTGCCGACACGCAAGAACAACCGATTAAACATTTATTCTCAAATTTTGAAGATAAAGACCCACGTTATTTATTGCGTAGGTTAGACCCTGATCGCTATTATCCTGTTTATGGCGATGACTCTACGACTGTAGATGACGCGCCAACACGTGGTAAGTTTTACATTAAGTTAGCACGTGGCGAGTCACATGTGATGTGGGGTAATTTTCAAACAAAATTGCCGGGAAATGATTTGGTGCAATTTAGCCGAGGCATGTATGGCGGCAATTTGAAGCTTCGTAGTGAAGATGCAACTGCTTTTGGGCAGAAGAGAACGGAGACAGATTTATTTGTAGGTGACCCTGGTACGCTAGGCGCCCGCGAACAATTCCGTGGAACAGGTGGTTCACTTTACTATGTAAGAAACCAAGATGTGACTCGTGGTTCAGAGCATATCTGGGTTGAAGTGAGAGACCGGGATTCGGATATTGTGTTAAAAGTGACTGAGTTGAGTGTTGGGCAAGATTATGATTTTGACCCAATTCAAGGCCGTATTTTATTGCGCGCGCCTTTACCCTCTACTGCAGATGATAGCCAATTAGTACGTGCAGGTTCGCTTTCAGGACATGCTGTTTATTTAGTCGCGACTTATGAATACGCACCTAGTATTACCGAAATCGACAACTTAACTGTTGGTGGACGCATATCGCACTGGGTCAATGATAGCGTGCAGTTAGGTGTGACAGGATATCGCCAAGGTGACAAAGCATCTCGGCAAGAAATTTTTGGGTTGGATGCAACCTATCGCTATTCACCAGGAATCTATTTAAAAGCAGAAACCGCGCGTTCAGATGGCTTGGGTACGACATTGCAATCTTCAGCAACTGGCGGTTTCGAATTTAATGGTATATCACCTGTCGTGGATAGAGCGGCGAATGCACACCGTATAGAGTTTGGTGTGGATTTGTCTGAGATGTCCTCAAAAGAAGGCAAGATCAGTGGTTACTGGTTGGATCGCGATCGCGGGTTCTCTTCACCCAACCAAATCACTTCTGAAGAAATAAAACAATCAGGTTTTGCAGTAGATGTTAATTTGACTGACACGACAAGCTTGCAAGCAAAAGTAGATGTAAAGCAAGCGGATAGTCAAGACAGTAAAGCAGTTTCTGCTTCTGTGAAACATCAATTTACTCAAAAGTGGGCAGGTAGTGTTGGTATTAGGTTAGATGATTTAGATACGACAATAGCTAATGCCAGTCCTACACTTTCTGAAGATGGGGAACGTGCAGACTTGGCGTTGCAAGTGGATTATTCGCCGTTACCTGAATCAGAAAATCCAGATTGGAGCGCTTATGGGTTTTTGCAGAACACAATTAACAACTCAGGCAATCGGCGTGATAATGACCGCGTTGGTATAGGCGGAAAATGGCGTGTAACAGATAGATTAACAACATTGGCAGAAGTTTCATCAGGAAATACTGGATTTGGTGGAAAATTAGGCGGTGATTGGCGCATTAATGACCGAAGTCAGATGTATCTTAATTATGCACTTGATACTGATCGCACCGATACTTTGTATCGTGGCCGCCAAGGGACAATGGTTGCAGGTAGTAAGTTGCGGTATTCGGATAGCTTGTCTGTGTATGGAGAAGAGCGGTATCTGCATGGAGACGGCCCATCAGGCTTAATGCATGCCTTTGGTTTAGATTTGGCGGCAGAAGATGGTTGGAACTACGGCATGAAGGGTGAGGTAGGACAGTTGTCGGACCCATTAGCTGGAGATTTTGATCGTAAAGCGTTAAGTTTTAGTATTGGTCGATCCTACGAAAAGATTAAATATGCGGGTAATTTAGAATGGCGTAAAGAAGATGGTAATTTGGTTGGCAGTAGGACAACGTGGTTAGTACGTAACTCTTTAGGCTATCAGGTGGATCCTGACTGGCGCATTTTAGGAAAGCTTAACTTTTCAATATCTGAGAGCAATCAAGGCAGTGCATTTGATGCAGACTTTGCTGAAGGGATATTAGGTTACGCTTACCGTCCTGTGGATAATGACAAATTAAACGCATTATTTAAATACACATATTTTGCGAATTTACCTTCACCTGGAGCGGTTTTTGCAAACGGAGTTTCTGCATTAACACCAGCAGGTAATGCAGATAGTTTTGAGCAACGTAGCCATATTTTATCTGTAGATGCAATTTACGATATTAAGCCTTGGCTATCGGTAGGTGGTAAATACGGTTTCCGACGTGGTGAAATAAGATTGATTAGAAATGAAGGGGATTGGGAAAGTTCAGATGCACATCTATACGTAGTAAGAGCAGATTGGCATTTTGTACATGATTGGGATGCAATTATTGAAGGTCGATGGCTTGATGTGAAGGTAGCTGAAGATACATTGGGCGGGGCTTTGGTGGGTGTATATCGTCATGTTAATGATAATGTTAAAGTTGGTGCTGGTTATAACTTTACTGACTTTTCAGATGATTTAACGGACCTGTCGTATCGCTCAAAAGGATGGTTTGTTAACTTAATTAGTAAATTTTAGTTGATGCGTATGTCAAGGGCGTAAGCTTAATTCACTCCCCACCAACTCTTCAACCAACACTTGATAAGCACATACATCCAACTGAATCAAAGACTGCGTTAGGGCTTTATCTTGTACAGGCAAAAATGAGGCGCCACCTAAGTCACTCAGTACGACTTGCTCGTCACTCCATAAAATATTATGTGCGTATAAGTCGCCATGCATTAAACCGTTGGTGTGTAAATGGCGCATGGCTTTTGCAACACCTTGGGCGATATGGTTTGCTTGGGCCTTGCTGAGTGTGGATTCTGGCGGATAAACATCTCGACTACAGGTCTCAAAACTAGGTGGGCCTGCCAAAACAGTTAAATCTGCATTTAATAGTGGCATGACTAAGCCTTGTACATCTTGGCCTTGCACACTTTGTGGGTGGTTGATGATAATACCTTTTACTCCCACTAAGTTTTCATGAGAGCCTGCCATGACATTGGCATGCATTTCACAACTGGGTAAGCCATCACTGGTTAATCCGCTTTTGAATAATTTAACGGCGACTGCTTCATTTGTTTCTGATTGAAGAGTCCCATTGTGTTGCCATTCTGCTTGATAGGTAACACCAGAAGCACCTTGTCCTAACACCTTGCCTATGATCAGTTGTGACCAATCAATTTCAAGCGTTTGATATTGTTGCATCTGAGCTTGTTCAATCTCATTGGAAAATGGATTGCCTGCATATGCTAGCCATGTCAGCTTAGGTAGGCTAAATAACCAGCTTGGTAAAGTTTGTAGTTGGTTAGCAGAGATTCTGAGCAGCTCTAAGGCCTGACAATTTGCCATTGATTCAGGCAGTGTTGTTAGCTTGTTGCCTGCTAGCATCAGCTTCTGCATTTTCTTACATTGTCCTAGAGAGTCAGGCAGTTGTTCTAGTGCGTTGTCTGTTACGATAAACCAGCGTAGGTTCTTTGTTGGGATGGCGTGTTCAGAGATATGATTTATTTGATTGGCTTTAAAGCCAATCATGCTTAAGCTTTGGCACTGCCCCAATACTTCAGGCAGTGTCGTGAATTGGTTAAATGAGCAAAATAAAATGCGCAGTTTGTGAAGCCGATTAAAATCATCTGGCAGTGATGATAGTGCATTACCGGTGAGATCTAGTATTTCTAAGGTGTTTGCTAAATCATAAATCTCTTCAGGAAAATGCGTTAATCCGCAAGAAAGCTTAAGCTGTGAACAACCTTGTAATTTTCCTGCTTTAAGTAAAGCATATGTTTCGTCTGATTGGTTAGTCGAGTCCACGTAAATAGCTGTTGTTTAAAGTTGTTTAAATTGGAAAAGCCTGCAAGCTTAGTGGTGAGAAACCACTTCGCCCGCTTTAAGCTTATACTTAGTGCCACAGTATGGGCATTCAACATGCCCAGTTTTGGCAACGTCTAAAAACACACGTGGGTGCGATGCCCAAAGTGCCACTGCTTTAGTTGGGCAGTGCAATGGTAAATCACTAGCAGACACTTCAAATTCTTTAACGTCAGACATGTTGGACTCAGTATTTATAATGAGGTGTATTAATTAAATGAGTGTTAACCAATGTGCATGTTTGGCTGACTTGCCTTTAACTATATCGAAATACATACTTTGTAGTTTCTCCGTAATAGGGCCTCTTACGCCTGTTCCTATTGCTCGGTTGTCTAGCTCTCTAATCGGTGTCACTTCAGCGGCTGTACCAGTAAAGAAAGCCTCATCCGCCGTATAAACTTCATCACGCGTGATGCGTTTCTCGATGACTTCTATACCGAACTCAGCAGCAAGTTGAACGATAGTGTCGCGTGTAATGCCTTCTAAGGCACTAGTAAGGTCAGGTGTGTAAAGCTTACCGTTGCGAATGATAAAAACATTTTCGCCTGAACCTTCAGCGACAAAACCGTCAACATCAAGCAGTAAAGCTTCTTCATAGCCATCTTGCGCAGCTTCTTGGTGCGCCAAAATGCTATTCATATAGTTGCCATTTGCTTTGGCCTTGCACATCGTAATATTGACATGATGGCGGGTAAAGGAAGATGTCTTAACGCGAATGCCTTTGGTAAGTGCTTCGTCGCCCATGTATGCGCCCCAGCTCCAAGCCGCACACATCACATGCGTTGAGAGCGTGTCAGCAGCAATGCCCATGGCTTCAGAACCATAAAATGCCATTGGACGAATATAAGCAGACTCAAGCTTATTTTCACGTACTGCTGTTTTTTGCGCTTCAGAAATAGTTTCTTTATCAAATGGTAGTTTCATCCCTAAGATGTGTGCACTACGAAAAAGTCTGTCAGTATGATCTTGTAAGCGGAAAATCGCCGTGCCTTGATCAGTTTTATAGGCACGAACACCTTCAAATACACCCATGCCGTAATGTAGCGTGTGCGTGAGTACGTGTGTGGTTGCATCGCGCCAGTTAACTAATTTTCCGTCGTACCAAATTAGGCCATCACGATCAGCCATTGAGTTAGGTATTGCCATACTACTACCTTTAAATATCAATAAAGCAACATTGTAAACTAAAGCAAGTAATTCTTAGCGCATGTTAAAATTAAATATGTAATATTTATTGGGGTTTTATCAATGTTTAAACTATTTCGTAGCGTTTTTTTTATTATTGGTATGTTTGTTCTATCGGCATGCGATCAGCCACAGGGAGGCATAGTTAAGTCGGCAGCTGGTTTTGTCGGCACAGATATTACGGGGGCAGACTTTTCTAATCCATTAAAACTGACAGACCATCACGGCCAATTGCGTACGATGAGTGATTTTAAAGATAAAGTAGTAGTGTTGTTTTTTGGGTTTACGCACTGCCCCGATGTTTGCCCAACAACGATGCATGATTTGAAGAAAACAATGAAGTTATTAGGGAATCAATCCGACGAAGTGCAAGTGCTATTTGTTTCTGTTGACCCTCAGCGTGACACGCAAGAAGTGCTTGCTCAATTTGTACCTTCTTTTGATGCGCGATTTATAGGCTTACGTGGTAGTTTGCAAGAAACAGCGGAAACACTGGGTAATTTTAAAATTTATTTTAAAAAAATACCGGGTGAAACTGAAGCAAATTATACGATAGACCATAGTGCAGGGATGTACGTGTTTGATAAGACAGGTGAAGTTAGGTTGTATTTGGGTTACGGACAAAAACCAACTGAAATTGTAAGTGATATAAGGAAACTGCTCTAAAGCAAAGTGATGAGTGAATCAAAAAAAGGAGCCATAGCTCCTTTTTTTATGCAACTAATATTTAGTTGGCTGCTGGAGCGCCAAATCTATTGTCGCTTTCATCACCCTGGACAATGAAGAAATATAATAGGGCAAGCCAACCGAGTATAGGGATAAACCACAGCAACTGCCACCAACCACTTTTGTTGGTGTCGTGTAACCTGCGCGCGCCTACTGCAAATGATGGAACCATTGTTGCAAGTGAGAATATACCTGAAACATAAGGGGATACGAATTCTAAAAGTAGAGCAGCGACAAAACAAAACAGTGCGAACCACCAGAACTCTGGCAATTTGGCACGACCTTTAAAATCAGCATACTTTGAGAAACAAATTTTAATAGCATCAACAAACGACATATTTTACTACCCCTTTTTTTGTATGACCAGTATTGATCAAGTGATAACTTAACATAAAATGCAACGAATGTGGCAGGCTATAGTCGATGTAATTTAGGAGAGATTGTTTTTAGTTCTTTTTCGGTTTTTTTGTAGTCTGGGGAGATTTTGCTGACGACTGCCCAAAATTTAGGGGAATGGTTCATTTCTTTTAAGTGAGCAAGTTCGTGGCAAATAACGTAGTTAATAATAGGTGGCGGTGCTTGTAATAACCGCCAATTGAGTCGTAAATCACCCTTGCTACTACAACTGCCCCAACGTGATTTTGCATTTGATAATCGTAATGGCGGTGTAGGCACGCTTAGCTTTGCAGAGAAAATTTCTAAACGGCGGCCAAAGTCTTGCATCGCTTGTTTTTTGTACCATTGAATAGCTTTGCGTTTGACAGCTTCACTGTCATTAGTGTTTGGCAGTGAGATACATAGCTTATTTTGGTCAAATACAGGCTGTTTGTTTTTGAGGTTTGCTGTAACAAGTAAGGTAATGTCATGACCTAGAAACTGCAGGACTTCACTGTTTACCCAGCTAATAGGGGGTAAATAATTTTTTCTACGCGCTTCTAACTTTTTGGTAATCCAATCGGCTTTTTGTTTTAGCACCTTTTGCAATTGAAAATCAAAAATACGTTTGGGTGCGTGGACGATTAAACCCTCTTCTGTAATTTTTAAACCAATGGTGCGGCGGTTTCTGCGTTCAAGTTGGTATTGAATTTTTTCACCATTGGGTAGCCTGAGCATTTTTGTTGTCATGACTATTTATTCTGATAAAGTTAGCATTTTTTCTTCAATCCAATCTTCCACTTGCTGGTTTAATGCATCCGCTTTTAAGTGGCTAGATTGTATTGGCTTACCAATACTGACTTTAATGATGCCAGGTTTTTTTAAGAAAGATTTTTTGCCCCAAAACTCGCCCGCGTTATGTGCAATAGGGACGATAGGTGTTTTGGTTTGTGTGGCTAACCAAGCACCGCCAATATGATATTTTCCACGTTTGCCTGGTGCTATTCGCGTGCCTTCTGGAAATATCACCACAAATAACCCGCGTGATAGGCGCTCTTTACCTTGTTTTACTAGTTGCCTTAGTGCTTCGCGAGCAGTGCCGCGATTAATGGCGATAGGCGATGTCATGGCTAAGCCCCAACCAAAAAAAGGTATCCACATTAGTTCACGTTTTAACACCCAAACTTGCGGGGGCAGTATGCGTTGGACGGCAAGTGTCTCCCACATGGACTGATGTTTTGCTAGCACAATACAAGGCTTGCTAGGTATGTTCTCTTTGCCTTCAACTTGGTAGCTAATACCGCAAGTGACACGCAGCCACCACAACATGTGATGCGCCCAGCGCGAGATGACATGGTAACGACGCTTTGGTGAAAGTGGGATACAAATAACGAGCGCAACAATAACAAATAACGGTGTATATAGCCACATACCGAGTGTAAAGATGATGGAGCGCAGCCAAATCATGTTGATGACTTGCTATCAATAATATGCTGAACAGCAGCAGCTAGGTCAGCAAAGACCATTGTGTTGTCTGGTAGATTGCCACTAGTGAGCGTTGCTTCACCCTTGCCCGTGCGTACTAACATTGGTTGGCAGCCTACATTGGCAAAAGCTCGCAAATCACGCAAGGTATCACCAATAGCGGGCACGTCTTTTAAATCGGTACCGAACTGTCTACCTATGTCGATTACCATTTTGCTTTTTGGTTTGCGGCACTCACAGTTGTCCTCTGCAATATGCGGGCAGTAGTGTACAGCTTCAATATTACCACCTACTTTTTCCAATGCTTGGTGCATCTTTTCATGTATGACATCTAATGTTTCAACAGTATATAAACCACGTGCTACGCCAGATTGATTAGTGGCAACAGCAACACGGTAGCCATTTTTGTTTAGTGCGGCGATGGCTTCTAAGCTACCTTCAATGGGAACCCATTCATCAGGGTTTTTAATGAAGTTGTCGTAATCTTCATTAATAACGCCATCCCTATCTAAAATCACTAGTTTCATTGATGGCTATACGATCTAACTTGCCAACTTAGATAAATCGGCTACGCGGTTCATCGCTTGGTGTAACGTGGCCAACAAACCTAAACGATTGGTTTTTAGTGCGGGGTCGTCTGCATTGACCATCACATTGTCAAAAAAGTCATCAATCGGTGCTTTTAATGTTGCCAGCGCTTGTAATGAGCCTGTGTAATCACCAGATTCAAACAGCTTGTCAGATTGTGGTGTGACTTTAGCAAGCGCATCTGCCAATGCTTTTTCAGTGGGTTCTTGTAAAAGCGTGTCATCAATTTTTGCTTCAACTTCACCTTCAACCTTTTTCAAAATGTTGCCAACACGTTTGTTAGCGGCAGCTAATGCTGGCGCTTCATCTAAGCTAGAGAACGTACGTACAGCAGCTAAGCGCTTAGGTATTTCGCTTAAGTTGCTTGGCGCTAATGCCAGTACAGCGTCTGCCTCTTGGGCGCTTGCACCTTGGTCACGCAAATTAACACTTAAGCGATCAAAGCAGAAATCTTTTATAAGTTCAAAAGAATTTTCATTGATTTTTCTTTGCAAATAACCAGTGCTATGAGAAACAAGTCTTCCATCAGCCTTTGCAATTTTTTCAGCAAGAGTTCTTTCTCCAACTATTTTAGAGTATTCTGCTTGTAACTCCTCGTTATCAATGACTGAAATAGTCATCTTTATTAAGTCATCAAAGTTTATTGGTGATTTTTGCTCAATAAGAATACGTATTACACCTAGCGCTTGGCGGCGTAATGCAAATGGATCTTTATCGCCACTTGGTTTTTCGCCGATACAAAATAAGCCGACCAATGTTTCTAGTTTGTCAGCTAGTGCAACACAAATGCCTACGGGGTTACGTGGTAGCGCATCACCTGCAAAGCGTGGTTTATAGTGGTCTTCAATGGCAAAAGCAACATCGTTATCTAGCTTTTCATGTTGCGCATAATAGCGGCCCATAATACCTTGTAAACTTGGGAATTCACCCACCATGTCAGTGATTAAATCTGCTTTTGATAACTTAGCAGCCATTTCAACCTTGCTGACTAGCTTGCTATCACCAAGTTTTTCAGCAATCGTAGTAGCAATTTTTACCACACGCATATTGCGCTCCGCTTGCGAGCCAAGTTTGTGGTGATATACCACTTTACTTAAACCAGCAAGCCGACTTGCTAATGTTTTTTTACGATCCTGATCAAAGAAGAACTTAGCGTCCGCTAGGCGCGGGCGTATTACGCGTTCGTTACCACCAACGACTGCGCTGGTGTCAGCTGGATTAATGTTTGAGACAATTAAAAACTTGTTGGTGAGTTTGCCGCTATTGTCTAACAGTGGAAAGTATTTCTGATTCGCCTTCATGGTCAGAATCAAACACTCTTGTGGTACGTCTAAGTATTCTTTTTCAAATTGTCCTAGCAATACGTTTGGCATTTCAACCAATGCGGTTACTTCATCTAATAGCGCCTCATCATCAATAGGCTTAAGCCCTTCTTTTGCTGCTGCTGTATTGAGTTGATTGACGATTCCTTCGCGGCGGACTGCAAAGCCTGCAATAACAGCCCCTTCATTTTTAAGCTGCTCTACATAGGTGTCGGCATTTTTAATGGTGATGATGTCAGTTTTAGATTCAAAACGGTGGCCTTGAGTTTGATTGCTGGCGTTTAAACCCAATATTGAAATTTCAACCACTTCTGCCCCGTGTAAGGCAACTAAGCGATGTGCAGGTCGTACGAAGCTAACGCTAGTCCAGCCGTCTTTAAGTTGATAGCTCATTACTTTTGGAATAGGCAATTTAGCTAATGTTTCTTCTAATGCTTTTTGCAGGCCATCTTGTAAGCTTGTGCCTGTTTGTACGATATCTAAGAACAGCATATCAGTTTTGCCATCATTTTCAATTCTTAGTCTTTTGATTGCTGATGCATCCTCACCTAAAGCGCCTAACCTTTTGGTGAGTGCCGGTGTGGCTTTATTGTCAGCATCTAAACCCACTTTGGCTGGCATCAGCCGTTGTGCAATATCTTTATCTGCACCTTTGCTAGCAATATTAGTCATATGTGCGGCTAAACGACGTGGTGTCGCAAAATGACTGAGCTGGCTATTGTCTGCTGTTAGACCTTGCGTTTTAAGTGATTCAAATAAAACGGTGCTAAAAGCTTCACCCAATTTTTTAAGTGCTTTTGGTGGTAGCTCTTCAACCAATAGTTCTACTAATAAATTCTCGACTAAATTTTGCGTACTCATGCTGATTTCTTTTCTTTTACTTTTGCTAGTTTTGCATTCACTTCGTCTGCCCACGCTTTCGGTGCAAGCGGAAAGCCAAGTCTTGCGCGGCTATCCAAATAGGCAGCGGCGACAGATCGCGCCAGATTACGAATGCGACCAATATAGGTGGCACGTTCTGTAACGGAAATCGCACCTCTGGCATCCAGTAAATTAAAGGTGTGAGCAGCTTTTAGTATTTGTTCGTATGCGGGCAACGCTAGCTGGTTTTCTATTAGGTGTTTGGCCTGTTTTTCATGCGCAGTAAAGGCAGTAAATAAAAAGTCTGCATCGGCATGCTCAAAGTTATATTCTGATTGTTCGACCTCATTTTGATGGAATACATCTCCATATTTTACGTCAGGCGAATACTGTAAATCGTAGATGCTATCAACGCCTTGTAAATACATAGCTAAGCGCTCTAATCCATAAGTAATTTCACCGGTAATAGGCTTGCAATCAATGCCACCGACTTGCTGGAAGTAAGTAAACTGTGTCACTTCCATGCCATTAAGCCAAACTTCCCAGCCTAAGCCCCACGCGCCTAGTGTTGGGTTCTCCCAATCATCTTCAACAAAGCGCACATCGTTTTTTTTAAGGTCAAAACCTAGTGCTTCTAATGAGCCTAAATATAATTCCATAATATTAGCAGGCGCAGGTTTTAAAACGACTTGGTATTGATAGTAATGTTGTAAGCGATTTGGATTCTCACCATAGCGGCCATCTTTGGGACGGCGGCTGGGTTGTACATAGGCTGCTTTCCAAGGTTCAGGGCCTAGAGAGCGTAAAAATGTTGCTGTGTGGGATGTGCCAGCGCCGACTTCCATATCGTAGGGTTGTAGTAATGCGCAACCTTGTTTATCCCAATATTCTTGTAGCGTTAAAATGATTTGTTGAAAGGTTTGCATGTGATGGAATTTGGTTATATTGCAAAGGGGTTGATTTTACTTGTTTTTGCGTCGCCATAACAGGGCAATTGCACTAAAACAAAAGATGATGAATGGCCAGTTGCCCCAAATGATATAAGGTGTGCTGCCTGTATAGCCTTGTGCAGTGACATCTAATGTGGTTTTAACATCATGCGGCGCATGTGCAAAAACATAACCATGCTGATCAATAGCAGCCGTCGCACCGGTATTTGTTGCGCGTAGCATCATGCGGCCTGTTTCAATAGCACGTGCTTGCGAAAACTGCATATGCTGGCTCGAAGCATATGATTTTCCATACCATGCATCGTTACTAATGTTAACAAGCAATGTTGCTTCGGGCAGTTGGTAAGTGATTTCCTCGCCAAAGACATCTTCGTAGCAAATATTGACAGCAACGGCCTGCTCATTCAGTCGCATGGGTTTTTGTTGTGTACCACCACGCGATAAATCACTGAGTGGTATGTTCAACCAGTCGCGGTAAACCCAGCCAAATATTTGTTTTAACGGAATAAACTCGCCAAAGGGTACAAGGTGGTTTTTTTTGTATGATTTGCTTGGTGTGCTACCAAAGCTGAGCGCGCTATTAAAATATTCGCGTTCATTAGCATTGTATTCCACCATGCCAACAATGATATGGCCATTGTTCTTTTTGGCGTGTGCTGTCAGTGTTTGTTTAACACTGTCATCTAGCTGGCTAGCAATCACGGGTAGTGCTGTTTCTGGCAGCACAATCAGTTGCGCGTCACTTTCTTGTGTCATGGCAAGATATTGCTTAATCGTATTTTGTGCAGCATCTGGTGACCATTTAATATCTTGAGAAATATTGCCCTGAATAAGGCTCACGCTGATAGGGGTGCCTATAGGCGTCGTCCACTCTACGGCCTTTAATAAGAAACCAGAAACGATCATCAATGTGATGGCTGCTACTGCATTACGCTTCCAAGTTAGAGAGTGATTTTCTGCTAACCAGCTAGCAATGAGTGCAGCGAATAATGCCGTGATAATAGAGGCACCATACACACCGACGATAGGCATAAACCCAGCCAATGGGCTATGTGGCACTTGGCTATAGCCCAGTGTTAACCAAGGGAACCCAGTAAAAATCCAACTACGTATCCAATCTGATAGGCCCCATAGCACAGGGCCGCTAACGATAAACAAGCCTAATCGTTTGCTAAAGTAAGCGGCTAGTGCAGGAAACAGTGCCATAAAAGCGCACAAACAAAGGGTGCAAAAACCAGCAAACCACCAAGGCATACCACCAAAATCATGTAGGCTAATATAAATCCAATAAATACCGACAGTGTATAAGCCTAGTCCAAATTGAAAGCCAAGCTTCAATGCCGCTTTAGGTGTTGCTACTTTATAAAGCAAGTAAAAAAAGCCGATCAGCGCAATAATGCTCGCGGGGAAAATATAAAAAGGTGCAAAGCCTAGTACAGCGAAAGCGCCGAGTAAAAAAGCGATAATTGCTTGATAATTTTGTTTGAACATGTGAAAGTCGTGTGAATAATTACATCAAGTATTACACAGTATTTGCGAAACATCATCATTGTAGAAAATGGTTAGAAACTTTGTCTGAAGTTGTGCTGCATGTTGACAACAAAAACCGTATAGCGCAATATGGCGAAGCAATAAAACAAATAATTTTTTGGGAGAGATGTGATGAGTATGATGTCAGAATTTAAAGAGTTTGCCGCTGGCGGTAGTGTGATGGATTTAGCGGTTGGTGTGATTATCGGCGCTGCCTTCGGTAAAATTGTTGATTCATTGGTGGCTGATATTATTATGCCTGTTGTTGGTAGTATTTTTGGTGGTTTGGATTTTAGTAATATGTTTATATTGTTAGGTGAAGCGCCAGCAGGCGTGGCTAATAATTACGCAGCACTTAAAGAAGCTGGGACGCCAATGTTGGCTTATGGTAACTTTATTACGATTGCAATAAACTTTATCATTTTGGCCTTTATCGTGTTTCAGATTGTTCGTGCTGTCAATAATATGAAAAAAGCGGAGCCAGCAGCAGCGCCAGCACCTACGCCAGATGATATTTTATTGTTGCGTGAAATTCGCGATTCACTTAAAAAATAATTAGGTGTCAAAAAAGGAAAAGGGCGTTTCAAAGCGCCCTTTTTTATTGCTAAAATTCTTTAAATGGTTCACCAAGAAAATTAAAAAACCAATGCACCTTTAGTCTGCTATGTTTCTTTAGGGCGCACTTTAATTAAGATCGAATGTAAGCGCCTACTATCGGCACGGACGACTGACACTGTTAAGTTTTCTATGTCTATCGAATCACCGCGTTTGGGTAGGTGGCCAAATTTATTAATGACTAGGCCACCTATTGTAGTGAATTCTTTATCGCTAAAGCGCGTGCCGAGGATTTCGTTAAAATCTTCTATCTCTGTTAGTGCTTTTACACGGTAATGATCTTCATCCTGCTGAATAATATTATCTTCGTCTTCGTCATAATCATATTCGTCCTCGATATCACCTACAATTTGTTCAAGCACATCTTCTATCGTCACCATGCCCGCTACACCGCCATATTCATCAACAACGATAGCAATATGATTGCGGTTACTACGGAATTCCTTTAACAAAATATTTAGACGCTTTGATTCTGGGATAAACACTGCAGGCCGCAGCATGTCGCGCACTTCAAACGCCTCTCCTGCGTAGTAGCGTAATAAATCTTTCGCGAGCAAAATGCCAATGACATCATTTTTGTTGTCTTCAATCACAGGGAAGCGTGAATGAGCTGTTTCGATAACGTGTGGAATAAAGGCTTTTGGAGAATCAGAGATGTCTATGATATCCATTTGCGAGCGTGGAATCATAATGTCGCGCACTTGCATTTCACTAACTTGCAGTACACCTTCTATCATGGCTAGCGAATCACTATCCATGAGATTATGCTCATAAGCGCCGTGTAGCAACTCTACAAGCTGTTCGCGATCTTCAGGTTCGCGTAATAAAAAATGACTTAAACGTTCTAATAAACTAGGTTTGTTACTGGGTTGTTCCGACTCACTGCTCATGCTATTTAGGCATCCTATGTAAAGAGATAAGGATTAGCATACCCTAGTTTTTGTAACGTTGTCACCTCTATAGATTCCATTAATGCAGCTTCTTCTTCAGTTTCATGATCATAACCATGTAAATGCAACACGCCATGCACGGTAAGGTGCGCAAAATGTGCCTCAAAAGACTTTTGTTGTATTTGTGCTTCTTTTTTGACAATGGGTGCGCAGATAACAATGTCGCCCATCAAATGGGGCTCTTCGGTGAGCGCAAAGGTTAATACATTGCTTGCATAAGCTTTATTGCGATACGTATTATTGAGCATGCATGCTTCATTTTCATCTACGATGCGAATCGTTACTTCAGTATCGACGCGTAAAGTGGCTTTAACCCATTTTTTAAATTGGGCTGTAGTGGGAATGTTGTTAAGCTCGCTGGCTATTTGCAGTGTTAATAGAATTTTCGGCATGATGTTAACGTTAATTATATAATCAAAATCATGATTGACTTAAGTTTTAGTTTTAATGGAAGGTGCTGGCTGTGGCAGGCTAAAAAGGCTACATGGCATTTCATTACCTTACCTAAAGATAAATCAGAAGAAATAAAATTCTTTAATGAAAATTTAAGCGCAAAAAAACGTGGTTGGGGTGCCGTGCGTGTGAGCGCTAAAATCGGTGATACTGAATGGCAAACATCCATTTTCCCTCAAGCCAAAGAGCAGGTCTATATATTGCCAATTAAAGCGGAAGTACGGAAAAAAGAAAAAATCATGGTGGGTAATGAAGTGGCTGTGGCGTTAACCATAGAAATTTAAGGCGGTGTTACGTTTTGTTACTGGGCTTTATCGTGAGCATCGTATTTTTCATACGCATTAATAATTTTTTGTACCAGCGGGTGGCGCACTACATCTTGTGATAAAAAGTTTGTGATGGCGATGCCTTTAACGTCTTTTAAAATCTTTTGTGCTTCTATTAAGCCACTTTTTTGCCCACGCTGTAAGTCAATTTGTGTAACGTCCCCGGTAATCACTGCTTTTGTGCCAAAACCAATGCGGGTTAAAAACATTTTCATTTGTTCTGGCGTAGTGTTTTGCGCTTCATCTAAAATAATAAAACTTTGGTTGAGTGTGCGGCCACGCATATAGGCAAGTGGCGCCACTTCAATGGCACCACGTTCAAACATTTTGTTCACGGTGTCGTAGCCTGCTAAATCATATAAAGCATCGTATAGTGGGCGTAAATAAGGGTCTACTTTTTGGTTTAAATCGCCGGGTAAAAAACCTAAACGTTCACCTGCTTCAACTGCTGGGCGTACAAGTACAATGCGCTTAACACGGTCACGCGTCATTGCGTCTACGGCGCTAGCGACTGCTAAATAGGTTTTACCTGTGCCGGCAGGGCCAATGCCAATAGCAATATCGTGGTCTTGAATTTGTTGTAAATACTCAACTTGCCTTGGCGTGCGGCCATGTAAATCACCGCGCCTTGTCATCAGTACTGGCATGGCAGCGCTGCTACTAACATCTTCAGGTTTCAGTTTGTCGACTTCTACTAAACCGAGTTGAATATCCTCTAGATCAATCGTTTTTTTAGCGCGCAAATAAAAATTTTCTATCATCTGAGCGGCAATGCGCATGTTGTCTTGTTTGGCAGAGGCTGTGCTAGCACTTGTAATATTAAACGTACTGCCGCGGCGGTTAATGTTGACTTCGAGTGCCGTTTCAATTTGCTTAATGTTTTCATCAAGTGGTCCGCAGAGGTTGGCTAGGCGGGTGTTATCTTCTGGTTGTAATGTAATTTCCATACAAAACCTACTGCGCAAACTGTCTGAGTTGTTGTGTGCTCACCAATATCTCGCCTACCGAGTAGGTATGTCTCGCTATTGTTTGCGCCACGCCTAGCAGCCAGCGTTGCTCGTTAATGTTTTGTGTGCCACTCAATGTGCTGTTCAAAGCATGTTTCCTTAAATAATTATCTCGCCATATAGGCGTTTAGGGTTGGATGCATCTGTAATCATAATATTGGCAAAAGTGTTAATCAGGCTGTCATCGCCTGCAATAACGACAATACGGTTGTTATCTGTTTTACCAACCAGTAAGGTAGGTTCTTTTGTAGACATGCCTGAAATCAAAACACGTTGTATTGTGCCGAGCATGCGGCAGCTAATGGCTTGGCCTTGCGTTTCGTTAAGTTTTTGCAATTGGTTTAAGCGTGCAAGTTTTGTTTTTTGTGAGAGTTCATCCTTAATAAAGGCTGCGGGCGTACCTGGGCGTGGGCTGTACAAAAAACTATAGCTGTAGTCAAAACCAACATCTTGTATGAGCTTTAGTGTTGCTTCAAAGTCTTTCTCTGTTTCGCCCGGAAAACCTACAATAAAATCTGAAGTGATGGTTAATTTAGGGTTGGCTACTTTTAACTTTCGAATAATCGATTTGTATTGCAACGTTGTGTGATTACGTTTCATCGCCATTAAAATGCGATCGCTACCGCCTTGCACAGGTAAGTGCAGTTGCACAGCTAATTTAGGGACATTAGCAAAACAATTGATTAATCGGTCATTCATTTCATTGGGGTGGCTAGTGGTAAAACGTATGCGCTCGATTTGTGGAATTTCTGCAATGGTTTCTATCAACATCGCTAAATCAGCTTCCACATCCTCATATTCAGCACGGTAAGCATTTACGTTCTGGCCGAGCAATGTAATTTCTTTAATACCTTGCTCGGTTAATTGTACTGCTTCTGTCAGAATGTCGGCAAAAGGGCGAGACACCTCTTCGCCCCGAGTATAGGGCACCACGCAAAAACTACAGTATTTGCTACAGCCTTCCATGATACTCAGAAAAGCTGATGCACCTTCTGCTCGTGGTGGTGGTAGATGGTCGAACTTTTCAATTTCAGGAAAAGTAATATCTACTTGTCGTTGCCCTGACTTTTGACTGTCTTTGATCATGTCGGGCAAACGATGCAAGGTTTGTGGTCCAAACACTACATCGACATATGGCGCACGTTTGATAATGTTGTCACCTTCTTGTGTAGCAACACAGCCGCCTACGCCAATGACTAAATTAGGGTTTTTTTCTTTAAGCGGAACAAAACGGCCAAGGTGGCTAAATACTTTATCTTCAGCTTTTTCCCTTACAGAGCAAGTGTTGAGTAAGATAACATCTGCATCATCAGGCGATGTTGTTTCTACCATGCCGTCGCTAGCACTTAGCATGTCTGCCATACGTGATGAGTCGTACGCATTCATTTGGCAGCCGAAGGTTTTGATAAAGACTTTTTTTGGTGCGTTTTTTATCATGAAGCTTAAATAGTAAGTTGTAAATTAAGGTAAGTCTGTCATTTTAACGCATTTGATATATTCATAAGGTAAATTGGGTAAAGTATAGTGAGCAAGGTAAAATGCTTGCATTATTGTGACTGAAATATACCAATCAAAATACACCATGCAAGCTTTACCTATTTTTATCAATATTCAGAATCGTCCGTGTGTTGTCATTGGCGGCGGTGATGTTGCAACACGCAAAGTCACTATGTTGCTGAAAGCCAATGCAGCTGTCACGGTTGTTTCTCCTGATTTGTGTCATGACCTACAGCGTTTAGTAGACGATAAAAACATCCAAAGTCTTAAGGTTGATTTTGAGGTCGCGCATTTAGAAGGCGCTTGTTTAATTATTGCTGCGACAAATGATGAAGCGGTGAATGAGGCTGTTTCTATGGAAGCAAAGCGCTTAAATATTCCTGTGAATGTAGTGGATGCCCCCGCCTTATGTACGTTTACCATGGGTTCAATTATTGACCGCAGCCCAGTTGTTATTGCTGTGTCATCTGAAGGTAAAGCCCCTGTGCTTGCCCGCTACATAAGAGCCAAAATTGAAACGATGCTGCCAGCTGCATATGGCCGTATCGCGACAATTGCTGGAGAATTCCGGAATCAGGTAAAAGCTAAATTCACGACGATACAAGCGCGCCGTATTTTTTGGGAAGACGTATTGCAAGGCCCTTTGGTAGAGCGTGTACTAGCAGGACAAGAGCAGGCTGCACGTCAATATCTGCAAGATGTGCTAGATAGCGCAGATGACGAAACAAGGAAGGGTGAAGTGTTTTTGGTGGGCGGGGGGCCTGGCGATCCTGATTTGTTAACTTTTCGTGCATTAAGATTAATGCAGCAATGCGATGTTTGTATTTACGACAAGCTAGTCAGTCCAGAGGTGATGGAACTAGTACGACGAGATGCGGAGTTAATTTATGTTGGCAAATCACGCGACCAACATACCTTGCCGCAAGAAGAAATTAATGTGCTTTTGGCTAGGTTGGCGCTTGAGGGTAAGCGTGTTTTACGTTTAAAAGGTGGCGACCCTTTTATTTTTGGGCGAGGTGGCGAAGAAATTGAAACGCTAATGGCGCATGGCGTGCCTTTTCAGGTGGTGCCCGGCATTACAGCAGCCAATGGTGTTTCTACTTATGCAGGCATTCCGCTAACGCACAGAGACTATTCACAAGCTTGTTTATTTATTACGGGTCATTTAAAAGATGGATCAATCGATTTGGATTGGGTGGCAATGACGCGGCCTAATCAAACGGTAGTCATTTATATGGGTTTAGTTGGTTTGCCAACCATTTGTGAGCAATTAATTGCAAGAGGGATGTCAGCCAATATGCCCATCGCTGTCGTTCAGCAAGGCACTACGCAAAAACAGCGTGTCGTGACAGGCACTTTATCTAACTTGGCTGAAAAAGTGGCAATGGCTAAGATAAAGGCACCATGTTTAACGATAATTGGTGAGGTTGTGTTGTTACGTAAAAAATTAAACTGGTTTCAACCAGAACAATAGACTTAGCCTGCCGTGCTAATGTTAATCTTCAATTGGCAGTGATAGCCTTGCTTCAAGTCCACCATCTTCTCGGTTAATTAGTTCTAGCGTTCCGCGATGTAGTTTTGCTATGCGGTTACAGATGGCAAGGCCAAGACCGCTCCCCCCTTCATTTTTGGTTCGAGCACTGTCTAAACGCTCAAAAGGTCGAAGCAATCGTTTAGCTTGCTTTTCTGGAATGCCAGGCCCTCGATCTAACACGCTGATAATAATATTTTCGGCGGTGACTCTGCTCTCAACCGAAACGTCACTTTTAGAATAAGCGTAGGCATTGCCGACTAAATTATCTAGCAAACGCTGCATTGCAAGCGGGCGTATAGGTATGGCGTAAGTAGGGCCGAACTTAACATTTAGCTTGCGGCCGGCACGCTCTTGGCGCTCAGATAAAGCGCGGAGTAAGTTGTTAATATCTATCATGACGGGGGTTTCACCCTCAACACCACGTACAAAATCTAAGAACTGATGAATGATGTTATCCATGTCTGCAATATCTTCAACCATGCCGATTTTCATGGTCTTACATTGATCTTCTGGTAGCATTTCAACAGCAAGACGCAGGCGTGCTAATGGGGTACGAATATCATGAGAAACACCAGCTAGTAACAAAGTGCGCTCAGCATCTAATCGGACTAAAGCATCGGCCATTTCATTAAAGGTTTGATTCACGGACCGCAACTCATCCAAGTTATCCTCAGGTAGTTTGGGTGCGGGTTCACCTTTACGTAGTTTATTGGCGGCCAATGCTAGTAATTTAAGCGGTTGATTAATGCGTGCAGCAGTAACATAGGCACCAAATAGTGATAGCAAGCCAATCAATGCTGCCCAACCTAACCAATGTAAAGGGAAAGGTCTATCAACTTGAATTTTAGGAATCACCACCCAAAAATCATCAAATTCCACACTAAAACTAATCCATAGGCCTGCAATGCCGTAATGATTAACTGTGATGATGGTTTCATCCCCAAGACGTTCGCGAATTTTTTTAGCGATCAATTGAATAAATATGTCATTGGGTAGTGGCTCAATTTGTTCCATGAAGTCGGCTGCATAAACCCGTACACCTTCACGACCAGAAAGTTCACTAAGTAAGGCAAGGCGTCTGTTTTCATGCGCTGCTATTAATGATGCACGTGTGTAGTTGACAATAGTTACCGCCTGTAAGGCTGCTGTCGTCGCTCTAGGTTCTCGGTCAAAATAATCAAAAATTTTGAGTGAACCATAAATGCTAATGGCTAATAAAATAGCGATTAGCAGCATCAGTCTAGCTAAAATTGTACGGGGTAATAATTTCAATGGGATTTAACTTTACAAGGCGACTAAAATTAAATGGTTGCTAGGTGTTGGCTTCACCGTCAGGGATAAACACATAACCGAACCCCCACATGGTTTGCAGGTAACGTGGATGTGATGGGTCAGGCTCTATTAGGCGACGTAAACGCGAAACCTGTACATCAATACTACGGTCAAATACATCAAGCTCACGGCCGCGTGCTAGTTGCATTAAGCGGTCTCGTGATAATGGTTGTCGAGGATGTTCCGTAAATACTTTAAGCAAAGCAAATTCACCACTCGTAATGGTCACGCTATTACCATTGTGGCTCAGGCTACGGTTATTGGTGTCAAACACAAATTCGCCAAAGCTAAATGCTTCTTGCTTGTTTTTATTTTCGTTTGTAGGGCTATGGTCGTGGCGGCGCATCACGGCATTAATGCGTGCTAAAAGCTCACGTGGGTTAAATGGTTTTGGCAAATAATCATCCGCACCCATTTCTAAACCAATAATTCTATCTACTTCATCGCCACGTGCTGTCAGCATAATAATCGGTGTAAGGTTATTAGCGCCACGTAAGCGTCGACATATCGCTAAACCATCTTCTCCTGGCAGCATTAAATCAAGAACAAGCAAATTAAAACTTTCTTCTGCTAATGCAACATCCATTTCTGCAGAATCAGACACAGTTTTAATATCAAAGCCTTGCTCTGTAAGATATTGTTGCAACAATTCACGCATGCGTAAATCGTCGTCTACCATTAATATTTTTTTGCTGTCTTCAGCCATGCTATTAGCCTTATTGGGTCAACGGTTGTTATTGTACTGCTTATTGAATTAGTATATGGTTTAAGGGTGAATAAATCTAGGACACTAATAAACTTTATCTAAATAATACGCCCAAACGTTAAGCCTATTTGTTTATTACAAATAATTACAATTAAGCGCTTAACTGAAACAATACAGTTACAAAGTTGACTCATTATATTTGTCCTTTGTAACAGCCGCTATTATTTTTAAAACTTTAATTTTAAAAGATGACGCTATCAACTAAAGCATTTATCTCTTTACCCATATCTCTGCTTATTTCGTTAAGTGGCGCTTTTGTATTGCAAGCATACGCAGACGAAGAACAAGCGTTAATTGTAGAAGACGTGCCTGTGATTGAAGATGATACAGAATCGGCGTTTGAAAAGACTCTGGAATACAACTTTAGTCCTGATGATCGAGCCCGCTTACGTAAAGCATTAGCCGACTATGCAAAAAGCACCGACCCAGAGCATGTGCAAATCGAAAGAAAACGTAAGGCAATGAAAGAAAGCCTGAAAGAACGCTTTGCACAATGTAATACTGATTTAGATGATTCGTTAGATAGGCAAGAAGTGACAGACTGTTTGCCGCAAATTGCACGACATTTTAGAGCGGTAGATGTTGATGAAGATGCCGTTATTACGCTAGAAGAGCTCGAGTTAGCACAAGCCAAATGGACAGAGCGGCATAAGGCAGCGGAAGCCAGAGTAGAAGCACAGCGTATTAAAGAAGCAGAAGCCGAAATTAAAGAAAAAAGTAAATCCAAAAATAATAAAAGAGAGGCCTCTAGTAAAGGCCGGCGACCTAGCTAATCCTAGCAGTTCCTTCACACAGTTTTCCCAGTACATTCCACTTTGATTTATTAGCCACCTGCGCTAGAGTTGTTACATGACTCAACCCAGCAATACCACCATCCAAGTGGTCAATTCGTTTAATGATATTCCTGTTGCACCGTGGGATGCATTAACGGAAAACGAGCCATTACTTAGCCATGCATTTTTTAGTGCATTAGAAAATTCAGGTTCAGTTGGTAATGGAACTGGTTGGACCCTATACCCCATTATTGTGACGCGCGATGATCAACTCATTGGTGCGATGCCGTTGTTCCTTAAAACCCATTCGTATGGAGAATATGTATTTGATTGGGCTTGGGCCGATGCTTATCAACAAAGCGGCTTGCAGTATTACCCAAAACTGCTTTCTGCCATACCGTTTTCACCTATTACCGGTCCGCGATTACTTGCGCAAGATGCTGAAACTAAAATGCTCATGATAGAGGCGGTAGAAACGATAATGGAAAAACATCATTTATCGAGTGCCCATGTGTTGTTTCCGCATGATGCAGATGCGGCTATTTTAAAAGAAATAGGTTGGCACCAACGGTCAGGGGTGCAGTTTAGGTGGCAAAACAAAAGCTATACCAGTTTTGAACATTTTTTACAGAGCATGAGTCACAACAAACGAAAAAGAATACATCAAGAACGTAAAAAGATCGTAAAAGCGGGGGTCATATGCCGCACGATTAAAGGACCTGATATTACTGAAGCAGACTGGGATTTTTTTTATGATTGCTACTGTACGACCTATCAGCAACACCATTCGACGCCATATTTAACGCGTCAGTTCTTTGCAGAGATTAGCAAGCGTATGCCAGAGAATATTTTGCTTATCATCGCTGATGTTAATGGCAAGGCAATTGCGTCTACTTTTAATATTTACAATCAAGATACGCTGTATGGCCGTTATTGGGGCGCTACAGAATTTGTTTCAGGTTTGCATTTTGAGCTGTGCTACTACCAAGCACAAGCGTTTTGCATTGCAGAGAAAATTACCTATTTTGAAGGTGGCGCGCAAGGTGAGCATAAACTCGCTCGTGGTTTCGAGCCGCGTGCAACATGCTCCTACCATAAAATCGCATATCCACAATTTAACGATGCTATAAAAGATTTCTTAGTGCGTGAATCTCAAGGTATAGCGGCCTATACGAATGAGCTAGAAGAGCGCGTACCTTTCAAGGCGCTTTGATTATTAAGCAAAGCAAAGCTTAGTAAGTTACCAACCAATTTCCTGACCATCATAGGCAACAAACCTACCCGTATTGGTTAAATTTAAGTTTTCAATCACATTGCGTAGGCCCGCTACGCTGGTTTGTGTGTCAATCCAACCATTTGGCCCACCCATGTCTGTGCGCACCCAGCCTGGGTGTAGTGTTGCAACCGCTATCCCTGCATTTTTTAAATCAATACTTAAGCTTTTCATCACGCTATTGACGGCTGTTTTAGTGCTGCGATACATATAAGTGCCGCCACTAGTATTGTCATCAATACTGCCCATTTTGCTTGATAGGGTTACTAATTTTTTTAGTTGGCTTTTTGCTATATGGGCGGTAAATGCTGTCGCCATTTTAAATGGTGCAATACTATTGATTTTAAAGCTCTCTAACCACTTAGCGACTTCTTCATCGCTTAAGCCACCAGTGGGGTAAACACCTGCATTATTTATTAGCACATCGATGGCTTTACCATTGAGTTTTTGTGCCAAAGCATCAATTTGCGTAAAATCTCCTACATCTAATCGGTAAATGGTAATGTTGTTATTGTTTGCCGCTAGTGCATTTAATGCCTTTGCTGACGCAGGCTCGCGGCAGCATGCCAATACATCCCAGCCTGCTTCAGCATATTGTTTTGTAAATTCAAGCCCTAGGCCTCTGTTTGTTCCTGTAATTAGTACCGTACTCATTAGGTTCTCCTGCAAGCATTCAATCATTAATCCTACATCCAATTTTAGTGGATGACTACTATTAAAAAATTAATGGTATGCTTTATTGAGTCTATGGTTATTCTCATCAAAGTGGAATGCGATGCAATGTGAAAAATGTGGAAAACTTAACGATGTGATGCGTGCCAAATGTGTCGCTTGTAGTGATGTGCTAACGACCTCAAAAGCAGGGGTGTTAAGCCGCTTAACCAACCAACGTTTAGCCGTTTATATGCTTATTTTTATTGCTATTGTGCTTGGTTTATATTCAGGTATTTACCTATTGGCTATGCTGGTGATTTTTCTCATCACCTTTTGGCTAAGAAAATATCTTTTAGATCCAAAAACACTACACTACGCACCCACTATTGCCATTCAAGCAAGTTTGGTTATTGTTACGGGTACATTCTTTACCTTATCTATTTTGCTCAATAATAGTGCATTTAATGCACTCTTTGTTTTAATCGATATTGCTTTCCCAGTGGTTTGCTTATTTTGGTTAATAGAAAAGAGAAGTTTAAAACCTGTACTTTTATTGGGGATTTTTCAACTTATTGCGCTCACCACACATTTTATCGATATTGCACAAATGGATTTCGCTAGTCGAGGACATAGGATATATGTCAATTACGCTTTTTGGCGCATTGCTGCTTTATACTTTTTGTGGGCTGCTTATTCTCAGAGTAGAACCAACAATGGAAAGTTAAGTAGTTGATATTATTTATAAAAATATAACACCCGTTGTTTTTGACCATGTATCTTTAAGTAAAATCACTAGGACTCTTTACGTCAAGCACATAGGGGTAAAAAGAAACTCAGGTGTAATATAGTACTCATACAAACACATCAGCAATGATGCAGTTTGAACTTACAACCAAAGGAGAACTACTATGTGGACAACACCAGCAGCTACAGAAATGCGTTTCGGTTTTGAAGTAACAATGTACGTAATGAATAAATAAGTTTACTGTTTACTTGCAATTCAAAAAGCCTAGTGAGAAATCGCTGGGCTTTTTTTTAAGTATATTATGGTCGGCTCTAAACGATAGAAAGTGATGATTTATGTTCAAGAAACAGCAGGGTTTAGCAAAAGTCAGTTTGTTATTATGGGCGCTGGTTATTTTAAATAGCATTGGCTTAACTTGTATTATTTATAACAAGTTTAATACGCAAAATAGCATTCCTAATTTAATAGGCACTTGGTCTGGCCCGAATGTGACCGTATCTGAAGTAAAAGGCTATAAAGAATGGGATAAAAAAACGATTCAAGTCACTGAGCAAAAAGATAGGCGTTTTAAAGGTACGATGACCTATGCTGATGGCACAAAACATTTTTATGGTGTTATTTATCCTGATAACATTTCATTCACTTGGGTTTCCAGAGCTGGTAAAGGTTATGTGCATGGCAGCATGCTAGATAAAAAAACAATGGGTGCTTGCTATGTTGAAGCCTACGAAGAGGGTACAGCAGGTTGTGCTACCTTAACAAAAGAATAATATTAAGTACTGATATATAAATTTACTGTTAATTTTCAGTTTAAAAAGCCTAGTGATAAATCACTAGGCTTTTTTGTTTTCTAGTAGTAATGTTAAAGCTGTATGAGGCATTAAATTGATATAGAC
>CAYXOR010000003.1:0-89288 GCA_964466895.1 uncultured Methylophilaceae bacterium | reverse complement strand
TGTAGAGAAAGGTCGAGCAGCTGAGGCACCGTCTATACTAGCTGATTTACGTATAAAAATGGAGCAGTGCTTTCAAGATACTCGTGATTATACTGATGTCACCTGTGCCGCTTTTTGCTCTCCAGGCAGTGGCGATGTTTATTTTGGCTATAGTTGCACGCCAGCAGCAACGGCTACAACTTATACATTAGCTGCGGCTGGTGTGGGTAATATGAGTACTTTTGCCTATTCTGTCGATGAGTCTAATAATAAGAACTCAACCTATAAAAGTGTAGCAGGTAATGGTTGTTGGTTAAGTAGCAAAGGCAGCTCTTGCTAATGCGTGTTCAGAAACTACAAACTGGTTTTACGCTGATAGAGCTGATGATTGCCATAGCGTTGTTTGGCGTATTGGCCTCTTTTGCCATCCCAAGTTATAACCAAATGATACAAAATACGATGGTTAGGACGGCTGCAGAGTCTATTCAAACAGGATTTCAGGTCGCACGAGGTGAGGCGGTTAAACGGAATACAAGTGTCAGTTTTGCGCTAAATGGTGCAAATTCTGCCTGGGTCGTCGGTTGTGTAACCGTGGTAGCTAGTTGTCCTGCAACGATTACACAAAGATTAAGCTCCGAAGGCTCATCCGCTAACATTACGGTTGCTGCAAGTGTTGCTGGCCCATATGTGTTTAATGGTTTTGGCGTTATGACGAGCCCAGCTGGCGCTGTCGCTATCAATGTAGGCAATAGTGCATTAGGCGGTAGTCGTGATTTACGCGTGGTTATTGGTGCTGGCGGCGCGGTGAGAACATGCGACCCAGCACTCCCTAGCATGGGAACTGACCCAAGGCGGTGTATTTGATGACAAGGATGATAAAAATATGAATCGTTACCCAACGTCATTGCCTTCTTTACAAAAAGGGGTGGTATTGATTGAGTCTTTAATTGCAGTATTGATTTTCTCTATTGGGGTGCTGGCCTTAGCTGGTTTGCAATCAGCTATGATAAAAAGTACAGACGATGCCAAGTATCGTGCTGAAGCAACATTTATTGCACAACAAAAAATAGGTGATATTTGGGCAAATACACAAAATAAAGCAAGTCTTGCTGACTATATTCAGACTGAGAGCATAGCGCAGCTACCGAATGGCGCACGTGAAGTGGCAATCTCGGCGGAACGTGTGGTTACTGTGACAGTAACTTGGCAGTTGCCAGGTCGGCAACAGCATGCTTATTCGGCAAATGCACGTGTTGAAGGAATATATTAATGAGGACTGGTAAAAACATTCGTTTGTATCAAAGCTTTGTTAACCAAGCTGGTTTTAGCTTGGTTGAGATTATGATCGGGTTAGTGATTGGCTTATTGGCTACTTTGGTTATTATGCAGACTTTTTCTACTTTCGAAGGCCAAAAACGGACTACCTCAGGTAGTGCTGATGCACAAACTAATGGCAGTATTGCCTTAATGAATATTCAACGTAGTGTTCAGACTGCAGGTTATGGCTTACCTTTGCCAATGGCAGATATTGATAATAGCTCACTTAAGTGTAATGCATTTCCCGATTTTGACCCTGATTATAATCCAGGTACAGTGAATAGTACGAATATCTTTCCTCTCGTAATTCAAGACGGTGCAGCCGATTCAAGCGATCTTATTACAGTTCGATACAGCACGACAGCAATGGGTGGTATACCAGTTAAAATTATTGATAATACAAATGCAAATGCAGCAACAGGGTTGGTTGCTGATAATAATATTGGTTGCAGCGACAATGATATTGTTATGGTTAGTGATGGTAATAATTGCATGATGGCAACCATTACCGATGCTAATGGCAGTGGTAATACGGCGCAAAATATCAGTCTTCACCCATCTACGCCTATGGGTAGTCCTATTGTGATTGGTGCTAAGCTTGCTTGTATGGGTGATTGGCAAAATTATACTTATCAACTAGTCAATAACGAGTTGCAATACAATAGCCAGCCTATTGTTTCTGAAGTCGTCAATATGCAAGCACAATATGGCGTATCTAATGCTGCAGGTAATAATCAAGTGAGCCAATGGGTGAATGCCAGTGGTGGAACTTGGGCGGCCCCTAGCGTTAATAACCGCAATCGTATTAAAGCCATTAGAATTGCATTGGTTCTGCGTAATGGCTTTCTTGAGAAAACCAATGTCAGCAGTACATGTACAACTGCTAAGGGTGTCGTTAATAATGGCCCATGCGCGTGGGATGATGCTAATTATAGTGCTGCCCCTAAGATTGATTTGTCAGGCGATGCTAATTGGCAAAGATATCGTTATCGAGTATTTGAAACGATTATTCCTTTACGCAATATACTTTGGTCTAAGGATGCAGCATGATGGTTCAACAACATTTGAGAAGCAACCAACAAGGCGTCGTGCTGTTCATTGCACTTATTGCACTCGTGGTGATGTCATTAGCGGCAGTGGGTTTAATTAGATCAGTTGATACCAACACGATAATTACTGGTAATTTGTCATTTAAACAGTCTGCAGTTGTGTCATCGGATAGAGGTGTGGAAACAGCGATTTCTTGGTTGGATACTACAGCAACGGCCAATCTTTTAACACTGAATACAACTAGCAAACCGGATGGTTACCATGCTACTTTTGATGATTTGGATTTAGATGACCCAGCTGTATTAAGGGCTGATGCAACATGGGCTGTTAATAGTGCAATGGCAATTGGAGCCGATATAACGGCGGGTACTGAAAGCAGTAGTAAAAACAATATACGTTACATCATTCAGCGTATGTGTTTAGATCAAGTTGAGCCAACATCTGAAAAATGCCAATTTGGTGATGCCGAAGTTGGTACGGGTAGTAAAGGTGTTAAAGATGCGACCCAAGCCGGGGCAAAAATTGACGGCGCAGAAAGTCCAGTTTATAGGGTGACGGTTAGAGTTAACGGCCCTAAAAATACCGTAAGTTATACGCAAACATTTGTATATTAGGAGTTATATCCATGAAACGCAATCATAATAAATTATTTCAAATAAAACACTATCTATCAGGGTTGGTTTTAGCGCTAGGCGTTATTTTATCACAGTCGGCTGGCGCACTTGCGCCTCTTGATTTGGCGACGATCCCCTTGGCTAATAGCCCGACCGTACCTATTAAGCCTAATTTATTATTTATATTTGATGATTCGGGTAGTATGGGGCGTGATTATATGCCGGATTGGGCCGATAGTGGCCAACGGAGATTATTTAGAAATTCGAGCTATAACACGGTTTACTATAATCCTGCGCTTACCTATTCTCCGCCTGTAAATTTCACGGGTGCTGGCTTAGATATTACAACATATCCAAGCCAAATAGGCACTTCAAACGCAACGGGTAAAGGCTCAGGTGCATCGCCAAATTGGAAAGATGTACAAGACGATGCTTATTTAGGTAGCGCTGATACCAACCTAACGAATCGTGCTAATTATTATACAGTTATTCCAGGAGAGTATTGTAAAAGGGCAGATTTAAAAGAGTGTGCTGTACAAGCAAGTCCTACACTAGTGTATGCATTTCCTGCACATGTAAGATGGTGTAATACTAATGGAAATGCTAACGCAGTTACGCCAGCAGCTAATAGTTGTCAAGCAGCTAGGCTACCTGGGTTTGTGAGATTACGTATACCTGCTTTATATAGGGGGAGAATTAATATTACTAACGGGGCATCTGGTAGAGTGACTAGTGTGAAAGTGGCCGGGTTGGAAATATTGTCTGAACAAACGCAGCTACTAGGCGGCGACAATCTAGAGAAAGATATTGTAAAAAAAATCAATGCTTGTACTGGTAACATAACACTTAATTGTACAATCGCAGGCTATAGTGCAAGACGAGTAAGTGATAAAGTTGAGATTTACGCTCCTGCGCCTACGAGCGCAACGCCAGTGGTTATTAAAACAGGAGGTGTATCTAGGTCTATTAATGCATTTGCGCCTATGACCAGTGGTAACGTGCCAGGGATATTACGATATGTATCAATAAACAAGAAAGGCCCTAGCTATACTTACCCTGGTTCAGCAACGGCTGCACCGACACGTTCTGATTGTGCAGGGGCAAGTTGTACTTATGTTGAGGAAATGACTAACTTTGCAAACTGGTTTACATATTACCATACACGTAGACAAATGATGAAAACAGCAGTTAGTCTTGCTTTTAAAGATATTGGAGATGATTTTAGGGTTGGTTTTATGGCAACCTCAACTTTAGCTGCACGCTCATTAGATTTTGATACGTTTGATACAACGCAAAAAGCAGCATGGTATTCAGCGCTATTTAGTACTACTGGAGGCAGATGGACGCCACTACGAGGATCACTTGCAACAGCAGGACGTATTTATGCAAATAAAACTAGCGCGCATGGTGTATTTTCAGACCCTGTTCAGTATGAATGCCAACAAAACTTTGCTATGTTGACAACTGATGGGTATTGGAATACTAACGAGGAAACAGGTACCTTTGCTGGCCCTCCAAGAGCTTTAACCAGTGGGAATGTAGGCAATAACGATAGCGCAGCCTTAGGGACGCCGTTGGGTAAACGTGAAGGTGTTGCGAGGTCAAACACCTTAGCTGATGTTGCAGCTTATTATCGACAAACTGACATACGTACAGCTGCACTTGGAAATTGCATAGGTGGTTTAGGCGGTAACGTTTGTGAGACAGTAACTGGTTCCCCAGGAGCACCACCAAATCAAAAACAAACAATGGTGACATTTACGTTAGGTTTAGGAATAGATGGAACATTGAGTTATTCCACAGATTACAAAACCGCAACTTCTGGCGATTATTATGATATTACGCAGGGCATCAAAAACTGGCCTAACCCAATACAAAATGATGAGGCGGAACGTATTGATGATTTATGGCATGCCGCGGTTAATGGTGATGGCACCTATTTCAGTGCTAAAAACCCTAATGATGTTGTTAGCCAACTTAAAGAGGCGGTCTCTTCAATTTTAGTTAAAGTTGGAGGTGGTGCAGCAGCAGCTACGAGTACCTTAAATCCTATCGCGGGTAATAATTTTGCTTATGTAGCTAGTTATACATCTGGTTTTTGGGCGGGTAACCTTGAGAAGCGAAAAATACAGGTGGGTACTGGGGAAGTGTTAAAGGTAGCGTTGGCCTGTGTTGAGGATGTCGTTCCTTCTGCTAGCTGTAGTAACCCTTCATATGTTGTTTCAAATGGCCCTGGTTACGATTGTGTTACGCCCAATGTTGCAAATGGGGCTTCATGTCCAGGTGTATGGAATAACATTACGTTAGATTGCGCAGTACCTACTGCTGCTAGCTGCACTGGGACATTAAAGAGTATGGTTGGTGATTTTACGAGTGTAGCTAGAAAGATTAAAATTAATGTAGCAGGAACATTACAAGAATTTAATTATGCTAATTTAGCACTGACAAGCCTGTCAACTGCAGAAAAAGATACATTTGAGCCAGCTTACCTTGCAGCAAATTTAACGCAATGGCCAGCATTAACAGCTACACAAATGGCAAATGTTACAGGGCCTAATTTAGTGAATTATTTACGCGGTGAAAAGGGTTACGAACAAGGTAGTGCCACTCCTGACAATCGAGTTTTTCGTAAGCGCCAAGCTGTTTTAGGCGATATAGTTGGCTCAAAACCAGCATTTATAGGTGAGCCAACTTTTAATTATGGTGATCTTTATTATTCGGCTTTCAAAGCTGCAAAATCTAGCCGTTTAGAAATGGTGTATGTTGGTACCAATGATGGTATGTTGCACGCCTTTAATGCTGATACTTTAGTGGAGCAGTGGGCGTATATCCCAACAGAGGTGCTCCCAAAAATGTGGAAATTGGCAGATGAGAACTACAGTGCTAAGCATTCTTTTTATGTTAATGGTGACGTAATAATATCTGACATATGCGTTGCTAGCTGTGCAAGCGTAAATGATTGGAGAACTATTCTAGTAGGGGGCTTGGATTCAGGTGGCCGAGGTTATTATGCATTGGATATTACAAACCCATCGTCTCCAAGCTTGCTTTGGGAGTTTGCTGCAAGCGGCACAATCAATAATGACCCTAATTTGGGCTACACTTTTAGTAATCCTATTATTACTAAAAGAGCTATTGATGGTAAATGGGTTGTAATATTTGCTTCTGGCTATAACAATATTCCAGATAATGATGCTTTTTATAACTTATCAGCGACTAAATTTAAGCCCAATAACCCAGCGCAACATACGACGGGTGATGGTCTCGGACGTTTGTTTATATTAAATGCTGCAACAGGTGTTAAGTTAGGGGTGATCGATACTAGTGCTGGCAGTGTAGCTAGCCCGAGTGGTCTCTCTAAGATCGCTGCATTTTCAGATGATGCCGAGAAAAACAATACTACAAAGTATGTATATGGAGGTGACTTGTTAGGTAATTTGTGGCGGTTTAATATAGATAATAATACTGTATTAAAATTTGCTAACTTTGAAGAGGCTGGAAAACCTCAGCCAATTACAACAGCGCCTGAGTTAGGTTTGATTAATAATAAGAGGGTGGTGTTTACTGGTACAGGCAAGTATTTAGAAATAGCAGACTTGTCAAATACAGACAAGCAAAGTTTGTATGCAATTAAGGATGATGATGCTACCGTTTCATTACTTAACCCCCGTAGCATTTTAGTGCCGCAGACTATTGTCCCATCTGGGCCAGACAGCCGCGAGACAGGGGTGGCATCTCCAGTTAATTTTGCTACAGGGAGAGGTTGGTATTTAGATTTTCCTGATACTGGCGAGCGACAAAATGTTGAATCTTTGCTAGTACTAGGAACGTTGTTAGTGCCGACTGCGGTACCAACTTCGACTGCTTGCCAGCCAGCAGGGTATGGGTGGTTTAACTTTCTTGATTATAGAACAGGGGCCTCTATAGCAACAGCAGGTGGCGTTGTTTCTTCACGGACTACCGCACCAGTTGTTGGTTTTAATGTTGTGTATGTTGATGGGAAGCCAAAAGTCTCTATCGTGGTTGCTAATGACCCAGATCCAAGATTAATCCCTGATGTTCCATTTACAGGGTCTGGTACAGGTTTTCAAACTAAAAGATCAATATGGCGTGAAATTATTGAATAGTAATGATCTGTATTAAAAAAGAGCGGCATAGCCGCTCTTTTTTTGTAACTAAATTTAATTATGATTGGCTTAAAGCGCAGGTTATTATTTACTCAGCAACTTGTTAGTAATAACGCCATTAATGAAACCAAAAAATAAAGCTGCAAGAGCAAAGATGGGTATTAAGTAGGCAACCCCAGTATGTGGAATTAACCATAGCCTAACGATAATAAGTTGCCCAGCAATGTGTGCGCAAGCAGCAAAAATGCTGAGTGTAATGGCGCTGAAATATTTTCTTGGTAAGTGCTGCGCAAAAAACAAAATAGCTAAACTTAATAAGGCACCTGATAAGCTTAAAATAAAAGTGGGCGATAAAAAATTGCCTAATAGTAAGCTGCTTGCAAATACGCGGAGCAGGCTTACCCATGCGGCAGTTGCAAAGCCGTATTGCATCAAGACATAGAGCGTGATGATATTAGCGATGCCAGGTTTTACCCCAGGTAGGGGTGATGGAAACATGGCTTCTACAACATGTAAAGCAATAGCTAGTGCGGTTAGCTTAGCGATGTGATGATCTGTTTTTGTCGTCGCGATGTTAATAATTGAGCGAGTCATAGATTTTTTTAGTGCCTGTGAGTTGTAAGCTGATTTGATTCGGTAGGCAAATCGCCACTTGCCCTTGATGACTTAGCCAGCCTTGGTGCACACAGTATTGGTTGCTACAGGGTGATTGTTTAAATCGCACTTTGCCATTTTCGATGTTAATTAAAGAATCGCCTAGCGGCCCATGAATATGTAGCGCACGTATTTGATTAAGGTCATATGTGCCAATAATTTTATCCGCTTGTCTGATTTCAAGTTGGCTAGCGGGTTCATAAGTCCATAATTGTTGAAATAAAAAAATTAACATGATTAGGCATGTAACAAGCACGAACCAATCACCGACGAGTGGTTTAGTGAATGACAGTGCTGTGTGTTTATTGTTCAAAATAAGTAATCAAGGCTGGCGTGTGATAGCACGGTTTTTAGTCTTTATATCTAGCCAAGTTAAACGTTTAGCCATAGCCGAGCTCACTTGGATTTTCTGATTAGATTCTATAATCAAGTAATTATCCACTTGCATGGTTTTAGCTGTTTGTGCCCGTAGATGGGGCTCAGCAATAAAAATAGGTTTAGAAGCGACATCAGATAATGTGCCAGCATTTTTTTGTGGTGGAATCAGCACGGTGACCGCTTGTGTACCTTGTGATGGATAGCCTGTAGCAGGGTCAATAATGTGGCAGTAGCGTTTGCCATCAAGCATGAAAAAACGTTGGTAATCACCCGATGTGCCGATGGCCCAGCCACTGGGTAAATCTAATGTCGCAATTGCATTGGGTTGTCGTGGGTGTTGTATGCCGACATGCCAGAGTTTATCACCATGTTTGCCTAGTGCGATGATATTACCACCAATGTTAATGAGTGCATTTTTAACATCTTGCGCCTGTAAATAGGCTAAAGCATTATCCAATGCATAGCCTTTTGCATAGCCGCCTAAGTCTAGTTGTACGGCAGGATTATTACTATAGACCATATCCTTTTTAATAATAATATCTGTCATTTTTGGCGCAGTAACTACTAGTGCCTTAATTTTATCGGTATCAATTTTCTTGGCTTTGAATTCATCTTGCTGAAATCCCCATAGCTTAATTAAACTGCCAATAGCAGGGTTAAATTTGCCATTTGATGTAGCCGAGAGTGTTGTCGCTTGCCTGATTATATCCGCTGTGTTTTTGCTAATCTTGACAGGCTTGTCACCTTTGGCAAACGCTTGGTTAAGTGCTGTTATTTCACTGGGTTGCCAAGCATGGTAGCGCTGATGTAATGCTTGAAAACGATTAGCAATTTCATTAGAAAGTAGGCGTGCACGGTCTTTAGATTCACCATAAATAGTAATGTCGACTAAAGTACCAAAGACATAGGTTTGTGTATTGTAGAGAGGCTCTTTTTGGCTGCAACCAATGAGCAGGCAACTAATGGATATAGATAAGCATAATAGTAAGAAAGCACGCATAAGCGCTACTATAACGCTAGACTGCGATGGATTCTAGGGCGTTAAGAAAAACAACGGCAGGATTACAATCTGTCTGCGCAGCAATTTCTACAATGCCCGTTGGACTGGTGACATTAATCTCAGTTAAGTGGTCACCAATGACATCAAGCCCGACAAAAGTGAGGCCTTGAGCCTTGAGTGTTTTACCAACAGTGGACGCTATTTCTATGTCACGTTTAGTCAGTGGCTGTGCAATGCCCTTGCCACCAGCGGCTAGGTTGCCTCTGGTTTCACCCGCTTTGGGAATGCGGGCGAGGGAATAAGGGATAGGCTCGCCATTAATCACAATAATACGTTTGTCACCTTGTTTTATAGCCGGTAAGTATTGCTGTGCCATAACAGTTTCTTGGCCAAATTTGGTAATGGTTTCTAAAATCACGCTAATGTTGGGATCGGTGTTGGTGAGCCTGAAAATGCTAGCACCACCCATACCATCGAGCGGCTTAACAATAATATCTTTATGTTCTGTTAAGAATGAACGTATCAAATTATTGTTGCTTGAAACTAAAAAAGCGGGTGCAAATTGCGGAAATTTTGCGACAGATAATTTTTCATTCCAACTGCGAATGGCACTTGGGTTGTTGATGACTTTTGCACCTTGTTCTACAGCCAGTTCTAATAGGTAAGTGCTGTATAAATATTCGTTATCAAACGGTGGGTCTTTGCGCATTAATATGGCATCAAAATTTTTCGGATGCATTTCTGTTTGTTGTGCAACTTCATACCAGCTATCGCCACCAGAAAACTGGAATGCTTGTGCGTTGATTCTAATGTTGGCATGGCGTAAAAACACATCATGTTGTTCGCAGACAAATAGGTCATGCCCACGCTTTTTTGCTTCTTGCATCATGGCAACGCTTGTATCTTTTTGTTTTTTAAGAGATATGAGCGGATCTAATATGAACAGTAGTTTCATGATGATTGATGGGTTTGTTTTTATGAATTTAAAGGGTCATTTTCTTGTAATTCAATCGCCGCTGCTAACAACGCTAAACGTGCGACAACACCATAAGCATAAAAGCGGTTAGGTACGGTATCTGGCTCATCAGTACAGTCTGGTAAGCCACATGGCGTTTCGAAAGCAAGGGGTACAAAATGTGAGCCTGGGGCATTCAAGTTTTCATCGATACCGCGGTTCGTATGTACACGGTAAAAACCGCCAATAACAAAGTGATCCATCATGTAGACAACAGGTTCTGCGACTGCATCATCAATACTTTCAAAGGTATACACACCCTCTTGAATAATGACTTCAGAGACCTTTAAACCTTCTTTACCGACAGCCATCTTTTTGCGTGCTTTACGATTTAAGTCACGTACACCATCAGGTGATTTTACTGACATAATCCCCATGCCATAGGTGCCAGCATTGGCTTTTACGATCACAAAAGGTTCTTGTGTGACATTGTATTGTTCATACTTCGCTTTGATTTTATTCAGTAAAGTTTCTACTTTTACTGCTAGGCAGTCTTCGCCAGTACGTGATTGAAAATCAATACCTTCGCAGGTTTCAAAGTAAGGGTTAAGTAGCCATTCATCAATATCGAGTAGTGTTGAAAATTCCGCAGCGATTTTGTTGTAAGCTGAAAAATGCTCTGATTTTTTACGTGTACTCCAGCCTGCATGCAAGGGTGGAATAAGGTCTTGTTCTAGGTTTTTTAAAATATCAGGGATGCCGCTAGATAAATCATTATTGAGTAAAACTGCACATGAATCAAAATCACCAAGCTCAGCATTTTTAAGTTTAATGCGATTGCCTTCGCGTATAACAGGTTCTAATAGTAATGGATGGCCACCCTCTGCTTCTAGTGTTGTTGGTTCTGTAATTTCAGGTGAGATGCTACCAATACGTACATCTAAACCGGCTGCTTTTAGCATCTTACTCAGTTCGACTACATTACGTAAATAGAAGGTATTACGTGTATGATTTTCAGGAATGATGAGTAGGCGATGCGCTTCAGGACAAATTTTCTCAACAGCCACCATCGCTGCTTGTACCGTTAAACTAAGAAAGTCTGGATTAAGGTTGTTAAAGCCTGCTGGGAATAAGTTAGTGTCGACAGGCGCTAGTTTGAAACCACTGTTACGTAAATCAACAGACGCATAAAATGGTGATGCGTATTCTAGCCATTGCGTACGAAACCAATGCTCAATATTAGGCATGGCTTCTAACATACGTTTTTCTAAACTTAAAAGTGGGCCGTTAAGTGCGGTGGTTAAATGAGGGACCATAATTCTCTCTATATGACGTGATTCGCTTGTAAGTCAGCGTGGTAACTACTTCTTACCATGGGGCCACTTGCCGTATTATTAAAGCCCATAGCTTCAGCTTTTTCTTTTAAAGTGTTGAAGGTGGCAGGCTCCACATAGCGTATGACAGGTAAATGATGGGGGCTAGGTTGTAAATATTGGCCTAACGTTAGCATCGTGACATGATGCGTGCGTAAGTCTTGCATGACTTGTACGATTTCATCATCGGTTTCACCCAAACCTAGCATTAAGCCAGATTTGGTCGGTATGTCAGGATACATCTCATTAAATGCCTTTAGTAATGACAGTGAATTTTGATAGTCTGAACCAGGGCGTGCTTGCTTGTATAGACGCGGCACTGTTTCAAGATTATGGTTCATGACATCAGGTGGTGCATGTTGCATGATGTGTAATGCTCTGTCTAAACGGCCGCGAAAATCTGGCACTAATATTTCAATTCTAATATTAGGTGATGCTTTGCGTACAGCTTTAATACAATCTACAAAATGCTGTGCACCACCATCCAGTAAATCATCACGGTCGACACTGGTGATGACGACGTAATTTAATTTCATTTGCGCAATGGTGCGCGCTAAGTTTTCAGGTTCATTGGTGTCTGGAGGCAATGGTTTGCCATGTGCCACATCACAAAATGGGCAACGACGGGTGCAAATATCACCTAAAATCATGAAAGTAGCTGTGCCGCCACTAAAACATTCACCTATATTGGGACAGCTAGCTTCCTCACATACTGTATGTAGGTTGTTGTCACGTAACGCGCGTTTGATTTCTTGAAAGCGGCGGCTATTAGGTACTTTCATGCGTATCCACTTGGGCTTACGTAACATAGGCTGCGCGATTATCTTGATAGGGATACGCGAAGTTTTTGCTGCATCTCGCTCCTTAACACCCGCTACTTTTTTTCTTGGTCTAGCCTCTTCTTGTGGTAGTTTGTTTTCACTTTCAATCATTAGATAGTTTTCTTTTTAAAATATCTAGTAAGCTCTCGCTAATCTTTACCTGTGTATTTGTAATGCTTAAATCTTTTGTTTGTGTCATTTCCAATCCAATATAACCACAAGGGTCTATGGCTTTAAATGGTGTTAAATCCATATCTACGTTCAGACTTAAGCCATGATAACAGCAATTATTTTTTAGCCTTAGTCCAATGGAGGCTATTTTTTTATTTTCAATATAAACACCAGGTGCATTTTTTTGCGTGTTAGCAGATAGGTTAAAAGTAGCGAGTAATTCTATGATACTGGATTCGATGATGCCGACGAGCATATGTACTTTCATGTTGCGGCGCTTTAAATCTATTAGTAAATAAATCACGATTTGTCCTAAGCCGTGATAGGTTATTTTTCCACCTCTATCTACATTGATAACAGGTATATCGTTTGTAGGTAAACGAGCATCCTTACGATTAAGGCCTAGTGTATATACGCTATCATGTTCTGTTAACCAAAGCTCATCAGCCGTTGCTTGGTTACGTTTTGAAGTAAAAGCTTGCATTGCAGCAAGTGTGCCTTGATAATCCGTGCGCCCAAGCTTGCGGATAGTAAGTTGCATGCTGAAGATTAAAGCACAATTTTAACCATGGGGTGGCTAGTCAGTGTACGATAAATATTATCAAGTTGTGGTTTGGACTCAACGTAACAAGAACAAGTTAAGCTGATATATTTTCCACCTGAGCTGGCGCGCGTATCAACTTTATTGGTGTTAAATGTCGGCTCATGCTGTTGTATGGCTTTAATAATTTCTTGGGTAAAATCGACATGTGTTTTACCCATGACTTTGATAGGAAAATCACATGGAAACTCAATCAGTGTTTCCTGCTCGGTGTTGTTCTCAAGGGTTGCCATTTTTTGAGCTATTTAATTAATAGTCTTAGGCTATCAATGATTCTGCCAAAAAAACCTGCTTCATTGATGTCTTTTAATGCAACAAGGTTCTGCTTATTGATGACTTTGTCATCTAAAGTAAAGGTAATGGTTCCTATTTCTTGACCTGCTTTAATTGGTGCGATTAGTGGTTGTTTACTTGTCATGGTGGCTTTTACGCGCGCATAGTCACCTTTTGGTAAAGATAGATATAAGTCTTTAGCGACGGACGACATGACGCTCTTTTTTGAGCCTTTGTAAACAGGTATTGTATTGATGGGTTGTGATTGGCTGTATACCAATGTGGACTCATAGAACTGAAAACCGTAGTTGAGCAATCGTTGACTTTCTGAAGCGCGCATTGCTTCAGAAACTGCGCCAAGTACAATGGCAATTAAACGTGTTTCTTTGCGTTTCGCGGTTGATATTAGACAATAGCCAGCAGCCTGGGTATGCCCTGTTTTCATGCCGTCTACATTAGCATCTAACCACAGTAAGCGATTGCGGTTGCGTTGTTTAATATTATTGTAAGTGTATTCTTTTACAGAATACAAACGGCGAAACTCAAGCGGAAAGTCACGAATAAGTGCTTTTGCCAATAGCGCTAAATCTTCTGCATTTGTGTAATGCTCTTTGTCGGGCAACCCTGTTGCATTCATATAACGGGTGCTATTCATACCCAGCAACTTTGCTTGCTCATTCATCATGGCAGCAAATTGTTCTTCGCTGCCAGCAACGGCTTCAGCTAGTGCAATCGCTGCATCGTTACCAGATTGAATGATAAGGCCATGTAATAGTTGGTCTACCGTGACAGATTTTTTAGGTTCAATAAACATTCTTGATCCTTCTGCCTTCCAAGCTTTTTCACTAACAGGAATAGTTTGTTCAAGTGTTAAGTTGCCTTTTTGAATCGCATCAAAGGAAAGGTAGGCTGTCATGATTTTAGTGAGTGAAGCAGGCTCTAGTCGTTCATCTTTCTTATGAGAGGCGATATCTGCATCACTATTAAAATCTTTTAATAAATAGGCATTAACAGCAAGTGAAGGTGGCGGTGCAACTTTTGCAGACCATGCGTAAAAAGGAAATAGTAGTAAGAAAGTGAAAAGTAGTGAGTAAAAGCGCATATTTAAATTTGTTTCTAATGGGTAATAATAGTAGTGGGAATATTTATTTGTTGACGTAAGTTGTCTGCTGCTTGTTCGGCCGCTAACCTACTGTTATATGGACCAATAAGCAGTCGATGTAAGCCGCTATTATACACTCGCTTAACATTAACGTTTTGGTCTGTGTTTATAGCTTGAATTTTTTCTAGTAAGTTCTTCGCATTGCCTTCTTCTTGAAAGGCGCCTGCTTGGACATGGAACTGCATTATTGCCGTGTCGGCTGTTTTAGCGACTGCCGTGCTGCTCGTCTGTGTTGGGCGGGCTGTGGTGGTTGTTTTTTGCGTTTCAGATGTTTGGCCTGGTTGAACAACCTCGACATCGACTAAGCCACTACCTTGTTCAATGATGCGTAATTTATAGGCTGCAGCATATGATAAGTCAATGACTCTAGAGTCAATGAATGGGCCTCTATCATTGATGCGCACCACAACGGAACGACCGTTAGCAACATTGGTTACTTTGACGTAACTTGGTAATGGTAATACGGTGTGAGCAGCTGACATGCTATACATATTATAAACTTCACCATTGGAAGTATTTTTGCCATGGTAGCGTTTACCATACCACGATGCCATGCCACGTTCTTTATAGTTTGCGGCCGTTTTTAATGGATAGTATGTTTTTCCTAATGCTTTATATGGTTTATTAGAACGATTAGAAGGTGCCTCAATTTTTGGGATTGCATCGGGGATGTCATCTATATTTTTTGGTGGATTGGCGCCAGGCCCATCATCTAAATAATAGCCACCATCTGATTTGTCAGATGTTTTAGCAGTGGGTGGTTTGTCGGTGGTGGTGCGTCTAACGACTTTATTACCACCACAGGCGGTTAATGTTAAGCAGAATAATAACGCCCAAATGTAAGTTGTTTTCATATTTAATTATCCCGATGACATTAATTTTCTGTGTGTTTGAATACTCATTAAAATACCAAATCCAAGTAGTATGGTGACCATTGAAGTGCCGCCATAACTGACTAATGGTAAGGGGATGCCGACGACGGGCAGTATGCCACTTACCATGCCAATATTAACAAACACATAAGTAAAGAAAGTGAGTGAGATGCTGCCAGCTAATAATCGTGAGAAGCTGTTTCTAGCTTGTGAGGCGATTACAATACCACGAAAAATAATTAAGCTAAACAACAACAACAATAGCAAGTTCCCGACTAAGCCAAATTCCTCGCTAAAGACGGCAAAGATAAAGTCTGTTGTACGTTCAGGCAAGAAATCAAGCTGAGATTGTGTGCCATTGAGCCAGCCTTTTCCGGTCATTCCGCCTGAGCCTTGTGCAATTGTCGATTGAATAATATGGTAGCCAGAGCCAAGTGGGTCTTGAGTTGGATCAAAAAGTATTTGGATTCTTCGCCGCTGATAATCATGTAGCATTGACCAGAAAACTGGCATTAGTGCGCCAGCAACAACGACACCCCCAACAATAAAACGCCAGCTGAGCCCTGCTAAAAATATGACGAACAATCCAGATGCGGTAACAAGTAATGATGTGCCTAAGTCTGGCTGCTTCATAATTAAAACAACTGGAATGATTAATATAAAAGCGGCAAAAATAAAATCTAGTGCACGCAAGGTAGTTTCACGTTTTGAAAAAAACCAAGCTAGCATCATGGGTACGGCAATACGCATCAGTTCAGAAGGCTGGATTTTGATGATGCCTAAATTTAGCCAGCGTCTCGCGCCATGGCTAATATCACCAAATAATGCGACACCGATTAACAAGAGTACGCCTAAACAATACAGGGGTAATGCCATGCGCTCTAGAAATTGTGGTTGAACATTGGCGACGACTAGCATGATGCAAATAGCAACGGTAATGTTGATGAGTTGGGCATTTACCCTATCTAAATTTTGACCCGATGCACTATAAAGTACAAATAAACTGACGAGTAGTGTAAATAATAAACAACTCATTAAGAATGAATCAATATGTGTAAAAATTTTTTGTAAGATTTGGTTAATCATTTTCAGCCGCATCAGGCTTAGGAATTTCTATTGGTGTTGTAAATCGACTATTAAGTTTGGCGGTTGTTTTCTTCGTGGGTTCTGGCGGCGGTTCTTTTCCCAGTAAATAGTAATCCATGACTTTGCGTGCAATCGGGCCCGCTGCCGAGCCGCCATGCCCACCATTCTCCACAATAGCAGCCAGTGCAATAGTAGGATTTTCTGCAGGTGCATAGGCAATAAATAGAGCATGGTCACGATGACGATCACTAACATTTTTTTCGATATATCTTTCGTTTTGTTTAACACCAATCACTTGTGCCGTACCTGTTTTTGCGGCAATACTGTATCCAGCATTTGCACCAATTCTGGCAGCAGTGCCGCCAGGTAATGTAACATTCATCATGCCTTGTTTTACAAGCTGCAAATTTTTATCATTTATCGTTAGCTTGTCGGCGACAATAGGTTTTATTCTATTCGTTTTTCCAGTTTTAACATTACTAATAGCGCTGACTAAATGCGGGCGCATCGCAATACCATTATTAGCTAGCACAGCTGTGGCATGTGCAAGTTGCATAGGTGTGACCAAGGTATAGCCTTGTCCAATACCGACGATGACGGTTTCACCCATATACCAAGGCTGATTGAAGCGGCGTTTTTTCCACGCTTTGGTTGGTAGTAAGCCAGTGCTTTCTCCTTTAATATCAATCCCACTTTTTTCCCCAAATCCAAAGTGTCGTACGAAGTTTGATAGCTTTTCTATACCAAGCTCTACCGCCAGACCGTAAAAGAACGTATCACATGATACGGTAATAGCCTTTTGAATATCGACCCGACCATGACCAGAAAGTTTCCAATCTCGAAAGCGGTGTGTGCTATTAGGTAATTTGAAATAGCCGGGGTCACTAATACTAAACGGAGGATGGCGCTTGCCTGCTTCTAGGCCGGCAAGTGCGACAAATGGCTTAAAGGTGGAGCCGGGTGGATATACACCGCGGAGTGGGCGGTTAATCAGTGGCTTATCTAACGAATCATTGAGTAAGCGCCAGTTTTTCGTATCGATACCGCCGATAAAAAGGTTGGGATCAAATGTCGGCATACTCACGAGCGCTAACACTTCACCTGTATTGGGCTCAATGGCGACTAAGGCCCCACGTCGCTCGCCAAATGCTTTTTCGGCTATTTCTTGTAGTTTAATGTCGACTGATAATTGTAGATTGTTACCCGAAATTGGTGGTGTGCTAGAAAGTGTACGAACAGTTTTGCCGTCGGCATTAATTTCTACTTGTTGAAAACCAGTGGTGCCATGTAATTCTTTTTCGTATGAATACTCAATACCGCGTTTTCCAATATGGTTTGAGCCCTTATAGTTAGAAAGCACATCATTTTCTTTTAAGCGGATTAAGTCTTTGTCATTAATACGGCCAATATAGCCGATGATGTGTGAAGCAAGCTTTTTGTTTGGATAGTGTCTAAATAAGCGTGATTTAATTTCTACGCCTGGAAACCGAAAACGGTTTGCCGCGAATTTGGCAGCTTCGACATCATTAAGGTGTGTTCTTAAAGGGATAGTTTCAAAGTCGTGGGCTTTCGCTTTTAACTTTTTAAAACGTTTCAAATCTAGTTTAGAGACTTCTACTAATTTAGCAATTTCACTAATTGTATGATCCAAATTTTTTACTTTTAAGGGTGTAACCTCTAGTGTATAAACAAAAAAGTTTTGGGCTAATACAACACCGTTTCTGTCGGTGATTAATCCTCTATTGGGGGCAATAGGCGCTATAGAAATACGATTGTTTTCTGCTAATGCATGATAATGATTGTAATTAGTGACTTGCAAGAAATGAAAACGCAATGCGAGGATGCTAAATCCAATGAATACTAAAATAGAAAGCGCCATTAATCTAAGCTTAAAATTGTGCAGTTCGTTGTGAGGGTTTCTTAGTTCCGTGCTATGGCGCATGTTTAACTTAATATTGCCTTAGGTGTTTTTTGGCCGAGTAATTCGCCCGAATGTCATTGTCATTAGTTTCCACAACAGCAACCCTGTTAGAACTGGCCAAAAATAATGCAAACCTGGGTTCTCGTGCCCAGCTAGTAGCTTGATGAGTAAGATGGTAATGCGTTCAAAAACCAATAGGCCAAATATATAGCCAGCGAGCTGTATTTGGTTAAATAATACAATTCTGCGTTGGTAACTTAAGGCAATGTACGCTGTCAGTGTAAATGCTAAAGCATACTGCCCCAGTAAACCGCTTGTTGCTAGATCTACTAGCAACCCGACAAACCAAGCTGTACCCACATTGCATAGATGAGGGGCACGTAATAGCCAATAAAGTAAAACAACTAGCATAAAGTCTGGGCGAAGAATAATACCTTGACCCGTCCAAGGGAAAAGTTGACATAGCAAAGCCACCAGTAGCGAGAGGTAAATAATGATATTATTAATGGGACGCACTCGGGTTTTTCACCTTCTTTTTCAGGGTTTCTTTTGCATCTTCAGGCACCGCTTCCTCGGCTTCTGTATTAATGCTTGCTTCTTCGGTTTGTGGCAGCTCTAATAGCAATAGTTGTAGGTGGTGGCTAACCTCAGCAACTGGAACGCTGATAATTTTTGCGAAAGGTGAATCAGGATTTTGCTGTATGTCCGTGACAATGGCGACGGCTAGGCCGCCCGGGTATATACCATCAATGCCAGAGGTGACGAGTTTATCGCCTATTTTAATGTCTACATTGGTAGGTAGGTACGGTATATCTAGCGTGTCATTACCGGCACCAAATGCAATCGCACGTAATTGATTGCGTTCGATTTGAATCGGAATGGATAGGCTTTTATCTGTAATGAGCGTCACTTCACTGCTAAATGGGTATACACGCGTAATTTGACCTATGACTCCCTTAGAGTCGACAACTGCTTGTCCAGCCTTGATATTGTGTTGTGTACCTCGATTGACAATAACGGCATTCGTAAAAGGGTCACGGCCAGTATGCGAAATTTCCCCTAAAATAGCTTTTGGGTGAATGGGAATGTTGCCAGAAAGCAGACTGCGTAAATGATTGTTTTCGGCTGTGAGTGTGTTGAGTCGTTGTAGTTTGACTTGATGTTCAAAGGCTTGCTGTTTGAGACTATAGTTTTGTTGCACGAGATGATTGTGGACAGAGAAATATTTTTTTGTATCACGTATCCATTCACTGGGGGCATTGGCTATTCTTTCTAGTGGATACAATACCCCAATGAAAGTTTGACGCATTTGAGACAAAACGCTTAAGCGAGAGTCTGCTGCCATTACAATAACGGATAGCGCACAAAAAAACACCATGCGCGAAAATGGACTAATGCCACGAACGAAAAAAGCTGGGGTTTGTTGAGGGTCTAGTTTCTGATGAACACCTTTAAGCATGCCAACGTTGACTAAATAATTGCTCAGACAAATCGTTATTCATGTACAAAAACATTGCCTAATTGATCAATTTCTTCTAATGCGCGCCCACATCCACGTGCTACGCAGGTTAATGGATCTTCTGCCACAATAACAGGTAAGCCCGTTTCCTCCATGAGCAGCCTGTCTAAGTCGCGTAAAAGTGCCCCGCCACCGGTAATCACCATGCCTTTTTCAGCAATGTCAGCACCAAGTTCAGGCGGTGTTTGTTCTAATGCAGATTTCACTGCACCAACAATCGCATTGAGCGGTTCGGTTAATGCTTCTAATATCTCGTTACTAGAGATGGTGAATTTTCTAGGTAAGCCTTCTGCTAAGTTACGGCCGGTGACTTCCATTTCCAGTACTTCTGAACCTGGGAAAGCAGACCCTATTTTTTTCTTAATCGTTTCAGCAGTTGGTTCTGAAATTTGCATGCCGTAATTACGGCGAATGTAATCAATAATCGCTTGATCAAATTTATCACCACCAACACGTTCGGATTTTGCGTAGACAATGCCGCCCAATGAAATGACGCCAACTTCTGTGGTGCCGCCGCCAATATCAACAACCATTGAACCTGTCGCTTCTGCAATAGGCATGTCAGCACCAATCGCAGCTGCCATGGGCTCTTCAATTAGAAAAACTTGTTTTGCACCTGCGCGTTCTGCAGATTCTTTAATCGCACGCCGCTCAACTTGTGTGGACCCCACTGGTACGCAAATGATAATACGTGGGCTGGGTGAGAACCAGCGTGTTTCATGTGCTTTGCGGATAAAGAACTTGAGCATTTGTTCTGTTACTGTGAAGTCGGCAATCACGCCATCTTTCATTGGGCGAATGGCTTGGATATTGGCTGGTGCGCGTCCAAGCATGCCTTTTGCGTCAGTGCCAACTGCTAGCAATACTTTTTTGCTGTTAGGCCCACCTTCTTGACGAATAGCCACGACTGAGGGCTCATTTAGCACTACGCCTCTACCACGTGAAAAAATCAAGGTATTTGCCGTACCTAAATCGATGGCCAAATCATTTGAAAAATAACTGTTTAACGAACCGAACATAATTGCTTCTTTCCTATACTTTAATCAAAACTACTGTAACTTACAGATAGCCTAACACTTAATAATACACGCTTTAAAATCAAGGTATAATAACGTAAATTCGCATTAAAATTAAGTCACTTTGGCAGTTTATTACACCAAAGTGAAAAAACATTAAGAAATAGAAATTTTCATGGCCTTAGAAATCACCGATATTAAGCGCATTGTCCACCTAGCTCGCATCGAAATCAATGATGCAGAAGCGCAATCTACGCTCACAAAACTTTCTGGAATCATCGGTTTAATTGAGAAAATGCAAGCGGTTGACACAACAGGTATAGTCCCTATGTCACATTCGCAAGACGTAGCACAGCGTTTACGTGATGATGTTGTGACCAAAGAGAATCAACGTGAGGCTTTTCAAAAAAATGCACCAAGTTTAGGTAATGGATCTGAAGAGCGTGCTGTAGATGAAGGTCTGTATCTCGTCCCTAAAGTAATCGAATAGTATTTATACATCCTATGATTAACAATAGTCTTAAAACGCTTAGCCAAATGTTGGCAAGTAAAACTATCTCCAGTGTCGAAATGACGCAGGAGTTCTTGAATCGTATCCATCAATTTAATCCTGAGATAAATGCTTTCATTACTACCGATGATGAAAAAAGTTTAGTACAAGCTAAAGCGGCTGATGCGCGTATAGCCTCAGGAAAGGCAGCGGTGTTAACGGGTATACCTTTAGCGCAAAAAGACATTTTCTGCGCTAAAGATTGGCAAACGACATGCGGCTCAAAAATGTTGGCTGATTTTGTTGCGCCGTATGATGCCCATGTGGTTAGTCAGTTTAATAATGTGAGTGCTGTTAATTTAGGCAAAACAAATATGGATGAATTCGCCATGGGTTCGTCTAATGAAACTTCTTACTTCGGTGGCGTTAAAAACCCTTGGGATTTAGAGCGTGTGCCTGGGGGCAGTAGCGGCGGCTCAGCAGCTGCGGTAGCAGCTCGCTTATGTGCAGCCGCTACGGGAACTGATACCGGCGGTTCTATTCGCCAACCAGCTTCACTGTGTGGATTTACTGGTTTAAAGCCTACTTACGGTTTGGTGTCGCGTTATGGCATGATCGCTTTTGCTTCTAGTTTAGATCAGGCTGGGCCAATGGCAAAGAGTGCTGAAGACTGTGCTCTGATGCTCAATGTAATGGCAGGTTTTGATGAACGTGATTCTACGAGTGTAGACCACCCAAAAGAGGACTACACACGTGACCTCGAAAAGCCATTAACAGGTTTAAGAGTTGGTTTGCCTAAAGAGTACTTTTCTGAAGGTTTAGGCGCTGCTGTTACAAAAGTAGTGCAAGAAGCCATTGTGCAATATGAAAAGTTAGGTGCAGAAATGGTTGATATTTCTCTGCCGAATACTAGCTTATCGATTCCTGTTTATTACGTGTTAGCACCGGCAGAAGCTTCCAGCAACCTGTCACGTTACGATGGTGTGCGCTATGGTCATCGTGCTGCAGAATATGATGACTTGATGGATATGTACATGAAGAGTCGTGCCGAAGGTTTTGGGGCGGAGGTTAAGCGCCGTATTTTGATTGGCACTTATGTGCTGAGTGCGGGGTATTACGATGCGTATTATCTTAAAGCGCAACAAATTCGTCGCTTAATTGCACAAGATTTTACAGAAGCTTTTAAGCATTGTGACATCATTATGGGCCCAACAGCACCTTCTACTGCATTTAAGGCAGGTGAGAAAATAGATGATCCGGTTGCCATGTATTTACAAGATATATATACCATCGCTACTAATTTAGCTGGGTTGCCAGGTGTCAGCATCCCAGCTGGCTTTAGCCCTAGCGAGGATGGAACGCCTTTGCCAGTTGGTTTGCAGCTGATAGGCAATTACTTTGATGAGGCGCGCATATTGAATATAGGTCACGCCTATCAGCAAGTGACAGATTGGCATACGCAAATGCCAAAAGGGGTTGCATAATGGATTGGGAGGTTGTTATAGGGTTAGAAACACACGTTCAACTTAAAACTAAAACTAAAATTTTTAGTGGTGCGAGTATTGCGTTTGGTGCAGAACCTAACACGCAGGCATGTGAAGTGAGTGTCGCGCTGCCGGGTGTGTTGCCAGTACTCAATAAAGAAGCGGTGCGTTGTGCTATCAAATTTGGTTTGGCAGTGGATGCGGAAATAGCGTCACGCTCAGTATTTGCACGTAAAAACTATTTCTACCCAGATTTGCCTAAGGGCTATCAAATTAGCCAGTTTGAGTTGCCCGTAGTGGGTAAAGGGCAAGTCATCGTGCAAGTGCCTGCTGTTGGTAAACAAGCTGCGTATGAGAAAGTGGTTAACCTTACGCGCGCGCACCTGGAAGAAGATGCGGGAAAATCTGTGCATGGTGCAGTAGAAGGCATGAGCGGTATAGATTTGAATCGAGCTGGCACGCCATTATTGGAAATCGTGACAGAGCCTGATATGCGCTCTGCAGCTGAAGCGGTGGCTTATGCTAAAAAATTACATGAATTGGTGCAGTGGATTGATATCTGTGATGGCAATATGCAAGAAGGCAGCTTTAGGTGTGATGTGAATGTTTCTGTGCGTCCCAAAGGTTCGCAAGCGCTTGGTACACGGCGAGAAGTTAAAAACCTGAATTCTTTTAAATTTATGCAACAAGCCATTGAGTACGAAACGCGTTGGCAAATAGAAACGATTGAAGAGGGTGGAAAAATTGAACAGTCGACCATTCTGTTTGATCCTGAGACAGGTGAAACACGCGCAATGCGTAGTAAGGAAGAGGCGAATGATTATCGCTATTTTCCAGACCCAGATTTATTGCCATTAGAAATTACTGAAGCAGATAAAGCAAAAGTGCAAGCAGAGTTGCCTGAACTACCAGCTGTGATGAAAGCACGTTTTGAAAGTGAGTATGCACTATCGGCTTATGACGCTTCTAGCTTAACGACAAGTCGTCGTACGGCGATTTACTTCATCAACACAGTGGATGCAGGTGCTGATGCTAAATTGGCTGCAAATTGGGTCATGGGTAGTGTAACAGCCAAACTTAATTCAGAAGATAAGACTATTTCTGATTCACCAGTAAAGCCAGAGTATTTGGCGCAATTAATCACACGTATTGCAGATAATACAATTTCAAATAATGCGGCCAAGCAGGTGTTTGAGGTGATGTGGGAAGACGGTGGCGATGTCGACGTTATTATTGAAACCAAAGGCCTGAGGCAAGTAACAGATAGCAGCGCGATAGAGTTACTTGTTGATGAAGTGCTAGCAGCTAATGCGCCAATGGTGACTGAATTTAAATCTGGTAAAGATAAAGCCTTTAATGCATTGGTAGGGCAGGTAATGAAAGCTTCTAGAGGTAAAGCAAGCCCTACACAAGTGAGTCAAATGTTAAAGAAAAAATTAAGTGACTAGAATTTATGGTTAATTAGTTTTTTGCTTAGGTGTTTTAAGTGTAACAAAGCGTGACTTTTCTTCTGCGTAGCGTTTTTTAGTCGCTTCAATATTTAACTTTTGGTTGGCAATTTGCCCATCTTTTTTTCTTGATTCCGATTTGGCTATTTTTAACTTTTCAGTTAACGCACTAGGCACGGGTTTATTTCTTTTGCTATATCCTTCTATTTCTTGATTATTGCGTTCAATTCTACTGGTAATATTTTCTTTTTGTACCGTTATGGCTTGTAGTGTCGCATTTGCCATTTCTAGGTTACGGTCACGTGCTAGGTCAATTTCTTCTGCATTGGTGTATGACGATAAAAGAATATTGTCTTTACGTTGTTGCTCAAGTTTTTCTTTGTCGATGCTAATCGCTTCGTTATTTTTTGCTTGCGTATTCTTTTTCAGAGCAATACCATTCTTACTTAATTCGGTATTATTTCTGCCAGCTTCTTTTACAGGCAACGTGTCTCCGTAATGCGTTACACCCTTGTTATCTATCCATTTTATAATGCGCTTTCCTTCAGCCATAGCATAAGGCTGTGATGTAAGCATTAAGCAGGCAAATAGAATTGCAGATAAATTGTAGGGTTGCGAGTTACGCATATGTTTAGTTAGCGACCATATTTTTCACGATAACGACTGATAGAAAGCAAGGTATGTGCCATATCCGGTTCATTTTGAATGTAAGTGAGCAAGTCGTTTAGGGTGGCAATAGCGTATACAGGTATATTGTTTTGTTCTTCCACCTCTTGTACTGCAGATAACTCACCTAATCCTTTTTCTTGCCGGTCTAAAGCAATACTGACGCCACATGCCTCTGCGCCTTTTTCTTGAATGAGCGCTATAGATTCACGAACTGAGGTGCCTGCAGAAATGACATCATCGATAATTAACACTTTACCTTTTAAAGCGGCACCAATAACAGTGCCGCCCTCTCCGTGACCTTTGGCTTCCTTGCGGTTGTAAGCATAGGGTAAATTACGGCCTTTTTTTGCAAAGGCAATAGCGATGCTGGTAGCCAGTGGAATGCCTTTGTAGGCAGGGCCAAATAACATGTCAAATTCAACGCCAGATTTTTCTATGCTATTGGCGTAGAATTCGCCTAGTTTTAATAAACTTTCGCCATCGTTAAATAAGCCTGCATTGAAAAAATAAGGACTGATGCGTCCAGCTTTGGTTGTAAACTCACCAAACTTAAGTACTTGCTTTTTAATACACAGCGCAATAAACGCTTGTGACAAATTTTGACTATCAACTGACATAAATAGGAATATTAAGGAATCTAAATGCGCATTATAACGTTGAATTTAAATGGTATACGTTCTGCAACGAAGAAAGGTTTTTTGGATTGGCTGCAAAAAATGCAACCAGAAGTGATGTGCGTGCAAGAATTAAGGGCACAAGCTACGGATATGACAGAAGAAATGCATGCGCCAAAAGGGTATTTTGGCCATTTTCACTATGCGCAGAAGAAGGGTTATAGCGGTGTTGGTATATATTCTAAGCAGAAACCAGACGAAGTGATTGTGGGTTTGGGTATGGAGGATATTGATACTGAAGGTCGTTATTTAGAATGCCGTTTTGGAAAACTAAGTGTTATTTCATTGTATTTACCGAGTGGATCGAGTGGGGAGGAACGTCAAACTTTCAAATTTAGCGTAATGGCACGCTTCATGCTTCACCTAGAACAATTAAGAGAGAGTGGTTTTGATGTTGTTATTTGCGGCGATTGGAATATCGCGCATCAGGAAATCGATCTTAAGAACCATAAGGGGAACAAAAAGAACTCAGGCTTTTTGCCTGAGGAGCGTGAATGGCTTACTGATTTATTTGATCGTGTTGGTTGGGTGGATGTATATAGAAAATTGTACCCAGATACAACAGGTGAAGGCTATACATGGTGGAGTAATCGTGGTCAAGCGTGGGCTAAGAATGTTGGTTGGCGTATTGATTACCAAATTGCGACACCAGCAGTAGCATCAAAAGCGGCACATGCTGAAATTTATAAAGAGACACGATTTAGTGACCATTCCCCTTTAATTATTGATTACGGATAGCGCAGCTAGAAAGATGTAGAAAGCCATGATGAAGTGCAAGTTTGTTTACCGACTAGTTTTAGCATTATTAATTTCTATTCTACCATTCTGGTTTTCTCAGGCTCATGCCGAGGGTGGAACAATTGTTGTGTTTCCAGGTAATGTAAACAACACTATCTCAATTCCTAATAGTGTGAATAGTAATGAAGCAAATAATGCAGGTGTTAGCGAAGTTTATTCTGATTTAGAAATGAAGTTTGATCTAGCCATTAAAGATAATGCGGCGCCGTGTGAGAAGAGCCAATGTAAGAAAAATAAAGTTTTTGATAATCGTGTACAGTTTTTTGGTGCGCAGCTAGCAGCAACCGCTTATAAGAAAAATGCTGATTTAAAAAATAGAGTAAACAGTTTTAAATTTAGTGTCGTTGATAAAAGAGAAGCAGGGACGGCTTCAAATGCTAAGGGTGATATTGTTATATTTCGTGGCTTACAACATTTAAAACTTTCTGATAAGGCGATGCGCTTTTTAATAGCGCGAGAAATGGGTCATGTTATTGCAAAGCATCACAATAAGAACACGACAGCCAAGCTGATCATTTCAGCCATTGTTGCTGCTGTTGTCCCAGTGGCAGGTATTGTTAGTGTCACTGCCTCAACAGCCACTACTTATGTTGGTGGCAAGGTGGTTATGTTGAAAGTTAAACCCAAGCAACTTGCTGAAGCTGACAACATAGCGCTTAGTTTATTAGGCACTAAACGTTCTGGACTACGTGGTGTCATGAATGCCTTACCAAAAGAAGAGGCAACAACCGATTGGTCGAAAGATTTGCAGATGAGTAAAAATAATCTTGCACGAAAGTTACAAAGACGTCCTATTGCAATAGCACAATCATCATCCCTTAAGTAATTCGTAATCCAGCAATCTCAACTAGATAGTTCCAGCTTAGCAAGCCATTGTTGTCATAATATTTAACCTTATATGTAAGGATAGTTAAGCCTTAACGACTAAATTGCCGTAACTATATTTTTCGGTTACATAACGATTGCGCTTTGGCGCATTAAAAACATTACACTCGAGAGGAAATAAAATGGCTACGGAAACAACATCTATAGTAGGTAAAGGTGCATTATTGGCAGTCGGTGCCGCAGCACTTATTTTGGCGGGTTGTGGCGCTGGTGAGAAGACTATCTCAACTGCAGAGCTGGTGCATTGTGCTGGTCTAAATTCATGTAAAGGCACTAGTGATTGTAAAACTGCAGAAAATGCATGCAAGGGCCAAAATGAATGTAAAGGCCATGGGTTCTTAGCAATGACAGAAGCCGATTGTACAGAAAAAGGTGGTGAAATCATTTAAAATAAGCGACGCATTATCTGCCCTATACAGGTAGATGCTCATATGCCTCTTTCGTCTTATTTAAAAATAGTTTGTAAGTTAGTTTAGTGTTACGCGACTAAGTTATCGTAACTATATTTTTTTGGGTTACATAACGATTGCGCTTTGGCGCATTAAAAACATTACTCTCGAGAGGAAATAAAAATGGCTATGGAAACAACATCTAAAGTAGGTAAAGGTGCTTTATTGGCAGTCGGTGCGGCAGCGTTAATTTTAGCAGGTTGTGCAAGCGGTGGTAGTAGCGCATCAGCTAATTCTACTAATGTTGCTTGTGTTGGTGTTAACTCATGTAAAGGCACTAGTGATTGTAAAACTGCAGGTAATGCATGCAAAGGTCACAATGCATGTAAAACTGCAAAAAATGCATGTAAAGGTCAAGGTTCTTGTAAAGTGGCTGCTAACGAGTGCAAAGGTCATAATGCCTGTGCTGGTATCGGTCACGTAGCATTAACAGGTGAAGAATGTACTGCTAAAGGCGGTCACGCTGTTTAATTAGCATTACGGTAAGAAAGTCGGGCATCAGTTTCTAATATGATGCCCGTTTTATTTGATGGCATTACGTTACAATAAGTGCATCATGGGTCAACTTCATCATATTATTCGAGGTAAAAATGCGTGAGAATCCGCCCTTTTTAGGTTTCGGTCTAGGTTTACGTACCGAGCATTACAATACGATTTTGGAAACCAAGCCTAATATAGATTGGTTTGAGGCTCTTTCCGAAAATTACATGATTCCTGGTGGGAAACCACTCTATTATTTAGATAAAATCCGTGCGGACTATCCTGTGGTCATGCATGGTGTTTCATTATCGATTGGCTCTACAACAAAATTTGATGAATATTATTTACGCGATTTAAAAAAATTAGCTGACCGCATAGAGCCAGCTTGGATATCTGATCATCTATGTTGGACAGGCGTGCATGGGCAGAATATGCATGATTTATTACCACTGCCCTACACTGAGGAGACGGCGAAACATGTGGCAGAGCGTGTGAAAATCGTACAGGATTATTTAGGCCGCCAAATTTTATTAGAAAATGTTTCTAGTTATGCGAGTTACATCGATTCCACGATGACAGAGTGGGAGTTTATTACCCAAATTTCTGAAGCTGCCGATTGTTTGCTGCTGCTAGATGTTAATAATATTTATGTGAGTAGTTATAACCACAATTTCGATGCGAAAGCTTTTATAGATGGGGTGCCAGCGAAACGTGTACAGCAAATACATTTAGCGGGCCATCAGAACAATGGCGACTATATCATTGATACGCATGATGCGGCAGTGATAGATCCCGTGTGGGATTTATATGCTTATGCCATGTCACGGTTAGGCGCTATTTCTACCATGATAGAGCGCGATGATAAAATCCCAGAGCTGGATGTGTTAGTACAAGAGCTACAAGTGGCACGTGATATTGCAAGTAAAACTTTAACGCAGCAATCGCTGAAAGTGCAAACAGCATGAGTCAGTTAGCACAATTGCAACATAATTTCCAAGCTTACATTATTGATCAAGCTAAAGGCGCTGATTTTAAGCAGCGTATCGTTAACGATAAAAAAGTGGGCGCTAAAAAGCGTTTGGGTATTTATGCCGATGGCTATCGTTTACGTATTATTGAAGCGCTTGCAAATGCTTATCCTAAATTACAAGCGTTCTTGGGGGATCAGCTTTTTAACCAAACAGCACGTGCTTATATCGATGCTTACCCCTCACATTATCGTAATATGCGCTGGGTAGGCGACGAGATGGATACACACTTACGAAAAACCTTGTCCCAGCATGTTGTTGCAGCAGAATTGGCAGCGTTTGAATGGGCGCTTGGTTTGGCTTTTGATGCTGAGGATGCGCCAATATTACAATTGCAAGACTTAGCAGACATCCCACCAGAAGCATGGGGAGAGCTGCATTTTGCATTTCATCCATCATTGCAGCTATTAGATTTAGACTGGAATGTGATTCCTATTTGGCAAGCGCTAGACGCGGATGAAACACCGCCTGAGCCACAACAAATCCATGAGCCTTGCCTAGTCTGGCGTAGTGACATGAACTCACATTACCGCACGACAGAAGCGTTAGAACATAAGGCTGTTCAAAATGTTATGGCTGGGGCAACATTTGCTTCACTATGTGAAGACCTTTTTACAACGCTTGGTGATGATGCAACACTGCAGGCTGCGCAGTATTTATCTACTTGGCTAGAGGCCGGCATGATCAGCAAGATACAGACCTAAAAGCACTTAACACCACAAGGCTTTACTATTGTGATTGCGCTACGCGATATATTTTAACTACAAAACTTTAAGGCTAGGCTTTGTATGATTTCACCATTGCTAGTATCTTGCACAAAGATGACAGCGCCAGCATCTCGTTTTTGCCATTTAGGACTTAGTTTTAATTTCTTACTGAATATATTTTGATCGTTAATTTGGTATGCCCCAAATAGCTCACGAACAACGTAATCATGCTTTAATTTTCTACCATTATTTTCGCCAGCTTTTACTTCTGTTACCAAATTATTTTGATATAGCGCAATAAATACATCTGTTTTCTTTGCATCTGTAGGGTTCACAGTTTCGGCATTGGCGCTAAGAATAATACTGCCATCTTTTTCATTAACGGCATTCAGTGACAGGTTGGCACGAGAGGCAAATTTTTGTTTAGATTTGATCGCGCTCTTCAATCTAGAATTACCCCAGCCTTTGAAATCACGACCGCTAAATATAAATTGGGGTGTGTAGACGTATCCTATCCCGCTGAAAGCAGCCATTTTGCGCTGTCTGCTACTGTATTCAGCCTTAGAAAATTTATCTTTCCAGCCGATATAGTCCCAATAGTCTACGTGGAAAGCTAAAGGTGTTACTTTGTCTGGCGCATGGTTGATATTGCTTAGCCATTTGTCTGCTGGTGGGCAGCTGCTACAGCCTTCTGAGGTGTATAGCTCTAATAAAGGGATGGTTTTATTACCGCTTTTTGCACTACAACCAGCGGCTAGTACTGAGCTTTGACTAATCAAAAGCAAGCTGGCGAATAAACCGCTAATAACAGATTTTGCGTGCATAGCTAATACTCCTCATGGACAATTAGTTATTAGTCGTATAGGTGCAAAAAACCTTACACTGGGTGTTTAGAACATAGCATTTTATGATGCAGGATTTAAGATTTTAATTTGCTGCTTGATCTGTTCCCCGAGTATTCCATGGCGCAACTTTGAATAAAAGCAACATACCAGGAATGGCTAGCAAGGTACAGACGTAAAAGAACTGTTCCCAACCCAGTGCTTCTACCATACCGCCAGTCAGTGCGTTAAAAATAGAACGTGGAACGGCAGACAGGCTAGTGAATAAGGCAAGTTGCGTAGCAGTGTAAGCAGGGTTTGTTTCACGGGCCATATAAGCAACATAGGCGACTGTCCCTAAGCCGACACCTAATGCTTCTCCGCCGATGACCACGGCAAGCATACCGCGCTCTATTACACTCACTGTTTCAAATGGACCTGCATGAGCTAGCCATGCAAAGCCAAGAATGGTGACGAGTTGCACGACACCAAACACCCAAAGGCCACGATTAATGCCGACTTTAAGCATCCAAAACCCGCCGATAAAGCCACCTAGTATTTGCATGACTAAGCCGCTGCCTTTTACAATGGTGCCAATATCAGTATTGCTAAAGCCCATATCAATATAAAACGGTGTGGCGAGTGCGGTTGCCATGCTGTCGCCCAGTTTATAGAGCAAGATAAACAGTAATATGAGCATGGCATGCTTTAAGCCCGCGCGATTAATAAATTCGGTAAAAGGCTCAATAACAGAGGCATATAAGGTTTTAGGGGTTTCGGCACGGTGTGGCTCTGTCGCGAATATGGTCATCAACATGCCAGGAATCATAAATAAAGCGACGATCCAAAACACGGATGACCAAGGCAGGTGGTCAGATAATATCAAGGCTAATGAGCCAGGCACTAAGCCTGAGATGCGATAGGCATTCACATGAATGCTATTGCCTAAGCCGAGTTCTTCATCACTTAAGATTTCACGCCTAAAAGCATCAATCACAATATCTTGGCTGGCAGAAAACAAAGCCACTAAAGCAGAAATAACAGCGATGCTGGTGATGTCGAGTTTTGGGTCATAAAAACCATAGGCGCAGATGGTAATAAACAATGCGACTTGGGTGATCAGCATCCAACTGCGGCGGCGACCCATCGGCGCAATCAGATTGTAGCGATCCATCAGCGGTGCCCAAATAAACTTCCATGTGTAGGGCAGCTGAATCAAGGAAAAGACGGCAATCGTTTTGAGATCTAGGCCCTCGGTACGTAGCCATGCAGGCAAGAGTTGGAATAATAAATATAACGGTAAGCCAGAACTAAAGCCCAACATAACGCAGGCTAACATGCGTTTGTTAAGGAGGGTTTGTTTTATAGAAGATGCCAAGTGATTGCTTCGCTATTTTTTTAATCTATACATTGCTAAACTACCTAGCCAGTTAGGCATAAAGTGCACGGGCTTATCATTAGTAATAACGCTGCGCTCAATAATGCTTATATTACGTTTTTGACAAAACTTTTCAAAGTCATTAATGGTGCATAAATGTATATTGGGCGTGTTATGCCACTCGTATGGCAAGCTTTTTGATACTGGCATATTGCCCGTAATAATTTGCAAACGATTGCGCCAATAGCCGAAATTAGGGAAAGTGATGATACCTTCGCGGCCAACACGAAGCATTTCAAGCACAATTTTTTCTGTTTCGTGCATGGCTTGTAGTGTTTGTGATAGCACGACTGTATCAAAAGACTGGTCTTCAAACCCAGATAAGCCATCTTCTAAGTCCATTTGAATGACATTGACGTCATTTTGTTGGCAAGCTAGCCAATTAGCATCATCTTTTTCTACACCATAGCCTTTGATTTCTAGTGCATCTCGTAAATAGCGCAATAAAGTGCCATCACCACAACCCAAATCAAGTGCTTTTGAACCAAAGGCTACCCATCCTGCGATAACTGCAAAATCTTGCCTATATTTTGTGACAGCATTTGTAATATTTACATTATTTGTCATGATTAAACCTCAATCTTGCTAAAATAGCTGCGCAAAATGGCATGGTAATGTGGGTCATGCATTAAAAAAGCATCGTGCCCATGGGCGGCTGTGACTTCTGCATAACTAACAGTGAGTTCATTATCTAATAAAGCTTTTACAATCTCACGTGAGCGAGCAGGTGAAAAGCGCCAGTCACTAGTGAACGAGAGTACTAGAAACTGTGCTTTAACATGTGATAAAGCTTTACTTAAATCACCGCCAAAACTTAGAGCAGGGTCGTAATAATCTAGCGCCCGTGTCATGCGTATATAAGTGTTTGCATCAAAATCACCCGCAAATTTGTCACCTTGATACTGTAAATACGACTCCATTTCAAATTCCACATCAAAGCTGTATTTAATGTCGTCTTTAAGTTTACGGCCAAATTTTTCACCCATGGCATCATCTGATAAATAAGTGATGTGACCTAACATGCGTGCAATACGTAGGCCGCGACGCGGCACAACATTATGTTCGTAATAATTCCCTTCGTAGAACTCAGGGTCGGTAATAATTGCCTGACGCGCCACCTCGTTAAATGCCATATTTTGCGCGGTGAGGTTAGGAGCAGAGGCAATCACCATGGCATGTTTAATACGCTCAGGGTAAGCAATCGTCCATTGCAGTACTTGCATGCCACCCAAGCTGCCACCAACGACAGCAGCAAATTGTTCAATACTGAAATAATCAGCAAGCATGGCTTGTGAGTCCACCCAGTCTTCTACCGTTACAAGGGGAAAGTTTCCGCCAAATGGTTTGCCTGTAGAAGGGTCTATGCTAGCAGGGCCGCTTGAGCCGTCACAGCCACCTAGGTTATTCAAGCCAATCACAAAAAACTTATTGGTGTCTAAAGGTTTGTTTGGGCCAATCAGGTTATCCCACCAGCCTGGATGTTTATCATCAGGCGAGTATCGGCCAGCAACGTGATGCGTGCCAGACAAAGCATGACAAATTAAAACGGCATTTGATTTGTCTGCATTCAGCGTACCGTATGTTTCGTATATCAAATCGAACTGAGGTAATACGTCACCGCTTTTTAAAGTGAGGGGCTCGCTAAAGTGCGCCGTTTCTGCTTTTACAATACCAATAGAGTTATTTTCTTGCATACTTAAGATTATACTATGTGTTTTTATAAAGAGACTTTTGTAAGCGACGCTATTTGAGCGCATTACTTTGTTGCGCGGTACTCAATAGCTGCGATGTATAACACATACTATCTCAGCTTCTGCGTTCCGTGCGCCTAGTACTACACGTCAAAAACGTCGTTAAAAATCTCTTTACTAGAAGTTAATAGGTGTGAATGATGATTGAAAATTTCCGGGGTGTGATGCCAACAATAGCGAGTGATGTCTACATACATGCGTCAGCAGCCGTGATTGGTGATGTGCATGTGGGTGAGCATAGTTCTATTTGGCCGCAATGTGTGGTGCGTGGTGATGTGAATTTTATCCGGATTGGTAATAATACGAATATTCAAGACCTAAGTATGCTGCACGTAAGTCATCAATCGAGTTGGGATCCGGCAGGCGCGCCGTTAATAATAGGTAATAACGTGACCGTAGGGCACAGTGTTGTTTTACACGGTTGCACGATTGAGGATGAATGCCTAGTAGGCATGGGTAGTATTGTGATGGATAAAGTCGTGTTGCAAAAACACGTATTATTGGCTGCAGGTAGTTTGGTGCCAGAAGGTAAGGTATTAGAGAGTGGTTACTTATATATGGGTAGGCCCGCTAAAAAAATACGTGCTTTAACACAAGATGAAATCGCACACTTTATGTATTCAGCTAATCATTACCAAAAGTTAAAAAATAACTACTTAAACCCAACAAGCTAGCGTCACGCGGTTAATGCCAGCTAAGTCTTTCATATGTGTAATATCGCTGAATTTTTTTTGCATGAATAAATGAGCAACATTTTGTGATTGATTGTAACCATGCTCTAAAAGTAGCCAGCCATTAGGCGTTAAATGTTGGGGCGTTTTGCTAATAATATGGCAGATAGCATTTAAGCCATCTTTGCCAGATACCAATGCAGATTGTGGCTCAAAACGTAAGTCTCCTTGTTTCAAATGTGCGTCATTTTCTTCGATGTAGGGTGGGTTGCTCACAATCATATCGAACTGCTGATTCTCAAATTTTTCAAACCAATCGCTTTGTATAAAATTGACATTGGTTATTTCTAGGTTTTCCGCATTTTCTTTTGCAACCTCGAGAGTTGTTTGGTTACTGTCTATTGCTGTGATATGAGCGTGTGGTCTATGCTTGGCGATGGCAAGTGAAATTGCACCCGTGCCAGTACCAAGGTCGAGTATTTTAGTTGGTTTGTTTTTTGGTATTTTTTCTAGCGCTGCCTCAACTAATGTTTCAGTATCAGATCGAGGAATCAAGGTGTCAGGCGTCACTTTTAACGTTAGCCCATAAAACTCTCGATAACCTAAGATATAAGCAATCGGTTCACCAGCTAGTCTACGTTTTAGTAATGTTTGAAATCTTGCATAAGCATTATTTTCGATAACATCATTTTCATGCGCGATAAGCCAAGCTCGCGAAAGGTCACCGAGTATAAATCGTAGGAGCATTTGCGTTTCTATACGAGCTTCAGTATTAGATTGATTTAAGTTATGTATTAAGTTTTCTTGTGCTTGCTTCAGTAAGTTGCGGAGGTTAATCATATTTTTTTATGATGGTAAGTGAGCGCGATGGCGATACAGTAACTTAAAACCTCGGCTGGTACTTCATCATTAATATTAAAAATAATGGCTCTGTTTCCTTCATATCTTAAGTCATGAGGAAACAATGTTTTGAACGTCTCAATTAGCGTGGTTTTGCAGTTGAAATAGATTGCATATTGCTCTGGTTGAGATTTCTTCCAGTTAATGCGAACTGTGCTACCACTTTTTGTCTGTGAGGTTAGGTAAGCTGGTTCGCCCCACTTTAGCGTTTCTTCTAGCGCTCCCACTCCAGTTGTTTGTGCGGCAGTATCAAAAATAAGTTGCCGTAGAAATAGTAGTTTAGGTTTTATGTTTATTGGGTATGCGTTAAAAACTTCGGCAACCTTGGCATCTTGAAAGCCATTCATTTTTAATTAATTGTCTTCACCTAAACTAGCCAACAAATCTGCCTGATGCTCAGCAGCTAAAGGCGTAATTAATTCATCTAGGTCACCCTCAGTAATAGCGTCAATTTTATACAGCGTTAAATTAATGCGATGATCTGTAATACGGCCTTGTGGGTAGTTATAGGTGCGGATGCGTTGAGAGCGATCACCAGATCCAATCAGGTTGCGGCGTTCACTAGCGATTTCACTATTTTGTTTATCGACTTGTTGGGCTTTGATTCGTGCTGCTAGCACCATCATGGCTTGTGCTTTGTTGGCATGTTGACTACGGCCATCCTGGCATTCCACCACAATACCAGTTGGCGCGTGGGTAATACGCACAGCAGAATCTGTTTTATTAATGTGCTGTCCACCTGCACCAGAGGCGCGATAGGTATCGAGACGAATGTCGGCAGGGTTGATGGTGACATCAGCCACTTCATCAGCCTCTGGCAGAATCGCTACCGTACAGGCGCTGGTATGGATACGTCCCTGTGTTTCAGTATCAGGTACGCGTTGCACTCTGTGACCGCCACTTTCAAATTTCAGCTTAGAGTACGCCCCTTGACCTTCAATTTTAGCGATAATTTCTTTATAGCCACCGACATCACCTTCGTTAGAAGATAAGACGTCTAACTTCCAGCGTTGGCGCTCTGCGTAACGGCTATACATACGGAATAAATCACCTGCAAATAAGCCAGACTCATCGCCGCCAGTACCTGCACGAATTTCTAAGATAACGTTTTTATCATCATTAGGGTCTTTAGGGATCAGTAGCTTTTGCAGTGCTAATTCAATTTCTTCTAAGCGTTTTTTACCTGACTCAATTTCTTCTTGCGCAAAGGCCTTCATTTCAGGGTCGCTGAGCATCTCATGCGCTTCTTTGATATCAACCTCTGTTTTTGTGTAGGTGTGATATTGCGCAACTATCGGTGTAATTTCTGCATGCTCACGTGTAATTTTGAGGTAGCTCTCCATGTTATCGGTGATGCCCTCTGTTGACATTAAGCGGTTGAGCTCATCTAGACGTTCGCTTAAGTTAGAGAGCTTTTGTAATATGCTAGGTTTCATTGATGCTTGGTTTCAATCGTTTAGGTTTTAAATTTAATGTTTAATTTGGTAAATTTGACGCAGTATTTGCTCTAGGCGCGTATGTTCGTCACCATGTGTTTGATTCAATGCATGGCTAGGGGCGTGTAAAAACTTTTTGGTAATGGCTAAGCTTAACAGTTCTAAGGCTTTTTCAGGGTCTTCACCTTTTTGAATGCGTTTTAATGCTTTTTTTAGTTCAGCTGCACGTGTTGCTTCAGCTTGGTCTCGTAATGCTTTAATGGTGGGGACCGCGTCACGTTTTTTGAGCCAATGCATAAAGTTGTCGACACGTGTAGCGACAATTATTTCGGCGTTGATGGCGGCCTCTTGGCGGTTGCCAATACCATCAGAAACGACTTGAGCAAGGTCGTCGACTGTGTAAAGAAACACATCATCTAATTGTGCAACTTCAGCTTCAATATCGCGCGGTACTGCTAAATCAACCATAAATATAGGGCGATGACGCCGTGCTTTAATGGCACGTTCTACCATGCCTAACCCAACAATTGGTAGTTGGCTGGCAGTGCTAGTAATGACAATATCAAATTCGGCAAAACGTTCAGGCAAATCATTGAGCAATATTGCTTCAGCATTAATTTTTTCGGCTAGATCTTTACCGCGTTCAAATGTGCGGTTGGCTACGGTGATGGATTGTGGTTTTTGTGTGGAAAAATGATTCGCACAAAGCGCTATCATTTCGCCAGCACCGATGAGCAACACTTTTTGTTTTGAAAGGTTGCCGAATATGCGCTGTGCTAATTTAACGGCAGCTGCCGCCATGGAGATAGAACTGCCGCCAATATCGGTATTGGTGCGGACTTCTTTAGCGACTTCGAACGTACGTTGGAATAATTGATGTAGGCCAGTGCCTAATGTGCCGGCTTCTTGTGCAATTTTTACCGATTGTTTAAATTGCCCTAGGATTTGTGGCTCACCTAACACCATGCTGTCTAAACCAGAAGCAACACGAAATGCGTGTTTAACGGCTTCATGATTGCTTAAGGTGTAGGTGTAAGGTTGGATGTTGGCAATATCTAGTTTGTGATAACTAGCTAACCAATGAATCACAGGCTCCGCTTGCGGGGATTGTACATATATTTCGGTGCGATTGCAGGTCGATAAAATAGCGGCTTCTGTCGCATTGTGTGCCGTTAAGTCACTGAGTGCTTCGCGCAAGTTATCGCTACTAAACGCGACATTTTCACGGATGGCAATGGGGGCGGTTGTGTGATTCACACCGATGGTAAAAAGCTGCATAGGTGTAATTTTGAAGTATCAGGCCTGCTTAAGCAAGAACCTTACCTAAAATCTTAAGCAAGAAGCTTATTCAAAACCAAGAAACCGCGTTAAAATAACGCTTTAATTTATAATTAGAGAATGGAAACTGCAATGAGTAAAACTTATAGAATTGCCCCAAGTATTCTTTCTGCTGACTTTTCTAAGTTAGGCCAGGAAATTGATGATGTCATTACTTCTGGTACTGACCTCGTGCATTTTGACGTGATGGATAATCACTACGTACCTAATCTAACCATTGGTCCTTTAGTCTGTGAATCTATTCGTGAGATTTCTAAAAAAGCGGGTGCACTCATTGATGTGCACCTAATGGTAAAACCAGTGGATCGTATTATTCCTGATTTTGCAAAAGCGGGTGCAAATATCATTACATTTCACCCAGAGGCTTCTGACCATATTGACCGTAGTTTAGCCATGGTGCGTGATTTGGGTTGTAAATCTGGTTTGGTATTTAACCCAGCAACATCATTAAGTTACTTAGACCATGTGATGGATAAAGTGGATATGATTTTATTAATGTCTGTTAACCCTGGTTTTGGTGGTCAAAAATTTATTCCAGAAACATTGGTTAAATTACGCTTAGCACGCGCCAGAATTGATGCGTACACCAAAGAAACAGGCCGTGAAATTTGGCTGGAAGTTGATGGTGGTGTAACACCAGACAATATTACTGAGATTGCACGAGCGGGTGCAGATACGTTTGTTGCTGGTAGTGCTATTTTCAAAAAAAGGAATGATGCGGATAAAAATCGTTACAACACTGTCGTCGGCTCGTTACGTGACTCTCTAAGCAAGGTATAAGCTATCGTTGAGTTATTGTAATTGTTAAGACAGAGCCCATGAAATTTGCTGTTAAGGTTGTCATGCTTGATTTAGATGGCACTTTAGTGGACACCGCGCCAGAAATCGCTATTGCAGCAAACCAAATGTTGGTCGATTTAAATCGTTTGCCTTTAGATGCATTGCAAATTAAAAACTATATTGGTGATGGCGCGCAAACACTCACTAGGCGTTGTTTATCTGCAGCAACAGGTTTAGAGCCTGATACTGAATTGTTTCAGCAAGCACAACGTTTATTTTTTACGCATTATGCAAATAATGTAGCAGATAGTCAGCCTTATGCAGGTGTCGAAAGCGGCCTTGAAGTGTTGTTAAAGGCGGGTTATAAATTAGCATGTGTGACGAATAAGCCAGCAGAATTTACATTGCCATTATTAGAAAAAAGTGGCTTAGCGCCTTATTTTGAATTGGTTGTATCAGGTGATACTTTGGCAAAAAAGAAGCCAGACCCGATGCAGTTGCTGCATATATGCACTGAATTTAACGTATTGGTGACTGAAGCCCTAATGGTTGGCGATTCTTATGTGGATATACAGGCGGCAATGGCGGCAGGTTGCTTTGTGGTGACCGTGCCTTATGGTTATAATCAAGGCAAGCCATTAGATGAGAGTCAAGTCGATGGTATGATAGATGACTTAACTGAATTAGTAACACTTTTACAATAATTTTTAGTTGGATGTGATTTAACAACATGATTTTTCTAAACAATAATTTTCTGAGTTGGCGTCATTGGCGTAGCTAACATGGCTGGCCAAATGAATGGTGGGCCAAACTTTTATGGGCAAGTTTTATTAACTGTCCATTAACAGATAATTATTATTAGGAACATGATGTTTACTTCAATTAATCAAACTCAATTTAATGCGCTTGCAGCGAAAGGCTACAATCGTATCCCACTGGTGTTAGAGACGTTTTCTGATCTTGATACACCGTTATCACTTTATTTAAAACTCGCTAACAAGCCCTTTTCTTATTTATTAGAAAGTGTGCAAGGTGGCGAACGTTTTGGTCGTTATTCTATTATCGGTTTGCCTGCAAAAACACGTATTGTGGCACATGACAGACAGGTGCAAGTGTTGCAAGACAATGTGGCAGTGGAAACGCATGATGATATCAATCCGTTGGACTTTGTTCAGCAATACCAAGCACGTTTTAAAACGCCACCACTTGAAGGATTACCACGTTTTACTGGTGGTTTAGCAGGCTATTTTGGCTATGAAACGATTCGTTATATAGAAAAACGGCTTGCCAAAACAAACAAGCCAGATGTGATTGGTGTGCCTGATGTATTGCTCATGGTGTCAGAAGAAATTGCCGTGGTTGATAATTTGAGCGGCAAGCTTTACTTTATTGTTTACGCTAACGCCGACGAGCAAGATGCCTATCAAAAAGCGTTGCAACGTATCGATGCTTTGGTAAAAATGCTCAGAGAAACAGTGGAGATTCCCAAGGCGCCAGCGATGCCAACGACAGAGGCTAACTCTGAATTTGGTGAAGACAATTTCAAAGCAGTTGTTAAGAAAGCGCAAAACTACATTGTGGAAGGTGACATTATGCAGGTGGTACTTAGCCAGCGTATGACACAAGAGTTTAGTGCGCCACCGCTCTCTTTATATCGTGCATTGCGTAGTTTGAATCCTTCACCGTACATGTTTTATTACGATATGGATGATCATCATGTGGTTGGCGCATCACCAGAAATTTTAGTGCGTTTAGAAGGTGATACTGTCACCTCACGCCCTATTGCGGGCACGCGTCCTCGAGGTGAAACGCGCGAACAAGACCTCGCATTAGCGACGGAATTATTAGCAGACCCTAAAGAGTGTGCAGAGCACGTACAACTGATGGATTTAGGCCGTAATGATGTCGGCCGTGTCGCACAAACAGGTACGATTAAAGTGACAGATAATATGATGATAGAGCGCTACTCGCATGTCATGCATATTGTGAGCAATGTTGAAGGCAAGCTTAAGCCAAACATGGATGCCATTGATGTGCTTAAAGCAACCTTCCCTGCAGGGACCGTTTCTGGTGCGCCTAAAGTGCGCGCGATGGAAATTATTGATGAGCTAGAGCCAACTAAGCGCGGCGTTTACGCGGGAGCAGTGGGCTATTTAGGGTTTAATGGTGATATGGATGTGGCCATCGCCATTAGAACAGCTGTGATTAAAGATAACGTTTTATACGTACAGGCAGGTGCAGGCATCGTGGCAGATTCGGTACCGCAATCAGAGTGGGAAGAAACACAAAATAAAGCGAAGGCCGTGATTCGTGCTGCACAAATGGTACAAGCAGGTTTAGATAGTGAGGACAGTCAATAATGTTATTGATGATTGATAATTACGATTCATTTACTTACAACTTAGTGCAATATTTTGGCGAGCTTGGTCAAGATGTACAGGTGTATCGTAATGATGAGGTTAGTTTAGCAAAAATAGCTGAGTTGAAGCCACGTTATATTGTGATTTCACCAGGACCCTGTACACCCAATGAAGCTGGCATTTCAGTGTCGCTGATTCACGAGTTTGCTGGAAAAGTACCTTTGTTAGGCGTGTGTTTAGGTCATCAAAGTATCGGGCAGGCTTATGGCGGTAAGATTGTGCATGCAAAAAGCATCATGCATGGCAAAACGTCATTAATACATCATAAAGATAAAGGTGTATTTAAAGGCTTGCCTAATCCTTATACGGCGACACGTTACCATTCACTGGTGATAGAGCGCGAAAGTTTGCCAGATTGTTTGGAAATTACTGCTTGGACTGATGACGATGAGATTATGGGTGTGCGTCATAAAACGCTAGCGGTAGAAGGGGTGCAATTCCATCCAGAATCCATCCTAACGGAGCATGGACATGCCTTGCTGGATAACTTTTTGAAAGCTTACTGATTATGTTTAAAGATGCACTGAATCAAGTTTTAAATCGCCAAGATTTATCACGCGAGCAAATGCTCGCTGTTATGCAGCAAGTCATGAGCGGTGAGCTGACGTCAGTGCAAATTTCGGCATTATTAATTGCCCTGCGCATGAAAGGCGAAACAGTCGATGAGATTACTGCAGCTGCCACAGTAATGCGCCAACTTTCTACCAAGGTCGAGATTGCTGACAAAACGCATCTCATTGATACTTGTGGCACTGGTGGTGATGGTATACAAACATTTAATGTGTCGACAGTATCAGCTTTTGTAGCCGCAGCAGCCGGTGCTAAAGTTGCCAAGCATGGTGGACGCTCTGTGTCTTCGACATGCGGTAGCGCTGATGTATTAGAGGCGCTAGGTGTGAATGTTAATTTAAGTCCTGATCAGGTTGCACTAAGCGTGAGTGAAATTGGCATTGGCTTTATGTTTGCACCAAACCATCATAGCGCCATGAAGCATGCTGCACCAGTTCGTCGTGAGTTAGGCGTACGTACTATTTTTAATTTGCTAGGCCCAATGACAAACCCTGCTACTGCAAGCCGCCAATTGATGGGTGTGTTTGATCAAACTTTAACGACTAAACTAGCACACGTGTTACAAAAGCTGGGTAGCGAGCATGTGTTAGTTGTGTATGGTGCGGATGGTATGGATGAAATTTCATTTACTGGTGATACTTATATAGCAGAACTAAAAGCGGGAGAAATTACTGAATACACGGTGCATCCTGAGCAGTTTGGCTTACGCGTACATCAACTTAAAGATATCCAGATTCAAAATGCAGAAGCATCAAAAGCCATGATTTTAGATGTGCTCAATGGCACAAAAGGCGCTGCTCGCGATATTGTATTGTTGAATGCAGGTGCCGCAATTTACGTTTCTGGGATTGCTTCAAGCTTGCAAGCTGGTATTGATAAAGCAGCAGAGATGATTGATAGTAAAGCAGCACTTACTAAATTAAATGCATTACAATTGCGCTAGTAATATTGAAAATAGTCATGATAAAAAAGTTATTATGGATTGTTGTGTTAGTGCTTGTTGCCTGCTCTCAAGCAGAGATGCCTATAGATGATCCGCTAGGTTTTAATGAAGTTAAATTAGAAAAGGGTGATGCTGAATTTGCATCTGCTACCGATTTGTTTTTAGAAAAAAGTAATGATCAAAAAGTAGAAGATACAGGGACAGTTTACCGATTGCTATCGGATGATAATGAGGGGTCGCGCCATCAGCGTTTTTTGGTTAGGTTGACCGATAGCCAAACCTTATTGATTGCGCACAATATTGATTTAGCGCCACGCATTAAGGATTTGCAAATAGGCGATGAGGTGCAGTTTAGAGGCGAGTATGTCTACAATGAAAAAGGTGGGATTATTCATTGGACACACCTTGATCCGGAAGGCGAACACTTTGCAGGCTGGGTTAAACATAACGGTAAAACATATCAATAGTTGAAGTGAGTTTATGTCAGATATTTTAAATAAAATTATAGCGACCAAACGCGAAGAAATCGCTCAAGCTTTATTAGATGCACCTTTAGAACAAGTTCGTGAAGTTGCTTACGCACAGCCAGCCCCACGTGATTTTGTAGGCAATTTGCTTAGAAAGGTGGATGCTGGTCAAGCGGCAGTCATCGCTGAAATTAAAAAAGCGAGTCCATCTAAAGGGGTAATTAGAGAAAATTTTATCCCGGCTGAAATAGCTAAAAGTTATGAACAGGGTGGCGCTGCTTGTTTATCTGTGTTGACAGATAAACAGTATTTTCAGGGTTCGCCACAATACTTAAAAGAAGCGCGTGCAGCGTGCAGTCTGCCTGTCCTGCGTAAGGACTTTATGATAGACCCGTACCAAGTATTTGAAGCGCGAGCCATGGGTGCAGATTGCATCTTGCTGATTGCTGCTGCATTAGAATTAAAACAGATGTTGGCGTTAGAAGCAGCCTCGTATGATTTGGGTATGGCCGTTTTGGTGGAAGTGCATAATGCAGAAGAGCTGGCGTTAGCGCTAGCATTAGAAACACCCATGATTGGTATCAATAATCGTAATCTACGTACTTTTGATGTCACATTACAAACGACTTTAGATTTATTGCAAAAGATACCTAAAGACCGGTTTGTTGTGACGGAATCAGGTATTTTCACGCAAGAAGATGTTGCACTAATGCGTGGCAATCAAGTTAATGCTTTTTTGGTGGGTGAGGCGTTTATGCGGCAGGATGATCCAGGGGCAGAGCTTTCCAAGGTGTTTGCATGATGCTTATAACAATAATGCATAGCATCGTTTTCGGAATTCGCCGTGCTAATTGCACTGTCTTCATTCCTCAGCCTTGCCCTACATTATTGTTGCAAGCATTTGATATAAAATTGTAATGATGAAAATTTAAAATCTTTACTCAAATTGAGTAAAAAGGATTACTGCGATGACAAATCAATTTTTAGCTAGCCGGCCACGCCGTATGCGTAAGGATGAGTTCTCTCGACGCTTAATGCGCGAGCATGTGATGACACCTAATGATTTAATTTATCCTGTTTTTGTATTAGATGGAGAAGGCCAAACTGAAGCAGTCGTCTCGATGCCTGGGGTGAAACGCCAAAGTATTGATGTGTTGCTTAAGACAGCAGAAGAATGTGTCCAACTTGGTATTCCAGCATTAGCGCTTTTCCCTGTGGTTTCGCAAGACTATAAAAGTTTAGATGCGGCAGAAGCATACAATCAAGACGGTTTAGTCTCACGTACAGTCAAAGCGCTAAAAAAAGCATTTCCTGATTTAGGTGTTATTACCGATGTCGCCTTAGACCCTTATACAACACATGGCCAAGATGGCCTTATCGATGATGCAGGCTATGTGCTGAATGATGAGACGGTTGCTGTTTTAGTGAAACAGGCCTTGTGTCATGCAGAAGCGGGTGCAGATGTGGTAGCGCCATCGGATATGATGGATGGCCGCATTGGTGCAATACGTGATGCTTTAGAAGAAGCTGGCCATATTCATACCCGTATTCTGGCTTACTCAGCTAAATATGCCTCTGCTTTTTATGGCCCATTTAGAGATGCAGTAGGATCAACAGCTAATTTAGGCGCTGGTGATAAATATAACTATCAGATGGATCCAGCAAACGCTGATGAAGCGATTAAAGAAGTCGCACTTGATATCGAAGAAGGTGCCGATATGGTGATGGTTAAACCAGGCATGCCATATTTGGATGTGGTAACACGTGTGAAGCAGGCGTTTGGCGTACCAACCTATGCTTACCAAGTGAGTGGTGAATATGCCATGCTGAAAGCTGCCGCACAAAATGGCTGGTTAGATGAGAAAGCTTGTGTGATGGAAAGTTTGTTGGGGTTTAAGCGAGCAGGGGCAGACGGTATTTTGACTTATTTTGCGATGGATGTGGCGAAGTGGTTGAAGGGGTAGGCTTGACGATTACATTCACTTGGCGGTCAAGTTGAGCGCATTATTATGAGTTTTATTGCGCTTCATGTATGCCTGCTTTCGGCCAAAAGTAGGCCTAAAGGTCTCCTCCAATAAATTGAGGAATTCCACCTTCGCCATTTTTCATTAGATCAAGTAGGCTTTTCTTCTCAATTAATGGTAAATGCATCATGGATGCGATTAGACATCCGCTGGCATGATTTGCCTTGCTTCCAAAACTGCGACTAACGACTCCTTTCGTTATGATACCTCCACCAACTAAAATAGGGCTTCCACTCATTTTACCCGGAATTTTCGCGTTAAATTCGAAATTGGGTCCATCAGTTGAGTTTTGTTTCTCCGTTTTATTGTCAGGGTAAATGGCCGATACGGAGCCAACAGAAACAACTAGCTCTGGCTGATAATGATCGCCGCCAATTCGAATATTTCTCATTTCTGGGTATCCGATCGCTACAGCACGGTCATTAAGTTTGAGATTATGTAGGCCTATATTCAACGGCTGATAGTGACCAATAAGCGGCTGTTCTTTGACTTTGCAAACCGCAATGTCTATGTCAAGTTTAAATTCAGGTTTCTTATGTAGAAGCGGATTTTCGATGTTTCCCCCCCAATGTTGTGCCCACTCAAATGGACACATAAACCATTCTGCTTCCCGCATTTCTGGGTGAATCTGAAATGGAGGAGTAGGAGCGTTCTTCATGGCTGGGTTAGCAGGAATTAAAACACCATATCGCAATGACTCATTAAATCTAAACGACCGTTCACCGACTTGGGTGACGTTGGTATAATCTTCATCAATTGGATCACGAAGTACATGAGCGGCGGTTATTAGCAGCCCAGAAGCGCTAATGAAAAAGCCTGTGCCAATGCAGCGTATCTCTTCGTCCCCATCATTCCACGCCACGATAGGCACGATACTTTGGCGTACTAAAAATTCAGTTGTTCCAAACGTAGTAAAAAAGCTATTCATGATAGTGCCCGGACTTTGGGTCATAAGATTTATTTCGCTATTTTGTATCTTGAAATAATCCTTTGTGAATCCTTCTCGGGGTTTCAGGTGAATACTTTTTAGGTCATGGCCAGCCCAAACGCCTTCCTCGTTCTTTCTCCAGATTGTTTTTAATATTCCGATGTCATCTGTTTGTGTATTGTTCATGGGATGCCTTATTTGTGCTATTTATTTTATTACAAGATAAAAATCCAAGTGGACTTTTTGCATTATTTACCAAGTATGCCTATTTTTATTAGCTAATAGGTGAAGGTGCTTTTCGCCCATAGGCGAGTAACTTTACTTTTGCTTGCTCAAAAGAAAGTAACCAAAGAAAAGAGCACCCCGCTATCACGGCCTTCGGCTTCCCTGCGCTACTCAATAAACCTAGCGGCTGCGGAACTCGGGCTTTGCCCTCAGACAGTCCTCGCCGAAATCCCTAGATTTATCTGCGTTGCTCGGCATGATAAAGGGGAGAAAAAGTCAAAACCATATTGCAGTTTGTATAGTTTCTGTTTACTGAATTAATGCTATTAAGCCAGCAATATCAGCTCTATTGGCATTACTACCATTGCTAGCCCGTTTGGTTGCTGTGCGCATATCATCAATATTAAACACACTGAGTTTTTGCAAGCCAAATTCTGTTTCTAAGGTGAAGGTAGGGACTGTTTTGCGTACGCGGTTTTTTTTATCTTTGCTTGGTTTGTTTGATAGGCGAAATGTTTTTTCGCTACTTTTATAGGGGATGTGTTGATTGAGTAAGAAAATCTCAATTTCTTTTTCATTGTCAGCAAAAAGATGGATATCGGTTTGTGAGAACTTTCCTGCAGTACCATCGAGTACGGTGCCAGTGAGATGGGGGTTAAATTTTTGCAATAATTGCATGGTGGCTAGCGCTGCTTTTCTTAATGTAGCAAGTATTATTGGCTGTTCGTCAGCGTTATAAATTTCGTGATAAAGTTTAACTTCATTTTCTATTTCTACGTTAGTCGGTAGAGCACTATTGTCGCTGATGCCAAGTTGTCGACCCGCTTTTTTTTTGGCGTAGGCAAAATCATGTATACCCTCTTCAGCAATCATGCGTGCTGCTTCTTGCGCGATGGCTTGCCTGAGTTGATCTAAATTTGCATGCGGCATATCGTTTACTTAAGCAGCTAAGTTATGATGATTAATAGCCTCTAGGATTTAAAAAATCGGCCGCTCTTTCCATACCGCTTTTTTGCGGCGGGTTGCTTTTAGGCCTTGTTTCTTCTGCAGTCTTATTGTCAGGTATCGTTGTTGTCAACTTTGGCTTGTTGGTGGTGGTAGGTTGATTCTGTGTTATTGGCTTTTCATTGTTTTGTGTTCGTTTGTTTTCATTGACCCATCCGCCTGCATTATCATTATAGATGTCTGCTGGGTTGGTTTGCATTGGGTTGTTTAGTATGTCGTTGGGTGGAAACCCAGAGTCAAATGGGTCTACAAGTGGAGGCAAGTCAGGATCTAGGAAAGGTGGCGGATTCTCATGATAAAAATATTCGTAGATTCCTTCCTCTTCTTCGTAAGCTAGGGTGCCCGTAGTAGGGTCTATTTTTACTGACATTATGCCACTAGGTACCTTGTACGGCCTATCTGATTTACCTTTTAATGCTGTGGCCATATAGCTTACCCAAATGGGTAATGCAGCTCTTCCCCCCGTCTCGGCCCGACCCAAAGAACGCGGTTGATCATAGCCCATCCATGCCACCCCAACTTCATGCGGAGAATAGCCAGCAAACCACGCATCTTTTAAATCGTTAGTGGTGCCTGTTTTGCCAGCGACATCTTTTCTACCCAGTTTTCTTGCTTTGGTTGCTGTGCCACTTTGCACGACATCGCGCATCATAGATGTCATTAGAAATGCATTGCGGCTATCAATGACACGTGGTGCATTTTTATGAGCGCGTGGGTATCTTTTTTCTTCTATTATTTTGCCTTCACTATCGGTAATTTTGGCAATAATATGAGGTTCAATTCTGTAGCCGCCATTTGCAAAAACAGCATAACCGTTTGCCAAGCCTAAGGGCGTTACTTCGCCAGCACCTAATGCCATTGTTAAAAAGGCAGGGTGGTCTTTACGAGAAAATCCAAACTTAGTCACATAGCTTTGCGCATAACGACTGCCAATACTATCTAACACGCGTATTGACACCATATTTTTCGATCTTTTTAAAGCTTCCCGGATTCTCATTGGGCCATCGTATTTGCCGTCGTAATTTTTTGGGGACCATTCCTTTCGACTGCCTAGCTCTTCCGCAGTCATTATAATTGGCTCATCTTCTACAATGCTGGCAGGTGTAAATCCTTTTTCTAAAGCGGCTGAATATACAAAAGGTTTAAAAGCAGAACCTGCTTGGCGTTTTGCTTGCGTGGCATGATTAAATTTATTTTTATTGAAATTGAATCCACCGACTAATGCTTTGATGGCACCGTTGTTAGGGTCGAGTGCGATGAATGCAGATTCAACTTGTGGGAGTTGAATGATGTGCCACGCGTCACCACTTTTGACTATACGGATGATGGACCCTGCCTTGATTTTGTGCTTTTTGTGATTTTTAAGGGCTAAGTTTCTTCGTAACAGACTAAGCCCTTTGCCTGTAATTTTGTATTCACTACCATTTTTGCTGAAAACTTCGACAGATTTTGCTGATGCTTTAGTCACAATAGCGGGAATAAAACCGCTATATTCACTTTCTTTGGATAAAGCAGACTTCATTTCGTCTGCTAGGTTGGCCGAATCTAATGTTGATAAATCAATAAATCCTTCGGCTTTTTTAAAGCCGCGGCGGCGTTGGTAATCAATAATACCTTGTATGACTGCTTGATTGGCAGCCTCTTGATTCTTCTTATGGATGGTGGTGTACACTTTTAAACCACTCTTATATATGTCATCTCCATAACGTTTGTATAATATTTGACGAACCAGTTCTGCTACGTAATCTGCATCTAAACCAGAGTCTTTCTTACGTTTGGCGCCGCTTTTGAATTCAAGCTCTTGTTCCATTGCTTCGTTAAACTGATTTTCATCGATAAAGCCGTAGCGTCGCATATCGCGTAATACTTCGTGTTGCCTCCCAAGTGCTTTTTTGAGTCTAGTAAATGGGTTGTAACCAGAGGGTGCTTTTGGTAGGCCTGCTAATAATGCGCTTTCAGCTAGCGACAGTTCAGCTAAGGGTTTTCCATAATAAACTTGTGATGCTGCTGAAAAACCGTAAGCGCGTTGACCAAGATAAATTTGATTGAGGTAAAGCTCCAAAATTTGTGCTTTTCCCAAGGTTTTTTCAATTTTAATGGCCAGTAAAGCTTCTTTTATTTTGGTGACGATATTACGTTTTCTGTTAGGCCCAGTAAAAAAGTTTTTTGCGACTTGCATGGTAATGGTGCTGGCACCCTCACGGCTTTTGCCAGTCAGGTTGTTTTTGATGGCACGAAGCACGCCTCTGGTATCTATACCGCGGTGCTGATAAAAACGCCTATCTTCAATGGCTAAGACGGCATCTTGTAAGGTTTGTGGAACATGCTTGATTTTAATAAAAGCACGGCGTTCTTCGCCGAACTCTCTAATTAAATACTTATCAGCGGAATATACTCTCAGTGGTTGTTTTGGTCGGTAGTCTGTGAGTGATTCTAGTGATGGTAACGTTGGGTAGATGAGCGTAATGGCTAAAGCGGTCAGTGCAGAAACCGTTAAACCGCCGACAATGATTAAGAGAATAAGATAATGCCACCATTTTTTGGGAGTCATATTTGAGATTTCAAAAAACTTGTTAATTACGAGAGTATATAAGGTTATTGGAATTAACCAAAACCACTAGGCGTTTTTTGTTATTTTTTTAGAGTGTCGCAAAAATAATACAAATATTATTAATAAATTAGGTGTGGCTAACCTAAAGCTAGAAATAGCTTTACACCTCACAAAGTTGTTGCTACGATTTAATGTAAATTATCACTAATGCACGTAACTAACGAATATAGAAAGAGAATTTTAATTTGAAATTCGATTTTTTTAATGAAAGCACACCACCCCTGGTCGGCGTCGATATCAGTACGACGGCTGTAAAAATGGTAGAACTTTCCGGTAACAGTAAGGGCGGCTATCGCTTAGAGGGCTATTCTGTTGCGGCAATCCCAAAAGACGCCATTGTGGATGGAAATGTAGCTGGTTTAGAGCAGGTTTCAGATGCAGTTAAGCTGGCGTGGAAACTGCTAGGTTCACGAGAAAAACGTGCGGCACTTGCATTGCCATCATCTGCGGTGATTACCAAAAAAGTGATGTTTGCAAATGATTTGCGTGAAGAAGATATGGAAGTTCAAGTAGAAGCTGAGGCGAATCAATATATTCCGTTTCCTTTAGAAGAGGTTAATATTGACTTTCAAGTACTGGGTCCTGCGCCAACTAGTCCTGATGAGGTTGAAGTGCTAATCGCTGCAGCACGTAAAGAAAAAATAGAAGACCGTATTGCTGCTGCCGAGGATGCGGGTTTAAAAGTAACCGTTATGGATGTAGACACCTATGCAACAGAGGCTGCTTATCATTTAGTGGCGAGTCAGTTCCCAGGATCAGGAAAAGACGAAACGGTGATGGTGGTTGATATGGGTGCAACAATGATGCATATCAATGTATTGCATGATAACGAGTCAGTCTATGTCCGTGAGCAAGCTTTTGGTGGGGGACAACTCACACAAGAGATTCAGCGTCGTTTTGGCTTGTCTGCAGAAGAGGCAGAAATAGCAAAGCGAAAAGGTGGGCTGCCTGAAAGTTATGAAAGTGAAGTATTGGAACCGTTTATGCAGTCTCTGACCACTGAAGTGGCAAGGGCGCTACAGTTTTTTACAAGTTCTACACAGTACAACAGTGTCGACCATCTTGTTTTGGCAGGTGGTCTTGCAGCTATCCCTGCCATTAATATTATGGTGCAGGATAGAACGCAGGTGGATACAATCACTGCTAATCCGTTTCATGCCATGACATTTGGACCTAGGGTTAAGCAGCAGCAGGTTGTAATGGATGCGCCTGCGTTGATGGTTGCATGTGGTTTAGCCGTGCGCGGGGTGTCTTAAGATGATACGGATTAATTTATTACCCCATCGTCAAATTAAACGTGCTGAAAGGCAGCGTCAATTTGGCTTAATGGCCGTATTTGCAGCGGTTATAGCTGCGGCGATTGTGTTTTTAGGCTGGAGCTATTTAAGTGCAAAAAAACAAACGCAACTAGATCGCAATGGCCGATTGGAGCAGGGAATCGCTCAGCTCGATAAAGAAATTTCGGACATTAAAGAGCTTAAAGATCAAATTAATAATGTGTTGGAAAGAAAACAAGTTGTTGAAAACTTACAAACAAATCGTAGCCAGTCTGTTGTCGTATTGGACGAGTTGTCACGTCAATTGCCAGAGGGGCTGTTTCTAAAAAGTATTAAACAAGCGGGCAATGTCATTACGATGGAAGGGGTGGCCGATACTAATGCGCGCGTGGCAACTTTGGTTAGAAACTTAGGTGTCTCTAACTGGCTGGAGTCACCAATCTTGATTGAAATTAAATCAACGACACTAAATAGCATTAAGCAAAATCACTTTATTATGCAAGTTAATATTAAAGTGCAAAATGCGGATGCATTACCTACCGAAAGTAAGCCAATTGGTACCTAACTTATGAATTTAGACGATTTTAATAATATAGATTTTAAAAATATTGGTAGTTTGTCAGCACCCGTTAAGTTGGTGTTGCTATTTGTCATCGCATTGATTTTTATTGGGCTGGGCTATTGGTTTCTTTGGAGTGGTGAAATAGATGCACATGAAGAAGCAAAAGCAAAAGAAGCTGATTTAAGGCAAACTTTTTTAGTTAAAACAAGTCAAGCGGTAAAAATCGAAGCTTATCGACAACAAATGGTTGATATTGAAAAAACATTTGGGGCGTTATTAAAGCAACTTCCAGATCGGTCACAAATGGATGGTTTGTTGACTGATATTAACCAAGCGGGCTTGGGAAGAGGCTTGGAGTTTGAGTTGTTTAAGCCGGGGAATGAGGTTGTGGCAGATTTTTATGCAGAGATGCCTATCGTGATTCGGATTAAAGGCAATTATCATGATATTGGTGCGTTTGCTACTGATGTTTCTAAACTGTCACGGATTGTGACATTGAATGACATGTCAATTACTGCAGCAAGTAAAGATGCTGGCGATGGGGAGTTGGCTTTGGATGCTGTTGCAAAAACATATCGATACCTAGATTCTTCAGAATTGGCCAGAAAAAGAGCCGAAAAAGCTGAGAAAAAGAAAAAAGGAGCTAAAAAATGAGTGGTTACAACACAAATCTTAAGCTCGTACTGATTGGTTTTTTGTCATTATTTATCGTCGCATGTGGTGGCGATAAGGGTGATGACCTCGATGTATTTATGGCAAATGCAGCGAAAGATATGACTAAAAGTGTTGAACCGCTACCAGAAGTGTTGCCTTATATTCCACTTGAATACAATGCTGACGATGCCTTATCAGATCCATTTAGACCGCGTAAAGCTACAAGTAAGGCTGGCTCATTACAACCGAACACTGACAGACCAAGGGAGGCGTTAGAGTCCTATCCACTTGAGAGCTTGAAATATGTCGGCTTTATGAGTAAAAGAAAGTCTAAATACGCATTGGTTAGGGTGCCAGACAATTCAATACAACAAGTAAGAGTTGGCAATTACTTGGGCCCTAATTTTGGTCTAATAACAGCGATTAATGATAATGCAGTAGAAATTAAAGAGATTGTCCAAGATGATATTACTGGCGACTGGATAGAACGTACTGCCAGTATTAATTTGCAAGAATAATGAATGGGAATAATAGATATGATTAAATTATTGATAAGGTCTGTTGCAGTACTAGTGATTGCACTAGGCTTTTTAAGCAATGCTGTAGCGGCTGATGGTAGTTCACCTAGCAATAAAATAGAGAGCATTGATTTTTCTGCTCTGTCAGGTGGCAGGCTGAGTATTCGCGTGACATTGACAGAGGCGCTCGCAAACCCACCTGCAGGCTTTACTTTAAAAAGCCCAGCTCGAATTGCATTAGACTTCCCAAATACAGTTAACGGATTATCTAAAAGTCATATATCAAATACGCAAGGTGCGTTAAAGAGTATAACGTTGGCGCAAGCTAAAGACCGCACCCGTATGGTACTTAACTTGTCTAAAGATTCAAGTTATAACACTGAATTAAAAGGTAATGAAGTCATCATCACTTTGCAGGGAACTGGAACAGTGGCTGCGAATGCATCTACAGAAACAAGCTTTGCTAAACCTGTAGTAGGCAGTCAGGATCATGCCATTACTGGTGTTGACTTTGCGCGGGGGGTCAATGGAGAGGGTCGTATTATTGTGGATTTGTCTGATGCTAATGCTGGTATTAATATTAAGAAAAAGGGCAAAAAAATTGTTGTAGATTTTGTGGATACTGAGGTACCAGCAGAATTGCAACGCCGTTTGAATGTCATTAATTTTAATACACCGGTATTGTATGTTGACACAATGCAAAGGGGTAAAAATGGGCAGATGGTAATTGAACCAAAGGGGAATTGGGAGCAGTCAGCCTATCAAGCAGACAAAAAGTTTATTATTGATGTCCGTCGCGTTATTGAAGATCCTAACAAACTGGTGAAAGGATCTAAATCTGGCTACAACGGAGAAAAGCTATCACTTAACTTTCAAGATATTGAAGTACGTTCCGTATTACAAGTCATTGCTGACTTTACTGGTTTAAATATCATCACAAGCGACACGGTATCTGGCAATCTTACATTGAGATTGAAAGACGTGCCTTGGGACCAGGCATTAGATATTATTATGCAGAATAAAGGTTTGACGATGCGCAAAACTGGCAACGTTATCATGGTGGCGCCAACCGAGGAAGTTACTGCAAAAGATAAGGCAGAGCTCGAAGCTAGCCGAGCCATAGAAGAGTTGGAGCCATTAGTGACGGAAGTGTTTACGTTAAATTATCAAAAAGCAGAAGATGTTAAAGATATTTTGACAGGTGCCAATGCAAGTGGGGGCACTTCATCAGGTGGTGGAAAGACTGCACAAAATAAAAGTATTTTGTCTAAACGTGGTACGGTTAATTATGACCCGCGTACGAATACATTGTTTATACAAGACACAGCAAAAAAATTAGTAGAAATACAAGAGATTATTAATAAAACAGATGTACCCGTAAGACAAGTGATGATTGAGTCTCGCTTAGTATTGGCCGATCAAAAGTTTGGTAAAAGCTTAGGGGCGAGATTTGGTGTTGAATCATTTACAACGCCAGGAAATAATGCTTTAGCTATTGGTGGTAGTTTAGATTCCACCAGTGCTGTAACCCGTACTAATGCTGCTGGCACCACGGTAACGCAAGCTGCCAGCACCGGCGGTTTACTTTCTAACTTACCCGTTGCAGATAGTGTTGGCAGTATTGCTTTTAGTTTGTTTAGATTGCCAGCAGGGCTGCTATTAAATCTTGAGTTAACAGCTTTGGAAACTGATAATCGAGGAAAAGTTGTGTCTAGCCCACGGGTGACGACAGCGAATCAGCAAAAAGCTAAAATTGCACAGGGTACAGAAATACCTTATTTAGAAGCGTCAAGCAGTGGTGCGGCAACGGTTGCATTTAAAGAAGCTGTATTGAGTTTAGAAGTGACGCCACAAATTACACCCGATGATAATATTATTATGGATTTACATGTTAAAAAAGAAAGTGTCGGCGTAATTTTTGCGGGCGTACCATCCATTGATACGCAAAGTGTAGAAACACAGGTGCTGGTTGCTAATGGAGAAACAGCCGTGTTAGGAGGCATTTACGAACAGGTAGAGAGAAACCAGGTTGAAAAGGTACCTTTCTTTGGCGATATACCAGTGTTAGGGAATTTATTTAAACGGCGCACAAGGCAAGATGATAAAACTGAACTACTTATTTTTATTACACCGAAAATTATGGATGATAGTTTAGGCTTGCGCTAAGAGGTTTTGGTATAAACTAAACTGACAGAAAGCTTAGTTTGTCTTAAAATGCCTATCATTAAAGTGATGGGCATTTTCTTTTTATGTCACAAAGTAAAAATATTTTTTTTGTAGGATTAATGGGGGCAGGAAAAACCACTATTGGCAAACAGCTTGCAAAGCGTTTACGTAAAAAGTTTTATGATACAGATCATGAGATTGAAAAACGTACAGGCGTCAAAATTCCAGTTATATTTGACCTAGAAGGTGAATCTGGTTTTCGTAAACGTGAATCCGCTGTCATCAAAGAACTAACGCAGCTTGAAAATATAGTATTGGCAACAGGCGGCGGCGCTATACTCAAGCAAAAAACCCTTGAATGTCTTAAAAGCCATGGTTATGTTATCTATTTACGAGCCACTTCAAATGACCTCTGGCAACGGATGCGGCATGATAAGCAGCGTCCGTTATTACAGAATGTCGATATACGCACGAAGCTAGAAGATCTATATCAAGAACGACACCCACTATATATGGAAGCTGCAGATTTGGTGATAGATACTGCGCAACAACATGCATTAGTGGTCATTAAACAAATCGAGCAGGCAATTAAAAAACTATAATGCAAACATTAGACGTCTCATTAGGCAATCGAACCTATCCTATACACATAGGCGCAGGATTAATTAATAGAGCGGAACTTATATTGCCGTATTTGAAAAACAAGCAAGTCGTGATTGTTACTAACACGACTGTTGCACCCTTATATTTGAAGAAAGTGGCGCAGCCGTTACAAGATGCAGGTGTGAATGTTGTTGAAATTATCTTGCCAGATGGTGAAAAATACAAAAATTACGAAACGTTAAATTTAATCTACGACGCATTACTAGAAAACCGCTGCGAGCGTAACGTGACATTAATCGCACTCGGTGGTGGCGTTATTGGAGATTTAACGGGTTATGCAGCAGCCACCTATTTACGAGGTGTACCGTTTATTCAAATGCCTACAACGCTATTATCGCAGGTGGATTCAAGCGTTGGTGGAAAAACGGGCATTAATCATCCGCAGGGTAAGAATATGATAGGTGCTTTTTATCAGCCTAAAGTAGTGTTAGCTGATATAGATACATTACAGACGTTGCCTGAACGTGAATTGTCTGCTGGCATAGCAGAAGTCATCAAATACGGTTTAATTCGAGATGCTGAGTTTTTTGATTGGCTAGAAATTAATGCAAATGCTATCTTGCGCTTGGACAAAGAAAAAACTACTTATGCAGTATATCGGTCTTGCCAAAATAAAGCTGAAGTTGTTGCTGCGGATGAACTAGAAACAGGTGAAAGAGCACTACTTAACTTGGGTCACACATTTGGCCATGCAATAGAAAATGCGATGGGCTATGGGGTGTGGTTACATGGTGAAGCTGTTGCAGCAGGTACGATGTTAGCCGCTAATTTGTCTAAGCGTCTAGGTTGGTTGGAAGAAAAAGAAGTAATAAGGATTAGGCGGTTATTTGAAATGGTTAAGTTGCCAATTTCACCACCAACACTTGATGTAGAGAAGTATATAGCTTTAATGCAACTAGATAAAAAAGTAAAAGATGGAAAAATTAGGCTTGTGCTACAGCAAGGCATCGGCAAGTCACTTATTACTAGCGATTACGATGTTGAGCAGCTTAAGTTAACCTTAGCTGAAAGTTAACTTAAGTGTAGTTGCATATACGAGAATCGTTGTGCAAAAACAACAGAATAGCTATTGTTGGCGCTATAAATCAATAACTGCTTGCTCGTGCATATGTATGTTTGGCATACTCTCACTTAACTTCTTATGTAAATTAATGTTAACTTAGATATATCTAATATTAATTCGAATAAGGGAGTTCGCGAACTTTCTCGTTGGCGTCACTAAGTGAAATATCACTTATGACACTAAAGAGGAAAATTAAAAGCAGTAAATTTTAGGAGAATTACATGAACAAGAAATTAGGTTTAGCAGTTGCTTCAGCTTTGCTAGCTGTCGCTACAAGTGCTAATGCTGGTATTAAAATTCCAGCTGGCGATTGGACTGTCGATATCGGTGGTAATGTTAATGCATACTACACAAACACTAGCTATGACGGCGATTTAGATACAGGCTCTGGTAACTCAGGTGCTTTTACTAATGACGACGCAAACAATATTTCAACAGGTTTGTTACCATCAGCTTTTGGTATTGGTGCTAAAACACGTCAAAATGATTTAGACGTTGCATTCCAATTTACATTCTTTACTGGCAGCGATTCAGGTTCTGGCTCAGCGTTTGGTGGCAACAGCCTAAACATTCGTCAAGCATTCTTGACATTTGGTGATGCTTCATGGGGTTCTATCAAATTGGGTCGTGATTTAGGTATTTTCGGTTCAGATGCTATTTTGTCTGACATGACATTACTAGGTGTGGGCGCTGGTGCTGGTCCAGGTGGTACTTCAACATTGGGTCGTATCGGTTCTGGTTATATCTATGCTGACTGGAAAGGTCAAATTACATATTCTTCACCAAACTGGAACGGCTTTACATTCAGTGCAGGTATTACTGAAGGTTTAAATAACGCGACAGACACATCTAACACAAACCTTGGTTTTGAAGGTAAAGTGGGCTACGAATGGGCTGGCGATGTTGCTGGTAAAGTTTGGGCTTCATACATTAGTAAGAAAAACGACAAACAAGAAGTAGCTGGCGTTACATTAGCAGACAGTTACACAACTGATGGTTTTGACATTGGTGCTAAAGTGTCAGTGGCTGGTTTTGGCTTAGTTGGTTATTACTATCAAGGTGATGGCTTATCAGGTGCACGTGTAGGTCCTGGTAACTTGGTGCTAAATGGTGGTCCAGCATTTGCAGGCTTCGAAGAAACTGATGATGATGGTGGTTACGTTCAAGCTACATACACTATCCCAGGTCCTGGTACTAAATTGGGTCTATCATATGGTACTAGTAAATCAGCGCCAGAAAATGGTGGCGGCGAGTTTGAGAACAAATCTTGGGTAGCTGGTGTATATCATCCGTTAACTAAGCATTTGAACATCGTAGCTGAATACACAGCAAATACTATCGAAGATGATAGAGGCGCTGTTGATTTTGACGGTGACGCGGATACCATCGCTTTAGGTGCTATCTTATTCTTCTAGAATTAATATCAGGCGTAGCCCTGTGTTAGTTTAGAAAAATAAAATAAAAACGACAACTTCGGTTGTCGTTTTTTTTATGTCTGTAAAGGTCGTATAATGATGAAAATAATTATTGAATATTAAAATGAAAAAAATAGGCCGCAATGATCGGTGTCCATGTGGAAGCGGAAAAAAATATAAGCAGTGTTGCCAACAAGCGGATAAAAAGCCGATAACTAATGTAGCCTCTTTAGAAATACAGATTAACCAAGCACTACATGCTGCTTGGACACATCGTAATCAAGGAGATATAGCTAAAGCAGAAGCAATTTGTCATCAGCTTATTCAAGTGGCACCTAAAAATGCTGATGTGTTGAATCTCTTAGGCACTATCCTGATGCAAGACGGTAGAGTCAACGATGCAACTGACAGCTTTAGTAAAGCAAACCGTATTAATCCTAACAATCCTGAATTTAATAATAATTTAGGCTTGGCCTTGCATGAGCAGGGGCTTTTAGCTAAAGCTGAAAGGTATTATAGAAAGGCAATATCACTACACCCTGATTATGCAGATGCTTATTATAATATTCATGCCTTAATGTTAAATCAAGAAGATTTGGTACCTGCCATTCAAAAACTAAAAAAAATGATTGAGATTACACCTTTGGATATGGGTGCTAGGTATACCTTAGGCGTTTTGTTAGATTACGTTAGTGATACAACGGCTGCAAAAGAACACTTTGATGTGGTTTCTAAAAGCTCAAATTTATTTCTATCTCAGTTAGATGCTTGGCATTATATTAAATCAGCCCAACAAAAAATCCCTAAAATTATGGGTAGTGGATACCAAACATTTAAATATGCTTTATCTAAGGCAAATTCAGATGGGTTGGTGTTAGAGTTTGGTGTTCGATTTGGCACTTCAATTCATCAAATAGCCAATATGGTTAATCAACAAGTACATGGGTTCGATAGTTTTGAAGGATTACCCGAAGTCTGGCATCACGAGCCTAAGGGTAGCTATACGACGAAGGGTGTTATACCAGAAATGCCGAAATCTGTTAGCTTGCATGTAGGTTGGTTTGAAGATACCTTGCCAATATTTTTAGAACAAAACCTCGAACCTATACGGTTTATTAATATAGATTGTGATATTTACAGTTCAACGGTGACTATATTGGCGCAATTAGCACCACGAATGGTTGTGGGCTCTGTTATTGTGTTTGATGAATATATAGGAAATGAGCGCTGGCGTGAAGATGAATATAAGGCCTTCAAGGAAGCGGTAGAGAAGTATGGATGGACTTATGAATATATATGTTTTAGCGTTTTTACCAAGCAGGTAGGGGTAAGAATTATTAAGGTTTGATTGAAGTATAAGAAAAAGTTTCGTTAAAAATGCCTCCTAATTCGTTTCGTACCTTGCTTGCTCCTAATAAAGAAAAAAAATTTACTTTAGTCTTTCAAGTCTAATTCCTGTATTTTTCTAGTCAAAGTGTTGCGCCCCATTCCTAATAGCTTAGCCGCTTCGATACGTCGTCCGTCTGTATGTTCTAAGGTTTTAGTAATCAAAACACGTTCAAAATCTTTAGTACGCGCATCAAGTATAGCTTTTTCGCCTCGATTAAGGGCATTAGCTACTTCTTGCGCTAAGATATCTTGCCATGAATGATCACCAACGGCCTTAGCGCTATCTTCTTTTAATTCAGGTGGTAAATCAGCAACATCTACATTTTGTCCTGGCGCCATAACCGTTAACCAATGACAGGTGTTCTCTAATTGGCGTACATTGCCACTCCAATTAAGGGCTGTTAAAAATCTTAAAGCATCTTCGGATAGCTGCTTTGTCTCTACGCCTAAATCTAAGGCGCTTTGTTGTAAAAAATGTTTAGTCAGTAACGGGATATCTTCACGTCGTTCACGTAGTGCGGGTAGATGCAACCTAATAACGTTTAGACGATGAAATAAGTCTTCTCGAAATAAGCCAAGCTTTACGCGTTCTTCTAAGTTTTGGTGGGTGGCTGTAATCACTCTAACATTGACTTTGATAGGCTGGTGACCACCAACACGGTAAAACTGGCCATCACTTAAAACACGTAATAAGCGCGTTTGTAGATCAGCTGGCATATCACCGATTTCATCTAAAAATAGGGTGCCGTTATCTGCTTGTTCGAAACGACCACGCCTAGATGCTTGAGCGCCAGTAAAGGCACCACGTTCATGCCCAAATAGTTCAGATTCTAATAAGTCTTTTGGGATTGCCGCTGTATTAATTGCAATGAATGGTGCATCTGCTCTTGGGCTATGTTTATGTAATGCAGTTGCTACTAGTTCTTTACCACTACCTGATTCACCGTTAATTAATACTGTAGTGTGAGAACGGCTTAAACGACCTATTGCACGAAACACCTCTTGCATAGCAGGTGCTTGGCCAATAATTTCTGGTGTTTCTTCTAACGTAACATGATCGACTGTTTGACGCATGCTTTCATCTAGTGCGCGTTTTATGACATCTATTGCTTGATCAACATCGAATGGTTTGGCTAAGTACTCAAACGCACCACCCTGGAATGCAGCAACGGCGCTTTCTAGATCAGAATATGCCGTCATAATAATAACGGGGATATCTGGATATTTTTCTTTAATGACGCTTAAAAAATCTAGACCAGAACCGTTCGGCATACGGATATCACTGACCACAACTTGTGGTTGTTCATGATTAAGTGCCTCTAACGCATCAGGTACTGAAGAAAAAATTTTGAACGCTAAATCAGTGCGTGTCAGCGCTTTTTCAAATACCCAACGAATAGACTTATCGTCATCTACAATCCAAATTGGTTTCATTTTTCTCTCTATTTAAGTAATTACTATTATTATTCAATAACAGTATTTTTAATAGCAGTGTTCTCAATGGGTAATAAAATAGAAAAGCTAGTATAACCAGGTTTGCTTTCACAATTGATAGTGCCATGATGCTGCGTGATAAATGTTTGTGCTAATGCCAGTCCAAGTCCTGAGCCTCCCTCATTACCCGTTACCAGCGGATAAAATATTTTATCGATAATGGCAGCTGGAATACCAGGCCCGTTATCGATAATTTCTAATTTAATGGCTACTCGGTAGCGTTTTTTAGATAGTGTTACTTGGCGCTCAGCTCGTGTTTTAAATAATATTTCTGCATTATTAATATTATTCGCATTCATGGCTTGTACTGCGTTACGTGCGATATTAAGTACTGCTTGTATCAGTTTTTCACGGTCACCTATAATGTCAGGTAGACTAGTGTCATAGTCACGCCTTACCTTAATGTTGTTGGGTGTTTCAGCAAGTAATAAGCTTCTTACTCGCTCTAAGACTTCGTGGATATTAGTAGGTTCGTATTGAGGTACACGATGCGGTGCTAACAACCGATCCATTAGGCTGTGTAGTCTATCGGCTTCTTTAATAATCACTTGCGTGTATTCGCGTAAATTTGGTTGCGGTAATTCATGTTCAAGTAATTGCGCTGCGCCACGTAACCCACCAAGTGGGTTGCGTATTTCATGCGCAAGGTTGCGCAAAAGTTCAGCGTTAGCTTGTTGTTGAATCAGCATGCGCTCGTCACGTGCAATACGCAGCTGTTGATCCATTTGTTGAAACTCTAATAACAAGCTTGCCTCTTGCATATCAACAGGCGTTACGGTACAAGTAACAGCGAATGAACGTTGGCGAACTGTTGTAATTGCAAACTCATGTTCGCGGAAGGGACTATTTTCTTTGACTGCATTTTCTATTGCTAATTGTAGAGTTTCACAATTTAGAAAAACTTCTGAGATATGACTATTGGCTATTTGCGTGGAACTAAATGCAAATAATGCTTCAGCGCTTGGATTTGCGTAGACGACTTTGTGCGAAGTATCCAATAGCATTACAGCGCTAGCGAGATGCTCTAACCCTAAAAAATTTAAAGGAATATTTTGAACCATTTAAGATAAAGTAACACAGCCAAGAGATGATTGCTTTAATTAAAGCAAAAGCTACGCCAGATTTTCTATGACAAGAATTTTATTAAATACCGGCTATTTCTTTTTCTAGCAAATCAATATTACGTTGATGCGCATCAACAGTTTCTTGTAGTTTTTTCATTTTTTCTTGAAATTTTGGTACATTTCTAAATGTTCTGGATGTCCCATCTGCATTCTTTCTTCGAAAAACCTCAGGGTTAGATTTTCCTTCATCATAGGCTATTTTTGCGTCTTCTAATGCTATTTTTTCTGATTGAAGCTCTGATAATAAGATCTCTTTTCGTGAGTTATCTCTTTGCTTCTGCGTATCTGCATCTACTTTTGGAAAGTTGCTAGGCGTCGCTTTGCTTGTGGCGTTTTTGCTACGTGGCGTCTCATCTGAATCATTATTTTTTGTACCAAAATTAGTATCTGCTGGTTCTAAGGCTAGTTTTTTTCCACCTTTAATTTTAACGTTAGAGTAAGTGACATTGCCATTGGCATCTACGTGTTTGTATATAGCGGCATGGGCTGTATAGGCCAAGGTCAGCGATGACAATATAAAAATAATAAAGATAAATTGTTTATGCATAGCAATAGTTTAGATGAGACTGTTATTGTTAGCAACGAAGTGTTACTGTAAATGGTTGACTTGGTGTGTTTAATATTAAATTTATGTTTTTATACAACGCTTAAGTGAAAATAATAGTCACAATAAAAAAAGGGCAGCATAAGCCGCCCCTTTTTGGTGCATTAAGTTTACGCTTAGCAGCTGTAATACATGTCGAATTCAATAGGATGAGGTGTCATACGTAAAGCAGTCACTTCTTCCATCTTAAAGTCGATATAAGAGCTAATCCAATCTTCAGAAAAGACGCCGCCGCTTGTTAAGAATGCGCGGTCATTATCTAACGCTTCTAATGCTTGCTCGAATGTGGCAGCCACGGTAGGAATTTTTGCATCTTCTTCTGGTGGTAGGCTGTATAAATCTTTTGTTGCAGGTTCGCCAGGATGAATCTTATTTTGTACGCCATCTAGACCAGCCATTAACAAGGCAGAAAATGCTAAGTAAGGGTTTGCTGTAGGGTCTGGAAAGCGTGCTTCAATACGGCGTGCTGCATCACCATGTACGAATGGGATGCGGATGGCCGCAGAACGGTTTTTAGCAGAGTAAGCCAACTTAACCGGTGCTTCAAAGCCAGGAACCAAGCGTTTGTATGAGTTCGTACTTGGGTTGGTAATGGCGTTTAATGCGCGCGCGTGTTTGATGATGCCACCAATATAGTATAAGGCAAAATCACTCATACCAGCATAGCCATTACCAGCAAATAGGTTTTTACCATCTTTCCATACAGATTGATGAACGTGCATACCAGAACCGTTATCACCAAATACTGGCTTAGGCATAAAGGTTGCTGTTTTACCATAAGCATGTGCCGTGTTTAACGTGACATATTTTAGAATTTGTGTCCAGTCTGCACGTTGAACTAGGCTAGAAAATTTAGTGCCGATTTCACATTGACCAGCCGTACCTACTTCGTGGTGATGGACTTCAACAGGTACGCCCATTGATTCTAAAGTCATTGAGATAGCAGAGCGAATATCATGTAGTGAATCTGTTGGAGGTACTGGGAAGTAACCACCTTTTACTTTAGGACGGTGACCCGTGTTGCCACCTTCAAATTCATCACCTGATTGCCATGCGGCTTCTTCAGAATTGATTTTAACTGAGCTGCCACCCATACCAACATCCCATGCGACGTTATCAAAAACAAAAAACTCTGGTTCAGGGCCAAAATATGCAGTGTCGCCAATGCCACTTGATTTAAGATACGCTTCAGCACGTTTAGCTAAAGAGCGAGGGTCACGGTCATAGCCTTTGCCGTCGGCAGGGTCAATGACATCACACGTTAAGATGAGTGTAGGCTCGTCCATGAATGGGTCAATATTAGCTGTAGAAGCATCAGGCATTAATTGCATATCGGATGCTTGAATACCTTTCCAGCCAGCGATTGATGAGCCATCGAAAGCATGACCTTCGGTAAATTTTGCTTCGTTAAAATGAGAAACTGGCACACTAGTGTGTTGTTCTTTACCTCGGGTGTCGGTAAAACGGAAATCAACGAACTTGATGTCATTCTCCTTTACCATTTTCATTACATTTGCTACAGACATTACTCTCTCCTAATATTTATTGTGCATTGATTACGGGAACTTAAAATAATGATTTATTTAATCCAAGTAGAATATTAGCAGGAACTGTGCCAGTGAAAAACATAAAAAAACAGTATTGTGGCAATAACTTAGAAAAAGATGAAAAATAGTTTGCACCAATAGTGTGCTATTTAAGCAAATAAGCACTAATATTGGGCAGTTTTTTGATGTGTTATTAAGAGAAAAGGTAACGATTAGTTTACTAATAATTTATAATTGAGGTTGTGCAATAGCGTGTTACGTTATTAAGTGTGTTAAAAAAGTTGGGAGATTAAGAATGGGTGAGACAAGCGAAATATTGGATCGAGCGAAAAAGCGCGCAGAAGAAGCACATTTGTTATATACAGGACTCGTTACGCCAGAAGAGTCGAGTGTTTTGCTTGAGAAAAATGAACATGCGGTTTTGGTTGATGTGCGTACTCATGCAGAATTGGAGTTCGTTGGTAAAATTTTAGGTGCTGTCCATATAGAGTGGGCATCTTATCCCGGCATGAGAATTAATTCAGGTTTTTCTAAACTGCTAGAGAAGCAGGTAGATAAAGAGGCTTTGGTCATTTTTGTCTGTCGTACAGGCGGTCGTTCACATAACGCCGCTACCTTGGCGGCAACACTGGGGTTTTCTGAAGCTTATAATATGCTAGAAGGTTTTGAAGGGGATGCAAATACGGAAATGCAGCGTACTCAGATTAATGGTTGGCGGCATGCTGGTTTGCCTTGGAGTAACTAGCAAGATATGAAAGACAGGTATGCTGTTGTAGGTAATCCTATTGCTCATAGTCAGTCACCCATCATACATGCTGCATTTGCTAAACAGCTAAAACAAGATATTGAATATGAGGCAATATTAGCCCCGTTAGATGGTTTTGAAGACACGGTTCTTAGCTTGATAGCAGAAGGCTATAAGGGCGTAAATGTGACTGTGCCATTTAAATTAGAGGCATTTAATATCGCTAATCATCTCACGTCTAATGTTATTGATGCAGAGGCTGCTAACACGCTCAAATTTAGTAATGATGGAATCATTGCACACAATACTGACGGTATTGGCTTGGTACGTGATATAGAGGAAAACCTAAATGTATTAATTAAGGGTAAGCGAGTGCTTTTAATCGGTGCAGGCGGTGCAGCTCAAGGCGTGGCGCATCCAATTGCAGAAAAGAAGCCAACATTATTTGTTATTGCTAATAGAAATTTAGAAAAAGCCACTGCGATACAGAAGAAGTTGGAAGGCACAGAAGAATATCCAGTTACATCTTTTAGTGGTGTGCCTTTTAAAGGTTTAGAAGGTAAAGAGTTTGATATCGTCATCAATGCAACATCTGCAGGCTTGTCAGAGACTACCTTACCTATTCCAGCCACAATATTTGTAGATGGTTGTCTTGCATACGACATGATGTACGGACGTGACACACCATTTATGCAGCAGGCTCGCATCGCGGGAGCTGTCGTCGCTGATGGTCTAGGGATGTTGGTAGAGCAGGCGGCTGAATCTTTTTATTTGTGGCGTGGTGTCAGGCCCAATACACAGCCAGTGATAAAGCTACTGAGAAGTCTATAACTTTGTTCATTCGTTGGTTATTTAATCGCAAGCCTAAAGCACGACCATTAAAATTTGGTGGTTACGTTAAGCGTCTTTTAGCGTTATTTGTCCTATGGATATTTCTATATCAACTATGGATTCTTTTGCATATTACCTGGTTGATGCATTTTAATCCTTCGTCAACAGCTTTTATGGAGCGCCGGCTGAAAGTGATGCAAATAGAAATGCCTGATGCTAAATTAAACTATCGATGGGTAGAATACGCCAAGATATCGACTAATTTGAAACGTGCTGTTATTGCCAGTGAGGATGCTAAGTTTATGCGTCATGATGGCTTCGATTGGCAAGGCATTGAAAATGCATTTCAAAAAAACTTGAAAAAAGGCAAACTGGTCGCAGGTGGATCCAGTATCACGCAGCAGTTAGCTAAGAATTTATTTTTATCTAGTTCACGTACGCCATGGCGTAAGGGACAAGAAGCAATCATTACGTTGATGTTAGAAAAAATGCTAACCAAGAAACGCATATATGAGATTTATCTAAACGTGATTGAATGGGGAAATGGTGTGTTTGGTATCGGTGCTGCTGCAAAGCATTATTACCATATCAGTGCGGCAAGTATGACGACAACACAAGCTGCCAAGTTGGCCGTTATGGTACCCAATCCAAGATTTTATGATGAGCACAGAAACACGCGTTATTTGAATCGGCGTACAGCGACAATACGCGCACGTTTGCGCTATGTGGAGATCCCTTAATGGAATGGCAGTGGTTAGTCGTGTTTTTGTTATTAGGGTTGGGCTTTGTTGGTATAGTCATGCCAATGTTGCCGGGTGTGCCTATGATCTTTGGTGGCCTATTGCTCGCTGCGTGGATTGATGATTTTTCTAGAGTGAGTCAAACGACTATGGTGATTATTGGGGTGCTTTCTGTTGGTGCTTGGGTCATTGATTTTTTTGCATCTTACGTGACAGCCAAAAAAGCTGGGGCAAGTAAGCAAGCACTTTGGGGTGCGCTGATAGGCGCCATAGTTGGATTGTTTGCAGGTATTATCGGTTTAATTATTGGCCCCGTTATTGGCGCGGCTATTGGTGAATTAATAGCGCAAAACGATAAGCAACATGCAACGCGGGTAGGGCTTGCTGCAGGTTTAGGTTTTGTATTGGCCATAGCAGTTAAGCTATCGATGGCAATCGTAATTTTAGCGATTTTTACCTATACTTATTTTTATTAGTGTTAAGTATCAAAAGTGCTACTTGGATAACATCGTTTTTAAATATTTCCCAGTATAACTTTTTTTACTTTTAGTGACAGTTTCAGGTGTGCCTTCAGCAATAATCAACCCGCCACCATCACCACCCTCAGGGCCCATATCAAGGAGCCAGTCGGCAGTTTTAATCACGTCTAAATTATGCTCAATAATAATAATTGTATTACCCGCATCACGTAAGCGATGCAGTACATCCAGCAATAATTGAATGTCGGCAAAATGCAGACCTGTTGTTGGTTCATCTAAAATATAGAGTGTGCGCCCTGTATCGCGTTTGCTTAGCTCTAAAGCTAACTTAACACGTTGCGCCTCACCACCAGAGAGCGTTGTCGCGCTTTGGCCGAGCGTAATGTAGCCTAAGCCAACATCAAGCAAAGTGTTGAGTTTGCGTGCAATGGTAGGCTGCGCATTAAAGAACACGTGCGCTTGCTCTACCGTCATTTCTAGTATTTCACGTATATTTTTACCTTTGAAATGAATTTCTAAGGTTTCGCGGTTATAGCGTTGACCTTTACATACGTCACAAGGTACGTATACGTCTGGTAAAAAGTGCATTTCTACACGAATCACACCATCGCCTTGGCAAGATTCGCAGCGTCCACCTTTAACATTAAAAGAATATCGTCCAGGTCCATAACCACGTGCACGACTTTCAGGTACTGCGGCAAATAAATCACGAATCGGTGTAAATAGCCCTGTATAAGTGGCAGGATTAGAACGTGGTGTGCGTCCGATAGGGCTCTGGTCTACATCAACAACCTTGTCGAAAAATTCTAAGCCATCAATCTCGCCATAGGATGCTGGTTCAGCGTTACTGCCATATAAATGTTTGGCGACAATACGGTATAGCGTGTCGTTAATAAGTGTTGATTTGCCACTGCCAGAGACCCCGGTTACGCACGTGAGTAAGCCAACAGGGATTTCTATTGAAATATCTTTTAAGTTGTTACCTGTTGCATTGCTTAGTTTTAGCCAACGTGCTGGGTCGGCTTTGGTACGTGTTTTTTTATAGGTAATTTCTTTTTTGCCACTTAAGTATTGTCCAGTGAGCGAATTATCATTAGCTAGAATCTCTTTAGGTGCGCCTTCCGCTACAATTTCCCCACCATGCTCCCCTGCACCCGGGCCAATATCGATAACATAATCTGCAGACATAATGGCATCTTGGTCATGCTCTACCACAAGCACACTATTTCCTATGTCACGCAGTCGTTTTAGGGTGTCTAGCAGCCTGTCATTGTCCCGCTGATGTAAGCCAATGGATGGTTCATCCAGCACATACATAACACCTGTCAGGCCACTACCAATTTGGCTGGCTAAGCGAATGCGTTGCGCTTCACCGCCTGACAAGGTTTCAGCAGAGCGTGATAGCGATAAATATTCTAAGCCTACGTTGGTTAGAAACTTAAGTCTGTTGCCAATTTCTTTAACAATTTTATCGGCAATCGCTAGTTTCGCACCTTGCAATTGTAGTGTTTCAAAAAACGTAAGGGCTTGTTTAAGCGGCACTTCACACACTTGGTGAATATTCTTGCCACCTACTTTTACATGACGTGCTTCTTTGCGTAATCGTGTTCCAGCACAATCTGGGCATACGGTAGCATTAATGTATTTGGAGAGTTCATCACGTACGGCACTAGATTCACTGTCTTTGTAACGTCGTTGTAAGTTATTAAGGATGCCTTCGAACGTATGTGTTTTACTAAAAAACGTGCCACGTTCATTAATATATTTGAAGGCTATTTGTTCACGGCCAGAGCCGTTAAGTAAAACATTTTGTGCCTCTTCAGCGAGCTCTTCAAATGGTGTTTCTAAATCAAAGTCATAATGTGCAGCTAAGCTAGAGAGCATTTGAAAGTAAAATTGATTGCGTTTGTCCCAGCCTTTAATGGCACCGCTTGCTAATGACAAATGTGGAAAAGCAACAACGCGTTTAGGGTCAAAAAAGTTGATATTGCCTAACCCTTCACATTTAGGGCATGCGCCTACTGGGTTGTTAAAGCTAAATAAGCGCGGCTCTAATTCCGCCAGTGAGTAGTCACATACGGGACAAGAAAATTTTGCTGAAAACAGATGTTCTTTTTCAGCATCCATTTCCAAAGCAATTGTTTTACCGTCAGCCAATCTTAAGGCGGTTTCAATACTTTCGGCAATACGTTGCTTCATGTCGGCGCGTACTTTAAGCCGGTCAACCACTACATCAACAGTATGTTTTTTTGTTTTTACTAATTCAGGTAGTGCATCAATTTCGTAAATGGTGCCATCGATTCTTAATCGTACAAAACCTTGTGCTTTTAGCCCATCAAATAAATCGTGTTGCTCGCCTTTGCGATTAGAAACAACGGGTGCCAAAATCATTAGCTTAGTATCTTCTTCTAACTTAAGAATCGCATCAACCATCTGGCTGACCGTTTGTGCTTCTAGTTTATTGCCATGTTCTGGACATTCAGGGTCACCTGCGCGCGCATATAGTAAGCGTAAATAATCGTGAATTTCAGTCACTGTACCAACAGTAGAGCGCGGGTTATGTGAAGTGGATTTTTGTTCGATAGAAATGGCCGGCGATAGGCCTTCAATTAAATCAACATCAGGTTTATCCATGCGTGCCAGAAACTGGCGTGCATAAGCAGATAAACTTTCGACATAGCGTCTTTGGCCTTCTGCATACAAAGTATCAAAAGCCAACGATGATTTACCTGAACCTGACAAGCCAGTGATGACGACTAATTTGTTGCGAGGAATGTCTAGCGAAATATTTTTTAGGTTGTGGGTGCGAGCGCCACGAATTTTTATAAATTCCATGAATGTTTTAACGAAAATTGAATCAACCTGCTAATATACGCAATTATTTAGTTTCTATCCAATATTCATGCAACTTTCTGAAAAAATGTCTCGCAGTGAGCTGCGTTCTACAATAAGCCTTGCTTCAATTTATGGTTTACGCATGATGGGTATGTTTTTAATCTTGCCTATATTTGCGGTATACGCGGAAACATTAGAGGGCGGTAATGACCACACCATGATAGGCCTTGCATTGGGTGCCTATGGTTTAACACAGGTGTTATTGCAGCTGCCTTTTGGGTTAGCTAGCGATAAATATGGCCGTAAAAAAGTTATTTATATTGGCTTAGCCATATTTGTAGTCGGTAGTGTCGTAGCGGCAGTGGGGACAGATATCGTGACGGTTATTATTGGTCGGGCTATCCAAGGTGCGGGTGCAGTGTCAGCCGTGATTACGGCGTTGGTGGCTGATTTAACACGTGAAGAGCATCGCACTAAAGCCATGGCGATGATAGGCGGTACTATCGGTACGGCTTTTGCTGTTTCGCTAGTGGCAGGGCCGTTGTTGAATCAATGGATAGGGGTGTCAGGTATCTTTTGGTTAACCGCTATATTGACAGTAATGGCTATTTTTGTTGTTAAGTTTTTAGTGCCAGATCCTGTTAACAGTCATTTTCACTCTGATGCACAAACCGTCCCTAGTAAAGTGAAAGATGTATTAAAAGACACGCAATTATTACGTCTTAACTTTGGTACGTTTAGTTTGCATGCTGCGCAGATGGCAATGTTTGTTGTGGTGCCTTTTGCCTTAATTAAAACGGGCGGCATGGACGTGAATCAACATTGGCAAGTTTATTTGCCAGTACTGCTCATTTCTTTTGTTTTAATCATACCCTTTATTATTTATGCAGAAAAGCGAGCTAAATTAAAGCCAGTGTTTATTGGCGCGGTCGCTTTGATGTTAGTGGCTCAACTTTTATTTGCAAGTACGATTGATTTGTTTTGGGGCGTAGTGGCTTCTTTATTTATTTACTTTATTGCATTTAATTTACTAGAAGCCACCTTGCCATCACTTATCTCTAAAATGGCGCCTGCCGCATCTAAGGGCACGGCGATAGGTGTACATAATACTGCGCAGTCGTTTGGTGTGTTTTTAGGTGCATTAGTAGGCGGTTTTTTATCAAGTCGTTATGGATTTTCTGCTGTATTTATTTTTTGCGCAGTGTTAATGGGGTTTTGGCTGTTACTTGCTTTTGGTATGAAAACACCCCCCAGCGTTAAAACAAAGATGTATCATGTGGAATTAACTACTGCATTAAAAGCAAAAGAGCTCAGTACTAAAATTGCAAATATGGATGGTGTAGAAGAAGCTGAGGTGATTGCACAAGAAAACATGTTGATTGTTAAAATTAATAACCAACAAAGTGTTGAAGCACAAACTGCATTAGAGCAAAATATATTGAAATTGATAGGGAGTAAATAATGGCATCAGTAAACAAAGTGATTTTAGTGGGTAACTTAGGGCGTGATCCAGAAGTGCGTTTCATGCCAGATGGTAATGCCGTATGTAACTTTAGTATTGCGACGACAGAAAATTGGAAAGATAAAAGTGGTGTCAAGCAAGAAAAAACAGAATGGCATAATATTGTCATGTATCGTCGTTTGGCTGAAATTGCTGGCGAGTATCTTAAAAAAGGCCGTCCTGTTTATATCGAAGGCCGTTTGCAAACACGCAAGTGGGAAAAAGACGGTGTGACGCGCTATAGCACAGAAATTATTGGTGATCAAATGCAAATGTTAGGTAGCCGTGCTGATAGTGGTGGTGCAAGTTATGACGGCACCCAAACTGCTCCAGCAGATGATTACAATCAAGCACCAGCGAGACCAGCAGAAAGTCAGGCAAAACCTGCTCAACAGAAAGCACCTGCAGCAGACGGTGGTGCATTTGATAATTTTGAAGATGATATTCCATTTTAGAAAGTAAATGACAGTTTTTAACAAAAAAGCCTCTGGTTTCAGAGGCTTTTTTGTTGTTTTAAACAAAATTAAAAAGTAGGTGGCACAATCCTTTAACCTATTGGTTCACATCAGTTATAATCTCGTTCTTTAATAATGTGCTTACAGTTATGAAGTGTCGCGCTCAGTCGAATGCGTTATTAACTGTTTAAATCAATATGAAAAACTATTTTATTACTGGTTTGCTGGTGTTAGTCCCTTTGGTGATTACCATTTGGGTATTAAACTCGCTTATCCAAGTGATGGATCAAAGCTTGTTATTGCTGCCGGCTGCTTGGCAACCAAAAGTATTATTCGGTTTTAATATAATGGGTTTTGGTGCAATACTGACTTTGGGTATTGTTTTTGTTACTGGCTTAATTGCAACCAATATATTTGGTGCACAGCTCATCCTGTTATGGGAGGCGCTGCTTTCGCGTGTGCCAGTGGTTAAATCAATTTACTCAAGTGTTAAGCAAGTGTCTGATACTTTATTTTCAGACTCTGGCAATGCCTTCCGACAAGCGTTGCTGGTTGAGTATCCGCGTAAAGATGTTTGGACAATTGCATTTTTAACAGGTAAACCAGGCGGTGATGTCAGCAATCATTTACAAGGTGAATATGTAAGTGTTTATGTGCCAACGACACCTAACCCGACCTCAGGTTTTTTCTTAATGTTACCAAAAGCTGATGTAGTTGAGCTTGATATGACAGTAGATCAAGCTTTGAAATATATTATTAGTATGGGTACTGTAGTGCCTGAAATTAAATCAGAAAAATTATCAACTAAATAAAATGATTAGAAAATTATGATGCGTACACACTATTGCGGCCATTTAAACCGTGACCATATTGGCGAAACAGTAACTCTTTGTGGTTGGGCGCATCGGCGTCGTGACCATGGCGGTGTTATTTTTATTGATTTACGCGACCGTGAGGGTATGGCGCAAATCGTGATTGATCCTGATACTAAAGAAGCGTTTGCACTTGCTGAGTCTGTACGTAATGAATTTGTGCTTAAAGTGACTTGTAAAGTGCGTGCACGTCCTGAAGGTACAGTTAACCTTAACTTGCCAACAGGTGAGGTTGAAATGCTAGCGAGTGAAATTGAAATTTTGAACCCATCACTCACGCCACCATTTATGTTGGATGATGATAATTTAAGTGAAGCTGTGCGTTTAAATCATCGCTATATTGATTTACGTCGCCCTGTGATGCAAGAAAATATGAAGTTGCGTTACCGAGTATCCAAAGTGATTCGCGATTACTTAGATGATAACGGTTTTATTGAAATTGAAACGCCTATGTTGACACGTAGCACACCAGAAGGCGCACGCGATTACCTTGTGCCGAGTCGTATACATGCAGGGCAATTTTTTGCGTTGCCACAATCACCACAATTGTTTAAACAATTATTGATGGTATCGGGTTTTGATCGATACTTTCAAATAACCAAATGTTTCCGAGATGAAGATTTACGTGCAGATCGTCAGCCAGAATTCACGCAAGTGGATATTGAAGCTTCGTTTTTAGATGAAAATGAGGTGATGGATATTGTAGAAGAAATGATTCGTCATATGTTTAAGACAGTACAAGATGTTGATTTTCCAGATAAGTTTCCGCGGTTGTCATACGCTGAAGCAATGAGTAAATACGGTTCTGATAAACCAGATATGCGAGTGACCTTAGAAATTACAGAGCTGTCAGATGTGATGAAAGATGTCGACTTTAAAGTGTTTTCTGGCGCAGCCAATATGGATGGCGGGCGTGTTGCCGCAATCCGTGTGCCTAATGGTGCAAAAATTAGCCGTAAAGAGATTGATATTTATACTGAGTTTGTCAAGATTTATGGCGCTAAAGGTTTGGCCTATATCAAAATAAATGACATTACCAAGTTGAATGAAGAGGGCTTGCAAAGTCCAATCGTTAAAAACATTCATGAAACAGCATTAAAAGCAGTGATTGAACGTACAGGTGCTCAAGATGGTGATATCGTATTCTTTGGTGCGGATAAAGCAAAAGTAGTGAACGAGGCGCTTGGTGCATTGCGCGAAAAAGTAGGTCACGATAAGGGCCATGTTGATGGTCGCGCTTGGGCGCCACTTTGGATAGTCGATTTCCCTATGTTTGAACGTGATGAAGATAATGATCGCTGGACGGCATTGCATCACCCATTCACTTCACCAAAAGATGGTCATGAAGATTTATTAGCAAGTGACCCAGGCAAAGCGTTATCAAAAGCTTATGACATGGTAATTAATGGTTGGGAAGTAGGTGGTGGATCAGTGCGTATACACAAGTCAGTAGTACAATCTAAGGTGTTCGATGCGCTCAAAATAAGCGAAGAAGAGGCACAAGAAAAGTTTGGTTTCTTACTTGATGCCTTGCAATATGGTGCGCCGCCACATGCAGGCCTCGCTTTTGGTTTAGATCGTTTGGTCACCTTAATGGCAGGTGCTGAATCGATTCGTGATGTGATTGCCTTCCCTAAAACACAGCGTGCACAATGTTTGATGACAAACGCACCTAACGATGTGGGTGAAAAACAGCTACGTGAATTACATATACGTGTGCGTACACCCAACCCTACTGCTTAAAATGTATTCACATCACGATAACGTCGTTACATCCGCTTGCCGTACTAATCGTACTGTCTGCGCGGATGCGCCTAGTTCTCGACTCGCGAGCTACATTTTAAGGAGTTTATATGAGTGATGAGCCTTCATTCAAGGAAAATTACGAACGAAATATGGCTCCCATAGCAAGAAGATTGAATGAGGCTAGGTGGGAGAATGCAAGAATTATGGCACTTGGAGCGGCAGGGTTATCAGTTGCATTGGTTTTTCTCTTGATACAAATAGGCTTTCAATCTTGCGTATTAAAAACTTCATTCTTCTGTGCATCAATAGCTATACCAGTGTGGCTTGCTCTTTGGCAATATGGGGATGCTTATTCATTTTATGGTGCGGATTCATATGGTCATTTTGTAAAACCAAAAGGTTCTGGAGGCGGTGTAATACTTTTTGTAATTGGAGGATTATTGCTTCTAACTAGTTTTGCTGCATTAATTTGGAGCTTCTCAATAATTACTTCCATTGCTTTCACTATTGTTAGTTTCTTAATGATTATATTGATTTATAGACACTCTAATGAGGTGCGTAAATATGCAGAATCCAAACGGAATGAATAAACCCTGATTGTATGAATGTAAGTTAATTCAAGCCATTTTAAATCCCTAATCCTTGCCATCCGCCATAATCCTACAGTAGGCATCATATTCTGTGGCATCACGATCTTGCTTAAAGGTCTGTTAGTTGCGACGCTAGAAATCTGTAATGTTATACAATGGCAATATTAAAAAAACGAATTAAAGATTAACCATGCCACTCATTGAAATAAACCATTACAACTTGCGCACACCACGCGAGATGATGCTTAGGTTAAAAGACTATTATTGCGATATTTTAGGGTTGGTAGAAGGTCCTCGCCCAGGTTTTACCAGTTATGGTTTTTGGTTGTATATTGGTGATAATGATGTGCTACATTTGAGTGAATATCGTGGTGAGAGTGAACCGCTAACGAATGTATTAACAACGTTAGATCATGTTGCATTTACTTGTACTGATATGCCTGCAATGGAAGTGCACTTACAAGAAAATGATATTAATTACACCATACGTGATTTGCCTGTTATCAAAACAAAGCAAATTAATTTTAAAGATCCTGTTGGTAATGGAATAGAGTTAAATTTTTTAATGGAATAGCGTGGTTTGTTGGTGTGTGATTGCGGTTACATACATCGTTAGGGTTGAACTTACAATGGTCTAGGTAATCCTAACGGTTGAGATAAACGTTAGTATGATTAGAGATGGTATTTTAGAAAAGTTTGGAGGAAGTACAATGAAATGGAATAAATCCTTATGTGTTGCGCTTGTAAGCACAGCAGTGTTGTTTACGAATAGTATGAATGCTTTTGCAGAGGCTGACCCTAAGTTGTGGCCAGTGATGAAAGAAGCGTTTTTTGAAAAACGTCCGATGAAAGAAGTTGATTTTATTAAAATTGAGGCACCTAGTCGTGCTGAAAATGGCGGGCAAGTGCCTGTGACCTATATCATTGATAACAAGGCAGCAAAAGGGATTGTTATTAAAAAGCTTTATGCTTTTGTAGATGCAAACCCTATTCCGCTAACTGCTACTTACCACTTATCAAAAGCGTTAGGTGATTTCAGGTTGTCAACCCGTATTCGTTTTGAAACAGATGCTTATGTACGCTTAGTAGGTGAGGATGCAAAAGGTCAGTTATACCTTGCATCACATATTATTCGTGCAGCGGGTGGTTGCGGTGGTACTGTGGCAGCAAATGAAGCGGAAGTACGTGCTTCAGCGGGTAAAATGAGAATGAAAGTGGACAAGGCCGTCAAGTTTGGCAGTGTGACGAGCGCCAAAGTCAATATTAAACATATTATGCGTACAGGTTTGCAACGTGATTTAGAGTCTCAAGGCTTCTTACCTCCTTTTTATATTAAAAAAGCAACATTTACTTATGGCGGCAAACCTTTAATGACCGTGGATGTGGGCGTTGGTACTGCTGAAGATCCCTATTTTAAATTTAACTTTACACCAAAGGCGCCAGGTAAGTTTAAATTGGTGGCAGAGGACAATGAAGGTAAAATTTTTACCAAATCAATAGATGTAAAAAAAGCTAGCTAGCGTAATTTGTTTGAAAAAGGTCTCGTAAGAGGCCTTTTTTATTGCCTGTAATGCTAGAATAAAATTTGCTTATTTTGGAGAGTGAAATGAAAAGTTACAAAAAAGAACTTTGGTTTAATATTCCAGCCCGCATGGATTTTCAAAATATTACCGGTGAGGTAAGAGAGTGCTTGCGCGAAAGTGGTATTCAAGAAGGCTTGGCATTGATTAATGCGATGCATATCTCTGCTAGTGTATTCATTAATGATGATGAGCACGGCTTGCATCATGATTATAAAGTTTGGCTAGAAGCGTTAGTGCCACACGAGCCTTTGAGTCATTACCGTCATAATGACACAGGCGAAGATAATGCAGACGCACACATTAAGCGCCAGGTGATGGGTCGCGAAGTGGTGGTTGCGGTAACCGAAGGTGAGCTAGACTTTGGCCCTTGGGAACAAATTTTTTACGGTGAATTTGATGGGCGTCGTAAGAAGCGAGTCCTAATAAAAATTATAGGCGAGTAAACGTAAACTATCGTCACTGTGTGTCGTGACAATACGCTAAATAAATGCCTCACATACTAGCTGTATGCTTTGTTAATATTCTGAGTATTGTGCCTTAGCCTAGCTAAGAAGTCTTAAATTGATGATGTGATTGACGCGAAATAAAAAAGGGAGCAAGCGCTCCTTTTTTATTATATGTACTTAATTGTAGTATCTAGCCGCGAATATACATTTCAAGCTGTTCAATAAGCTCTTGTTGATAGCTAATGGTTTCTTTGACTAAGTCGCCAACTGAGAGCATGCCGATTACTTTATCTCCATCTAATACCGGCAAATGGCGTATGTGTTTTTCACTCATTAAGCTCATGCAATAATCGACTAAGTCATCTGGCTTAGCACTTAATACTTTTGATGTCATGACATCAGAGATAAGTGTTGTTTTAGAGGATCGGCCATGAAGCACCACTTCTCTTGCGTAATCGCGCTCTGAAAATATACCCACTAATTGATCATCTTGCATGACAGTAAGCGCGCCAATCTTATATTCAGCAAGAATCACCAATGCATCAAAAACAGGACGATCTGGTGTGATAGAAATAATTTCCTGGTATTTTTTCTCTTTTAAAATTTGCAAACAAGTTTTCATGATAATTCTCCCTCGATAACACTTTATAAAAATATACGCTATAAAACCAAAACTGAAAACCAATTTAATGAGATATTAGGTCTACAAACAATCATGTCATGATGCAAGATTAGGCATGTTAGAATTTATATTTCTCGAAGTATGGTTAGGATTAAGTGTAATGGCAGGTCATTCAAAATGGGCTAATATCCAGCATCGCAAGGGCAGACAAGATGCTAAGCGAGGTAAAATTTTTACCAAACTGATTAAAGAAATAACGGTTGCTGCACGTTTGGGTGGTGGCGACGCTAGTATGAATCCGCGCTTGCGCGCCGCAGTAGTAGCAGCAAAAGAAGAAAACATGCCAGCAGATAATATCACCCGTGCGACTAAAAAGGGTACAGGTGAGTTAGAAGGCGTTAACTACGAAGAGATGCGTTACGAAGGATATGGTATTAACGGCGCTGCCATTATTATTGATTGCTTAACAGATAATAAACAACGTGCGGTGTCTGATGTGCGGCATGCGCTAACTAAAAATGGTGGAAACTTAGGTACTGATGGCAGCGTTGTTTTTATGTTTAAACATTGCGGCACATTGGTTTTTGAGCCGGGTGCACCGGAAGAAAAAATTATGGATGTAGCATTAGAAGCTGGTGCTGAAGATATTGTGACAGATGATGACGGTAGTATTGAAGTGATTACGACGCCGCATGATTTTTTAGCTGTCAAAGAGGCGCTAACTTCGGCAGGTTTAAATGCTGCATTAGCAGAAGTCACTATGAAACCATTAAATGAAGTTGCATTTTCTGGTGATGAAGGAGAAAAAATGCAACATATTTTGGATGCCCTGGAAGATTTAGATGATGTACAAGATGTCTACACAACGGCAGTGATAGAAGGATAGATATTTCTATGGCTTTGAACTTAATATAATAATTGGTGGCGTAGAGTTGGTGAAATTTTGAGTGCAATCAGAATGTTAGGCATTGACCCGGGTTTGAGAGTCACTGGCTTTGGTGTGATTGAGAAAGTGGGTGAAAAAATTAATTATGTCGCCAGCGGCACGATTAAAACGGCTAAAGGTAAAACTGAAGATAGAGAAGCACTGCCAGCAAGATTAAAAATTATTCTGGATGGTTTGTTTGAAGTAATCGATACTTATCAGCCTGAGCAAGTCGCAGTAGAAAAAGTCTTTGTGAATGTGAACCCGCAATCCACTTTGTTATTAGGGCAAGCGCGCGGTGCCGCCATTAGCGCAGCTGTCATACGTAATTTGGTTGTGGCTGAATATACTGCGCTTCAAGTTAAACAAGCTGTCGTCGGTAATGGCCATGCAAAAAAAGAGCAGGTACAAGAGATGGTAAAACGGCTACTTAATTTGCCAGCGACGCCCGGCACTGATTCGGCAGATGCATTGGCTTGTGCTATCTGTCATGCACATGGTGGACAAGGCTTAGGCAAACTAGCAACCGCAGGGTTTCGGGTAAAAAATGGACGGTTAATATGATAGGTAGAATCACGGGTATTTTGATTGAGAAAACACCACCGCAATTGATTGTAGATTGTAATGGTTTGGGTTACGAAGTAGAGGTGCCGATGAGTACTTTTTATAACCTACCAGAACTCGGCACTAAAATTCAATTGCTGACACACTTTGTTGTTAGAGAAGACGCTCAGTTGTTGTATGGTTTTGGCACAGATCAGGAGCGCTTAACATTTAGACAACTACTTAAAGTAAATGGCGTGGGGGCAAAATCTGCACTTTCTATTTTGAGTGGCGTTTCTATTAGCGATTTAGTGGAGGCAGTTAGCATGCAAGATATTGGCGTGTTGACGCGTATTCCAGGGGTAGGTAAAAAAACAGCTGAGCGCTTGTTATTAGAGTTAAAAGATAAATTAGGTGCAGCTGATGGCTCATCCGCAAGTGGGCAAGGTCAATCAGTAGCACATGACGTGTTAAATGCACTGGTGACATTGGGCTACAATGAGCGAGAAGCTGTGGCTGCTGTTAAGTTGCTGGATAAAGAACTTGGTGTTACTGAGGGTATTAAAGAAGCATTAAAAAGTTTATCTAAATAAAGTTCAAGTTACAGAGATATTAGGAGTGTGGGCATGAAAAAATTAGCGCTTGTTTTTACTTTATTGTTGGTTGTTGGATGTAATCAGCAGCAAGATAAAATAGCGGGCACTAATATGCCTAGTTCGCCAATGTTAGAAAGAGCGGAAGGCGGAGCTGAACAAAGCTTAACAAAAGTGAGCGAACCCAAAGTCAATGCCGGTGCTGTTCAACTTAAGAAATATATTGCCTTAGCACATCATCTCACCGTTGAAACCGCGTCAGATAAAATGCAAGCTAATTTCGATGCGGCTGTGAAGCATTGTGAGGCACTAAACTGCCAGGTTTTGAGCGCCAGCTTTAATCGAAAAACTGCCTATAACCCCCCTTTTGCTAGTTTGAATGTGCGTGTGCCACCAAGGAATATTGAGATTTTTTTAAGTGGTTTAGCACAACATAGTGATGTGCGCTCACATGCGCGCTATAGCGAAGATAAAACGAGTCAGGTTGTTGACACAGATGCGAAAATTAAAAATCTAACCCATTTGAGGGATAGACTACGCATGATGTTAAGTGATAAAAAGGCAACCTTTAAAGATATTATTGAAATAGAAAGCGCACTTGCCAATACACAAAGCGAGTTAGATAGTATGACGCTTTATCGTAAAAAACTATCTTTAGAAACGGATTGGATTGCAGTTAATATTGATTTTTTAGCTAGGCAAGGTCTTACGGAGAGTGGTTTTTTTGCGCCAATAGCAAGGGCTTTATCAGATTCTGGTCGGGTGATAATTGAGAGTTTTGCTAGTGTCGTTACTTTCTTGATGATTGCAATTCCTTGGTTGTTGATGGGGATACCAGCATTATTAGTGATGCGTAAATATTGGACAAAAATTAAAACAAAGTTGCTGTAGCGCTTCTGACTAAAGAATTAACATTTATGATAAAACCTAGTACCTTTCTTTTTTTTCTGTTGCTTGCTTGTTCGCAGATTGTAAATGCTGAAGATGCTGATCAGTTAAATATTGATGAGCATGATTACATGGGTGAAGTACCCAATGTGCTGTCGGTGTCTCGTTTGTCTCAACCCTTGTCTGATGCACCATCTGCCGTTACGGTTATTGATCGCGCAATGATACGGGCATCAGGCATTGTTGACCTACCTGAAATTTTTCGCTTAGTGCCAGGTTTTTATGTAGGTGCAAATGCTGGCTATGTCCAAAATACTAATCATGCAGTGAGCTACCATGGGATGACGTCTGCTTATTCAGGGGCAATGCAAGTGTTAATAGATGGTCGCTCCGTTTATAGCCCGCTATTTGGTGGTGTGCAATGGAGCGAGTTACCACTTGTTATAGATGATATAGCGAGAATAGAAGTGACGCGTGGGCCCAATGCTGCTAGTTACGGTGCTAATTCTTATTTTGGTGTTATTAATATCATTACGCAGCGCCCAGCGGAAGCTAGAGGTAATAGGATTATTGCAACGCACGGTAATGGTCGAAATGAAGTGTTTTATCGGTACGCTGGTAAACAGAATAACTTAAGCTATCGCGTTACAACAGGCTATCGTGAAGATGATGGTTTTGATAATCGTAATGATTTTAAGCGCACGCGTATACTCAGTGCACAAGTGGACTATCAAATTAACAATAATGATAGTTTAGAGTTCGGTTTTGGTATGGCTGATGGTGCGCGCGGTGAAGGTGATGCCAATGAAGATTCGATTATATTTTTGCCTCGCACTAGACAGATGAGCAACCACCACGAGTTGGTTAGATGGCGGCATCATATTAGCGAAGACAGCGATTTTTCATTGCAGGCGTACCATTCGTTTGATCGGTCAACTGATAAAACAACCTCGGTTAACTTACGCCCAGTTGCCGATGCACTACTTGGTGCAGGCACAGGTGCACTGCTTCTTAATGACACCATTAGTATTCGTAATCCGGTAGAAACCGAGCGGTATGGTATTGAGGCGCAGCATAATTTTGCAGTGGGAGATGCCTTGCGATTTGTTTGGGGTGGCAGCATTAGACGCGATAGCGTATACGCACCCTATTTTTTAGCGACAAATAAGACAGATTATTTTGATTTGCAGCGTTTATTTGGCCATGCAGAGTGGCAGGCGCATCAGAAATTATTGTTTAATATCGGCGCCATGATTGAACATAACGATTTTACGGGCACTGATATTTCACCGCGGGCAAGTATGAATTTGAAATTTACGCCTAACCATACGCTAAGGTTCGGTGTTTCATCGGCTTTACGTACGCCTAATTATGTTGAGGAAAAGTTTAATCGAATGATTAAAATTCCTACAATCATTCCAAATAGTACGCTTTTATTACAGCTAGACGCGAATAAAGGCAATGTCAATCCTGAACAAATCGTTTCTAAAGAAATTGGTTATTTGGGTAAAGTGGGCAATATTACGGTTGATGCTAGGCTCTTTCACGATAGGATCACCGAGCATATTAGAACAGAAGATCGCACTGATTTTGTAACGCCGCCAGGTTTTGTCCTTATTAGTGACCCAGAAGATGTAGAAGGTAATGTGAACAGCGGTAGTGCTGAAGTGAATGGTTTTGAAACGCAAATAAAGTGGCAAATAGCAAAGAAAACAAATTTGTTGCTTAATTATTCACATGTCAGAATCCGAAAAATAAAAGATAAATTAATGCGCAACTTTACATTATCCATGCCTAGCAACACCGTCAGTGCTTTGTTGACACATCAATTTGATCACAATTGGGATGCTAGTGTTGCCTATTATCAAACAAGCAAAGCTACCCTTTTGGGGGATGGTGATCCTGTTGATTTAATAAGAAAATGTGATGTTAGATTGGCGCGTAAATTTGATAATGGTAAATGGAGTGGTGAAGTTTCTGCTGTGGTTGAGAATTTGTTCAACGACCATTATGAAGAGTTTGCAGACTACAACACTTCAAAGCGCCGTGCACGCATCAATTTAAAGCTCGATTTTTGATAGGCAGGTTGATGCTTTGAGATATACATTTTGATTAGTACTAGAAAACTATTTTTACATAACATACTCATGCTTATATTGGCTTTGGCTTTTTTGATGCCATCTAATGTGTATGCGTATGTCGGCGTAACGATTGTGATGAGTACACCGTCAGAGACAAACTTAGATTTCGTGCGAAATTTTAAAGATGAATTAATTACTTCGGATAATACAAATCTAAAGGTCACAGTCATTGATTTATCTGAAGTAGAAAAGTTAGTCGTAGCAGAAAATAGTGAGCTAGTAATAGCCCTAGGTGTAAAAGCGCTAACAGCCTCTAGTAAGTTAAAGCATACTACCCCTATATTAGGTGTTTTTACGCCACTGCCAGTATTCAACAAATTGCTTGCAAAAAGTAGACGTAGTTTAGGCATTTTTAGTGCGATAGTTTTAGATCAGCCATATCGAAGACAGGTTGCGTTAGTAAAAGCGATCTTACCCAATGCTAAACGTTTGGGTATTCTACTGGGTGATACTTCCATGAGGTATGAGGCATACCTAAGAGATGGCGGCAAAGCTAATGCCTTATTAATTGATATTGAAAATATCCATTCAGATATTGAGCTTATTCCGAAATTGAAAAAAATATTTGAATCAAATGATGCGTTATTAGCTATTCCAGATCCCGTGGTTTATAACAGAGAAAGCGCACAACCAATACTGTTAACCAGTTATCGGTATCAGAAACCAGTTTTTGGCTATTCCCGATCTTATGTGCGTGCTGGCGCCTTGGCAGCGGTTTATAGCAATGCTAAACATTTGGCTAGGCAAGCAGCAGAAATAGCAGCAGAAACACAAAAAGCGTCAGGATTGTTGCCACCGCCACGGGCACCTAAATATTTTTCTGTCAAGGTGAACCGCCAAGTTGCCAAGTCACTTAGCTTACCCAAGATCAGTGAAGATGCAATTTATAAAAAATTATTGTTGTTAGAAACAGTCAGCTTAGCACCTGTGCAACAAAGAACAGCCAAGCAAATAGAGGTGCGACAGTAAATGAAGAATTTAGGCATACAATCAAGAGTAATTCTTTTAGGAACATTGCCTGCCGTTTTGTTTGCCATTATATTGGCTGGCTATGCTATTACTAAAGTATTTGACAATTTAAATCAATCTTTAACAGATCGAGGGCGCGTGATAGCAACACAACTGGCGCCCGCTGCTGAGTATGGTGTGGTTTCAGGCAATAAACAAATTTTGCAGAAACTGGCGCGGCAAGCTTTGGCAAGTGAGTTAGATGTCAGAACTGTGATGGTTGTAGATAAGCAAGGTAAATTACTGGCCTTGAGCGGGCGTCCGTTGGCAAGGGACTTAATTAACCGGATGAAGGTGAATAAAATAAAAGAATTCGCCTGGATTGATGGGGTTGTTCTCGCCTCACCTATATACCGTAGCCTCGTAGAAATTGAAGACTTTCCTGAAGGCGATAAAATTGATGCTGATATTGCCTCCAAAGATGCAGACTTGATTATTGGGCAAGTTTATGTCGAATTAAGCAATTTAGCATTAAGGGCGCTTAAACAGAACTTGGTGATAAAGCTGATTTTCATTGGTTTGTTTGGCCTACTGTTCAGTGCGCTTATTGCTTGGTTTATTGGTAGAAATATTACCAAGCCAATTCAGGAGATCGCACAAGCTGTTGATGAGATCGGAGGAGGTTCTTTTTCACACACCATTAAAGAAAATTCCAGTGGCGAATTAAAAGTACTGCAAAAAGGCTTTAACTCAATGTCACGTAGCATTAAAAATTCATATGAAAATATGGAAGAAAAAATTCAAGATGCGACATCATTACTCCGCTATCAAGCGACGCATGATGATTTGACCGGCCTGATTAATAGGCGAGAGTTTGAGGTTAGGCTGGAGCGAGGCTTAAAAAATGTACACGACAATAAAGTGCAACATATATTTTGTTATTTAGATTTAGACCAATTTAAATTGGTCAATGATACCTGTGGACATAATGCAGGCGATGAGTTGCTAAAACAAATAAGTGCATTGTTCCATAATAAAATGCGTGAACGAGATACGTTGGCACGTTTGGGTGGGGATGAGTTCGGTCTTTTGCTTGAGAACTGTAGCTTATCAGATGCCGATCAAATAATAGATAACCTGCTAAAGCTTACTCGAGATTATCGATTTGAACACGAAGATAAGGTTTTTAATATAGGCGTTAGTATTGGTGTGGTGGTGGTTGATACATTATTTGATAATATCAGCGATATTATGCATGCTGCTGATGCTTCATGTTATTCGGCAAAAAAAGCTGGGCGTAATCAAAGCTTTTTATATAGCCATGGTGATTTAGAAACATTACAACGTCATAAAGAGGTCAATGCGGTTTCCGATATTACTGACGTAATCGATGATAAAAACTTCATTCTTTACTGCCAGCCAATCGTGCCACTTTCGTTAGAAGTTTCACAACGCCATCATTTTGAAATATTAATTAGAAAACTAGGCCCAGGTGGGGAAGTTAGTTTGCCTACGACGTTTATTCCGTCTGCTGAGCGATATCACTTAATGCCTAATATTGATCGCTGGGTGATTAAAAATACATTTTCAGCCTATCGAAACATGTTGGATGCGAGTAAAGATAGATGTGGGTATATTTTTTCAATTAATTTATCTGGTACATCGTTAGGTGATAAAACGTTACTAGGTTATATACGTGAACAATTTGCTATCTATGCTATTCCACCACAAGCGATTTGCTTTGAAATTACTGAGACAGCAGCTATTGTTAATTTAAAATCTACGATTGCTTTGTTTAAAGCATTACGTGGGATTGGATGTAAATTTGCATTAGATGACTTTGGCAGCGGCATGTCGTCGTTTATGTATTTAAAAACATTTGAAGTGGATTATCTTAAAATAGACGGTTCTTTTGTTAAAGAAATGCATGTTAATAAAATTGATCATGCCATGGTTCGCTCAATTCATAGCGTAGCAGAAGCGCTTAATATTAAAACAGTTGCCGAGTTTGTTGAAAATGACGAGATAATAAGAGAGTTGAAAAACATAGGCGTACATTATGGACAAGGTATGGGGCTGGGAGAGCCTGTGGAATTAAATAAGTTGATTGAAAATTTTCCTAAGGTAAAACCATCTTAGTAAGTTAAACTAGCACTTAATGTGTATTGTTTTGAAAATGTTTAATCGTGATTGAAACCGAGCGTCTCATTGCCTCGGCAGCAGAAAGCCCACAAGAGGAGGCTTCAGAGCGTGCGCTACGCCCTAAAGTGCTTGATGAATATGTTGGGCAAGAAAAAGCTAGAAGCCAGTTAGAAATTTTTATTGATGCCGCACGTGGTCGTAGTGAAGCTTTGGATCATGTGCTATTGTTCGGCCCTCCTGGTTTGGGTAAAACAACATTGGCACACATTATTGCTCGTGAAATGGGCGTTAATTTACGCCAAACCTCAGGCCCCGTGTTAGAGCGTGCGGGCGATTTAGCAGCACTTCTCACTAATTTAGAACCCAATGATGTTTTGTTTATCGATGAGATTCATCGTCTTTCTCCTGTGGTTGAAGAGATTTTATATCCTGCGATGGAAGATTATCGACTTGATATTATGATTGGTGAAGGGCCTGCCGCGCGATCTGTACGTTTGGATTTAGCACCATTTACATTAATCGGCGCTACAACACGTGCCGGCATGCTGACGAATCCGCTACGCGATCGATTCGGTATTGTTTCACGATTAGAGTTTTACACAACGCAAGAGCTTGGTCGTATTGTTCGGCGTAGCGGAAAATTGCTAGCGCTTGAAATTACAGATACAGGTGCGGCAGAAATCGCAAAACGGTCACGCGGTACACCGCGTATCGCCAATAGGTTGTTACGTCGCGTCCGCGACTATGCGCAAGTGAAATCAGATGGAACAGTGAGTGCAGTAATAGCTGATGAAGCACTTGCGATGTTAGATGTTGATAAACTTGGGTTTGACGTAATGGATAGGAAGCTACTACAAACTGTGCTAGAAAAATTTGCTGGTGGGCCAGTGGGTTTGGATAACTTAGCTGCAGCTATTGGCGAAGAACGAGATACGATTGAGGATGTGTTAGAACCTTATTTAATTCAACAAGGCTACCTCATGCGTACGCCACGTGGGCGAGTGGCTACTAGCTTGGCATATCAACATTTTGGTTTGCAAGTACCCAAAAGACTGGAGACAGGTGAAGCTTGGCAAGCGTAATTTCTAAAAATAATAGTCAGTTTGTTTGGCAAGTGCGTGTGTACTATGAAGATACCGATAGTGGTGGTGTGGTGTACCATAGCAATTATCTTAACTTTATGGAACGTGCGCGTACCGAGTGGTTGCGTCATCTAGGTTTCGAGCAAACTTATTTAAGAGATGTATTAGAGGTTGTTTTTGTTGTGCATAGCGCGCAAATAAAGTTTAAAAAACCCGCAAAATTTAATGATTTGTTAACGGTTACTACTAAGATTGAAAAGGTAGGCCACGGAAGTTTTGATTTTTTGCAGGAAATCACGGAAAATAATCAACTTTTAGTGTTGGCGCAGGTCAAAGTTGCCTGTGTTAGTACGCTTACCTTTAAACCTGTAGCCATTCCTAAACCTGTGTTACTAAAATTGGAGTCAGTATGAATGTAACTAACGATATGTCCTTGTATACGTTAATTAGTGGGGCGAGCTTACCAGTGCAATTAGTGATGGCTGTGTTGCTGATTACGTCGGTTGTTTCTTGGTGGTATATTTTTATTAAAGTTTTTACGATTAGTGCTGCTGAAAAAAATGCTGAAAAATTTGAAACTGCATTTTGGTCAGGCGGCGACCTCAACAAACTTTATGATGGACTCAATAGCGGTAAGCGGCGGCGGAAGCAGCAGGGTATGGCCAGTATATTTGAGGCTGGTTATAAAGAGTTTATTAAGCATAAGCAACAGCAACGCGATGATAGTAGGATGGATGTAGGGGATGTCATGGAAGGTGTTAAGCGTGCCATGCGAGCAACCTATAATCGAGAGATGGATGATCTAGACTCGCATTTGCCTTATTTGGCTTCTGTTGGCTCTGTTAGCCCATATATTGGTCTGTTCGGTACGGTTTGGGGCATTATGAATGCATTCCGTTCGTTATCTACTGTGGCGCAAGCGACATTAAGCCAAGTGGCACCTGGCATTGCGGAAGCGCTCATAGCAACAGCTATCGGTTTGTTTGCTGCGATCCCAGCAGTTATCGCTTATAACCGCTTTGCCTCAGGTGTAGATAGATTGTCTGTGCGTTACGAGAGTTATATGGAAGAGTTTACTAATATCTTGCAACGTAAAGCATAAGCGAAAATATTAAGGAGCTTTAATCATGGCAAGAACACGTAGACGTCGCATGATGAATGAGATTAATGTAGTGCCTTACATTGATGTTACTTTAGTATTACTCGTCATCTTTATGGTGACGGCACCAATGACCAATCCTGGCGTAGTAGAATTACCTAAAGTTGGGCAAGCGCTTAAGCCAGTAGCTGCACCTATTATTGTCACTGTTAACAAAGATGGTACAACAGAATTAGAGGGGCAGATATTGCCGCGGGATCAATTGTTGTTTGAAATTAAACAGCAACTAGAAAAAGCGCCGCGTTCAGTGGTGGTGGCTGCAGATGAAAAGACTGAATATGGCAAAGTAATAGCAGTCATGGATTTGCTGAAGCAAGCCAAAGTTGAAAAAGTAGGGCTGCTGTTTAACCCAGCACCCTAGCAACGCATGATTAGAAAGCACGAAAATTCAGTTTCTTTTAAGGCCGCACTATTCTCTATTGGTGTGCATGTCCTTCTGGTGGGGGTCTTACTATTTTCTTTTAACTGGAAGACGGCACACACGCAACTTAATGTGACTGAAGTTGAACTTTGGGACCACTTACCAACAAAACAAGTTGCGCCGCTACCGCCAATTAAAATTGAGCCAGAGCCAGAGCCAGAGCCAGAGCCAGAGCCAGAGCCAGAGCCAGAGCCAG
>CAYXOR010000002.1:0-111872 GCA_964466895.1 uncultured Methylophilaceae bacterium | reverse complement strand
GCCTGTGGACAACATCAAAGAAAACATCATATTAAGCGGGAGCCAGCCTTGCATTGTTACAGCTTGCGGAAAAGCAACAATGTAAAATGGCGTAGCAATCAAACCAAAGAGCAACATGCGCCCCATTGCGCGATTATGTGTGCGGCGCTGAAACGCACCCTCTCTAGCAAGATTATAAGCCAACACAAAACCAAATAACGGATAAGCAAGACAGCCGAGCTCAGTTAACGCTGGTAAAAGGTTATTTGGAAATAAAATGTAGTTAATGTGTGAAAGAATCATGGTTGCAAGCGCTAACCACTTAAGTGATTCAATTGCCCCATCAGTAATCACTAATCGCCGGGTGCTTACATCCATAAGGCCATATTGAGTTTTTTTAGCTAGCGGAGGGGGGGCATATGATGCATTAGCTTTGAAATAAGAACCTGCTTTTTCTAAAAAACCAGATTGTCGCTGTGCGCCATCGAAAGAGGTAAGCACATCAAGCTTGTGCATACCGCTTAAAAAAGCGGCATGAAGTATAGATGCTAATGTAATTAGCGATCTTCTCATCTAACTTACCTCTCCAAATTATTGTTAATTTATTATTACTTTTTGTTAGCAGTCTAATTGCTGCTTTATGACCTTTTCTGCGCATGTTGCTTAACTTCAAGCTACAATTAGCACTGTAACCATATAAGCAAACTACTTATATCAACAGCTTACGTTATAAGAATATTTACATTTAATTAAAGTAAATGCAACCAGTTTTTTGAATGTAAGAGACAGGGCGGGACGTTAGCTGCGAGGTGATGAATGCTAGATATAAGATTAAGTTTACACAATAACATACTGATTTATATGCTATATGAGTCATAATTAAAGCTTGGGATGAAAACTAGGTCTGTCAAGACAATGCAAATGCAGAATAGCCCATTCGGGCTAACGTTTAAGTAGTAAATTCAATACTAATAAGCTGATTTATTTCAGTGTTTTACCTTTAATTATAAGCATTTTTAAATTCCTTATTTTTGCTTAACATGGTGCACTTAAATTAAGAGGCCTATGATTTAAATGCTACTGAATAAACTAGCTTAAATGCTGCAGAAAATAACGGCTTACAGCGTAGGCTCATTCTCTTTTGGGCTTTGATCCCTTTGCGCATCTTCAACTTCATTAGCCCTATCAGCAACAAAGTTACGTACTGCATCCTGCTGCTTGTTACTCCCGCTTAATTGTTTTTGTACGGCAGTTAATTGATCGTCTAATAATAAGGGTTGCCTTGCATTAGCATTATTAATATCCTTAATTACTTCATTCGCATTATGCTGCTCTAGTTCGTTTAGCGCTTTATGAAAACGCTCCATCACTTTCGCTTTTTCTGCAGAGCCAAGACTCTCCGCAGCCACTTCATTTTTAAATCGGTAAGGTGGTGATTTTGCCTCAAGGTTAATCAACTTACTTCTACTAGAACCAGTAACCAACTCCGTCGCTTCTACTGCCTCTTCTGCCGTACTTAACAAAGGGCCGTAATCATAATCTGGCCTAACACCTTGATAATGTTCTTCAGTTAATTTAATCACAACATCACCAAATGGATGAGACTCTTTGTAGATAATTTCTTTAGTTTCAACCACGCCATCCTTTGATGTGTTGACGCTATCGGTAACATTAAGTGAATACTCAGGCCAGTCGATTAAGTTAAGATTATTTATTTGTTTTTGATTAAAGGCGGTATTTACTATCACCTGATTCGTTGCAAATGATGCTGAATCATCTTGTTGAATATTTGTTTCTGCCATGGCTTGCTTTCCTTTTTTATTTCTATTGTTTCTATTTTTAGCTCCAGAAGAAGCTGGGTTATTTATTTGATCATTTTCTACTTGTGGTTCTTTTTCTACATTAGACCTTTGTTTAACATTGTTTCTTCCGCTAAACGCACGATTTTTTTGTAACGTTGGCTCGGTTAGCACATCAACATTCTGCTCTATGCTTTTATCCCTCAAGCCGTCAAACTGTTTTTTCATCCGCTGGTAAGCATCATATTCAGGGGAGAATTTTTCAGGCGCAACATTTGTCCATAATTTAAAAGGTTTAAGTGTTTCCACTTCAGCATCATTCTGCTTATTAATAAATTTTATTGAACTGATTGGCGGCTCTACTTGGCTGCCACCGGAATTACTTCCTGCTTTATTAGGCCGCACTTGCCTATCTTGTGGCTTATTACGCACTTCAGTAGGCGCAGCCAAATTGTTTTCTGAAACAAGGTCAGCTTTAACTGGCACATCATTTTGCGGCACTTTTTTTTGTTCCGTTGGTGCTTTAGCCATTGTGGGTTTAGTCATATCTTGCGCATCTATACTCTCACCCCCACCGACCTTACTTGCTTTTGTTGTACTGTTTCCCATGCTGCCAGTTGAATGCTGATTACTTTCAACGATTCTGTCTTGTATAGATGACGTAGCTTGTACTGGAGGTGATTCTGTACTTTTTGTACCTGTATTTACCCCCTCATCATCTTGAGCGGAGGCTTTTCTCTTTGTCACTTTAGGTTCTGGTGCTGCAGGCCCTGGTATGAAGGTAGCATTCTCACCATCAAAGGAAGTACGCTGATTATTATTACGCTGCTCTGCAACTGTGAGAATTTTTTCGTGTATATAGGCGCGAATAGCAAATTCAAGCACTGCTTCTTGCGCGCGCTCAGCCTTTAATTTATTTTTTTTAATTAATGCAACTTCAATTGCTTTTGCATTAACATCTGTCTTAACACGTGCTAGCTGCAATAAGATGCCAGCTTTTAAATCAGCCACAGAAATGCTTGGCGTCTCAATAGCATTCTCCATTGCAACCACGTTTTCATCAGAAAAATTTAATGCGATAACAATTGTCTTACTCTTTTGAGTATCTGGACTTAAGTTTTCTAATAAAAGTGTAGCTTCACTACTAGGCAACCCACTCTCTGTTAACTCAGAAAATACACTTCTCACTGCTTCTGCTAGTCTCGCTTGTCCTCTTTCACGCAAATTGCTTGTTACCAGCACTGGGATAAACTGCTTATCCTCAGTGCTTGGTAAAAACATTTTTGTTGCGCTTGTAATCATTTTAGCCTCTAGCCTTATTAACGATACCCTTAGCGTTCTACTTCTGCTACAACTTGTTGTTGTTTATCTAAGTTAATTTCTAAGAAATTTTCAGTCGCTTGCTTAGCCGCCTCGGTAGATATTTTTCTATTAGCGGCAAGGCTATTTGCCCAGCCATCTAACAAGCTCGCTTTATCGGCATCTGGCGTTGCTTGGTACTGCTCCTGCATTTGCAATTTAAGTGTTTGTTCTGCATCAGGAGCCGGTGCCCCATTTGATTGCACTAGGGACAGCCTTGTTGGTTCAGCTTTATCAGCAATTATTGGTGGAAACTCTATTGGAAGCGCTGTTTGAACAGCTGAACCTTTGGCTAAATCGGCTGGAGCATTGCCTTGACCGACTGCTGCGGTAAGCGCTTTCTCAAGTGGAGTCTCTCTAACAGCGCCACCCCAAGCAAAACCAAATTGTGCACTACCTGAAAAACCAGAATCCTCAGTAACGTTAGCTGCGTTTGCGCCTAATGTTGTGAACACTGAATTGCCGTTACCTATATATCGGTCATAGCGTAGACCTGCGCCTACCCCAACTTGTTCATTATTAAAATTATAGGTACTTTGCGCATAACCAGTCAATGTGTTGTCATTGTCTGCTACCAACTGCTTAGAAAACCTCGCCAGACCTGTAACATTGTCAAATTCACCATTTGAAGTCACCGCCAATGTAAGGTTAGTTCTATCTGTACCTTCATGCGGCTTAATGACCACACCAGCTAAACCACTTACATTCCCTGCGCCAAAATCACCTGCAGCTGGAAAGTTAACATTTAAGTTTGCAATTGGAATAAAGTCAGCTCCTTTTATACCACCAACAGTGAATGGGTTGGCAGCGTAATTTACGCCTATGTTACCCCCTGTCACATTTGCCTTTGCATCTTGAGTGACAGATGCATTACCAAAAAAAGCACCGAAATCACTTGGAATAAATTTAAGGTGTTGCTGTATGTGGGTTGTCTGTCCTGCATAGCCGTCTTTGCCAAAACTTGCCGTTGTACTTACATTGCTTTGAACAAAGCCCCCTACTATAGTATCGTAAGGCTTAATCTCTCTAAGCGCTGCGCGTTCTGCTGTCAGTGAAGCAGCTATCGCATCAACAACCGGCCCTTCATGTTGGCCAAAATCAAGGCCACCTTTTATCGCTTGTGCTTGTATTGCTTGGGCAGCTTCTTTATCAGACATGTCAGCGATTAGTGCAATAAACTTTTCATGTTGTACATTCTTTGGTGTATTGTCATCTCCACGAGCTTCAGCATCAGGTGCCGCAGCATCTTTCTGTGCTGCTGCTGGCTCAATAACTGTCGCTTGCGCAGACCCTTCTGTACCATCCGCATTAAACACCTCAACAGGTTGCACTGTCGGTCTAGCGCTAACGGGCTGTTGATCAGCTGCTTGCTCGTTTTTTACTTGTGGCTCACGCTCATCACGAATCAACGCTGCGATTTGGTTAGCACTAAGCATGCCATCCTTCGCCTCTTTAATTATCTTCTCTTCATGATCAGCTAGGGCAAGAAACTCATCCTTAGCAGCACGACTTGGCTTATCTGCCACCATAAGGTCTTCTTGCATAGCATAATAAGCACTTGAATGCTGATAGTAGCCAAATTCATTAAGTTTAATTTTATGGGCATCATCTGCAGTTATTGCGTTACCTGTGTTCAGATCAGCTTCACCTTGTCCACTCGGCTGCTGAGCAGCCTGTACAGCTTCTGCGTTTTTATTTTGCGTAGAAGCTTCTAACGCAGCTTCTAATTGTACGTTTTCTACTTTTAGTTGATGCAATTGTTCTTGCATATCAGTCATCTGTTTCATTAAATCTGATAACTGTTCTTGCGTAACATTAGCTTCTGCCATGATCATTCCCCTTAATTATTTTAGGTAAAATTAACTACTTGATACTTAAACGAAGTGGCTGTTAAAAAGGGGTTAAGGAATGCGATGTTTATAAAGATAATGTTACTTAAGAGCCATGTTGCCATTGTTAATTATCAGCAATACATAATGAAACTTAGAAGACAGTTACCCTTGCAAAATATTGTTTTTTTCTTAATCAAGATATAAATATATTACGACATGTCTTTTTTGCTGAAACATTAGCCATCAGTCAACTTTCTCTTTACTGTTGCTGCTCTTGCTCTTGTGTTAACTGCTGTTGTGCTTGTAGCTCACGCGCCTCAATAACCTGTTGGTTGATATTAGCTTGCAGGTTCTTGATAGACGCCCTGTCATTACTTTCAAGCATGTCTCCCAGGTTATCTTTAACGCGGTCTAACATTATTTGTTCATTAGCATTTGTCAGACCATCGCCGCGTGTACCTTGTGCTATTGATTGATAAAAAGCAAATGCAACGAGCACATCTGTATCATCCCCCGCTATTTCTTTAGCTCTGCCAGGTGAGTTAATCACCTGATACAATTTGTCACGTCTACTAGGAAAAATTTCTGCGGTAGACTCTTTTTCCTGCACATCTGCCACAGGTGCTTCTTGCAAAATTTGGCTTTCCTGACTTGTGTTTACAGAAGCATTCTGTTCTTGCTGTGTTAATGCATCTTGTTGAACAAGGTTACTGTTCTGATTAGTAGCTGCTAACTGCTGCTCAGCTGCATGGATTTGCAAACGCTGCTCCAATAGGCCTCTCTGCACTTGGTCGTAATTTCCCCTAAAAGCCTCATCAGACAAGCGCAAATCAAGACTGCCTTCTTGAATTTCATTAGCGATATTAATAGCGTAAACTGACCCGCTACCAGGATAGTTTTGAACAAATTCATTATAATATTCAAGTAACTTTTCAAGCTCTGGGTGTTTTTGCAACAACAAGGCCTTGTCCGCTTCATTTGCATCAATTACTTCTAAAAATTTTGCGGCTAATTCATTATTAACAACTTGCTCTTTGGTTAGCTCTGTCACTATCTCAGATGCTTGCTGGTCACCTTTATCCCCATCTGATGCACTAGAATCATCTATTGCGTTTGAATCAATAGCTCCCAAATCTTCCGCCATGATATTCTCCTAAAAAAATTTAATTAATATAATAATATTAAAGTGATATTTTAAGCTATTTCACTTTCTACTATTGTTCTGCTTGTATCTGTCATTGCCAGCAAAGCGTTATTAAAATGATTATTCAAATTAACTATTGCAGGGTTATCTTCCAGAATCATCGTACCAAGTTTTTCTTTAATATGCGGCAAAGCCCCCTGTTCGCCTTGTGTTTTAGCGCTTCCTTCTTGAATAGCATACAAAGAAATAGGGCCAATCACTTCAGGCACTTGGGCAATGATTTCACTTTTCTTATTTGGATAATCAATCGCCATATAAAATGCAATTGCTCTCACTACAGCTGCAGCCTTAACAGAATCTTGCGTATGGCTATCTTTTAAAATATTCATTGCCTCATGATAAGCGGGACTGGGTGATGCTTCATGTCTTTTTAAAGACGCGGCATCTAGCTTTTTATTTAGATCAAGCCCTTGGATAGCATTTAATGCCAACTCGCCCATCAAATCCACTTTTTCTTTATCAAAACTAAGTTGGCGTGCTTTTATGTCTACACCATCACCATTATCTAAACGGCCTTCACGAATCGCAGATTCAATAATTGTATTAAACAGCTCGCTCTCTTTACCTTTACCATTTAAAATGACATTGATGCTCGCTTTCACATCAACATCTTGAACCTCAGTGAGCTCTTTATCTTTAAAATCCTCTAAAATAATGAACAATTGCTTTAAATCTGGATTTTTATCTAAAACTTGCGCCTTTCCCGCTTCGTTTAAGCGATTCGCAAGTAAGAAAAGATCAGCCTTATTTCCCCTGAGTGCTTCAACGACAAGCTGACGTGCATCTTCAATTAAATTGCCTGCGTTTTGCAATATTGCATCCGTCATGACGGCACCTCCCGTTTTATTGTAGCAGTCATAAAGTTATCTCACGATCACTCTCAACATTTATCTCATTTGTCATTTCATTCAACATCTGCTGAGAGCGCTCGTTCAATTTGGCGATTCCAGGATCGTTACCTAAAACCATTGCAACTAACTTATCATTAATATGTGGCAGTGCTGCCTGTTCACTCGGTGTTTTTACATTCTGCTCTTGGTCAATATAGAATAAAGCTGCGCCCGCAATATCTGGCGCTTGCGCAATGATCTCTGCACGCGTTTCTAGCGCATTATTGGCCATATCTAAAGCAACAGCGTTTATGATAGCTGCTGATTTAGTTTGATCTTGCGGATAAGCTTCTTGCAATGCATTCATTTTATTAGCCTGACCATCAATGTCGTTAGGCGTTATACGGTTCTGAAAATTAAGCTCAAGCTCCAAAGCCATCTTACTTGCACTCACGACTCTTTCTTTGTTAAACACGAGCTGCTCTGTATCAGCATCAATCACCTGATGCGCATCTAAATAGCCCTTACGCATCACTAGGGCGATATTCTGCGTAAACCTTTCGCCTTGATCACCCTTACCACTTAATGCATTGTCAATCAGAGATATAACACGCGGATCTACCTTACCATTGCTTAATTTATCATTTTTAAAATCATTCAACATTGTAAACAGCGCTTTTAAATCAGGATTCTCTTTTAGAATCTGATCTTGAGATGAATCGCTTGCTTGCCTTGCCTCTACAAACAAATCTGCTTTTATCTCCCTAAGTGTTTTTGGCTCTTCCATAACATCAATCCTCATTTTTTTCTACTAAACAACCAAACTTACAATCCATTGCAGTATTAAACGTTACAAAAAACAAAAAAGGGTTAAACATTGTTAAAATTTTTTGTTTTAAACAATATTCATTCAAAGTGAATCATATCGGCATTTTGTTTCACTCAAACAAAGTAGCGTTTATCCTAGTTCATTTTCAATATCTATTCCATGTGCCATTTCATTTATTACCTGCTGAGAATGATTATTTAATTTAATGATTGTAGGATCATCATCTAAAACCATGGCAACTAGCTTATCATTGATATGTGGCAGTGCTGCTTGCTCGCTAGCTGTTGTTGCACTTATTTCTTGGCTTGCGTAAAACAAAGCAGCACCCGCAATACCTGGTGATTGCGCGATAATCTCTGCGCGCTGTGTAACTGAGGCATTGTTTGCCATATCCAAAGCAACTGCATTTACAGTAGCCGTTGACTGTACCGCATCTTGAGAGTAAGCGCCTTGCAATGCATTCATAGCCTCGTAAAGAACAGGGGCGTCAGGTGCTATATAATTCTCTAATGGGGCTGGCTTAAACTCATCTAATTGGTGTCCCCTATACTCCCTGGTAAAAGGCAAGTCCATATCCAAAACAACATCCGCAGCTACTAAAGCAATAGCTTTTACTTTATCTTCATTAAACTGCAAGATATTTTTATCTAAATCCATTTTACTGACATCATCTAAAAGCCCATTGCGAATAGCCGATTCAATACCCAGATGATATACCTCACCTTCATCACCTTGCCCTCTAAAAAGATTCGTTAGACGGTTCTTAAGTTCAGGACTGTTAATATCTTTGGTTTTTTCAATGCTCAGGTCATCAAGTATATTAAATAACATTTTCAAATCAGGGTTATTATTTAAAATTTTTGACCTGTCCGCACTAGTATTCGCCAGTGCAAAATAGTCTGCCTTTTCGTTCCTTAACAACATTTGCAGCGCGAATGTTGTTGCTGCACTAGGAGACTCTACTAATGGAGTAGTCATCTTTTATCTTTGTACTTCCGTAATATTTAAAATATTAAACGTGACAGGCAATAAAAAGGGGTGAATAATTATAAATTTTTATTTTTTCAATCATCATCTCTTAGCTCGCTTAAGCTGCCTAGTTGCTCACGTAACTTTTGCATAGCATAACGTAGACGACTTTTAACGGTTTCTGTTGAAACGCCCGCAATTTCCGCAATTTCCTTAATTGACAATTGACTAAATTGTTGGGAAATTAGCGCCTCTCTTTGATCGCTTGGAAGTGCTTTAATCGCTAAATGTAGGACTTTATTTTGTTGTTGTTGTTCTAAATTTTGTTCTGGAGAAGTGCCATTCTGATTTTGGTTGGCTAAATAATCAAAAGTGCTTTCATCTTCATCATTTTGACTCATATCGCTTGCCAATAATTCCTGATGCTTTCTCATCAAATCAATTAAACGATTTTTTGCAATTTGATATAGGTAGGTCTTAAAACTTGATTTTGGCGTGTACTCTTCACGTGCTTTATGTAGTCGCATCCATGTATCTTGAACAACCTCTTCTGCCCAATCTAGCCTTGGTGATTGCCATGCAACAAACCGATGCAAAGCTTCACTATGCTTTTCGTATAACAATTTAAAGGCAGCAAAATCGCCCCCACCATATTGCAGCATTAAACTTTCATCTGATATATCTAGACTCATAGGCTAGAGTCTAGCTAATAAAGTCAATATTGACTAGTCTGAACAGACTTAATAATTGAGGAAATAGATTGACAAACAAAACACCTATCATTAAGATTGCGCCTTCTTTGAATTATCATTAATTTCAAAGACGCCAAGCGTATTATTTAGGTAGTCGTAATTGGGGGTATAGCTCAGCTGGGAGAGCACTTGGATGGCATTCAAGGGGTCAGCGGTTCGATCCCGCTTACCTCCACCAAAATATAAGCCACATTAGTCTTGAATAGTTAACCAAATGCCTTAGAAAGTTAAGTGGTTTAGTGTAAAATATGCGCGAAGTTAAAGTTCTCAGGTCCCCATCGTCTAGAGGCCTAGGACACCTGGTTTTCATCCAGGCAACAGGGGTTCGACTCCCCTTGGGGACACCAAATATTTAAAAAGCTTACAGTTATTGCTGTAAGCTTTTTTATTTCAACAAATGTCTAATTGACTCCGTTGCTTGATTAAGTTTCAATACTGAACTCAAGTATTAACTAGCTCAAGAGAAAAAGAAGGTAAGTTTAAAATGCTAAAAACGATACATACCATCACTCTAATTCTTTTTCTCAGCATGGTAAGTAGTGTAAGTTTAGCTATTGACAAAATAGAACTGTATGCACCCAATAATAGTGCATTTTTAAATACTTACGAATTTAAGGCGCCATTTAATAAGCGCATTGACAGCTATCTAGAGCTAGGTGACAGTATTGATGCTCAAACGATAAAAATCTCTTCAAGTAAAATTAGCCAATATAAAGTTTCAGTGCAATTCGAAACGAGTTTGACCATCATGGACGAAGGGCCGCATTTTGACTTAACGGAATGGAAGCACTGCACAACCGATTGGATTGTTTTGAAATCAATAGACACCAATAAATACATCTTACCAGAAGCTGCATTAATTGACGGGTCTTGCTTTCCTAATGTGTCTGATGAAGAAATTATATCTGAAGTGCAGCGAACAGCTGGGATAAGATGGTCATCGTTACTTAAAGGCAAGCTTAATGTCAATAACTATCCTCTTGGTGTATCTTTAAGCACAGTAAGAATCCTTGTTGAAGAGGAGATGAATGGAGCATGGCACAAAATAACAACGATCAACTTCAATGTTCCTATGGGGTGTTAAGTAGTCCGTTATATTAATGCAGTCTAATCCATCACCTCTGATGAATGTTCTTCTACCTCGCTAACGATATCCCAACACGTAACTGCGTATCGCTACGGCGGTTATAATCAATCAACGTTTCACCATATCCTCCTAGTAATTGTAGATGTAAAAACGTCCCAGTACGACCAAATAACTTATCACTAATAGGGTAAGATAAATCTAACTGCCCCATCACATAACCATCGGTGCCTTGGCGATACATGCCCGTTAAAATAGCAGCATCTTCACGACCATAACGTGCTAACCAATCAACGTTACCACGAAAATGATGCATATCACGGTTATCTGACTTCTCAATATAGTGGTAAAACTTAGGCATAAAAGTTAATCGTTTTCCACCAGAAAAGTCGATATTCCAATGTGGTTGCACAAACGCCATATTAATCGAGCGGGAGTTATCACCATCTCGACCATTAGATTCGTGTTCTAGCCCAAATTTCCAACTATTAGGATTGAAGCCACTACCACTTTCAGCCCAATTGTAATAAACACTTGGTCTATAGCTCGTGTCTTTAAATGGACTAGACTCGCCACCTAAATCCCAAATACTGGTTTGCGTATAGGCAAAATAAAGGTTGCTTGCATATGGGATAAAGGTTGCTACGCGCGCACCTGGGTCAAATGGTCGATATTTAAAACTCAATTGGAATCTAGCATCAAAACTTCTTTCGTCGCTAGAGCCTACTACAAAATATAGTGGCTCGTTGGCTGTGATTGTTGGGTCTTCATCAAATTTTTCAATTACTTGTGTTTTATGCGACTGTTCAGACGTTTCAACATCTATTTTCGTTGCTGTAGCATCTGCACTGGCTAAGGTTTGGCTAGATGTATTATTAGGCGCATGGTCTCTAGCTAACATCAGCAGCCGATTAGAGGCTAGCTCGCTTAACTCAATACGCACATTGCCAATAAAACTGACTTTAGGCATGCCTATATAGGTACGTCTTGTAGGATTTACTTGTTTTTCCTCGGTCGATGCTAGCACCACCTGCTCTTTATAACCGTAGCCGGAAAGTGTTAATGTTAGCGCCTCAGGCCATGTTGTTAGTTCCGCAGGCTTAATGACTTCTACCGATATTGGCTGCCCTACATTAAGGGTTTCATTTTGCGTCGCTATTAGCCAGTTTTCAGCAGCCAATGATACTGACGTTGTTAACAACATCATCATTAATAACAATAATCTAATCTTCATTGTTTTTCCTTTAAAACCATAAGCGACAAGCCATATGGGAGTAGAATAAATCTACCGTTCTCTGTAAGTTTTATCTCACGGCGGCGACAGATTTAATATCAATACATTTTATCATGGGCTAGGGAGATACCTGATGGGTCAATTGTCATCGTTTGCGTATAGTGTAATAGAAATTTCTGCATACCTATTTATCTTTGTTATAGGGTCGGTTGCCGCACTCATTGTTACCATTTACCTTATTGACCGCTTTCAAACTAAAAGCACGCTGCGTCGCAATTACCCAGTGCTTGCTCGCTTTCGCTATATATTTGAACATATGGGTGAGTTTTTTAGGCAATATTTCTTTGCGCAAGACCGTGAAGAGATGCCATTTAACCGTGCTGAACGCACATGGGCATATCGAGCGGCAAAAAATATAGATAGCACGGTAGCTTTTGGCTCTACACGCGACTTGCATCGTCCCGGCACAGTTTATTTTGTTAATTGCCCCTTCCCTACGTTAACTGAGGATGCTGTGGAGCCAGCAGTAGTGACGATAGGTCCTTATTGTAAACACCCATATAAAACAAAATCTCTCTTTAACATCTCTGGTATGAGCTATGGTGCCATTTCCATTCCTGCCGTATTGGCCTTATCAAAAGGTGCAAAAATGGCCGGTATATGGATGAATACTGGTGAAGGTGGCTTGTCACCCTATCACCTTGAAGGCGGTGCCGATATTGTTTTTCAAATAGGCACTGCAAAGTTTGGCGTACGCAAAAAAACAGGCGGCTTTGATGCAGAAAAACTAAAAAAAGTATCTACTCACAAGCAAGTGAAAATGTTTGAAATTAAGCTAAGTCAGGGGGCAAAACCAGGGAAAGGCGGTATTTTACCTGGCGCCAAGGTCAATGAAGAAATTGCTAAAATTCGCGGTCTAGAGGTTGGCAAAGATGCGATTAGTCCTAACCGCCATCCTGAAATTAATCATGTAGATGATTTGCTCGATATGATTGATTTCGTACGAACAACTACCGGCAAACCAGTAGGCTTTAAGGCCGTTGTTGGCGCCACAGGGTTTTTTGACAATCTTTTTGCGGCTATCAATAAGCGTGGCATTGAAAGCGCTCCAGACTTTATTACGATTGACAGTGCGGATGGCGGCACAGGGGCTGCTCCTATGAGTTTGATAGACAACATGGGCATTCCACTCAAAGAAAGCTTGCCGCTTGTTATCGACAAGCTAAAAGAGCATCAATTACGTGATCGTATTAAAGTCTGCGCTAGCGGCAAATTAATTAACCCATCAGAGGCTACATGGGCATTTTGTGCAGGTGCAGATTTTGTCAACTCAGCCCGTGGGTTTATGTTTGCATTAGGTTGTATTCAAGCCTTGCAATGTAATAAAAACACGTGCCCTACAGGCATTACGACACATAACAAAAAATTACAGTACGGTTTGAACCCTGAAGATAAAGCTGTACGAGTGATGCATTATGCGCAAAATATGCAAAAAGAAATTGGTGTGTTAGCACACTCTTGCGGCGTGAAAGAACCTAGAAAGCTAAAACGCATGCACGCACGAATAGTCTTAGAAAATGGGCGCTCAATCAGTATGGAAGACCTTTATCCAGAGCCTGTTACCAACAATGACAAGTGATAAATATAATATATATTTACTTTACTATTAATATATAAGTAACTGTTTATAAAAATATATATTTTATTGAAAAGAGATGAAACATGACAACAATAGCCACGGAAACATCAACAAAAATGAACGCTTCTGACTTGTTTGTCAAAGCACTTGAAAATGAAGGTGTAAGAATTATATACGGCGTACCAGGTGAAGAAAATCTTGATTTTCTTGAAGCAATGCGAAAATCCAATATCAAGCTTATTCTCACTCGGCACGAACAAGGCGCAGCCTTTATGGCCGCCACCTATGGCCGGCTCACTGGTAAGCCAGGTGTCTGCCTTGCTACATTAGGGCCCGGTGCTACTAATTTTGTGACGGCTGGTGCCTATGCACAGCTGGGCGGCTTCCCTTTAGTGATGATTACTGGCCAAAAACCAATCAAGCATAGTAAACAAGGGCAGTTTCAAATTGTAGACGTCGTGAGTATGATGAAACCCATCACTAAGTACGCCAAGCAAATTGTGAATGTGCATATGATTCCATCTATGGTACGTGAGGCCTTTCGTCTTGCTGTTGAAGAACGTCCAGGTGCTGTGCTTTTAGAACTCCCTGAGGATGTCGCAGCAGAGCTTGTAGAAGATGATACAACCCCTATTTTTGTAGCCAGTAGACGCCGTTATGCGCATGCAGACCGTGATATTTTGGAGGTTGCAGCTAACATGGTCAAAGCAGCAAAGCACCCTCTACTCATGGTCGGTGCTGGAGCAAACCGTGCACGCATATGGGGTGCATTATCAGATTTCGTAGCGCGTACAGGTATTCCTTATGTTAATACCCAAATGGGTAAAGGCGTGATTTGCGGTCACAGTGAAAAGTATCTTGGTACAGCAGCTTTATCAGATGGGGACTATGTACACTGTGCAATAGAACGTGCTGATTTGATTGTCAATGTTGGCCATGATGTGGTTGAAAAGCCACCGTTTTTTATGACACATGGCGGCACCAAAGTCATCCATATCAACTTTAAATCAGCACAAGTCGATAATGTCTATTTTCCACAATTAGAAGTGGTGGGTGATATTGCCACATCGGTACAGCGTCTCGCTAATCGAGTAGAAAAAACCGAATCGCACGACTTTTCTTACTTCATGAAAGTGCGCAGCTATGTCATAGAACATATTGAAGAAGGTATTGATAACACAAGCTTTCCAATGAAGCCCCAGCGCTTTGTGGCAGATGTGCGTAGAGCGATGCCTGATGATGGCATCATTGCATTAGACAATGGCGTTTATAAAGTATGGTTTGCACGTAATTATCGAACAGAGCGCCCTAATTCTGTACTACTAGATAATGCATTAGCAACAATGGGTGCAGGGCTCCCCTCTGCTATGGAAGCAGCACGTTTACACCATGACCGTAAAGTAATGGCGATTTGCGGTGATGGTGGCTTTATGATGAATAGCCAAGAAATGGAAACTGCTGTTCGTTTAAACCTTAATCTAATTGTATTAGTTCTTAATGACAACTCTTTCGGCATGATACGCTGGAAACAATATGCGATGGGTTATCAAGATTTTGGACTTAAATTTAATAACCCTGATTTTGTAATGTATGCCAATAGTTATGGTGCCACTGGCCATAGAGTTGAAAATACTGAAAGTTTTGTACCCCTCATTAACCAGTGCTTTGCAAAAGGTGGTGTACATCTTATCGAGCTGCCAGTTGATTACTCAGAAAACACAAAAGTATTAATTGACGAGTTAAAAGAAAAGGCATGTGTAATATGAACTTAGATGAAAAACAAAATGGCTTAATGTTAGACGTTTGCTCCCCGTTTGATGGTGAGAAAATTGCAAGTATTCCAATGCATCAAGCAAATGATGCTAAAGCTATGTTAGATAAAGCTAAGGTGCTATTTAAAAACCGTGACGGTTGGCTAGAACATCATGAACGTAGTAATATTCTTAAAAAATTAGCTTCATCTGTCGCAAAAGAAGCTGATGCATTCGCTATTTTAATTGCAAAAGAAGGCGGAAAACCACTCATGGATGCACGCGTAGAGGTGGTGCGTGCTATAGATGGTATTCACTTGGCGATAAAGGAACTAAGCCATATTATGCGCGGCGAAGAAGTGCCTATGGGGCATACTGCTGCATCAGTCGGCAGAAAGGCCTATACCACTTACGAGCCAATTGGTGTTGTTGTTGCCGTGAGTGCATTCAACCACCCGCTCAACCTTATTGTCCATCAAGTTGTTCCTGCAATTGCTGTAGGGTGTCCGGTTATTATTAAACCAGCAACCAGCACACCGCTTAACTGTGCGCGCTTTGTTGAATTAGTACATTTAGCAGGCCTGCCAAAAAACTGGTGTCAGATTTGTATATGTGACAACGACGTCTCTGAAATATTAGTCACGAGCGATAAAATCAACTTCTTCTCATTCATTGGTTCAGCAAAGGTGGGATGGTGGCTAAAAAGTAAACTCGCACCCGGGGTGCGCTGCGCCTTGGAACATGGCGGCGTTGCGCCTGCCATTGTCGATAAAACTGCAAATCTAGTTAAAACCATCCCATCTATACTCAAAGGTGGTTTTTATCATGCTGGACAAGTCTGTGTTTCTACCCAGCGCGTTTATGTACATGACTCTATTATCGATAATGTAGCGAAGCAACTTGTGGATGGGGCAAAAAAACTTAAGGTTGGTGATGCGACTAAGGAAGACACTGAAGTAGGCCCACTTATTCTCCCACAGGAGGTCGATCGGGTTGATGAATGGGTGCAAGAAGCGGTGAGTGCTGGTGCCAAACTGTTAACAGGTGGCAACAAACTGAGTGATACAACATACGCCCCTACTATATTATTAAACCCACCCACTCAAGAAAAGGTTTCCACGATGGAGATATTCGGCCCAGTGATTTGTTTGTATCGCTATACTGATATCCAAGAGGCGATTAATCTTGCCAACAGCCTAGAAGTGGCTTTTCAGGCTGCGGTCTATACCGATGATATACACATTGCTAACGATTGCATTAAACGACTGGATGCAACCACTGTAATGGTCAATGACCACACCGCTTTCCGTGTAGACTGGATGCCATTTGCTGGGCGCAGACGCTCTGGTTATGGAGTAGGCGGCATTGGCTACACTATGCACGATATGATTCAACCTAAAATGGCTGTTATTGCTGAAATATAAACGCTAAGATTTAGACGTTACCCTTTAAACACTGAGATCTATACTTGCCTAGATTATTTCTCAATTAAGCTTCTTTGTCTGCGCACTTCAAAACAGCATATACCACTAGCCACACTTACATTTAAGCTCTCCACAGTACCAAACATAGGAATCGTCACTAATGCATCACAGTGTTGAGCGGTTAAGCGGCGTATACCATCCCCTTCAGCGCCTAACACTAAGGCTATAGGGCCATCTAATTTAGTATTAAATAGCGTGCTAGGTGCATCCATTGTCGTGCCAATCACAAAAACACCTGCTTCTTTCAGTTCGCGAATAGTACGTGCAAGATTTGTCACTGCGATAAATGGTACTGTTTCGGCAGCACCACTCGCTACTTTTCGTACTGTCGCATTCAAGCCCACAGCACGATCTTTAGGCGCAATAACGGCATGCACACCCATCGCGTCTGCCACTCGGAGACATGCGCCTAAATTATGCGGATCTTCCACACCATCTAATATCAGAAAAAATGTGGGCTCTGTTAATTCAGATTCTAAAACATCATGGATATCTTTGTATGGGATTGGCGTATCAACCACACGAGCTATAACACCCTGATGCCGCCCGTTTCTGCCTGCAATACCATCTAACCGAGAACGATCGACCTGCATCACACGTACATTTGAAACTTTAGCAAGTTTCAATAAGTCTTTCATGCGTGGATCAATACGATCTTGGTCGATTAAAATTTCTTGGATACTGGTTGCGTGCTGGCGCATGCGGCTTAACACTGCATGAAAGCCAAATAAAATACGTGCTTCACTCATCGTTTACTTTTTCTCTTATTAGATTTTTTGCTTGATTTACTCAATTGTCGTCTCGACTTAGACTGACTATTTGTCTTTTTTATCCGCCCTGTTGCTGTACGTGGTTTAGTTTGCTCAGAGTTTTTATTAGAAGGTTTTGCACTTTCTTGTTTATCCACCAAGCTGAAGTCCATTTTGGTTGTTTCTAGGTCTACCCGAGCAACCTTTATGGTTACCCTATCACCTAAACGGTATTTAGCATGCGTACGCTCACCCACCATCTCATGACGCGCTTTATCATAATGAAAGTAATCATTACCAAGCTCAGTGACATGTAGCAGCCCTTCTACATAGGCCCCATCTAATGCGACAAACACACCAAAAGAAGTGACGCCTGATACTGTCCCCTCAAACACCTCACCAATTTTATCTTGCATATAAAAGCATTTAAGCCAATTTGTTACATCGCGGCTCGCATCATCCGCCCTACGCTCTGTCATTGAGCAATGTGCGGCCAACACATGCCAATCTTTAGTGCGATAAGTATCTTTAGATAATGCTGCCTTAATGGCTCGATGAATCAACAGATCTGGGTAGCGTCTAATAGGTGAAGTAAAGTGTGCATAAGCATCATATGCCAAACCAAAATGACCTAAATTATCGGGACTATAAACAGCTTGCTGCATTGACCTTAACAACACGGTTTGTAGCAGCTGCTCGTCTGGTCTACCTTTAATTTGGCTCATTAACTTAGCATAGTCTTTAGCGTGTGGCTTTTCTCCGCCACCGACGCCAAAACCAAACTCAGCCATAAAGGTGCGCAAAAGTTCCAGTTTTTCTGCAGTTGGCCCTTCATGCACACGATAGAGTGCCATATGCTTTTGCACGCTTAAAAAATCTGCCGCACACACGTTAGCCGCCAACATGCATTCTTCGATAATTTTATGTGCTTCATTACGTGAACTTGGCACAATACGATCTATTTTTCCTTCGTCATTAAACATCATGACCGTTTCTGAAGTTTCGAACTCAATAGCACCACGTTTTTTGCGTTGTATCAGCATCGTTTTAAACAACGCATTAAGGTTATCCACATGCGGCACAATCGCAGCATATTCATGTGCTGTTTCACCTTCTGGATTTTCTAACATGTCAGATACTTTGGTATATGTCATCCTTGCTTTAGACAACATCACGGAAGGGTAAAATTGATATTTTTCAACAACACCATTCGCACTTACTTGCATATCACATACCATACAAAGCCGCTCAACATCAGGATTAAGCGAACATAACCCGTTTGATAAAGCTTCTGGTAGCATCGGTATGACGCGGCGTGGAAAGTAAATGGAATTGCCTCGTTCGAAAGCATCTTTATCTAAAGCATCTTCAGGTTGTACATAAAAGCTTACATCAGCAATTGCCACCACTAAGCGCCAACCGGCACCTTGTGGCTCGGCATAGACGGCATCATCGAAATCACGTGCGGTTTCGCCATCAATGGTAATCAATGGCAATTCACGTAAATCAACTCTATCTTTGTAATCGGCTGGCTGCACTGTTTTAGGAATTGCTTCTGATTGTGCAACGGATGCTGGTGAGAACTGATGTGGAAGCTTGTGTTTACGCAAGGCAATTTCTATTTCCATGCCGCTATCAGCGTAGTTGCCTAGAATTTGTACTACCTTACCCATAGGATGGGCATGTTTAGAAGGTTGGTCTGTAATTTCAACCATCACCACATGGCCTACTTTGGCATCCATATCTAAATGATATGGAATCAAAATATCTTGATTGATTCGTTTATCTTCTGCTGCCACAATGGTGACACCTTTACCTTGCATTACGCGCCCTACTATCGTTTTATTGGTGCGTTCTAGCACCTCGACAATCTTGCCTTCTGGTCGCCCTTTACGGTCCAAACCACGCATACGCACCATGGCGCGATCACCATGCATTACTTGTTGCATCTCTTTATTAGACAAAAATAGGTCTTCAGAATACTTGGTCTTATCGTCAGGGATTAAGAAACCGAATCCATCTGGATGCCCTTGTACGACCCCAGGAATCGCTTCTATCTTATCGGCTAAACACAAAGCACCTTTACGATTACGCATGATTTGACCATCCCGCTCCATCGCATTCAAACGCTTGCTAAAAATCTCCTGTTCATCGTTGCCGATATCCAATAACTTACTTAGTTGTTCTACGCTAAGCGGAATGCCCTGCTCAGCCAGCACCTGCAAAATAAGTTCACGACTTGGCAAGGGCGATTCATACTGCAAAGCCTCACGTTTGGCAAAAGGATCTTTTCCCCGTTTGGATGAGGACGTTATTTTCATACTATTTTTTTTCACAAATTTAAATTTATTTGGGTTTTACGTAGGTATAGTTTAGCGTATAAGTTTTTATTGGGTGGGCTGATTATATCAGTAGCTGAACAATACCTTCAGTTTGTTGTTTTTTACTATTAATATCGACTTAAAACTGACTTGTAATAGTCAACAGATTGCTTCGCGATATTTATAGTAGAAAAACGTTTAATAGCGTCTTCAACTGCTTGCTTTGATAGCAACTTCAACTTTTCATCGTCATGCAAAATGCTTAACACTTTTTCGGCGATGCTATTAGGAGATTCAGGCTCTGCAAAGAGGCCGTTATAATGATCAACAATAATTTCTTTCATCCCGCCAACAGCAGTGGCAACTGTCGGGCAGCCCGTTGCTAAAGCTTCTAACAAACTGATGCTGAATGTTTCATACCTAGAACAACATACAGTCACTCTAGCTTCTTGACGCATTACTGAAATCTTTTCACGGTCACAGTGCCCATAAAATTTAATGCGCTTTCGGATTGATTCATCTGATATATTTTTCAAAACATAATCATTAACACTTAATTGCACACCATCAACAACAAAACCTCGATCAGGCCCTACTATATACAACGTAACATTTTTATCTTTATGAGCAATAATGTTAAAGCTATCAACAATTAAATCCCCGCCTTTATGAGAATCAAACCTACCAACAAAAAGTATAAAAGGACTTTCCTCAGTCAACCGCCATCGCTTATCTTTACTAACTAATGGAATTGGATTAGGGATCACTTTCGCATCAGGCAGCTCTATATTGTAATACTCTCTCACTTTTTCAAGCACGTCTAAACTTGGAGATGTGACACCGTGCGAATTTTTAATCGCTTCACCCTCATACAAAACCCGCAATCTAAATTGCTCATTGGCTTCTAGATTAAATATCTTCTCCATGGTAAACCAAGGCCCATGCAACCGAGTGATGTGTCGCGTTTTTGATTTATTGATTGCATAATAATTCAACCCGAAGCTTTCTTCCATTTCCAATATATCAATCGGCTCTTCTATATTTTTTAGTGCAGCTCTAAGTACATGTCCAAAATCTCGCAAAAAATTCTTATATTGCATTAATTCAATACTGTTATTACTTAACTTGGATAAAATTTTTGTCCAGAACTTGGGAGCTAAGTTAGCATACCTATTATCATACTTAGCTAAGTCAACCGTAAACCCTTCTGTTTCAGACTCGAGTAAAGATGGGGTTAATATGATCGGTTTAACATTATCATCTAAGCCGCTTATTATACTTTCCACATAAGCAACTATTCCGTTTGGGCAACTCGATAATGGCCACCCAGGAGAAAAATAGCCAACCCGTAACATTTTATTATTCTGCATAACATTAACTAACTTTTTATGGAAGCCGCATTCCTTCACGCTGTAGTTGCAATTGCCTACTTTTTAACAGTTCAGCCTGTCCTAATAAAGCGCCGGCTAAAAGCAGGTGAACAGACATCATTCCTGTATTGGGAACACTGTCAAAAATACCAACAGCTAAAATAATAGCGAGTGAAGCAAAATACACTCGATGTTTTTCATCCTTTATATATTTAAAGTATTTTAAAGCTAAAAATAATGGGTAAAGTAAAATTAAATAATAAAATGCAAACCCTACTGCACCATTGGTACCAAACTCTATAATCCACCTTCCATCAGTAATTGTTACATCTTTTCCATTTTGGTAAATCCGATTCCTACCCCAGCCAGACCAACCAAAAAAAGGTCTTTCTAGTGCGCGTTTCATCAACCTCTCTTCGTTATAAAACCTTGTCCCTAATGAATTCGCGCGATCCTTACTATAACTTTCTACAAAACTTAACATATCGCCATTTTTTACAAACTGTGAAGCAGCATTAAATGGATAAACCATCACTCCTAACGCAATCACAATTGAAAATGTAATTTGTTTATTTAACTTTAATAAAAAAATCAATGCTGTAGCAAATATTAAATATATTACGACAGATACCGTTTTGCACAATATTAATATTACGACCATATAGATGATTGCCTTCAAACCAAACATTTTTGTAACTTTAACTTTATTCTTGTATAGCGCTATTGCGGCAATTACACAAGTTGCAAACCAAAAAGCCAAAGCCAATCCATGACCAATCAACACCACCGGCCTAAATCCATCTCCTCTCATTTGCTGAATAAAATCTCCAGGAAAATAACCATAAATCATCGTATGCAACTGTGGACTAAATCTAATTTCATACAACATTGGAATAGTGTAAATTAGTGCAACGATAACCATCGTTTTATACATATATTCCGTGTCTTGGAGATTGTTGAAAAAATTCCGCCCAAAAAAGAATGGTATAAACGCCAATAAAAAAAGAACAATGTTACTAAATGCATCATAAGGTGTTGAACCTGGCAAATGCACTTCACCAGTCACAAGCGCATCAGAGTTAAGCAGAGAAGAAATAACCATTACAAGTAGATACCCAATAAAAAATTTATTCCAAAGCCCAGGTTTATGAATTGGGTTTTTTTGTTTTTTTATGAACAACAAGACAATGAGGGTTAAAGATGTTAACGAATTTTTATCTAGCGGTGGGATTAGAGGTAAATCAAATACATAAAGTGAAGGCAATAAAATTGACGAAATAAAGGTGGCTAAAAAAATTGCTTGCTTAATCGTATATTTTTTAAAAAACCAAAATATAATCAATGGCCAGATAAAAAACAATAACCTTCCAAATAAATTAGGATAAAAATAACCGTCCATTTAGTTACAGACTAAAGAAATCAGTAAAGCGTTAAAAAGTTTAAAGTTGATATGGTTTTTTATCATTATAGGATAATTATAGCTTACTTCAATAAGTTAATCAGCTTGCCTTTATTTTAAATAGCCCTGACGCATGTTTAAAAAAATCAAACAATTAGCAACTAAGCCTAATTATTTGAATGCTAATTTTGCTTTTGCTTTTTACAAAAAAATGACTAACGCTTTTAATATTTATGGAATGCTATAATGCGTCTGCATTAAAATTCTTAAAGTACTAAAAGTGTGAATAATGCATTATCAACTTTAGCGAATTTCTGCTTAATTCTATACACGATCAATAAGCACTTCCTATATGAAATTATTAAATTCAAAACTGAGGTAAATGCAATTGTTAGGAAAGAAAAAAATTCTTTTAGCAAGTATTTGGGTTACCTTGATTTTCGGCCTTTCGCAAATAATCCGTTTAGGTTCAAATCTCATTCTCACTAGGATTCTAGAGCCTGAGATTTTTGGCATAATGGCTATCGTTTTTGTTGTAATTTTCGGCATGGTGATGTTAACAGATTTAGGACTCTGGTCATTTGTCGTTCGACACAAAGACCCAGAAAATACGCATGTATTGAATGTTGTATGGACGCTTCAGGTTATACGAAGCTGGTTTTTATTTGTTTTGATAGCAATAGTTACGACGGCTTTATATTTTGGCAATACACTGATACCTGAATATTTCCACGGTGTATACGCAAATCCATTGTTACCCATGCTAATTTTTGTCTCTAGTATAAGCACACTTATTATCGGCCATAAATCAATGGCGTCAGCAGTAATGAGCCGGAAAATGGAGGTGGGGAAACTTGAATTAATAGAGCTAGCTGCCCAGTTAATTAGTGTCTCAATTATGCTAACCTGGGTTTGGGTCTACCCAACAATTTGGGCCTTAGTAACAGCGGGTATCATTTCGAGCGTAGTGATTGTTGTTTTAAATCATTATTTATTCCCATATAAGCACAAATTTGCCTGGGATAAAGGTATTGCATTAGAAGTTTTTCACTATAGCAAATGGATTGTAATAGCCTCAACGCTAACTTATATATTCTCACAAGGAGACAGGCTATTTTTTGGGGCAAAAATCACACCGACTATGCTTGGTGTTTATAGTATTGCCTTGTTGATTTCCACTTCAATTACCACGATCATAGAAACATTAGCAGGAAAAATTGTATTTCCTGCATTTTCTTCTATTGTCCACAACAATAGGGATGCGCTTAAAGACAGGTATTACAAAGTACGTTTCCATTCAGACTTGATTGTGTTTTTACTAGTCGGGGGACTATTAGCAACTGGCCCTCTAATCATTGATATTTTATATGATGACCGTTACATTGAAGCTGGCTGGATGTTACAAATTTTATTGATTTCGGTCATTGGCAACACCTTGTCTGTAGTGTCAATAGAGTGTTTATCATCACTGTCCATTACAAAGGTAAGAATGTGGGTAATGTTAGTAAGAACACTAGGCATTATTATCGGACTCCCTTTAGCTTTTAAAGCTTATGGTTTGTCTGGAGCATTATGGGCAATATCGATTAATGTTTTTCTACCTTTGCCAATTGTGTACTGGACGTTATATAAAAATAATATTTTTTCATTTTTTAACGAGATTAAAAGCTTGCCAATGTTAGGTGTAGGTTACCTTCTGGGCATGCTAGCAACATACTTATATAAGGTAGCTATTTAGTTCATTTGGTTAATTACATTTTGTGATTGCTAACTATGTTTTTTAGGCAACTCACCAAAATCGCCTTTTCACTAAGCGCTTAAAAGTGAAATATGCAGCCACTATCACCATCATTTCTAGCAGATATCCTGTAAGAAGTTTTAGGAGATTGATTCCACTCTTGCATACGTAGCTTAACAATCGAAATGCTAAGCTTTCAAAGCAAGGTGATAAATTTCAATAATTTCCTTGATTTTGGTTTCCCATAAGAAATGTTTTTTTACATGTTCAATTGCTTTAATGCCAATCGCAAATCGCAAATCTGGCTGTGCTGCTAATTGATCTATGGTATTAGCAAAGCTTTCGATCATAAACTCTTCAGACTTAGGGTAAACTAAGAAGCCTGATGCTGATGTAATGTAATCCGCAGGGCCACCCCAATTTGAAGCGATTACCGGCAGCCCTCTAGACATCGCTTCTAACACCACCGCACCACCGGCCTCTCTAACACTAGGCAAAACTGAAATATCCGCATTTTCTAACACTGCATCTATTTCTTTATGTGGCACCAACCCTAAGAACTCAACCTTGTTGGGCGCTATTTTTTCAGCTAAATCCGTTAATGCTTGCCGTAATGGACCGTCACCGACAATCGTTAATTTAACATTTTCTTTACAAGTTGCAATGGCTTTTATCACAATATCAACAGCCTTCCAATCCACCAAGCGACCAAGATAAACTACATTGATCTGATTCTTTTTTATAATAGGCTTAGGAGAATCTAAGGTAGAAAATACACCATTTTCAACAACTTGAATGACTTTGCCAAATCTAAATTTAGGTAGTGTATTTTTAGTTCTTTGATTTGCAACAAGTAAAACTTTAGCAAAAAGCTTACCTGGAATAAATAAATTGTACACGCTTGCAGAAATTCGCATAACTTTATATAAAACCCTTTCAGTCCTGCTCGCCATATATTGAAAGGCTTCTGGAAAAGACATGCCACCATTCATTGGCCCGATAATAACTGGCACTCCTAACGCAAACATTGCTGATGGCTGAACGGCTGAGACAGGAGAAGGTTCGTGTATTACATCAATCCCTTCACTTTCAATGACTTTTTTTGCTAATCTCCGCTGATAATATTGTGTAAGCCAGTGCATCATTAAGCCAAAAGTTATAATTCGGATCCGTTCAGGAAAAAACTTGGAATATTTGTACAATAATTTATGAACCTTAGTATCTGGCACATAGAATATTCGGTCTTGATTGATGTCTTCAATTTTTGAAATAGTAGACTTTACTCTTTCATGTGTAACAAGGTAGACTTCATGCTCTGTTTTTTCTAATAACCTAAAATAATTTAATGGCAACATAGCCTCGCCACCAAAAACATTAGAGGCATCCTCACAAACAATGAGAATTTTTAACGAACTCATCCACCATCTCCTAAAACGCCATATTCTGTACGATCATTAACAACCTCCCGCACTAGATTAATATCTATCTTTTTGGCATTAGTAGAATAGCCATAAACTAAGCTTGTATCGCACAAAATATTAATGGCTCTCGGGATGCCTTTAGACTGTTCTGCAATCAACCTTGCAGCTCCAGAAGTAAATAAAGGCTCATCCCTACCCACAATATGTAAGCGATGTTGAATATACTTTTCCACCTCAAAAGGTTGTAGTGGCGGAATAAAGAAGTCCACTGAAACACGCTGGTAAAATTGTTCAAGCTCTGGTCGACGTAGCAGATCTCTAAGTTGTGGCTGCCCGACTAAAATTATTTGCAGCAATTGATCTTTGTCTGCATTAATGTTCGACAGCATTCTTAACGACTCTAATGCGCCTGCTGTCAGGTTCTGAGCTTCATCAATAATAAGCATTATACGTTCGCCCGCGGCATAACTTCTGATTAAAAATTGCTGAAATTCGTCAAATAAAGCAAGGTCAGACTTGCCTTCATATGGCTGATCAAATGCCAGCATTATCCAACCAAGTAAGTTATCAATATCTTGGTGAGTATTGTAAACAATACCAACTTTTAGATCATCGCCCAAATTATTTAACAGATGGCGAACTAACGTTGTTTTACCACAACCGATATCACCGCAGATAACAGAGAAACCAGCTTTATTTTGCACACCATACTCAAGCATGGCATATGCCATACTATGCCGTACACTAAAAAACAAAAAGTCAGGGTCGGGCTGAATTGAAAATGGTTTTTCTTTTAACTTATAAAAACTTTCATACATAATTAATCATCCTGAATTTTCAACAAATTACATTTTTTGCATTTGTCACAATTTTTTAAAAAAATTATATTATTTAAAATAATGTATATGCTAGCCACTTAACTAGCGGCGTGAAAGCCACTCTTTAAATACAACTTTCGGAAATACAATAGCATCAATAGTATAGCGTTTTATAAGCCGTTTTGGCTCTGATAACATTCGATGCAACCACTCTAGCCCATACTTCCGCATCCACATAGGCGCACGAGGCTTTTCTCCAGCTAAAAAATCGATAGTAGCACCCACACATAGCGCTGTTTTAACAGAGAGCTGTGAAGCATACGTTGTTACCCATAGCTCTTGTTTTGGAGCGCCTAAGCCTAAAACCAACAAATCAGCAGCACTCTGATTAACAATATCACATATTTTTTTTGATTCAGTCTCATTCTTATCAAAACCAAAGTCTGGACTTAATGTCCCGACCACATTGACTAAGGGCCATTTTTTTTCTATCATTGCCTTTGCGCGATTAGCAACGCTAGGCATCGCACCAAGTAAAAAAACTGTAATCGGTTTATTTTCATTCTGTGTATGATTAAAAATGGCTGGCACTAAATCACTCCCTGGCACAACTTCAGGAATGTTGACACCCAGTAAATTAGCTGCCCAAACAACTGGTTTTCCATCCGTAACAACCAATGAAGCTTGCCGGTAAGCTTCTTGCAATCCCTCGTTAGATTGTACCTGAACGATATGATCTACATTGGGTGTAATAATAAACTTACAATCAGTTTCTGGCTTAGAAAGCCAGTTAAAAACAGTAGCAACGGCCTCCTGCATTGTAATTGAATCAATTTCCACTCCAAACAGATTGATACGCTGTTTAACGGGCAATGAACTATGTCGCATTATTTTCCATTCTAATCACGTTTTGATCGCACCCATTCCACTTGGCGATTCAAGAAAAATTTAATATATAAAGGTATTTTCACTAAAGCATAGATGGGGGCGTAACATAGCTGTTTAAAGCTAATAATCTGCCGGCCAAAAAAAGTCCAAGCCAACATGATTGCTAATAATAAAATCCCTAATAATAATATTGCTAGTAGAAGACGAGTATTACTTGCAAAGATGAAACTTAAAAATAATGTTGCAACACATAAAAGACTTAATACTGCTAATGGGGGCACGAGCAAATCAAACGCCAAACCTAATATTTGTAGATTTCTGGTTTTTATTGCTTCTAGTAGCAAGCTTGGAACTTCATTGATGATGACACTTAAATGACCATGTTCCCAGCGTGTACGTTGGCTCTTGACCGCCTGCTCCGTAGGCGGAAAAACACTGGTTACCAATACGTCCGGTAAAAAAACAGGTGCTTTGTTATGTCTTGCTAGATCCACTCCTAATTTCATATCCTCAACAATATGTCCACTGGCTAAATTTACTTTAGTTAAATCTTCCCATGAAAATATCATGCCAGTGCCCATTAACTGACAAGGAAGTTTTAATTTCAGCATCCCTAGTGGCCTCACTTTATTTTTTACTAGCCACGCGAAATTAGCGATTTTTTGTTTGAGACTAGCCTTTTGTTGAGTTCCCATCAAATATAATGCTTGCACCGGCCGCTGGTAATGCTTACAGGCATCTATCAATTTGCTAATTGAACCTTTACTCATTATGCAATCTGCATCAACAATCAAAACCAATTCTGGGGGGTCTTTCTTAAGGTGTTGCAATCCATAATCAAGCGCATAACCTTTGCCACGTGCATCTAAATCGTTACGCTCAATGACATCTGCACCTAGTTTTTTTGCAATAACAACGGTATTGTCATTACAGTTGTCTGCTATAACCAATAATTTATTGTTATCTTTTAATTGAGAGAGAATCGCTATTATGGAATCAGAAATGACCAACTCCTCATTATGAGCAGGCATTAATATGGTGATGTAAGCGCTATTAACATGATTAAAATCACTTGGGGTTTGTTTTCTAAAAACAACAGCAGCCAGCACCTGCATCAAAAGAATGCAAACTGGCAATAATAATAATAGGTTAAATATAACTAATATATAACTTAAAAAAGTCAATGGAATTCAACCTCTGACAACAAGCGCAGGTCAACCTTTCTGACACAATACTTATCGACCCTTAGCCGCGTACGAGCTGTGCTACATATTGCGCCAAGATGAAGCTTAGTTAAGTAGTTAGTTGTCATTACCTATATGATCTTAGCTGGGACACCCAAGGCTATTCTATTCTCAGGCACATCTATTAACACCACTGCATTAGCGCCAATTTCCGCATTATTACCAATATTCACATCCCCTAATACTTTTGCACCCGCACCAATACCTACGTTCCCGCCAACGCTTACACCCTTAGCTGAACCCTCTTTATAACCTATAGTTACTTGTTGAAAAATAATACAATTTGGGCCTATCTTAGCATAGGGGTGAATCACAATTCCATTAGGATGAGGGATCATCAGCCCACCTTCTATATTACAGTTCAAAGGGATGTCTGCGCCTGTGACCACACTCCAAAACCGATACCTTAAGACTGCAAATTTTTTAATACTAAATTTAATTGGATTTTTAGTGGTTGTTATGGATTGATAACAGCGGATAGAAGCTATGAAAGATTTGGAGGGCGTCCACTGAAAAAATGGCTTGTATTCTCTAGTCCAGTCAGGAACTGTTGCTGATATCCCTACATTATTTTTAATCTCCATTTACACTAACCTCGTATATGTTTAGCTAACTTACTAGCTTCTGTATCTATACAATGTCGTGCAACAGCCCTCTTATAGGCTAAGTCACACATCATTTGCGTTTGTTTTTTCGGCGTTTCTAGAGCCTGTTGTATTGTATCTGCCAAGGCATCAATGTTACCTGCTTCGCATAACCATCCATTTTCACCGTTCTTTATTAACTCAGGTATGCCAGCAATATAAGTAGAGATAACGGGGCGGCGCAACGACATGGCTTCCATGATAACAACTGGCAACCCTTCAGCAAAGCTGGGTAGCACCATCACTTGAGCATTTAATATCAGTTGACGCACTTTTTCGCTGCTAATCCAACCCGTGATAGAAATTTTCTTACTAAATCCATACTTAACAATAAGCGACTCAACTTCAGTACGCATTTCACCATCACCTGCTAAGGTTAAATTAAAATCAACCCCTGCATCATGTAATTTTTTTACCGCCTCGATCAATAATAACTGGCCTTTTTGCTCACAGATTCTGCCAACACACACCATAGAACTCTTGATAGGCATGACGGAGGCTGGCACGTCATAAAATGCAGGCTCCAAACCACAATGGACGACTTTTATCTTTTCCCAATCTTTATAATCGGCCCAACGATACAGCTGGCTACGGCCAAAAGAGCTAATGGCTGCTACAAACTTAGCATATTTAATTTTTTTATTAAGATGAAGCGCCTGTGGCTTATCAAATTCCTCTGGCCCATGCACGGTGAAGCTGTATGGTATGCCTGTAAGTTCACTAGCAAGCATCACGATTTCTGCGGAATTTGTACCAAAATGTGCATGCAGATGTTTGCTATCGTGACCGTGCAACCACTTAAATATTTTACAGGCCTCTAAAAAGTAAACGACATGATAGGGCAATGATTTCTCAGCTTTCTTTGACATCGTAAGTGCCAAAAAAAACACTTTAAAAAAAAGCTTCGGCATCGTAATTAATATTTGCAATGCTGCTAAGATTAAAGAAAACACCCCGTCTTTAACAACATAATGTGTGTGTTCTCTTTCTTTAATATCTTGCTCATCTACCAACGTATCATTCCAACCTCTAAGCGCAATACGTTGCACAGAAAAGCCTTGTCGCTCTAATGCTAAAATCTCGCGTCTTATAAAGCTATGACTGACCTTTGGGTATTGATTAATAAAATATGATATTCGCATAGCTAAGACTTAAATATGGCCACTTAATGCAAATTACTTACGCTGGAAAACGACAATATCATCGCATACCTGCGCCGATATTGACTTCTTTTCTTAGAGGCTATTTCAGATAAATCTTTAACAGCAGGCGTCATAGAGATTTCATAAAAACCACTATCATTTAATTTTGCACCGTGTTCTTCCCAAAAAACATTGTAATCACTTTTAAATTTATCATCATTATTGTTATTAAAATACTTATGTCTATGATGCCGATTCATTTCTGATACCCCAAATAATTTTTTAACCCCTAATTCCCTTGCAACTACTTTTAGTGCTTCAAGCAATAAACTCCTTGGCCTTAAGCCATAAAAATCTTTTGTTAGCTCTTTGAATATCCTAAGCGATTCGTCTTTGGAAACGCCGCTATGAATTCCTTGTACAGCACCTATATATGCAATAACTTCATCATTTTTCTTATCCAATGAAAATGCCATAGTTGCCACTCTCAAGTCTTTTTGAAAAACATTAATATGTAATTCCCCTTCACGAGCAAACCATGGCGCATAGTCTATAGCAATGCATGTTCCTTTAGAAACATCATCTAGGCAAATTATCTTTTGTCTAGGCAATAAACAAATGGCCAGTAATTTTGGAGATGTTTTTGATAAAGTTTCATAATGCGATGCTACTTTTTCGAGTCTATCTTCCGCGGTCCACTTGTTATGTATATATGGTGATTCAATCACCGCCAACATCCCTGGCGAAACAATAACATTTAATGCCAACATTCTATCTATAAAATGATTAATTACAACCCTGTTTTTACATCCCAACATAAAAAAAACAATTCTTCTTTTCATGTTTTTCAATGTAACTGGCTTGTGAATCATCCTCGCATAGCCAAATAATTTTTTACAAAAACTAAAATGATCTAAAACTTTTTGCATAATTAGCGTTTTTTAGCTCATAAACTCTTTTACTGTAGCAACAATACCTTTTTCAATTAACACCTCTTTTGATGCTGCTGGCTTCCAGCCCAACATTTTTATCGTTTTAGTATTGTCATATTGCGCGCGATGGCTACGCGAGTCCCAATCCCTATAACTTGGAGTTTTGCGATTAGGATGTTTAATTAGGTGCTTAGCTGCTTCTTTAAAAATATCTACTGCAAAATATTTCCATATTGGGGTCGCTTCTGCTCGTATTTTAGTTCCACTTATTTTTGAAACAATATCAACATATTCACGCCCACTAATTAAAGGAGTATCCGTTAGCAAAAATTTTTGTCCTTCAATCCCTTCTTTCCCTAAAGCTAACACCAATGCATCTGCAACATCATCGACTAACACTAAAGGCAGCTTATTCTCTCCGTCACCCCAAAACTGCACTCGACTATCAGACTGAAACATTCCCACCCCCCAATGTGCTGGTGGACAGCCTTTACCAATAACAACACCAGGCCTGAAAATAGTCACAGGCAAGCCCTTCTCTCTGTGCATATCCAATAAAAGTGTCTCACATGCGGCTTTAGACCGCGCATAAAGATTCCGTGTACCACTAGTATCAAGTGGCGTATCTGCAGTAATGACATCATTTTCATTTGCAGAATAATAAGAGTCAATCGTTCCCGTATAAATAAACTGCTTAACACCTTTACGTAATGCACTTTCTGCAATGTTCTTGGTTACCAAGACATCTGACTTATAGTAGTCATTCCAATTACTTCCAGTTGCTTTTGCTAAATCATATACGACATCAATACCGACTAAAGCTTTATCTAAAAAATCTGCGTCAGCGATGTCACCTTGTATTAGTTCTACTGGCAAGCCCGCTAAGCCTATATCACCTGCACTTTTACTACGAGTAACAACACGGACGCCATGACCCGCTTCGATTAGTTTTTTGACTAAATATTTACCGATAAAACCCGTACCGCCAATCACCAATACTTTTGGCGTTTCTAAAGGCGGAACGACTTGCCACAACTGTTTAGATTTTGATGTTTTATCAAAATTTGCCTGCTTAGTTATTTGCTCACATGCAGCAATAACATGTACGCCGAACTGCCCATCAAGCCTTGAATCAATATCCCCATCAATGGTTCGATAGAACGCGGCAATACTCCGTTCTACACTTTCTCCGAAAGGATTCGCAGTCGGTGATTTTTTTAATGTGCCCTTAACTGATTTAAAGAGATTTTTGAATGAATTCACTGCAAGTTGACGGGCGATAGATAGTGTTGTTATAAAACTATCAAATAGCAGTCCGTGCCCACTAGGTTCATCTCTAAAATACACATCACGATCAAAATCACAGCGTGCAGATGCCGCATGGCCTCGCACGGAAATACCACGCTCGGCCATACCTGGAATCACAGACAAATTTAAATCAACAGTCGTGTTGTTTTTAGTAGCATGTACATGCCACTTTCGGTAAACACGGCTGCCACCTGGTAAATCTATTGCGCGTGAAACATGAGTCGAAACACTATCCAAAGGCCCTAACAAATCCACCATATATGCTGTCAAATGCGGGCCCAATTCAAACCACAGGTTTCTTGGTTCTGTTAACATCCAATTATTAAAAGGACCAAACTTAATAAAACCTAGTGCATATAACCAATTTATGGTCACCTGGTCGAGATTTCCAATAACACCATTCTTAGCTTCTTCTCGCAATTTTTCGTAAGCTGGCAAAAAAAGAAAGTTGTGATTCACACCTAATTTCAACTTTTTTTGTTTAGCCAAATCTACTAATTGTTGGCATTCATTGGAATCGAGCCCCATAGGCTTTTCTAAAAAAGCACTGACACCCGCATCGAGGATTTGTTTAGTTAAGTTTATATGTAGATCTGGCGGTAAAAGAACATGCACTACATCCAGTTTCAATTTAAGCATATCCTCTAATGCAGTAAATACATTAGGAATGTTATAACTATTAGCCGCTTGTTCTGCTCTCCCTTTTGAACGATCGCAAACTGCAATTATCTCAACATTAGGGATAGATTTTAAAGCTTTCGCATGCGCGTCTACAATAAATCCCGCCCCTAACAAACCAACTTTATACGTTTTACTCACAAACAAAACTCCTGTTTAAATTATTTTTGGGCACGCCCAACTTGTGACTATTTATATTCAATAATCTTATATTGCTTATCTCGTCTATTCCAATAGTATTTCAACAAACCTATGCCATTAGCTATCTTGGCTAGCGTAACAAAAAAAGCATAAATTGCTGCATCAACAAATGTTTCATCCTGTTTCAATCTGTAATGCAAGACTTTAACTAAAAGCAAGAAATAGGCCATCAAAAGAAAAAGACTAAAGCCTTCTGTAGGAATGAACAGCAAAGCTACTAACAAAGGCAATAAAATACCCCATACAATTGTACTTTTTCGTTCTTTAACACAATCCTTAGCAATTGAATCCCCATTCAAGTCTGCTCTCTGCCCAATAGCGTGTCCTGCACGTACACTTCGCTTCCACCATTGACTGAATTTCGTCATATTTGCATCATGGGTAGCCATATTTTGATCTAACTTTGTTATTTTATAACCCAACAAAGAAATACGCACCCCTAACTCGGAATCTTCACCTGCAATAACATCTTCTTTAAACCCATTGAGTTGTTGAAAAATATCAGTCCGTATTATAGAAATGCCGCCTAACGCCCCAAAATTAACCATGTCTCCTGTTGGTGATTTCCATTCTAAAGAGCAAAGTTTGTTATAAACGCTGGCTTCAGGTGCACGTTCAATAAGGTGTCCTACTACCGCTGCCCGTTGCTCATTCTGATCTAAGGCCTTAATGGCATTTTCTATCCATCCATCACATAAATAGCAATCGCCATCAATAAACTGAATATATTTAATGCTGGGAAACTTATGGGTGACAATTGCAAATCCTTCATTTCTTGCTCGTGCTGCAGAAAAAGCTTTTGAAGGGTCTAGTGTATGTACTAAGGATGCAAGCTTATCTGCAACAGACAAGCTTGCATCCTTAGAACCTGAATCAACATAAATAATTGGGAATCCACAACTTTGCATTGACTCTAAACTTTTAACTAATCTAGCGCCTTCATTTCTCCCTATTACAACGACACCTAAAATCGGTTTAGTAAATGTTTTTAAAAGTGTCATTTATTTTTTTCTTGACCTAAAGCCCAAGCTGCGCCAGACAGTAGTGCTTTCAAGTCACCCCAGAGAATATCAAAAGTCAAATAAGGTATTTTAGCGTGATTACTTGGCGTGGCAATATGTAGGACACGCCTAAGTTTAAAGCTAACAACACCTAAAACCCAAAAGAAATCAGCCAGTAATAAGCCTAAAACACCAAAGTGCTTAATGAAATAGCGGCGGCGAGAATAAAACCAATAAGTAGGACGTCTTTTAATTTTATTAATTCCAGTTGCGGCCCCTTCAATATGCATCACTATTGATTCAGGGACATACCATACCTGCCAATTTGTCTTTGCTAATCTTTGGAAAAAATCCACCTCTTCGAAATAAAGAAAGAAGTTTTCATCAAAAAACTGTACACCTTCAAATACCTTGGCATTGATAATCATGCTGGAACCTGAAACCCAATCTGCTTGATGTGCTTCATTCCTTAATTTCGGTGTTACTTGATACCGTAACAACAGTTTTGTTAAAACATTTAAACGTGCACTATCCAATAACTCGCTTACTGGACTAGGAAAAGTATGCGCAGAGCATACTACCTCCCCATTAGAATTTTCTAACCTACTACCAGCAACGCCCACGTTGGAATGCAAATCCATAAAGCTAATAATGTTAATAAGAGCGTCTTTACGGACTAAAGTATCTGGATTTAGCAACATCAAATAATCTAATTTTTGCTGTGACATTGCATGCTTAAAACCAAGATTATTGCCATACGCAAAACCGCCATTTCGTGTTGCAGGTAAAACTTGAGCCCAAGTCCAGTTTTCTGCATTAATGACAGACTGTATCTTTTCTACAGAGCCATCCTCTGAAAAATTATCAACAATAATGACTTTTCCGCCATTTAACACCTTAATTTGACTCGACAAGCTGTGTAGGCTATTAATGGTTAAATCTGCTGTGCGGAAGTTAACAGTAATAATAGAAGTTACGGATGCACTTTTAAGCATAATATGTAATCTTAAAAGGTATTAACTTAAATTTTGTACAGATTTTTTTGACACAGCCACTCAATTAAATATCGAGTTTCCGCCTGACTCGGCTATAAAACCTAAATAGAACTGGGGGAATCCAGTCTTCAAGATAATTATCTAAGACCAGTCTACGCACATGTTTTTTTGTTTCCCCATCTTCATTTGGTCTAGATTTATACATAGTGTCATGTGCAACAGAGTCTTCATAGATACGTTTAGAAGCCGTGTAGTAATACAGCGCAATTGATTTACGGGTAACATTATCTGGTGTAGTCAATGGGTCAGGATGTCCGTGAAAACTATCGGCATCAGTATTAAAAATTACGCAACGATTAAAGACAGGTAGGATACTATGCACCTTACTTTTCATTTTCTTATCCCACAATTCTAATTGCCCGCCATACTCTTCTTTCCAATTTTTATTTAAATAAATAATCATGTTTATTCGTCTATTTATATGCAACTTATCATTGACGCGAAAGTCCGCATGAATGCCCAATTTTCCGCCTTTAGACGTCTCATGAAAACCTCCTCCTGAAAAATGAGGGTCAGGGATAAGGGATGGAATTGTCGTTAACGATTCTAACAATGTCACTATTGCATTTGAATTAAAGAAACCAAAAAAATCTCTTAAAAACCCATTACAATCTGATGGTAGCACCTGCCTCTTATGTAAGCCTGCGTAGCCCATTTCAAAAACCACATCGTTATCTAACTTTTCTGAAGGAAAGTTGTTATAAACTTTTTCAATCAGGTTTTCAGGTAAAAAGTTATCAATGACGATATGTGGAAAAGGTTCGGCAAAGCAATAGTCACCACTTAATTTTTCGCCAAAAGCTTTTGCATCGTCCATTTTTAAGCTGATGCTATCTTCTGTATTTATTGGCAATGTTTCCTGATGCGGCATAATTACTCCACTTAAGTTTTATTTAATAATCATAGACATGATAGTCAATTCCACCAGTACGGACAATGACCCTATTGGAAGGCAACAAGGCGGCCATTCGCTGGTCTGATCCTGTAGAGATAGCGATTGGAATAAGATAGATTACTACTATATGTTAATAATAGTAAGTTTTTTTCTCTTCTTCAGCTTTGTTATAAACCACACCTAACAGCTTTTCACTTGGTAGCAAATGCATGGTTTCTTCTATTTCAGGCTGCGTAGATACACCGTTTGCTATTACTAACAAAATGCAATCTAAGTGCGGCAATAAAACCATTGCATCATCTACATTTAATAATGGCGGCAAATCAAAAACCACTATTCTTGATTCATAACGATTTTTTAATTTATTTATTAAATTTTTAACTCTATTTGAAGAAAGTATTTCTGTTGATCTTTCTATAGCTTGCATCGTAGGTAGCACTGTAAAACCTTGAATAGCTGGGTTAACCAAAACTTCTTCTATTTCAGCTTCTTCTTGAAAATATTCATTCATCGATTTTTGTACATTAATCCCTAAATAATCAGCTACTTTGGGCTTATGTAAATCAAAATCTACTAACAATGCTGTTTTTTGTGGCTGGCGTGCGATAGCCATCGCAAGGTTGATTGAAACAAATGTTTTACCTGATTCGGGTGTTGGCGACACGATAGCAATAGTCTGCCAGTTATTCTCTTCCATCTTATGCAGAACTTGCGTTCGAAGAGAGTTAAAAATGCTCGCATTAGCATTATGGGACAAATTAGAAACAACTCTATTTGCTTCTAAATGTTTAGCATCTAACTTGATGATGGAATTGGGAGTATACTGAATATGCCCTATATCTTCACTTACCTTAGCTGGGTTTGAAGTGCGTTTAACATCACCACTTTCAGCTACGGCTTTCTTTTTTGGCGAATTTTTTTCAGCTCGATTAGGTTTAGCTACCTCTTCTACCTTTGCCTTTGCCAGTGCATCTTTAATTTTTTCCATAATTAGTCTCTATACAAATTCTGAAATCAATGTGTTTATTGGCGTAACAAAAAAATGAATACATACAAGTAACGCCAACAAAAACAGTAAAATAATTCCAAATATCCGAGCAAATTTAATTAGTTTTTTTTCTTTGAGCAACTCGCTCGGTGTTTGCACATAGGGTATAACGGCTAGAGGCCTCATGTTGATGATCGAGCTTATTACGGCTTGCCCTCTAACCCTTTTATCTAACATTTCCATCAACATTGCGATTGCTAACCCCAACCCAAGTGCTACAAAAAGACCTAAGCCAACCATTTTAGTTCGATGAGGACTAATGCGGTATTTCGGTATCTCAGGTTTTTTAGTTAGGATAAAACGTTCGGCTTTATTTTTAGACTCTAAATTTTCAGCAATTTTTGCATTGATTTGTTTCGCCTTCACATCTTCATATTTGCTTTTTGCATTTTCATAGTCACGTAAAAGAGTAAAAAGCCCTCGTTCTACTTGGGGTATTTTAACTATTTGAGATTGCAGCCTGTTCATTTTTGAATGCGCTGATTGTTTTTGCACGGAAATTGAGTTAAGCCTTACTTTTGCTGCTTCAATTTGCGTTCTAATTTTAGCAATGGCCAACTCAGCAACAACGTCCGTTTTTTTGGGTTTATGTTTCTCTGGCAGTTGGTTTTCTTGTTCTAAAACAGACACTTTTCTTTTTAATGCACGGACTGTAGGGTGTGTTTCTTTGTAAAGAATAAGCGATCTATCGAGCTCTGCTTTTGCTTTATCCAGTTCCGAAATGGTGGTGACTTTTCCATCTGAACCTGTGTTTTTTAGTGCAGCGGTTGTCGTCGTTAACTCAACATCAAGGTACCTCAATTCTTCTTGGGTATCTTTATAATCTCGATTAAGAACTTTAACATCTACGCTGAGCCTATCTAAAGAACTCATATGAAGTTCTTGGTGCTCAGGTAGTGAATTAGCATACCTTTGTTTATAGTCCGCAACTTTATTCTCAACTTTCTCCAGATCAACTTTCATTCTATCTAGCTCATCAGTAAGAAAACCTGTTGTTTCTGTTACGCGTTTTTGTCTGGCTTTTACATTCTCGCCCAAAATTAGTGCGACCAACTCATTTGCCACTTTATAAACCATCTCGGGTTTTGAATGTTTAACATTAACAACCAGAGCTACCGTCACTTTCTCGTTACTCCATTCATTACCTGACTTCTTTTTCTTTTTTTTAGTAACTGAAATCGCCTTGTGCATCATTTCTTCAATATCATTTGGCTCTGTCAAACTTGGATACAAACTGTATTTTTGATTGAGTCTAACCAAACTTTCTTTCGACAAGACCTTATCTGTCACTTTATCAATACGCTCATCCACATAATTAGAAGCGCTTATTTGCTCTATCACATCCTTTGAAATAATTGGCGCCTCAACTGCAATAGTGCCTTCTGATTCGTAAACCTCCGGCAACGCTAACACAACAGCAACAATGACTAATGTTGACAATATAGAAACGACTAATATTTGCCACCACCTTCGCTTAAAGATAGACAGATAATCGCCAAGTGCTAATTCATGTTCAATTTCCATATTTATTTAATTCTTAATATTTATTTCATTCTTGGAGAGAGGTCTATCTTCTATAATTTCCGGCTCGGAAGGGTCAAAATTATATGTAAGGTTAAATCCAATAACATTATCATTTACAGAGCTAGAACCTTCAGATTTTGAATTGCGAACACCTAATGTCGTTAATATAGACCAAGATTCCGTCAAATTATGCCTATAAAAACCACCTGCATCCTGAGTATGACGATTAACGTCATTTTGCGTTAACCTAGCATACGCACCTAATTCACTCCTACTAGATAAATTATAAACATACTCCGCTGCAAGCCTATCCTCCACCAGAATATTACCGATTGCCGTCGGCTCAACTCTTCTAGAAAGCTCACTATGAATGTCGTATTTATTTGCCAGATAATCTACTTTCATCACGCCTACCCACTCATTTTTATCTCTGGATGTTGAACTTTCTAAGGAAGAAAAATGTGTAACCCCTGCACCCGCACTAAAACTAAGTCCTGGACCCACTTCGAAAGTTGCGCCAGCAATATAATCTTGATATTTAATCCGATTGCCATCTGGACCTGCAGTCCTAAAGTCATTAAGACCAAACCTAAAAAATGGCTTTATCTTTTCGGTCATAGCATAAAACAAATCAGCATAAATATACCGGCTATCATAATCAGCAAGACTTTGGGCTCCGCTAAATTTTATTTTTTCATACTTTGCTTGCAGAGCAAAATCAAGCTTTTCTGTAATCAATCGTTCCCAATCCGCGGTGATTGATCTTCTAACTTCTGTGCCATCCCGACTAAAAAGACCTGTTTCAGTAAATTGTGTATTGCGACTACTTGCCTTTTCATAGGCGAAATCCAAGCCAATCAAACCGTTTTCTAATATCCGTTTCCACCCTATGTTTCCAAATGGGTCTTCACGATTACTACTAACCGTAGAATTAGAAGATCTTTCAAAAAACAATCCAACGTTACCTAACCACTCGTTTTTACCATCTAAAACAGAAATGCCATATACAGGTCTAAGCGTATACAAATACACCGACTCCTTATCCTGCTGCAAAAGTTGAATATTGGAATGGTAAGCTGCACCAGCTTCAACTGACACGCTATGATCGAAAACTAACTCAGCATTTACATTTGTTGTCGTTGCTAACATAGCAAGCATTACAGCAGACCACAAACCTATTTTTATATTGTTTAAACACATGATAATCCCCTTACATTTACTCTTAAAGTCCATCTGCACCAGTTTAGGGGCAATTATACAGCTTTATGGGTGTGTTTAATCAAGGAATTAAAATTGTGTCGCCAGTTTTCAACAATACATTCGAGCTTAAGCTCTCACCTCTAATCAATTTATTATAGTTGACGGGTATAACCATTTGTCCTTTTGGGCCATTTCGTAGAACTTTAATTGCACTTAAGTCAGCGAATTTACCTAGCCCACCAGCTAAGCTAAGCGCTTGCATTACCGTCATCGGCCCTGTCATCAAAACCGGTCCAGGCGTTAATACCTTCCCTAAAATAAAAATGCGATTACCTTCAATTTTCGAAATCACTACAGTCACTTGCGGGTCTGGTAGATATTTCTTTAATTTTTTTGTTATACGGCTTTCAACTTCCGCTACAGTTGCATTATTTACATCCACTCTACCAGCCAGCGGAAAAGTAATGCTGCCATCCGGCAAAACCTGTACTTCTTGTTGCAGTGTATCCTCACCCCACACAGAAATATTTAAAGAGTCACCTTCTTGCAACCTATATACACCAGCTGAAAATGCAGTGCCAATCGACAAAACACTCATCAATAAAAATGAAAATAAAAAATTAATTTTTGTCATGCAAAATCTCCAACTATTAATATAAAAAAGGGCTTATTGCCCTCTATTGTAGAGAAAAATTTCTCTAGCTATGTACTCATTAACATATCTTTACATGATACTCCGTACATTGTAAATGTTATACAAGTAAAGTTTATGTCATCAATTATGCTCTTCTCTTATTTGACAACCCAACAAAACCCATCAAAGCACAACCAAACAACCATGTTGCAGCAGGTGTGGAAACTTCAGCCCTTGTGCAAACTGCATCGCCTGTTCCAGCATTAGTCACACTTACTCGGGTATTTTCACTCGTATAAGTGGCAAGAGCAACACATTCGCTGTTTTTCTTTAAACTAGCATCAGCCAATGCTAGTGAACAAAAGCTGGTACATAGCATCATTAACGCGAATGCTAAACATGTCGTTGACTTGTCTAAGAAACTTATAAAATTCATGTAGACAATTTTATTGTTTCTACACATTTCATCAATAGCCCGTTAGGGTCAACCTGACATAAAGCTAGTATGCTTCCTTCCCAGTAAATGCTGTCACTGTACGGATTAAGATCGACAAATCTAGCCCTATGGACCAATTGTGAATATACTCAATATCAGATTGAATGCGTTTCGTCATTTGGTCCATATCTTTAGTCTCACCTCTAAACCCCCTAATTTGCGCTAAACCTGTAATACCTGGCTTAATGTTATTACGTGCATAATAATCAGTGATCCGTTGTGCATAGACAGCATCGTGCTGCACCGCATGTGGCCTAGGGCCAACGAGAGACATATCACCTATTAATACATTGAACAACTGGGGCAGTTCATCCAGACTTGTTTTACGTATAAAGGCACCTACCTTAGTAATTCTAGGATCATTTTTCTGCGCCTGTTTAAGTGATTTGGCACCAGGCTCCTGCTGATCCGTTTTCATACTGCGAAATTTCCATATATTAAACACTTTACCATTCCAGCCTGTTCTTTTTTGTCTAAAAAACACGGGCCCTTGGCTATCTAACTTAACCGCGATTGCGATTGCGATTAATATAGGTAAGATTAAGATTAGAATTAAAAAAGCCAGCACTCTATCTTCTATAGATTTACTAATCTTACTAATGCCAGTCAATGGCGTTTCAGACAATGTCATTACAGGAACGCCTGCAATTTCTCTGACACTATGATTAATTAACCTTAATGAGAAAATATCAGGCACCCAATGAATTGAAACATGCTTATCAAGCAGATCAAAATACAACTCTTTTAACACTTTTGACGATTCCAATGGTGTAACGATATAAATTGTATTGATATCATGTGTAGTGATTAAGTTTGACAGCTCAGATACTTGACCTAATTGTATGGTTCCTTCAGACGGTGACTCTTTTGCTGTAACTTGATTTGCCTCCTCCTCAATCGAAACAGTACCGATTACACGTTGGTGTAACCAAGGATTGGAAGATATTTTTTGTTCAAGATAATTTGCTAATTGTCCACTTCCTACTATCACCACATTATCGGTCGACTGAGAATGATTGTTGACTGTTCTATTGAGCACTCTAACAAAATAGTGTGCAAAGCATTGTACGAAAAAACCGACCAAATAGATTTCCATAACGAGTACGCGGGAGTAAACTTGACTTTGCTTAGTTAGAAAGCCCAATAGGATCAGCACTAAAAAAGCAATTGTCCACGCATTAAAAATACTGAGGACTTTATTTACGTAAGTTAAGCTCGTACGATAAATGGCGAAACGATCGTACATTACAGACACTATACCAAGCAACATCAACATTAAAATGACGTAGTCTTGCGTAAGGTAGCCGATATTGCGTTGTATGAAAAACCATGTCACACCGATAATAATCAACCCATCGATCAAAGGCTGTATCAATGTCACAAAACCTCTTCTGCGCTGTAGTACAGACCTTGGACTAGTATTAATAACCATTTCTTATATTAATTTCCGAGGCGCGTACTTTGCCGCTGCCTGTGCGCGACAGGTTACATCTAATTTTTGGAAAATTCTTTTCAAGTGGTTTTTTACTGTATTAGGGCTAATACCTAGAATCATACCGATTTCAAAGTTGGTTTTACCGGATTTCACCCAATGCAAAATCTCATGTTCACGATCACTTAAACCACCAAGACTAAGCTCTTCAATTGATGTGGCTTCTGTGTCTACAGCCTCTAAATACTCAACACGACGTAATGCTGCATCTACATGCGGCATCAAAAGCCCTAATATTGAATGCTGCACATTAAACTCGCGCGCTTGATCAAAGAAAACATAGATACAATCATTTTTACCTCGCGTATCACGCACACCGTAAACCAATAATGAATTCATACCAGAGAGCTTGCTAGTAAAAGTGTCAGGTGATTGCGCATTAATGCCCGCAGCATCAAAAAAGTTAATTCGGAACCATTTCTCGCCATTATCAACCCAGCGCTGGTGAAGGTTAGTCATTAAATATGAAAAAACACCTGGCGCATCGATAAGTTTTTGTGTGCGTATCTGGTCAATATCTGAAGAGACATCAAAATTTAAATCACCCGCATCAAAATCACCCCAAGCAGCCACTAATATATCGTGTGGAAGCACCTCTTTCACACTGCCCTGCAGCCAGTTAAAAAAATCCACATGTTTTTCTATTGAAAATGATTTTTGAATTACATTAAACACTTGTTCCCAAGCTTTGTTAGTTTTTGTCATTGCGCGCCTCTCATGATATGTGTCAAATTGATAATGAGAGAACACTTGCATAATTGATACCAGATTTTATTAATTAATAAATAGCATGAAAATCAAATGCTTAAGTAATATACATTACCTATAACATTGAAAATAAAAGACCATCAACTGACAACAGCGTCGAGATAATGACACTTCTATTAACATGTTCTTTCTGAGTTAATAGTAAATAGAGGAGGAGAAAAATACAATAACCTAAATTAGGTATTTTTTAGCGCGTAGATAGCTGGCAAATTTCTCCACCATCCGTAAACATCCATACCACATCCAAAAACATATCGGTTTAAAACTGTAACACCGATATAATCTGCTGAAATTGGTTTGCTTTTATTTAATTTTTTATTAACTAAGACAGCAATTTTTACTACATTAGCACCCAGCAGCTGACACTCTTCTACTATTGCGTTTAAAGTAACACCTTCATCCAAAATATCATCCAAAATCAAGATGTTTCTATTTTTAATATTGGCCTTTGGCTTTACTATCCAATGAAGATTGGAACCTGCAATACCACTGTGGTATCGAGTTGCCTGCACATAATCAAATTCCAATGGAAAAGTTAACTTTGGAAGTAACATGCCCGTAAAAACGACAGCACCACTCATTACACACAAAACTATGGGTGACTCATTGACATAATCTTCGTTTAATTGATTAGCAATGCCAGAAACGACATCTTCTACTTCTTCTTGGCTGTACAAAAGTTCGGCCTCATGCAAATACTGATGTGGGCTAGTCTTTTGCACAGTGTAATTATTTTGCTAAATGCTGCAAATATTTCGCAAAGTCTTTCGCTAGCTCAGGGTGCTTTAAGCCTAATTCAACATTAGCCTTCATAAAGCCTAGCTTACTTCCACAATCAAACCGCTTACCAGAAAACCGATAAGCCAACACTTCTTCTGTCAAGATTAAATCAGCAATGCCATCAGTCAATTGTATTTCCCCACCCTTACCAGGCTTCACTTTCTCTAAACAATCAAATATCTTCGCCGTCAAAACGTAGCGCCCTACCACCGCCAAGGTTGATGGCGCTTCGGCTGGCTTTGGCTTCTCGACAATACTATTAACTTTTAACAGCCCTGTAGCCAACGCTTCTGCATCGACGATGCCATAACTAGCAGTTTCGCTTGGCAAGACATCTTCCACGCCCAATACCGAACATCTATTGGCAATATAAACATCTGCCATCTGCTTCGTTACAGAAATATCAGCATCAATTAAATCATCAGCCAAAATAACAGAAAATGGCGCATCCCCTACCACTGGTTTAGCGCATAACACTGCGTGGCCAAGCCCCAATGCCTTTGGTTGTCGGATAAATATACAAGAAACATGAGAAGGCAGAATGTCTTTTAGCACTGCCAACATTTCTTTTTTCCCACCAGCTTCTAGTGCAGCCTCTAACTCGCTTGCTTCATCGAAATGGTCTTCTATTGACCGCTTATTACGTCCTGTAATAAATATCAATTCTGTTGCGCCCCCTGCTATTGCTTCTTCAGCAGCATATTGGATTAAAGGCTTATCGACAATGGGTAGCATTTCTTTGGGGCTAGCCTTTGTTGCAGGTAAAAACCTTGTTCCTAACCCCGCAACGGGAAATACAGCTTTTATAATTTTGTTCATGTAACCTCTAATGTATTGTAGTTGTTTCAGGACTTAAGTTTGCTTGCATGTTACGATTCAAATCAACTTCATACTCTTCAACCCAAGTTTTCAGGCCCTCTTTAATCAGCTGCTCATCTGAACTTTGAATTGATTCAATCCATTTCAAAAGTTTTTTTACCCACAAAATATCAACAGAACGGGCAACCGCTATACGTAGCTTTTCATGAGGCGTTGGAAGTGTATGTTCGTCATCTGCAAGCAATTCTTCATATAATTTTTCACCAGGTCGCAAACCAGTATATACAATTTCAATATCTTCTTGTTGCAGGCCTGACAAACGAATCATGTCTTGAGCAAGATCAGCTATTTTAACAGCCTCCCCCATGTCTAACACAAATATCTCGGCACCTGTGCCCATGACACCAGCTTGCATCACCAATTGAGCGGCCTCAGGGATTGACATGAAAAAGCGTGTGATTTCAGGGTGCGTAATCGTTACTGGCCCACCTTTCGCTATTTGTTCACGGAACTTTGGTATGACGCTACCGCTGCTCCCTAGCACATTACCAAACCTTACTACCACAAACTTCGTTCCGCTTTCATCTTGCAAGCCTTGGCAAACCATCTCAGCCAAACGCTTGCTAGCGCCCATTACATTGGTTGGGTTAACTGCCTTATCAGTCGATATTAATACAAATTTATCGACACCAGCCTCCTTACATGCATTGGCCATTACATAAGTACCAACCACATTATTAGATAGCGCTTCTGCCACATTGTTATTTTCCATCAATGGCACATGCTTATATGCAGCCGCATGGAAAACAGCAGAAGGACGATATTTCTTTAAAATTGCTGCTACTCGCTTACTATTTTTTACATCAGAAGCAATATAAGTGATTTCTATTTTTTTATTTAATTCAGCATTACTAAATTCTTGCTCGATCTGATATAGAGAAAACTCCGAAACATCTAAGCAAATTAAATGGCTAGGCTGGTATTTGACGATTTGCCGACACAACTCAGAACCAATTGAACCACCGGCACCACTCACAAGCACAGCATTATTTTCAATTAAATCATGTAAGCCTAAATTGTCTAGCTGCACAGGTTCACGCCCTAGCAAATCTTCTACTTCAATTTTACGGATTTGCGAAATACTCACTTTACCGCTCATTAAATCATCAAACGCAGGGACTGTAAGTACCTCCATATTACTTTGATTGGCAATTTCTACTGCCAGACGGCGAGCCTGATGTGCAACAGATGGCATGGCTACGATTACATGCTTAACTTGGTATTTAGGTGCCAAGCTAGGCAAATCATTTATACTCCCTAATACCTTTACGTCTAATAGCTGTCTACCATGAATGGCTTTATCATCATCAAGCAACCCAACCACTTGCCATGCTTCGCTACGAGCTAAGTCTTTAACTAATGTGATGGCTGCATCGCCAGCACCTAATACAATAACTGGCTTGCCTTTATTCCCCATCTGGCCATATAAATGGTGCTCTTTCCAAGCACGGTATGCAAATCGACTAGCCCCCATAAGTAATATCAAAAAAACGGGATCTAATATCAATACAGACCTTGGTATGACACCAAATGGTTTGAACATTAGATAAATTGAGGCTATCAACAATATGCTTATGCCTACAGCCTTTAGGATACGCTTAAGGTCTGGTGTACTAGCAAAACGCCAAACACCTTGATAAAGACCAAATGTAAAAAATAAAAAAACTTGTAAAGGAAGCACCCAAACCAAATTCAACAATAAAGAAGAAACAAATATTTCTGGAATATTAAAATTAAATCTTAGCCAATAGGCAAGAAACCATGCGGCGGCGGCCATAAAGACATCATGCAATAAAGCTAGTAAAGAACGCGGATTGTATAGAAAATGCATAGTAGGCATAAATTAAATGTTTTTATTCGTGTGCACAATGTATTTTACCTAAATTTAAGGTTAACTTTAATATTCATTCAATGTGACACATTGTTGCGTTTGACTACCTTTATAAGGGTAAGTATCACAATATAGCAATCAAATAAAATTGAATGCTGTTCTAAATAGTACTTATCTAGCGCTATTTTTTGAGGAATAGGTATTTCATCTCGGCCATTCACTTGCGCCCATCCTGTAATACCAGGCTTCATTTTGTGAACACCGCACTCTGTTCTAAGTGCAATAAGGTCATCTTGATTAAACAGCGCAGGACGTGGCCCTACTACAGACATATCACCTTTTAACACGCTCCAAAGCTGAGGTATTTCATCTAAACTAGTTTTGCGCAAAAAACTACCTACAGATGTTAAATATTGCTTGGCATCTGCTTGCTTATTCATGAGATGCGTTGCTAATGCGGGAGTATCCACTTTCATGGAACGAAATTTCGGCATATTAAATAGATTATTGTTAATACCTACTCGCTTACTCCAATATAGGGCATCACCACTTGATGTACTTTTAACTAAAATAAAAACAAGTATCGCTAATGGTGCAAATATTAATGAAGCAAGTAAAATGAGCGTGATATCAAAAAATCGTTTAAGCATGTTTTTAAATTTCTCGCACGATGGTTTTAACAATGCCCTGTTTGAAACTATATGGCGGCCTCCATTCTAAGAGCGTTTTCGCTTTAGTGATATCCACCTGCAAACTTCCACACAGTCTAACAGCCAGCGCCGCTTTACCTAATACCTTAAAAATAAAAACAAGTGCCTTTTGAGGAATAGGAATCAACATGGTTTTCATCTTGCTAGCCTCGCGTATATTATTGACTAAGCTCGTGGTAGAGATGTCTTCATCATCAGAAATTAAAAAAGTTTCATTAGCTGCCTTTGGGTGCTGCATACAAAGCACAATGAAATCAACTATATTTTCGATATAAACCATACTTCTCTTATTATTAATTGCGCCAAAAGGTAGTGGTATATTTAATCGACTCAGTTTAATTAAGCTTTTAAAATTAGCTTTTACGCCCTTGCCATAAATTAAAGGCGGCCTAATAATGACCACCTCCATATCTGTAGCTACCGCAATTTTTTTTAAAAGCAATTCCGCCTCATATTTAGTCTTGGCATAATCGTCTTCCGGGTGTGGTGTGCTTAATTCAGTAAAAGCCTTATCATCAACTTGCTCACCATTCACTTTTATAGAACTTAAAAATACAAATCTTTTAACATTACTTGCAGCGGCCTGCTCAGCTAAGTTTCTTGTAGCATCGATATTGATTTCCGCATAAGCTTTATATGGGTCTAACACATCCTCATTCATCACATGCGCGCGGCCGGCCAAATGAACAACTATATCAACACCATTTAAAGCATCTTGCAAATTTGTTAAAGCATCTAATTCTTTTACAAATAATTTAATGTTTTTTAACTGCTCAGCAGGGGTCCTAACAATAGCGCTAACTTTTACGCCATTTTTAACTAGTGTGCCGATTAGTTGCCTCCCAACAAAACCACTTGCTCCAGTAACTAAAACTTTCATTTTTTCGGTGTAACCATAAAAAACAAAGCAAGCGCTAAAGCGTCACGGAAGCTTCTACGGAATTTTCTAATATTAACAATCAAAGTTAACCTATCCCATAAGTGATAGCGCTTCAATGCTGTAATTGGAAACATATCTTCATACCCAAATAAGTTTCCAAAAAGTAATGCTTGATTTCTATGCCAACCTTGCCGCATTTTTCCCCACCGACTTATTTTTGCTTTTAACCCGGCATTAGCTCCTAGTACGTTTTCTTCATGCTGCCGATATAATACATATGGCTCTCTATCAATAAACCACTTATACATGTGAGATCTTGCATATGCATAAGTAAACCAATCGTGAAGTGCTACCGCTTTACATTTCTCTTGATTTGAAGACAAAAATCGTTGCAGCTCAATTGCTAACTTTTGCGTAAAAACAAATGAGCATCCAGGCCCTGCTGATTCAAACATGTAATCATATTTTTGCTGAGCCTGAGATTTATATATTATTTTTTTCATACCCTTAGACCAAAATGCAGTTACATTACCTGAATACCCATCCACTGCATTCAATTTAATTGCATTAATAGCATTAGATAACTTACTATCAACCCAAATGTCATCTTGGTCTGAGAATGCAACATAATCAAATTTAGACACATCCACATCTTGCAATAGCCTTAGAAAGTTCGCACCTGCACTACCAAACCTTACTTTTTCTGGCAAAAGCACAACTTCAATCTTGTTACTTTTCAGCTTCTTAATAAATTCTTTAGTGCCATCTGTTGATTGATCATCTGAGCAATAAAGACTTATTTTCACACCAACCTGATTTTGTATAGACTCTATTTGTTCTGCTATCCATTCAAGTCCGTTATAAGTGGCCATCAGGACTACAATATTTGGTGTATGCAATCAACATTCCTTATATTTAAACGATTGAAATCTCAAAGCTCTACAGTTAATTGTGCCCACAACGTCTCCCAAGACTCTGAAAAGGGTTGCTTAATCATTTTTTTTACATTTCCAGTATGACTTATATCATCTTTAATGACATCTTCCATTAACTGAGATAGTTTTTTTTCATCGTTTGGGCTAAAAAAACTCACCTTATCATAATCCCCTACTGTTTCTTTAGCATAGGGCAAGTCAGCAACTAATAGATGCTTATTGTAAGCTTTAGCCTCAGTAATAGGTAAACCCCAAGTCTCTATCTTACTTGGAAATATAATCGCTTTAGCTTGAAGATAAAGGGCATCCATAGACTTTTTGCTTTGAAGTCCGATGAAGGAAATATTTGGCAAATACCCATATTTTTTTTTTAACTTTCTACTATAGTTGTTTTCACTTCCATCTATAGTAAAAACAACTTCAAAATCGTTAATTGACCTCAACTTAAGCTTCTCAATTGCTATACAAACCACTTCAAAATTTTTAAACACTCTAGGAAAGGCTGGATATAAAAAAACTGTTTTATTTGAATCCGGTAAAGAAGGTAAAGAAACGACACCTGAAGACATGCTAGGGTGCGCCACGACTATATTTAAATGGCCAAACAATTCGAAAAATTTCTCCCTCAACCAATCTTGTTGAACAATAATAAAGTTATTTTTACCAATATTTACTGCATATAAATACTTGTAAAAGTTATTAAATAACCATAACTTTGGGGATAACAATATGTCTTTAAATGGGTAGTTATAAAATGGTGATGGGTTGTGACAATAAACTGCCCTTCTAGTCGCACAAACATTTGGCGTGATATCGTGCAAAGACAACCACAAGTCTGGTTTCAACTTTTTTGATAAAACATAAAAATGAAACCATTCATAATATAGGCGTATCAACCATGAGCGTTTTGCACTTGGAAACTCTTTATAATGCACTCGACTCTCATCAAAGAGCGCCTTGTTATGTACCAATGCAACAATTTTCCAGTCTTCGGGCAATTCATTAGCTGCTGAGTGCAAACAATCTCTTAGCACTGTTAGTGGGCCACCTTCACTAAAATTAACCGCTGAAACAACCACAAGCTTGCTAGTCAAACTTTTATCCACTTTTTAGTTTTATCATTATAGCTTCGAATAACTTTAGCTGGACTTCCAACTGCAACACTTCTAGATGCAATATCTTTAGTCACTATTGAACCAGCACCAATCACAGATCCATAGCCAATTTTCACTCCTGGAAGAATCGAAACAAGCTCACCAATCCAAACATTATCTTCAATTATTACAGGACTTACTTTTAATGGTCTTGACGCAGGAGGAATGTCAGGTGAGTCATGTACACTTCCATCACCATACCTACCATGGCCGTGATCTGATATGAACACTTTGCTTGCAATCAACACATTATTTCCAATCCTAACTTCTTGAACTGCTCCAATATGTACATAGTCATTTAACTGCACGTTATTACCAAATATTAATGTTGCTCCCTTCGTGACTTGGCTTTCGAATGCATCAAGCCGAACTGCAACCCCTGTAGTTAAGCCATTACCATAATCAATAAACTTGCTTCCACGGATATATGCTGGGCGCCTTATTACCCTAGCCTTACTACAAACAAAGACTTTGGTATAAAGCACATCAAGAAGAAGTCTAAGCATTCCACCGAGGCTATATTGTTGAGCTACTTTTCTCACTGAATTATTCATTAATATATTCAATTTAGTGTTTTCAAAATTAAATAACTTTTTGAAAATAAAATGACCCGGGCTCTCTTTCTTTGACTAAGAAGGGACTGGTTTTTTTTAACTTATCATAGTAGCTATGATGCAAATAATTTAATGCTCCAATCACTTTCCACTCATGGTTTCCGCTTAAAAATGCTTCTAAAATATACTGCTCATTCCATAACTTGACTTCATCAACTACCCATTGCTTTAGATAATCACGCGGAGAAAAAATATCATGAATATGTACGATTACTCCTTTATTCAAACACGGCAGCAATTCTAAGTATTCGTACAAAACATCGCCTTGTGGACGAATAACATGTGATGAATCTATAAATAAAATGTCATTCTCCTCCAACTCTAAAAATAAACTTTTATCTACAGTCTCTACTTGTTCACGTATCACTTTGACATTTGTTTTTTCAAGCCAAGGCATTTCATAAGGCTCAACACACACATGTTTGCAAAAATAGGATGGATTTTTCTCTATATTTTTGTTTATCGCCTGCGTTGCCAACAAAGTTGAATAACCACTACCAATTTCGAAAATACGTGAAGGCTTTTTATATCTAATTAAGTTATAAAAATATTCCGCATCTCCGCTGACAAAAGATGGGTTATTCATATAAAAATCAAGTTCGTTAATTTTAGATAAAGGTATTTCTTCCAACTCTTCATTGTAATTAAACTTTTCTAATAAACTTAACTGCTCAGCATCATTCCAATCAAGGCCTGGTAAGTCTCTAGGCTTGTCAAGTGAGTATCTTAAATTTTCACTATTAAAAAGTGGTTCATAGTAATGATTTAGAATAGGGAAAACACCTATTCTCATTAATACCATTTTGCAAAAAGGCATGTTATTTACACCTACTTTTCTAACGGCTTTTAACAAAAATCCGGCTGGCAAAACAAATAGAAATAACAACACATCTATTATTGGCAATGTTTTTTTAATTAATTTTTTCAAGCTGTAAATCCTAACTGTATATTCTGTGTTTAACTTAATACCACAAGCATTTTCTTAGGTATAACTTAAGCCACCCTAACTGACTTTCCAGATAACACATTACAATACTCCTGCCACCACTACTTACCTTTGCACGCATAGCCTCTTCTAATGCATCTGCTCCATCACTAACTCCTCCGATACTCATATTGACAGTTGGCACACTTAAATAGCCTGTTTTTATTTTATCCCTAGGCCTAAGCAGAAATTCATAATCCGCACATATTTTATAGCTTATGTCATAAACGCCGTATTTTTCATAAAGTGCTATATTATGTAACGAACCAACGTGAGCCACATTCATATAACGTCTGAAAACACGCCAATGCCAAGGTTGACCAATCGTTCGTATCAGCTGACCTTTATCGACTAAATTGACTCTAGAAGAAATATAATCCAACTTTTCAGTTTGGCGCTCTAACAAATAGCTAGCATAAGCTTGTAAAGCGCCAGGCAAATACACATCATCCGCCCCTAAAAATGCCACCCAACTCCCAGAGACATGTTTCAACCCTTTATTCCAAGCATCGTATATTCCACCATCTGGCTCAGAAACCCAGTAGGAAATATCTTTATTATTCCTCTTTAACATCTCTATCGTGCCATCTGTTGACCCCCCATCAATAATGATAAGTTCTTTATTGGAGTAATTTTGATTTGCAATACTGTCAATAGACTGCTGCAAGGTCTCAACACCGTTAAATACTGCAACAATAACAGCAATCTTAGGAAGGTCAGTGCCCATGGTAATTCAAAAAATTATACTGCTATAAGTCATTATTATTTTTAAAAAACAAACCATCCACTTGCAAAGTTTCTCCTGTCATTTGGTCAGTAAAGCCAGGCTGGATTGAATATAGAGTATGCCTAGTAATCATCAAATGATCAATCAAGTCGCGCCATAGCTTTTGACCTTCATACAGAGGGACTAATGACAACTCCAGCAAAACCCCTTTAGATTGTCTTAATGCCATCTTCGCCCCTTCTAAAACAGCCCATTCATAACCTTGAGTATCAATTTTTAAAAAAACATTATCATTTTGATCGCAGTAGTTATTGAAAACCTCATCCAAGGTAACAAGTGAAACAGTCTCTTTATGTGTGTATTTTGATACTGGCGCAGATTGCTCATGTTTGTCTAGCATAGGTAAAACAGAACTGCTAACTGAATTCCCAGCAACATTTATTTCTATATTACCTACTGTAGCACCTACTGCACAGCGTTGATGAACAATCCAATTATCATCTTTCTGTGCCTGTTTTCTCAGCGCCTCATATGCTTGCGGCAAAGGCTCGAAAGAAACTATTTTTCCTTTATATCCATATGTTCGCAGCTCACAAGAAAATTGGCCTATATTAGCCCCAATATCAAAAACAACATTAATGTTGTTCGCCTTTAATGCTTGCACAGTTTGAAATGCTGAATTATTGATGACGTTCAATTTATTTAATTGCAGGCCAAAAACGTTAAATAGTTTTTTTATAATCTCTTTACTTTTGCTGAACATTTTTCTACTTTAATATTTATAAATATAGTGCTGAATTAGAAACGCTCTAGACTGCTAATGTCTAAATTCATTCTGGCTTGAAACAAACCAATGATATGTTAATACTAAGCCCGTCTCTATTGAAACTGAAGCCTTCCAACCTAATGAATTCATCAGTGACACATCTAATAGTTTTCTAGGAACCCCATCAGGTTTGGATGCATCAAAGCACACTTTTCCTCTGTACCCTACAACACCTGCTATCGTGTTTGCTAGCTTTTTAATTGTGCAGTCCTCACCAGAACCTACATTGATATGTGATAAATCAGGTTTAATATTTTGCAGATATTTATCTGAGTCAAGGTTCATAACAAACACTGCGGCACTCGCCATATCATCAACATATAAAAACTCACGCATAGCTTTACCACTTCCCCATACTGAGACCTCTTTAGAGTTTGAGCATTTCGCCTCATGAAACCGCCGCATTAGCGCTGGTATAACGTGAGAGTTTTGAGGGTGAAAATTATCATTCTCACCATACAAGTTAGTTGGCATTATTGATCTATAATCCACACCATATTGACGATTGTAGGATTCACACATTTTAATTCCAGCAATTTTTGCTATTGCGTATGGCTCGTTTGTGGGCTCTAATGCACCACTTAATAAAACATCCTCCTTCATTGGCTGAGCTGCTAGCTTAGGGTAAATACAAGACGATCCTAAGAAAAGTAATTTTTTAACACCTGATAAATAAGCAGCATGGATAACATTGCTTTGTATCATCAAGTTTTGATAGATAAACGCTGCTGGATAAGTGTTGTTGGCATAAATTCCACCAACTTTAGCTGCTGCTAAATACACTTGATCAAATTGTTGGCTTTTAAAAAAATCATGTACTTGTTGTTGATTTAGAAGATCAAGTTCATCTTTACTAGAAGTGACTATATCAACATCAGGCCTCTGTTTTAATGCCCGCACTATTGCTGACCCAACCATACCTTGATGTCCGGCTATAAATATTTTCACTTTGTTATGCAATTGATATGCTCACTTTAAAGTTTCGCACTGTCTTCACTTAGAAAATCTTCAATATTATGGAATGATTTATAATTATCTTCCAAATACGCTAACTCCATGTCCCACCACTTTTTCTTTAACAATTCTGCAATCTGCTCTTCATTAAATCTATATCTAATGACTCTTGCAGGCACTCCTCCCACTACCGCGTAAGGTGGAACATCTTTTGTAACAACAGACCCCGCACCAACAATAGCTCCGTTTGATATGGTCACACCACCCATGACTATTGCATTAGCACCAATCCAAACATCATTCTCTATCTCAACATTTTCAAACTCTTCGAAATAGCTTTTACTTGAAAATGTAATTTGCGCTTGTCTTAATGTTGAAAAAAAAATAGGATTTATAGACACAAAAATACTTGATGGGTGCTTACCTAACCCAATTTTACAATCTGGAGCTATGCAGCAAAATTTGCCAATTTTAGTATGAGAGACGCTAGTATTTACTCCTACATAGCTGAAATCACCTAAGTTAACGGTATCTAAATTAGCATTTTTATAAATTGTATTTCTAAAACCAAAGCTACTCTTTGCTATGCTTGAACACCCCAGTATTTTTAGCTTTTGTTTTTTATATTGTATTTCCAATAAAATGCATTTGACTGTCGTTAAAAACCATTCTACAAGAGGAGGTTTAATTAGTTTTAACATGGTTTATCATCTCCTTAATGAATAGCTTAACTCTGACAGTGTTTGTAAAATTAAAGGCTTTATTAAAGGCAGAAACAATTTCACTCTTTAATACAACATCCCTCTTAAAGTTAACTTTACTATTGGGATTTAATTCTGAGTGACTAAGTATGCTTTCACTATCCTCTTTACAGTGCACACCTGTATCATCATGCCCGATATTATTTACAAAAGACACGCTAGGGTAAATTGTGTATTTCCCTTTCAAAAAAGCGTTATAAGTCCACCTTATATACCATGAATCTATTTGGCCATTCATTTGCGCCTTTAACATGTGAGCTAGGTCAGTTCCACCCTTATTAAATTGATTCATACGTTTTTTGGAAGATAAAAAATCATTAAAGTTTTTTATCTCCCAATCTATTCCTAGCCATTCTCTTTTCCATGTTGCCCAACCCCACGACATAGGACGAATATTCAAATATACATCATCAATAAAATTAGTGGGGAAATTCATAAATTCAGTAGAAAAACTGAACCCTGTAACTGAGTAAATATTTTTATTATTTTGATAAAAATCCAAAGCATCATTCATATATTTCAAAAAATAAGGGCTGGTGATTAAATCGTCTTCAAGAACTACAATCTTCCCATATTTATTAATTATTCTAGTAACTCCATCAATTACTGAGTTTGCCAATCCTAAGTTCTTTTCTCGTTCAATTATAGTGGTCTTTTTAAACCCGTTAATTGTCTTAATATACTCTCTGACTTTACACACGCTTTCAGTTGCTTTTGCATTTTTTGCTGCGTCACTATAAATATAAAGCTGGCTCTCACTCGCAAGTTCGTTTTTCTGCAGTGCTTCAATCGTTTGCTTTGTGTGCATTGGACGGTTATAGACAAAGAGAACTATTGGGGCTAAGTTCATCTGTAATCTCTTTTTAAGATAGCATTTTCCCAAAGATATGGGCTCAGGTCAGTCCACGCCTTTTCAGCATGAGGAAAAACACTATCCTTCTTATTAATAATATCTTCGATTGTTATTTTCAAGCTTTTTGCATCGGCAACAAGTGGAGATTCCAAAAAGCCTTTAGAATTTACTATGTCACCAAACCAATCTCTTAATTCATTTTGCATCCAGTCAACAATAGGTGTATTAAAGCCTATTTTTGACTTCCTCCATGTTACTTCTTTCGGCATAAATGGATCCATTGCATCCCTAATTAGCTTTTTGGTATAACCACTACCAAACTTACTACTATATGGTAGTGAATTCACATAGCTCACAATTCGATGGTCCATAAATGGCATTCTAATTTCAACACTATTCATCATCGAATAACGATCATAATTTCTCAAGAGAGTCGGCAAAATAGTTTCATGGAAAATTACATATAATTCTTGTGAAAAATTATCAAGTTTTCTAAACTCCTTGTGCTTGCTATCTTGTGATCTATGTCCTTTCCCAGATAATTTTTTCAATATTTTTTTTATCATAAAGTTCGAATAAAGCTCAAGATTGCTTTTTTTAATATTTTGAGAAAAACCTCCCAAAGATTCTTGATGTGTATTTAAAATATCCTGAATTTTGCTCATGTTAAAACCACAATTCCATAAGGCTTCAAGCATGTGTCCATAACCACTAAACAATTCATCAGCGCCATGTCCGTCAAGCGTTACACTTACCCCATTTTGCTTTACTGCTTCGTATGTCATCACCATTGGTATAGGGCTAGTTAAATATAGCTCTTCGAACATATACAAATAGTGATCTAATTTATCCCATTGTTTCAAAGGATCAATGTTTACGTATGTAGCGTCCACATTTATATGATTTGAAGCTAATCCTGCGTAATAAGATTCATCCATTGGGGTACCAGGAAAGCTAGCAACAAATCCATGTTGCCAATCTTTTTTAGCATAATCTGCGTTGTTTTTCGCGATATGTGCCATGGTGGAAATTGTTGCGCTACTATCTAACCCACCACTAAGCGCTGTACCTATCGGAACATCAGATCGCATTCTTATTTTACAAGCATCTACAAATAAGCTTCTAAACTCTTCAACTTGATCTTCATATGAATTAGGAACTTCAACTAAGTTATCTAAAGTATTCCAATACCGAGTAAATTCTATGTTGCCATTTTTATAAACAGCATTATGACCTGCTGGAAATCTTTTTATTCCTTCGATTAAACAATGTTCAGTTGATTCATACAAAAAAATATTATCACGCATCCATTCAAAGTATTTTGACGGCGTTATTTTATCAAGAAATGGGAATATAGCTTTCATCTCGGATGCAAAAACAAACCGGCCATTTATTTGTGAATAAAATAAAGGCTTTTTACCAAACCTGTCTCTTGATAAAAACAACTCTTTAGTTTCTTTATTCCATATGGCGAAAGCCCACATCCCATTAAATTTTTTCACACAGGATTCACCCCATTCTATGAATGAGTTTAAAAGAACCTCTGTATCAGAAGTCGATTGAAATACATAACCAAGTTGAATTAGCTCTTTTTTAATTTCTATAAAATTATATATTTCCCCATTAAAGACAATGCTATACCTTTGCGAGTGATCCTCCATAGGTTGATGCCCATGGTTTGATAAATCCACAATACTTAATCGTCTATGACCGAGTGTAATTTCATTATTTATGTTTTCAATACCATAATCATCTGGGCCCCTATGAGTTAAAGTATTAAGCGATTTTTTAAAAATTGCCTGCTCAATTGTTGGGATAGTTCCTAAAATTCCACACATAATATAACCTTTTACACTACATCCAATTTTGAGTTTTTAGTTTGTCGTTAATTTCTGAAGATGCTTTTAACATACTTATTTCGATATCTTTATCCCAATACTTGGAATAACTCACCTTAAAGGATAGCTTCCGTATTGCTCTCCATAATAATTGCACAACGTACCAAGAAAAGCGTATTAAATTAAAAAAATATGCAGTGATGGAAACAGTCCATAACGATATGTTATTGGTTTTAATTAAGTGCTTGAATTTTGATAAATTCGCTTCTTTTTTATCTTCATTCCGAATAGTGCTGAACAGCATTATTCTAAATAGCTTTGACGTTAGCAATGTCTTTGTCCATATTGTTCGTAAGCTTGATGTTGTTAATAAAGCCTGCCAAAAATAAATAGAAAGATTCCCAAATGAAAAATCCCCAGCTAACTCATGATATTTAATTTTACTTTTGTTTACTTTTTTCTTGTACTCATCTCTCAACTCACTAAGTTTTTTTGTATTGCTTTCATCGGCTTTTTCTATATCGCTAAAAATTGCCATACCTGCACTTTTTGGTGAAGATCCAACCCAACCTAGTGGAATATATGACTTTAGGTATTCTTTTTCTAAACTACATGCTAATGCAGCTAAGTTTGCATCTTGCGGGTGAGAGGAAAACACTTTTCCACTCTGTTTTACTCGCGCTTCATCTAGCAACTCTTTATGAAAAAGTGCTGTTGTATACATCTGGGGTAGCTCAAAGTAATTTTGAAACCCCAAAATTGTTTTCAATATTTGATATCTGAAATTACACACTCTTATTTTATTTTCAGCCACATACGCTACAGCAATATCCCCATAAACATAGCTACACCCTTCCCAAAAAAAATAAGCTCTAGAAGACGTAATAGTTCTTAATCCCTTCTCTTTCGCAATATTTGTTAATTTGTCAGCCAATTGGAAGAAGTAAGGTTGCAGCCCATCATCTTGCCCAACAAAAATCTGCCATTTACCTATTGCATGAGATAAAGCCCATTCCCAATGCTCGGTCATGCTTAACGACTCAGGTGGATAGATAACTTTAATATTAGGGTGGCTTAGCTTTTCCAAATAGTCCCTAGTGCCATCTACAGAGTTATCATCACTTATTATTAGCTCATAACTATCATAGTTTTGAGAAATGATTGTTTCTATACAGGTAGGCAAATAGCTAATGCCATTATATGTAGGAATAATAATAGAATATTTAGGCATGTTTAGGTTCAAACTTTGATCAGCATAGTTAAGGAATTCAACTTGTGCAACGGAGTGTTTTTTACTTTTATAAACAGTATTACTCATTAATATCCTGAAACCATTTATTAGTTAATAACAGCGTATCAAAAGTACCACTATCCTTTACCTTACCGTTCTCTAGCACAAAAATAATATCGCTATTTTTAATAGTACTAATTCTATGTGCCACAATAATGAGCGTTTTACTCTTACCTAAACTTTTAATTGACTCAGTTAAAGCCCGTTCAGTTTCGACATCTAAAGCACTTGTCGCCTCATCAAAAATCAAAATATCAGGATTTTTATACAAAGCTCTTGCAATGCCAATTCTTTGGCGTTGGCCTCCTGAAAGCTTAACCCCTTTATCACCAATTTTTGTTTCCAGGCCATCTGGTAGCGTTAATACAAACTCTTTTAACTGTGCATCAACGACACATTTTGACAGCTGGATTTCATCGATCTCACTTACACCTAACGCAATATTTTTTCGTATCGTATCATCAATAAATGCAATTGTTTGCGGAATGTAACTTATTTTTTGATGCCAAAAACTTACATTCTGACTAACATCAAAATCATCAAATAAAACACGTCCAGATTCTGGTGTTATCAAACCTAGAATCATATCAATTAAAGTTGTTTTCCCTGCCCCTGAACGACCTACAAATGCAGCTGTTGAATGTTTAGGTATTACAAGAGAAAAGTCATTAAACACTTGCTTTTTACCATCATAAGAGAAGCTTACATTCTCAAAAGAAATTTTGTCTTTAAACTGGCTTGCAGCCTTTAAATTTTCTTTCTTTTCAATTGTAGGGTTGCAGTTATGGGCATTTTTCAGCTCATCATACAATGTATCAAATGATATCTGGCTCGCAATCATTGCGTTATTAAGACTGATAACTTTATTAACTGAAGGGAGCAGCTTAAAAAAAGCTAGTGCAAAAATAATCAACGTAGGAATGATATCTTTTAGGTTTAACTTGAGCAATTCGGCGACCACTACCACCCCGATAAGTCCTGAGATAAAAATCACTTCAAATATAAGCTTTGGCACCACTTGCATTTTACTTACAAGCACGGCCACTTCTTGATACTTCTTTGAGTAAGTATTAAATAATTCAATAAAGTAACTTTCAACCTGTAAAATTTTAATTTCTTTTAATGCTCCAATACCTTCGCTAATTGTTTTATACATTTTAACTATTGCAAAATTCTGCTCTTTTCCGACTTCTTTTAGTCTTCTTTTAAAGAAAGCAATCATGATAGCGCCAACCAAACATAAGAGCGTACAAAGGATTATCATTATTTTCGGGTTAATGATAAAAAGCAAAATAGCAATTGCAATAATGATGACTAATTCAGACAAGATAAACAATAATGACTGTAAAAAAACTAATGCAAAATTAGCAACTTGACCTGTTGAATTATGAATTAAAGATGCAGTATTTTTTTCAATAAAGGTGCTGTAGTCCATATGAATATACAAGCTAAATACTTTTCTGGATACGTTTGCACGTATTTTATGTAACTCAGTTAGCTGAAATTTATTTAAGCAGTAATGCAATATGTTTTTGATTATATATAAGCCAATAATACCCAACCCAAATACAATAATTATTTGATTCTCATCTAATGTGGAAAATTCTTGTATCTTCACTACATATGCAGTTTTACTAGATGCATGTATGTCTAAAACCAGCTTCATAAATGGCAATACGATGGCTATACTCAACACTTCAAAAAGAGCGATTACAAGCACGCCAGAAAATAAAAAAAAGCTTCTTTTTTTATACTCTTCACCGATTATTGTATATATTTTATTTATACTTAGTTTCATTTCTGCTATACATTAAAATTCCAACCCCTTTAAAGGGGTTATTTACCAATCATTGTTTAGGAATCTTCCTAAGTGCTGAAATTCGACTAATGACACCTAAAATAGAAAGCGTAGTCAGATAGAAAAAACTACATGCAGCCAATTTTTGATTGAAAGGCATCATCAAAAATAACAAAAGAGTGTGTCCATTAATAGTTGTTAATGCTATATAAACAATCCTTAAAAACTTTAAAATAAAATCATTAGAAATTAATGTTTTAACCAATTTAAATATACCTTTACTTGGGGTAGCAGCACTTTTAAATTGTTGTTCTTGAGATTTGTTTTTCTTTCTTTCTAACAATTTAGTTATATTACTAAGCTCATGATTTAGTAGCATGAAATACATAAAGAAAAAACAAGCTGTCATAGACGACAGCCAGATTAATAAACTATTATAATAAACACCTGTGGCAAGCATAATGATAAATATTTTAAATATATCACTCATATGATCATACCGAAAAGCAGTTTTAGATATATTGTTAGACATTCTTGCTACAGTGCCATCGCAAAAATCCAACAATATCGACCCTGACCAGAAAACCAAAAACCAGATTTCATGATAGCCGAGTATAAGAAAAGTTGCTGCCAGTATTGCAGAAAAAGTTGATAAGGTGGTTATTTGGTTCGGGCTAAATCCCAGTCTATACAATACAAAAGAAAATGGATAAGAAAATCTATACATAAGCAAAAGCAATACGTTAGCTCCAATTGCTTTATGGTTAGCGTACTTGTCAGAAAAGAAACCACTAATTAAATCAGCCATTAAACAATAGCCTCTTCGATTTTTAAAAGTCGATTTTTTGTCGGTGTAGAATGTAAATCGCTTACGGTATCCACCTCTACCCAGCCAGCTTTCACAGGTACCGATTGCACTGAATAGTTCGCATTAATCATCGCCTGCAACAGGTCCGTCATATAAGCGTTTTCTACAGGTTTACCAAGTAAACCTTCTGCATCGTGTGCTTTTTGGAATACGGATTTTAATCCATTAACTCCTTCTTGAGTCACTTTAATTAAGCCCATGTATTGACCTTCAATCTCGCCCAAAGACTTGGGTTTATTTCCAATCTCGTAAATGCGTCCATCTGGGTGCATCTTCAATGTTTCAGCATCATCAAGAGGCTCTTCATTTCTTGCTCTCCAATACGATTCCCATTCCAAGTCGATTGCAACGGCAATATCTGCATCAGAGGCCAATAAAGACTGTAGTACTTCCTGAGAATAAACAATATCTCCATAAGAGATAATGACATCGCCTTCAAGTTCACCTTCAGCACAAAACAAGGTCCAAACCATATTGGTCTCTGCGTACCTTGGGTTAATTTTCAGATCAATACCATCACGTTGCAACATTTCAGCCTTGTAGCCGCCAATAATAACTATTGAAGTGACTCCTGAACTTGATAACACTGACAGTTGACGGTCTAGTAAGCTTTTATTATCAACTTCAACCAAACATTTCGGTTTTTCCAACGTGTAAGGCCGCAGGCGTGTACCTTCTCCAGCGGCAAGAATAATTGCTTTGATATTTTTATTGTTTTCCATTAAATAACCTTTTAACTCTCATTGTGTCCTCTATGCAGATTTTTTGTTCGCGCTCAGGATGCCACATCCAGCCCTCCCAAGGCAAAGTTTGATGACACATAGCCTCTATGTCCCCATTTTCTGCCGTGGCAGAGACCTTAAACTGTTTGGGGCAATGTTGTATATTCCAGTCATGGTAACTATTTACAGATACAGGCCAGTCACCAACACCTCCATGAGCCGTCAATTGATGCCGCGTTCTAACATGCCCGCCAACTTCTCTTAACTGCGCGCCAGCCCATACCGCCATCATTTGCATTCCTCTACAGATGCCCAAGGTTGGAATGTTATTAGCTTCTGCCCACGCTAATAGATAACATTCAGTCGCATCGCGTTGAGGAAAATCACCTATATTATTCCCTCCCGAGAGGAGCAAAGCACCAAGCGACTGAGTTTGCAACCAATGCTCTAAAACTATTGCGCCCTGCTCTTGGTTAGAACAGCCGGTATCGAACAATACATTTGGAACTACAACTGGTAAGAACCCTGCTTGTATGATCCACTTTAACAACCTCTGATCCACAGCATCACGAAACTCATCACGACCTTTTATATCATCTATGCGCTGAGTAATACCGACACTAATTTTTAATTGAGAGTTGATAATCAGACTTTGCGTGCGATAATAACGTAAATATTACAAAATTGATCGGGCAAAACCTTCATCAATAAATTTTGGAGCATCTGTCCAAACCAAGATAGACGATAGCCTTCCATGCGCGCTCTATTTTCGTCAAATACCTTATGCTTTGTAGATCTAAAAATAGAGAATTTATATAGTATTGGCATATTTTCTACTGGTCCAATAAAGTTAATATCAAAACCAGCACGAATGAACAACTGTTCGTATTCATTGCGAGTTAAGTTCATTTTGTGAAAAGACCCAACCTCTGCCCCTTGTTTATTTTTTGATTTTCTATTAGCCAACCAATCCGTAAGTTTCGTCTGTATATTGTCCGCTCTAAAAGACGCACAGACTAATCCATTCTGTTCTAATACTCTATGTGTCTCTTGAATAGCTTTATCTAAGCCATGCTCAAGGTTGTGATAAAGCCCAAAAGCTAAAACATACTTAAACGATTGATCGGAAAACCTCAGTTTAGTTATATCTCCTACTTCTGCTTGCAATGACGGATCAATTTTCTTGAGCTTGCTGATGGCAACATCAATAAAATCGAAGCCTAAAATATTGTAACCCCGGTTATGGTAATAACGTAAAACACGCCCAGCACCACAGCCTGCTTCAAGAATTTTTCCAGCATCATCTTTCACAGTCATCTGCGCGTATTTGAGTGGATATACATTCAAGTTTTCCATAGGAGCATCAGCGGGGATATCGTCCCAACGCTTTGTCCAATAATCTTTATTATTTGCATTTCGATAAGTAATTCTCATCAAGTACTTTCCTTCCTCTGCCTTTTACAGGCCCTGTGATTTAAGCCAAAGTGATATTTCTTTAGCAACCAAAGAGTTTCCTCTAACTGATAAGTGCCCTCCATATTGATCATTAATATAAAGTTTCTCAAAATCAGCCTTAATAAACTCATTTGTAAGATCAATTACGGGCAAGCTTTTCGCTAATCCATTAAAGTACTCTTGGTATGGAGCAACACTACTTTCGCCTAGCATAATGTCTAGTAATTGAGGCATAACAACAATTAATGGAGTATGCCCCCGTTGAATAGCTTCATCTCTAAAACTCAACAAAATGGCGTTCAAAAGTTGTTTCGATTTATCTTCTTTGTATAATTCATGCGCATCTTGAAGGTTTCTTTTCATTACCAGTTTGAATGGTAGGTTTTCTATCTTAGCGCTTGAAATGCCTAAAACACGACATGCTCCTCTAATGGCCACTGCTGAAATTAGCAAGCTTTGCTTTATCGGGTTTCGCATTAAGCTAAAGAGATACGGAAAACGAAATTGCTGTGAACGAAATTTCTTCTTATAAAACCCATCTTTTTTTTGAATTTCAGGAAGTTTTTCGCGATAAGCCAAATAATCCTCATTACCACGTATAAGGTTGTTTAACAAAATTAGATTGTCATTTGAGTTGAGCATGAATCGTGGCTTAAACGCAAATGTATTTCCAAACTCTAGATAATGTTTCCAATAAGATTGTATTCTGCAAATAGTTTCTGGCACAAACGCCATGACGACAACTTGCACCGTTTCTGGCAAGCTCATACTCTTGTAGCGTAATAGCGCTTGATCAACCCCGTAATTGCCAACTCCAAAATTCATTACACCGAAACTTTTTTGTTGTGCTAGTTGACTTTCCCATGTTTCATCATCCTCTACTTGACGACAAAAAGCGTAAGAGTCTCCAAAAGCAGCCATAACTGGAGATGACTTTTCTAAGGAATTGCTACGGGAGCCTGATGAGTCTATATTAAAAGTGATTTTACCATTTTGTCCATTTTCTGTACCGCTTGAATTAGGTCGCCTGACCCATCCTAAATGTGGGTCAAAACTGTATTCTAAGAATTTATGAAGTGCTTGAGAATCAAATGCTGGCAACTCATCCGCCTCAGTTATCAACCAAGGAAAGCTGCGTCGCTGTATAAACACGACGGCATATAACCCAACTTCAAGAAGAATGATAAATACTATGGTTAATGCAAGAAAAATCATGCTTTTTCTAGAGTCTCTCTCACCACATTAAGGTTCATTATTTGATCTATAAATTCACTGAATTCAACTCGGTCAACATCATTCTCTATAACCAACTCTGGGTTCTGAGGTTCAGGAAATGGGATGTCCACACCAACCACATTTACAATTTCACCCTTAATTGCCCTTGCATATAAGTTTTTAATGTCTCGTCTAGCCAGAGTCTCCATAGAGGATTTTATATACACTTCTGAGTAATGATTAATATTCTCTCTATTCCAGAGCCGCCATTCAGGAAAGATTGAAAGCACTGCCGCAACTACATGTATATCTTGATCAGCGAGATACTTTGTTAAAACCGACAACCTTTCAGCATTACGCTTTCGACCTTCTATAGTGTGGTCTACGTCATTTCCAAAAAGGTCCCTGATTAAATCACCATCCAACATAACTACCTTTCTCTTTAATTGGCGAATCCTATTGACAACCTCATTGGCCAAAGTGGTTTTTCCCGTGCCAGATAAACCAATAATCCAAATAACCATAAATATACTTCCCTCCTAATGTAGTGCCTTAATAAGACCAGCTGCACAATCTAGTAACAATTGATTTGAATTACAGAACAACTCATACCTTTGTTCACCACAGCCGATTGCTGCGGGAATACCAAACTCTGCGCACCTAATAGCCATATGTGAATTAGCACCACCATATTTTGTGATAAGTCCAGCGATTTCTTGGGAAAATATCCAATCAAAACCTGGGTCAGCATTTTCAATAACCACAATCATACCTTTTAAAGGTGGCGCTGAGATATCAGGCCCAAGATTAATGCATGGCCCTGTCACTTTTTTATGTGTGATAAAGTTTGGGTGGCTAACTTGAAAAGGCACAACATGCACCCCCGCCTCATCAAACAAGACTTGGGGAAGTCGGATAGCAACACCTAGTGCATGCCGTTCAGCCTGCTCTTCTGAAATTTCACGTAATCTTTTCTCTACAACTTTTTCGTGACTAGAGGTAACTGTATCCAGAATATTATCGAGCGGGATATGTGACAATTCATCACGACTTAAGTTGTTCTGCTCCCCAAAAGCTGCAATCACTTCTAAGAGGTCACTTACTGTGCGCGTAAAAATAAATTTTGCATATTCACGACTAGCTGTAGCTGCTTGGATATATTGTAGGAGTTTTTGGCTATCTATATCATTAAAGCCTTCCTGCACTAACATGGTATCAATTTTCTGCAGTTGTGCGCTAGTCAACGTAAAGTCAACATGTTCATTTCCATACTTAAGGTTGCCACTATTATGACCAAATTCAGCCATCTGGTCATACCTTTGTGACAAAATGTCATATGTACCTGGTCGTAAGTGCCCATATTGAGTCATGAACGCTTCATGCGATAAATTGCCCGTCTGCAGGTTGTGCATATCACTGACCAAGTCACTGGCAACAGTATGAACCCCTGACTGTATCTGGTGAATATCTTGCATAGACAATATCCCGCGAGTATTGAGTGACAATAAAATGGTTTTTGCGATAAAGCCGTGTCTAGCTAAAATCGAAAACGGAATAGTCCCTAAATGAACGCAATCCTCAACCATTGTAAATATTGCAGAAACATCGCCTGCAACAGGTTCGCCATTCATTATATTTTGCTTATGTGACAAAGCCTCAATTTTGGACAGTGCACCATCAATACAAAACTCACCTGAGTTAGAAAGAAACTTATGTGTCTGCAAGCGTAACAATTCTTTGAATTTATTTTTTTCAGCTAAGCCCAAAGCATTGCCCACTAACAGCTCCATTTTAGTGTCAATATCAAAGCTATATGTGGTTATTGCCACATCAAATTCTATTTTATCGTGTAGTTCTGGGTTATCTTTCAACTGTATAACCCATTTATCAACTAACTTTTCTCCAATTTCAGAAGGTAGGTTACTTGGTAAATAAGAATGAAAGCTTAACCTAGCATCAATAAAGGGCTGCCCAGCAAGAGAGACCATTAAGTTCTGACCTTCAGGTACGGCATACCCCATCTTTTTTCTTGCGATGCGCCATGCATGATCGGTAATTAATGTTTTATACAACGAGAACGCTAAAGCTCTAGGTGCACGGCCAATCATTTCTGCTGGATTCCAATCCGGCATTTGCCCTAAAACGGTAGTGGCTCCATAAGTATTTGCCATAGGTTTCATACGCTGTTTAACAAAGGATTGAATACCACGTAACGTTTTATCAATTCTTTTTGATACAGTTCTATTCCAGTTTGGCTGTGTCGTAATTGATCGAACTTGCAGTAAGTAAGGTGTGAAATCAGCCCCCAGTGCAAACTCAACATCAAGGAACTGACTTTCCATGACTTTTTCAAGCTCTTGTATCGCCGCCATCAAATGCTGGAAACGCTCAGAGCGAAGGGAATTTAATGCACTACGATGAATATATAAGGTGCGGTTAGAATACTCACCACCACCTGATGTAACAGTATCAGTTAAACCCGACACATCATCGTAATTAATCACATAGTATGGTGCGCCAGTATTCAAATCATGGGTGAAAATCACACCACTCATACTAGTATTGAGTACCATTTCTTGAACAATAACCTCATCCCTACCTGTAAGTACACCGTTACGGTTATAACTTGTAATTACTGTTGAAATTGCTTGTTGTATAGCTTCATGATCTGTAGAGGGTACATTCAGTACAGAATCATATTCCCCTGCAAGCGTGTGTTGCGAACCGTCTTCATCAGAAGCTGAGGAGCGTACAACTATGATTTTTTCACAAAAAAACTCTTGTACCTCAGATATTATCTGGTCAGGAGACGTCATGTAAGTTGCTGTGTCAAAAAATAATAATTTTGGCACTCTAAATATTGAAATTTTCGATTCAAGACCTTTGAGCACCCTTGCTTTAGAGCTACCCTTTTTCAACGTTTACCCTTCGATAAAACAAACACAGTAATTTTGGAAATAACCTTGAATACTTGCCTTATATAAACAGTCAGTAAATCGCCAAAATGCACGAATAGCTCCCGCCACAATATTAATGACATTCTAAATCTAGACATTTCAGAATCTAAGCCCAAGTGTTTAGATATAATTACATATTGCTCTTGAGTTACTTCGTCATGGTTAGTTGATAATAGTTCTCTAAATTTCATTAATTCATTGATATCTTCGTCATCGCCATAATTGCTGAGAGATAAATCCCCATCTTTTACGAAAGAAGATCCTTTATGTTTATATTGAGGATAAGGCCCATAAAGAAAAAATGGTATTCCTGCTTCCATTAAATAATACGTATGAGACCCAATATTTGATGATGATGAAAACTGAAATTGATATGCTAGCGAGTAAAACCTATCTACAAATAATTGAGAATTTGTTGTTCCCGCAGTGACCAAAGGCAGCCGATATTTCCTAAACTTCTTATGAAGTTCTTTATTAATATCATGAAATGAAAGGCAAATCACAATCGGTTGATACTTTTCTGGCAATGCCTTTAAATCATTTATATATTTATCTAAGTCATCATAAACAGGAGTGGTAGTGGTATTTGAGTGCGCATAAAAGACTAAGGTTCCTGCTCTCGCATTTGGAAGTTCCGGAAAGTATTTCTTCCTATAATTAACCCAAGGATGTGACACGTGATAAGCACGTTTACGATGGACTTTTCGCATTACATTGCATTTTTTTTTATTCCAGGTAAAGAAACTTTTGAATCTGCTCTCTATTTCATTAGGCCAACACCTAGCCCCCCAATGAACACCATGGTCAGAAGAAAGGTATAGTGGTAGAAACTTGGGGAAATATGCCCACTTTCTAAAAGCTTTACCAAAACTTGAGTTTTCTGACTCCCAAGCTGCCCAAGGGACAATAGTCGACTCAAATCTAGTTTGTAATTTACTAAGCGCTTCTAACTTTTCATCGGAATACCCAATGCATACTTGCTCACTTGCATTATTTTTGGAGCTACTATTAGTCATTACTTCTTTCTCTACCTGCCTAGTTCAATTTATTTTGAACTATATAATATTCTTTACATGGTCATCATTAACTTTTACATACTCATCTTTTCTACCAATATCAATCCAATAATCAACCATTTTATAGCAAAAAGGGAAAACACCCTTTTCTATAAGTTCACTAAAAAGTGATGGTAAATCATAATATTGATTTTTAGGGATAACATTCAGTAAGTTAGGATTAAGGACATATACTCCTGTATTGATATTAAATTTCATTTTTGGTTTTTCACTTACACCTAGAATCTTGTCCACATTTGTTTCTATAACGCCATAAGGAATGACATGTTCATATTCACGAACACACATAGTTGCTTCGGAATCTTTAGCTTTATGAAAACTTAGTAATTCATCAAAATCTATATCCGTAAGAACATCCCCATTAGTCACTATAATGGGCTCATTAATTACTTCATCAATTAAAGAAAGAGCCCCTCCCGTTCCTAACCTTTTATTTTCTTCAAGGTAGGTTATGTCCACCCCCCATTTGCGGCCTTCTTTAAAATACTCTTTAATAATTTCTTTTCTATGATTTACTGCCAAATAGAATCTATTGAAACCAAACTCAATAAACTTTTCAATGATGATTTCAAGGATCGGCTTTTCTCCTACATGCAACATAGGCTTAGGGACATCCTTCGTTAACTCACCCAGCCTAGCACCTAAACCCCCAACCATAATTACAACAACATTGGGCTTTTTATTAAACTCAATTTCATCCAATGTGAATAAAGCAATAAATTTATTTTCATCATCTACTAAAGGCAGCTGCCTTCGTTTTATACCTTTAAGATATTGTATGCGCTGCATTTTTGAAGACTTAACACTAAGTGTAAAGGCATCTCTATTTACAATGTGCTCTAAATCTAACTCTTTATTTAATATGGCTTTTCTAATATCACCATCCGTTATAAGACCAATAAATTTTTCATTATCATCTACAACTGGCAAAACACCATTTCCATTCTGATCCAATAGCTTAATAGCCAGTTCAAAACTCGCATTACTATTTAATACTAGCCTATTATTTTGCACACTCGTTCCTAAATAAATACTCCGCATACTCAAAATCATCAGCACAATCCACGTCTACAGACCTGTTCTTTGGCATCACATATCCGTAGGATTTATTACTGTAATACTTTTTATTCTTTATCAGATTATAATCAAAAACGAATATAGCACCATTTGGAAAGTAGCTTACCTTGTTGTTTTGTCGATTTTGCAAAGTCTCATCAAAAATATTCTCAAATTGCAGATCATCATCCAGAAATTTGTGCCAGCTTATTGGATGGCTTTCCATTGTGTAGCTAACAACAGAGTCTGCATTTTTTTCATTAAATAGAAAAATTGCCCCATCAATATCTTCACTCCTGCGAAGTGGTGATGTAGGCTGCAATATGACAAACTCGTTTATTTCATACCCGCACTCTTTATTTAACCTGTTTATTGTGTAGATATAATTATCTATAGCTAAAGCTTCATCAGAGGCTAACGCTTCCGGTCTTAAAAATGGACAGATAGCTCCATATGAAATGGCAATATCAGCAACATTCTGATCATCTGTAGAAATAATAATGTCAGAAATAAATTTAGATCTTTTTGCCGCTTCAATTGTGTAGGCAATCATTGGCTTGCCACAAAACTCTTTTATATTTTTGCCTGGCAAACCTTTTGACCCACCTCTCGCAGGAATAATTGCTATCATTTATACAAGATCTTCTTTCTTTAAAATATGATCAAACGACAAATCTTTGTTTATAGTTCTACCAATTAAATATTCGGTCATTTCTGGCGGAAATTCTCCCCCAGGCCTTTTATAATCAATCTCATTTACGCCAAGCACTTCACCTTTCTTCATATCTCGTGCGAGAACAACACTTCTTCTAAACTCTCTCTTTTTCTCTTCTGACTCTGTAGCCGTTATTCTAAAAGAGCCCAAAGCCTCTGATATCCTTTTTGAATTCTCAACAATCTCCATCATTTCATCTTTTGTGGCAGAAACTTTATGATCCCAACCGTCCATATTTTTATCCAACGTAAAGTGTTTTTCTATCACACAAACACCTAAAGCAACTGATGCTAAAGGAATTGCTGTGCCTATAGTATGATCTGAAAAACCAATTGGGTATTCTGGATATGTCACCATTAATGTTTTAATATTATTAAGGTTTACATCGGTATCTACAGGTGGATATGTTGACACACAATGCAAAATTACTATTTGCGTATTCCCAGCATTTTCAATCACCTCAACAGCCTTATCAATTTCATACAGCTCACTTAAGCCTGTAGAAATAATTATAGGCTTTCCTTTTTTAGCTAAATATTCTAAAAATGGGTAATTATTGAGATCCATTGAGGCAACTTTTATATATGGCGTGTCCATTTTATCGACCAAGAAGTCTGCCTCAGCTTTACTAAATGGTGTTGAAGTGCAGTCAATTCCGACTTCATCAGCGAATTTTTTCATTTCAAGAAGTTCATCCTCTGAAATAGAATATGTCTCAACTATCTCTTCAAGAGTGAAATCTGTTCTATCCCTATAATCATCTGCAATAAAATAGTTATCTTGATATTTTTTTTTCGCAAAAATACTACCTTTTGTCCAACTTTGGAATTTCACACAATCAGCACCAGCAGCCTTTGCTGCAACAATTAATTGCTTAGCCAATGCCATTTTCCCATTATGATTTGAACCAAGTTCAGCAATAATATAAGGCTTACAATAATTAGATACATTTTTAGTTTTAGTTATTTGAATTTTCATATGGGGTTTCCTTTTCTTCAGTTTTAACCGTTAAGTCTTCCCACCATAGTGGATTTTCCACATGCGTATTTAACTCCTCAAGTTTTGCATGCTCTTCAAACTCATGTTTCAGTTTAAGGTTGTTTTCATAGAGCGCTATAAACGACTCATCTTCTTTTTTCAATAGGTGATAGTGCTTACTCTTAACTAATATACTCTTTAGAATAGCTTCTTTAGTTGCTAAACCTAGTCCCATACCAATTGCATTGTTTCCGTATTGCCTATAATAAGTTATTGTTTTATTTGTAAACAATGCTTTTTTATTTTTCAATAACAAAATAGTATATAAATACCAATCAACAGCAACCATGTCTTTGTCAAAAGAAATATCACCCAAAATCATGACATTTATAGCAGTATTTGACAGCCCAAATATATTTTTATTTTTAATGAATTCAAGCGTTACCTGTGTATTCCCAACAACTCTATTAGAAATATATTTTCTATGAAAAATGCCATTCGCGTCACTAAATAGTGTGAGATCATTAACAACAATATCGGTATTAGCTAATAATTCGACTGAAATTCGGACTCTATTCTTATCAAAATAATCATCGCTATCTCCAAAAATCAAAATATCGTAATCATTTTCTTTAACAAAATTTATACCGAATTCCCTATTCTTTGCAACCGTATCAGAATGTTGTAATTCAATAATATTTAAATTGCTGAACTCGACCATAACTTCTCTAAAGTTTACATAGCCATCATTGACAACAACAACATCAAAATTTGTATATGTTTGTTCGTTGAGAGACTTGAAGAAGTCATCTAAATAGGAACTTTTCATAGGGAAAACAGTTGTTAAAAATGCAATTTTTTTATTCACTGCAAGGTGCTCCCAGCTTTTATAAAAGCCTCTTCCTTAGATGCAATATACTCTCTACTTGTTGCATTACTTCCAAAAAATGTCCCTCGTTTAATTTCTGTTCCTCCATTAATGGTTGCAGCTGTGGAAATATGACAATGATCACCAATCACAGCATCATGCTCGACCAGTGCTTTAGAATTGATAATGCAGTTTTTTCCAATACGAGCATTTGCATTTATTAAAGCATCATGCATAACAATCGAACCAGCCTCTATCACGGCATGTTTTGAAACATATGCCCGCGGTGAAATAATCGTAGCAATTTTTGCTTCATATTGTAAGAGTTTACTATATAACCCTTGTCTAACATGAGAGCTTCTTACTTGCCCAACAGTAACTAAAAATTCACACCCTTCGTTTACCCATCTTTCAATCTGCTCATCTGTTCCAACGATGTCATACCCTAATACTTTCTGACCAACATTCTCCTGCCTATCAAGGATACCAACAATCTCATGTAAGCCTGATTGCTCAATAACATCAATACATGACTTACAGTGCCCACCACCACCAATCAAAATCAACTTATTCACAACCTTACTCCGCTTGGAATATTGGCCAAACGCGCTTCAAGCCAAAGAGAATTTGATAAATCCGCGCATTGGCAGTTTTGAAACATTTTCAGCTTACTCATTAATTTCCAAATTGGACGAGTCATAATGCCTGCATCGTTAGTGCTTTTTAAAAAGTCATCTCTATCATTTTGATTGTTAAATGCAATCGTATTTAACCAGTAATTAGACTGGGAATCAGCAGGCTCTGTAATAAAGTCTATTTCATTAATCTCAAAAAACTTTTGATACAATGATGCTGTTTCTTTTTTATTACGAAGAATAGTGCTTAGCTTTTCCATTTGAGCACACCCCAAAGCCGCATTAATGTTTGGAAGGCGGTAATTGTATCCTATTTCATCATGTACAAACTCATAGGCATGAGGCACTTTAGCTGTAGTGGTTATATGTTTGGCTTTTTTAGCCAAAACAGCATCATCCGTAACAATCATGCCACCACCTCCGGTTGTAATTGTTTTATTCCCATTAAAACTGAATGCTCCAACTTTGCCAAATGTGCCAGTGTGTTGGCCCTTGTAATAACTCCCTAGGCTTTCTGCAGCATCTTCTACTAATGGAATGTTATATTCTGCGCATATGTCAGTAATTTTTTGTATCCGGCAAGGGCGCCCATAAGTATGCATTGGTAGCACTGAGGAGATTCTAGCTCCTGTTCTTTTGTTGTAACACTCATTGCCGCGCTGCTCAGTTTTCTCTTTAAGAAACATTAGCAAACTATTCGGGCTTAAACCCATTGTATCTCTGTCTACGTCAACAAAAACTGGTTTTGCACCACAATAGCTAATCGCATTACACGTTGCTATAAATGAAAGTGGTTGCGTGATCACTTCACTGCTTTCATCCACACCAGCAAGTTTTAATGCTATATGGAGTGCTGCTGTACCATTTACAGTCGCAATAGCATATTTCGCACCAGTATATTCCGCTAGCATATCCTCAAACTGATCAACAAACTTCCCAACTGATGACACGAATGTTGAGTCTATACACTCATTGAGATATTTTTTTTCATTCCCTAAAAACACTGGCTCATGCAATGCTAAAAAGCCATCTGTTTCATAGATGTCACGGATAAAACTAATTACATCATCAAACATAATACCCACCTCATATTACACATTAAGATCATGCTCCGAAATTAATTTTGTTAAGACATTCATTTGTAGGATGCATAAAGTCATAAAATTCAATATTTTCACACCCCAATATATTAGGCATAAATGAACCATGATATTTTAAACTATTTTCCTTCGCGAATTTCTTAACAACTTGATCTATTAACGCAATCGTTTTAACAGGTTCCGACTGCCTTATCTTAAATATATTTGAATGATATGGAATCATAACCAATTCCACTTCAACATCATTTTTTTGATATAAACCAATAATTTTTTTAAAATATTTTATGGCAATTGGATCGTATGGGATACCATTTATTTTATAGCTCCCCTCACCCAGCCTTACCCTTTTGTTCTTTTGCTGTTCAATCCATTTTCTTGCATAGACATGTGAGCCATCAGCTAATATGACCGCTTCAACATACCCCGTCACATATGAAAAACCTCGCTTAGGGTACTGTATTTCTTTCATGAAACTAGAGTTAGCACCGTCTCCCTTAATGAGACGTCTAATACTTTGATAGAAGTACTTTCCATTAAATAAATTTTTAAATGTTTTCTGTGAGTATGCAGAGTTTTCAATTGAAATTTCATCACCTAAAAGAACATTCATCTTTCCATACAAATGCTCATATGCTCCGTACCTTGAATCCATACCAAACTTTAACGTCCATGGATCAATACCAATATAAACGCGTTTGGGTCGTTTTGAATTATTTAGCACCAAATATGAAAATATAGATATATCTTCAATTCCACCACCACTTACACCCAAGTTAACAAGGCTATTACATTGCTCCTTAATGCCCCCTGTATTCCTGATGATTGATATTTGCATAACCCGGCTAGAACCCAAGACCACGCAGTCAAAATCTCCCGCGGCCTTTGCCAGCGCCACCTTAACCAATCGCTCATTCCATCCCGTTTGGATTACACCATTGTCTGAACGAAGCAATTTACTTGCAAGATCATTTGACATATTTTCTGAAATAACTTTTTTAAAATATATCTCACCAGGGTCAACGAAAATATTTATTCCAGCAATGCATAACATTAAGGCCATAAAAAGAAGTGATGATAGTTTTAAATATTTTTTATACACACTCTTTCCTAAAAATTAAAATACAAAAATTCACTTTCTTCTGACATCATTAAAACAGAGGCCACAAATAAGCAAACCATATAAAAGGCCTTATAAATGTTAGGTTTAAACTCAACTCCATGCGCAGCACTATTCTTGGTAAATAAAACCATAAAAAAGCCAAGTAAAAGCCAATTTAAAACAGCCATTCCACCACCAATGCTAGTTGTAACTTCCCCATAGGATATAAAATCAAATGAAGATAAAGCTCCCATATATTTTTCGTGCTTTTCTGCAATGATTATTCCATTAATTCCAACCATCCCTTTAAGCACTTTAATGGAATCGTTCCATTCTTTTGCTCTAAAAAACACCCATGCAATATTTATAAAGTTAAAAGTAATAAACCAAGACAACCAAGTCCAAACTTGTATCCCTAATTTACTCCATAGCCTATATAGAACTAATGCCACCCCATGTAAAGTACCCCAAAAAATAAATGTCCAGCCCGCACCATGCCATATTCCACCAAGAACAAAAGTTGCCATTACGTTTGTATATACTCGAAAATTTCCTAATTGACTTCCTCCAAGTGGAATATATATATAATCCCGAAGAAACCTACTTAATGTAATGTGCCACCGTCTCCAAAAGTCTTGTATGCTGGTCGCTTTATAAGGGCTATTAAAATTTATCGGTAGCTTTATATTAAATAATAAAGCTGCACCAATAGCCATATCGGTATAACCACTAAAATCAAAGTAGAGTTGAAATGTGTATGAAAGGCTAGTTGCCCAAGCCTCAAAAAAGTTTAATGAAATTGCTGTGTCAAACCCAGCATTAGCCCACCCTGAGAATGAATCAGCAATAACTACTTTTTTAAATAGTCCAATAGCAAAAATAAACAGTCCTAGAGATATGTTTTTATAATTTATTACCTTTGCTCTAGAGTTAGAAAACTGTGGCATCATCTCTTTATGATGCACAATAGGCCCTGCTATCAATTGAGGAAAAAAAGTAACGAAGTTAGCATAGTTTAAAAAATCATACTCCTTTGTTTCCTGCCTATAACTATCTACTAAGTAGGCTATTTGCTGAAAGGTGAAAAATGAAATTGCTAACGGAAGTGCAAGGTTTAACAATGAATGATTAGTACCAAGGACAAAATTAGTATTTTCAATTAAAAAATCACTGTATTTAAAGTATCCGAGCAGTCCAAGATTAAAAATAACGCCAATAGTTAAAATGCTTTTTCTTGAAAGCCGCTTACAACCCTTAGGGCTATTGCCCACGTGCTCGTTCTTAGTCAGGATATTGCCAACAACATAATTAAACAGCACTGAGGATAAGATTAGAGGTAAATATGCAATATTCCACCAACTATAAAAAAACAAGCTGCTAAAGACTAAAAAACCTTTACTTGCTTCAGTTAATTTTTTTTTATTTAGGTAAAAGTAAACCCAAAAGGTAATGGGCAAAAAAGCAAAAATAAATACTACAGAGTTAAAAAGCATTACATCTTGCTATCAAGGTACTTACCTGTTTCTTTATGTGAGAAGCTAGGTATCATGTGGAAAAATAAATGCATAATTTGATCTTTTTTCCAACTTTTTTGCGTTTTAAGTTCAGCAATTTTTGCTTCGAAAAAATTTAAATTAGCATCATCAAATATCGGCGAGTTTTTAATTATGCCTATATTATTAAATCTATCTAAATCAAGAGTCTCTAACTCTGTATAAAACTCTTCAAAATCTTTTTCGCCTGTAGTATCACTATTGGTGAACAAACAAGGCCATTTTCCGCTTGCTGGAAGTGTGCCTACTAACCGCCTTGCTTCATCTTCGGAAGAACAAAGATAAGGTTCGTAACCCAGTTGCTCTAAATATTTAACAGCAATATCAGAAAATGAAATTAAATGCATTTTCCGACTTAGTTTAGGAAAAAATATATCTCTATTCTCACCCATAAGGCAGCTCATTAAGCACAACTCACCAGATTCTTGCGGCGTTACAAAATAGCGCTTAATGTCTTGCGGTGCTACGATGGGTTGCTTTTTTTGAATCCGTTGATTAAACCCGTGCAATAATGAGCCATCAGAGAACGCAACATTTGCAAATCTAGCAGTTGAAATTGGCAGCTCCAAACTTCTACGCATTAGAAACATTTCCATAATGCGCTTAGATGCTCCCATCATATTAACTGGGTTTGCTGCTTTGTCCGTAGAAACACAAAAGTACTTTTTCACCTTACCGCTACTAATAGACTGTTTTATTGTTTTTTCTGTATTAAAAACATTAACATCAACCATGCGCATTAATGTAAAAGGATCCTTTTCACTACGAACATGCTTTAATGCAGATAAATTCAAAACATAATCGTACTGTCCATCAGAGTTGATGAATGCATCATACTCAATAGATCCAATGTCCAAGGCAAAGGTTTTAAACTCCCCATCAATATAGCCACATGAGCTACGTAGGTCTCTAACAAGCTCGACCATGTTGTTTTCACTAATATCGACAGCATGTAGCTTTGAGGGATTCCGTTTAAATATCTCTTTCACAACCGCTTGCCCAATAGTACCAGCAGCACCTAACACTAAAAATGATGAGTTCTTAACTATCTTTTGCAGCGCTTTTTTATTGTCTGCTACATCAGCACAAAAAAGCCCGTCACTACGTCCTATTAGATTAAGTATTGACTGCATTGTGGTAATTACTCGTGATAATCCATAGTTTGGAAACCGTGCTCTTTAACTAGTTCATCACGTTGCGCAGATTTGTAATCCTCACACACCATTTCTGACACAAGTTCATTAAAACTAATCTTAGGGGTCCAGCCGAGCTTTTGTTTGGCTTTACTTGGGTCTCCAAGCAAAGTTTCCACTTCTGTTGGTCTAAAATAACGTGAATCGACTTGAACAATACACCTACCATCTGCGGTGTACCCTTTTTCATCTACACCACTACCTTGCCATTTGATGCTTATACCTAACTCTTTAGCAGATGCATTAACAAAATCTCGCACACTATATTGCTTACCTGTTGCAATGACGAAGTCTTCTGCAATATCTTGCTGCAACATTAACCATTGCATTTCCACATAATCTTTGGCATGCCCCCAGTCCCTTAATGCATCAAGGTTACCTAAATACAAGCACTCTTGCAGACCAAGCTTAATACGAGCAATAGCTCGCGTTATCTTTCTTGTCACAAAGGTTTCACCTCGGACTGGGCTCTCGTGGTTAAACAAAATGCCATTACAAGCATACATACCATAAGCTTCACGGTAATTCACCGTTATCCAGTAAGCATAAAGCTTCGCCACTGCATATGGACTCCGTGGGTAAAAGGGGGTTGTTTCTGTTTGAGGTGTTTCTTGTACCAAGCCATAAAGTTCAGAAGTTGAGGCTTGATAAAACTTTGTTTTCTTTTCTAAACCTAAAATTCGAATAGCTTCTAATATCCGAAGTGTACCAATACCATCTGCATTCGCGGTATATTCAGGTGTTTCAAAACTAACGGCTACATGACTCATCGCAGCAAGGTTGTATATTTCATCAGGCTGAACTTGCTGAATAATACGAATTAAATTAGTAGAGTCAGTTAAATCGCCATAATGCAGTACAAAGTTTTTGTTATCCACATGAGGGTCTTGATACAAATGATCAATTCGATCAGTATTAAACAATGATGCGCGACGCTTGATGCCATGCACAACGTAGCCTTTACCTAATAAAAGCTCTGCCAAATAAGCACCATCCTGGCCTGTTACGCCTGTAATTAAAGCCACTTTACTCATATACAACTGCTCCCTTATGTTAATTGCACCAGCAATACATATTCAAAAAAAATATGATTAATCAGCCCCAAAAAGGTCGCGACTAAAAACTTTTTCAGCCACATCTCTAATCTCATCATCAACTCTATTTGCCACAATCAAATCAGCGGACTGTTTAAATTTATCTAAATCATTAATAACCTTAGAATCAAAAAAACTTGATTCAGTTATGCTTGGTTCAAAAACAACCACTTCAATACCTTTAGCCTTGATGCGCTTCATAATCCCTTGTATTGCACTAGCACGAAAATTATCAGAATCTTTTTTCATCGTTAACCGATAAATGCCAACCACTTTTGGCTCTTTCTTTACAATGCAATCTGCAATAAAATCTTTTCGTGTTGTATTAGCCTCAACCACTGCATTGATTAAGCTTTGCGGTACACCTTTATAATTAGCTAATAATTGTTTAGTATCCTTTGGTAGGCAATAACCACCATAACCAAAAGAGGGGTTGTTGTAATGATTACCAATTCGAGGGTCAAGACAAACACCATTAATAATTTGCTTCGCATCCAATTCAAGTGTGGCAGCATAAGTATCAAGCTCATTAAAATAAGCGACTCGCATTGCAAGATAAGTATTAGCAAAAAGCTTAATCGCTTCTGCCTCCTTAGACTGCGTATACAACACTGGGATATTTTTCTTTGTCGCGCCTTGTTGCAATAAAAATGCAAACGTTTCTGCTCGTTTTGACTGCTCGCCTATAACAATTCTTGTGGGCTTCAAGTTGTCATTAAGCGCCTTCCCTTCACGCAAAAATTCTGGTGAAAAAATAATGTTATCGCTTTTCAACTCCTTTCTTATCTTATCTGTAAAGCCAACAGGCACTGTAGACTTAATTACGATAATTGCGTTAATGTTTATAGAGATAACATCTTTAACAACGGTCTCTACAGAGCTGGTATTAAAACTATTTGTTTCTGAGTCGTAGTCTGTTGGTGTGGCGATAACAACATAGTGTGCATCTTTATATGCATCTGACTTATCTAATGTTGCCCTAAAATTTAACGCTTTATTTTTAAGATAACTTTCTATTTCCTCATCAGCGATAGGTGACTCACTTCGATGAAGCATTGCGATTCTATCTTTCAAGATATCTAGCGCAACAACCTCATTATGCTGAGCAAGCAACATAGCATTTGACAATCCAACATAGCCTGTGCCTACGACGGTTATTTTCATTGACACATCCCTAGAAACCAATCATTAAGCATGTTTATTTCTCAACAACTCTTCCGTAACTATCATCAAACCGGATAATGTCATCTTCACCCACATAATCACCACACTGTACTTCAATAATATTAAGCGGCTCAGATCCCATGTTGGCCAAGCGGTGGCGGTGTGTTTTTGGAATATAGGTTGATTGATTTGGTTGTAAAGTAAATTCCATATCACCGTTGGTAATGGTTGCCTCACCTGAAACCACTACCCAGTGCTCAGAGCGGTGCTTATGCATCTGCATAGACAGCTTTGCACCAGGGTTCACCATAATGCGTTTAATTTTAAAGTTAGTCGATTCTTCTAATACCGTATACGTACCCCACGGACGATGCGCCGTTTGATGTATTTCAGTTAATTCCGACTTATATTCTTTTACACGCGCCACTAACGATTTAATTTCTTCTGTACAACTTCGGTCGCAAACCAATGTTGCGTCTGCAGTTTGGATGACGACAATATTATCTAGACCAGCAGTTGCCAGCATACTGGCTTCACTCCACAACAAACTATTGGTCGTATCTTGCGCAAAAACTTCACCATGCATGACATTGTTATTAGCATCTTTTGCATGCTTTTGGTAGATGGAGTCCCAACTGCCTAAATCGCTCCATGCCATATCAACGGGCACAACAGCTACTTTTTCTGCTTTTTCTGCAAGACCATAATCAATCGATATATTGGTAAAGTTAGCATAGGTCTCAGCAAAGTTTTCTGTTGTCATATTACCTAATTGCTGTGACATTTCTGGTTGATGTTGCTGAAATAATTGCATAAAGGCACTCGCCTTAAATACAAACATACCGCTATTCCACAAATAACCATCACTGACAAACTGTTTGGCTTTTTCTGTATCGGGCTTTTCCACAAACTGATCCACTTCATGCACTGACATACTGCCTTCTTTTATGACATGACTTGGCTTAATATAACCATAACCAGTTGCAGGCTCATGCGGCTTAATCCCCAGTAGAACTAAATAGTCATCGGCTGCTGCGGCTTCTGCCGTTTTCCAAGCCTCGACGAATGCTGGCTGGTTATCAATCGCATGGTCTGATGCAAAAACACCGATAATGGCATCAGGGTCTTGTTGATGAATTTGACTAACCGCCCAAGCAATAGCTGGCAATGTGTTTCTAGCACACGGTTCGGCTAAAACATTAGCGACTGCATCAGGCGCAACCTCTGCTAACTGCCCTTTCACTTCAAACTTATGATCTTCGTGCGTGACAGTAAATAAATTAGCTGCTGGAATGTGTGCCAGCAAACGCTCTGTTGTTTGCTGAAGCAACGTTGCTTTACCATTAAGTGGCAATAGTTGTTTGGGGCGTAATGTACGAGAAAGTGGCCACAAACGTGTGCCAGAACCTCCACATAGAATCAAAGCATAACGATTACTCATGAATGGCTCACCTCGCGATTGAATGTTATTTTGGCTTCATGACGAAGCTCGTTAATCTCGGCCTCTAAAGTGGCTCTCTCTTGTAATTTTAACTTAAGAAAACGCTCTGTAATGAGTGATTTTTCTTTAATACCATGCGGTGTCAATAAATACATATAAGCCAATTTATTTTTATGATTACGGAAGTTGGTGGCTTTAAGCAGACCAACTGCTATCAATGCCTTTAAACAAAAATTAACGCGACCTAGACTAATGCCTAACTTGCGTGCCAAATCCCGCTGACTACTTTCAGGGTAAATTTCTAGCGTCTTTAATATTTTGTAGCGATATTCGTCAGTTAACATTAAGTTTAAACAAAACAGTCCGTTCAATGATTGAACGCAGTTTAACAACATACAACCAATCATAGCAAGCTATTATTAATTGCCATTGTAATTTTTAATGCCCGTAAAATTTGAAATGTCACGCAACTGTCGTTTTGTCGGTCTACCAGCACCCTTTTCACGGTTTGCATGAAAAGATGCACCTGATACTTTAGCATTTTCTTGTTTAATCTTGCTGGTTTCAGTTTCTGAATATAGCAAAGCAGCCTCTGGTGCGCCACGGCGGATATTCGATAAGCCAGTGACTTCGACCTCTATCTCAATATCTTTATTACGTATATTAACCATCATACCTAACTTAACTTCTTTGGCTGCTTTAGCACGGTCGCCACCTACCCGCACCTTTCCACTACTCACCGCATCTGCAGCAATACTACGTGTTTTAAAAAAACGTGCGGCCCAAAGCCATTTATCTAAACGACATTTGTTGTCTTTTGCTTCTTTCACCATCTTAATAGCACAATTGCAGCCAAATTGTTTACCAGCGCTTCAGCGCTTCATCATCGCTTAATTTAGCTTCTAACCAGCGCTCTCCATTATGGGTCACTTCTTTCTTCCAAAATGGCGCTTGTGTCTTTAAAAAATCCATGATGAACTCGCAAGCGCTAAAAGCTTCGCCTCTATGCGAGCTGGCGACAGCAACTAACACGATTTGATCTTGCGGCTTTAATGTACCAACACGGTGAATAATAAGGCTAGCGGTAATATCCCATCGTGTTTTAGCTTCATACTCAATTTTTTCAAGCGCACGCTCAGTCATGCCAGGATAATGCTCTAATGTGAGCGCTTGGACAGCATCCCCATCATTTATATCACGCACCTGACCTACGAAACTGACCACTGCACCAATATCCGCACTCATAAGCCGAATAGTTGTCAACTCTGCCGCAGCGTCAAAATCATCGGTCTGCACACGTACAGTCATATACTAACCACCCGTCACCGGGGGGAAAAATGCAACTTCATCATTCTCTTTAATCGCCGCCATGTTATCAACAAGCTCATGATTAATCGCCGCACGTATAACTTGTCTACCATTAAATAGCTCGGCCCATGTGTCGCCACGTTGCGCTAAAAGGTTTTTAAGTGCGGTAACATTGGCCACACCATTTGGCAAATCTATTTCCTCGGTTGAATAATTAACAACCTCTTTGATTCTTGCAAAGTAAAATACTTTTATATTCATAAAGTTAAAACACCATCTTAATGTAAACTAGCATATTAGTCATCATCTACGCCATCAAGCAAATCCACCGGCTCTTTACTTAATTCAACTCGCTCAATTCTTGCGAAAGCATTCGAAATCTTCTGACTACTGGTATGCACATCTTTTGCATCATCATTCGCTTGGCGAATATGGTCAGCAAGTTTTTTCATGCGCGTATCAAAACGCTGGAAATCTTTACCTAATTTACCCAACTCATCCTTAATAATATGTACTTGTTTACGCATCTCTACATCTTTAAGCACAGCACGTGCTGTATTTAGCACTGCCATCAAGGTTGTCGGCGAAACCACCCACACGCGCTTTTTCATTGCATATTCAATCACATCGGGGTGGTAGGCATGAATCTCGGCAAAAACGGCCTCAGCTGGTATAAACATGACAGCACCATCAGAAGTTACATTGGGAATGATGTATTTTTTAGCAATATCATCCACATGCTTTTTAATATCCGATTTAAACAGCTTAGCTGCCGCCGCTTGCTCAGCCTTACTTAAGTCGCTATCGAACATACGATGATAGTTCTCAAGTGGAAACTTGCTATCTACCGCCACTGTGCCTGTTGGCTCTGGTAAAAATAAGACACAATCCACTCTCAAGCCATTTTCAAATGTATGCTGCATGGCAAAGCCTTGTTCGGGCAACACATTACGTACCAAACCTTCTAACTGCACCTCACCAAAAGTACCACGGCTTTTCTTGTCTCCTAATAGCTCTTGCAAACTCACCATATTGGTACTAAGGCCATCAATCTTCTTTTGTGCTTCATCGATGGTGGCTAAGCGTTGCATCACACTAACAAATGTCTCATTTGTCTTTTTAAAACCCTCTTCTAAACGCTCAGACACTTTGCCACCAATTTCCTCTAAGCGTGCATCCACCACTTTGCTGAGGCTTTCTACGCTTTGCGTCAACGTTGTAGTCGCCTTTAACATTGTGTCATTAATCAAACTTTGTTGTGATTTGCCCTGCTCTGCCAACGTATTGTGTAGTTTTTCCAACACCACTTCACGCGTTTGCGCTAAACCACTACTTTGCTCTAGCTGTAAAGCTTTCATCGCATCGCGTGTTGCTAACAACTCCTGCGAAACGCTTACTTTCAAGCGCTCACCAGTTTCTAACGAATTGGTATTTAAACGATCCCCCAGCTTATTCAATCCGTCGTTCAAATCTAACAACATTGCACGATGCTTTTCATCTAGATTTTGCAATAACAGCGTGTTTTTTGTACTTTGCATTGCATGCCAAATCAACCATGTAACTAGCAAAATTAGCAAGCAAACAAGACCAATCAAAATTTCTAATATCGTCATGCCTGAATTATAACCGACTTAAACCATCGCCGGATGTCACCAATAACTAATCTTCAACCACAATATTTTTATACGTCTCAGGCGCTATAGGGTATTCCACTTTCAATTTCTTAAGATGCGTTAGCAGAATATTTGAAATCAAAATATTACGATTAATTTTAGAATCTGCAGGAATAACATACCAAGGCGCATGTGTAGTTGATGTTGCGTTAATCGCATCCTCATAAGCCTTCATGTATTGCGGCCATAGCGCACGTTCATTTAAGTCATTTGGGTTAAATTTCCAAGTTTTCTGAGGGTTTTCTAAACGTTTAAGCATACGTTCCTTTTGCTCCGCCTTAGAGATATGCAAAAAGCACTTAATAATAGTGGTGCCAGTCTCAGCAAGCATTTTTTCAAAAGCATTAATTTGTGCGTAACGTCGCTTGCATTCCACGCTATCTATCCAATCATGCACCTTAACCACCAGCACGTCTTCATAATGGCTACGGTTAAAAATTATAATTTCACCCTTTTTAGGCACTTTGGCATGCACACGCCAAAGATAATCATGTGCCGACTCCTCTTCTGATGGTTTTTTAAAACTAGCCAACCGAATGCCTAATGGGTCACACTCGCTGAAAACATGCTTTACTGTACCATCCTTGCCGCTGGCATCCATGCCTTGCAACAGCAACAAAACTTTATGCTTACCTTGTGCATATAAAATGTCTTGCAAGGTGTTAATTTCTGTCGCACACTTTTGTAACGCTATTAAAGATTCCTGTTTAGAAGCTTTACGTGCGCTTTTATCTTGTGGGTCATAATCTTCTATAGAAAACTTAGTTCTTGGCTTAATACGATAATCGTTGATATTCATTGTTTTTTCTTTCACTTTAAAGTTTCGTTAACTTCTGCAGCACGTCAATACTATTATTGTTTATAATACTTTACAAAGGGTGGAATAGTTACCTTAATATACTCTCACTATATATCATCCATAAAATGATAATGACCAACCTGAAATGAGTACACCATGAAAAATGAAAATACTTTAAACGCTGCTTTTATTGGTATTTGTGTGGCTATTGGTATCGCAATCGGCGGCTATTTTATCGGGCAAACAATGTACAACGCTAAGGTTGCACTTAACACCGCCGAAGCCAAAGGACTTGCTGAACAAAGAGTAAAAGCCGACCGTGCAAACTGGAACCTTGTATTTAGTGTTGCAGGAAAAAGACGTGAAGATATTGCTCAACTTTATCAAACTGCAGAAGAACATCAAAAAACAATTACCGATTTATTAATCGATAACGGCTTTGAACAAGATGAAATTGAAATCGGTGTTATTGATTACCGCTATAGAGAGTACAGAGATAGAAACCAAAACCTAATCGATCAGACACATGAGTTAACGGGTTCTATCGAGGTGGAAACAGAAAAGGTTAGACTTGTATCTAAAGTAAGGGCAAACGTCAATAAGTTAATTGCGCAAGGCATCAACATTAGCAACGAAGAACCCGCTTATCGCTTTACTAAACTGAATGACATTAAACCAGAAATGTTGCGAGAAGCCACTAAAAATGCGCGTTTAGTTGCTAATGAGTTTGCTGAAAGCGCAGGTGTTAGTGTTGGCGGTATCAGAAATGCTCGACAGGGTAGTTTTTATATCCGTGATGCTGGAGAAGAATTTGGAGATACGAGAAAAATAGAAAAAGATGTCCGTGTTGTAACCACAATCACGTTTTACCTAACCGACTAAATGTTCTAATAAACGCAACGGATAGGTTAGGCAACAAACAAGATGAAAAGCTTATCTAAAAAAGAAATGGCTATGCTGATAAGCCCTATACTTGCTGGCGCCTGTTTTATTGCAACCGTATTCTTAAATCATGCGCTTTTTAGAAACCAAATAATCAGTGTACGGCAAGCAATAGGCCATGAAATTTTTGTTTTTTTAATTGGCCTTTTCACAATAATTCTTCTATTTGCTTTTAGCGTAAAATGGTTGTTTAAAAAACAATGGGGTATGGTGTTATTGTGTATCGTCGGTATTACAGTGTTTTGGCTTAGTGTTATCTATGGTCGCTCACAGGGTGCTGCCATGTTTTATGCAACATAGGGTACAAAACATTTAATCGCATTACACACAGCTCAATTAACTAAAACAAGGGAAACATTATGGCAACGCAAGACACCTGTTGTACGATCGTACCTTACTTCAAAATCCCTAGCGAAAACTTAAACGCCTTTAAAGAACTTTGTGGAAAATTTGTTGCGAAAAGTAATAATGAATCAAAGTGCCTATATTATGGTTTCAGTTTCGATGGGAATCAGGCGCATTGTCGAGAAGGCTACATAGATGCAGAAGGCCTATTAGCGCATCTTGACAATGTAGGCACCTTACTTGGAGAAGCCCTAAAAATATCAGAAATAACGCGTCTAGAAGTGCATGGACCAGAACAAGAACTTGCAAAACTACGAGGACCACTAGCTGATTTAAAGCCACAATACTTCGCATTAGAATATGGATTCCGCCGCTAATAAAAGCAAAGCATCGTTAATGCGCGCATCCTAATAACTAATAATCAAGGGATACAATTGATTAACGAATGGGAAAATCGTTACCAAGAGGAGCGCACTGGCTGGGATAGAGGCACAGCTAGCCCTAATTTACTTTATTGGATAGAAAGTAAAATGCTAAAGCCATGCCGCATACTTATTCCAAGCTGTGGCAACGGTTACGAAGCATTAGTATTAGCTGAATATGGGTTTGATGTAACAACAATCGATATTGCACCAACACCTATTAAAAATCTAAAAAATGCGCTGCAAGCCAAGCAGCTAAGTGCGGAAGTCATACTAGCCGATTTTTTTACTTGGCATCCAGAGAAACCTTTTGCTGCTATCTATGAGCAAACTAGCTTGTGTGCCCTTTCTCCTGAAAAATGGCACGACTACGAAAAATGCCTATACAACTGGCTAATACCAGAAGGAAAACTATTTGCTCAATTTATGCAAACAGATCAAGACGGCGGCCCACCCTTCCATTGTGAAATTAGCAACATGAGGCATCTCTTCACCTCGCAAAGATGGCAATGGAGCAAACAACACGAAACACAGGTCGTTCACTCTAATGACAAATACGAAAAATTATTTATTCTTGAAAAAAATGATTTAAAGGCATAAAGTTACCTTAATACTAAATAACTAATACAATAAAATCAGGGAGATACCTTAATGTCTATCGTTGCCAATGTGATTATCGGGCTCGTTGCGCTTATACATATTTATTTCCTCGTGCTTGAAATGTTTCTATGGGACAAACCCCTAGGATTAAAAACATTTGGACAAACTAAAGAAGCCGCAAAGGCTACTAAAGTGTTAGCTGCAAACCAAGGTTTATATAATGGTTTCTTAGCAGCTGGGCTAATCTGGGGTTTGAGCTTAGGTGCTGGAGGCGTTTCTATAAAAATATTTTTCCTTTGCTGTATTGTCGTAGCAGGCGTATACGGTGCTGCCACAGCAAATCGCAAGATACTCTTCATACAGGCCATTCCGGCTGCGATTGGGCTAATTCTTATTTTGTTGTCATAAGTAAGCAGCATGTTAAAAGCGACAAAAAAATACGTTAACCTTTTTTTGAATTATAAATTTCATATAATTAATGTAAAGCCTTAGCGTGCGACAACCAACAACACGTTGACAAACCATCATTATCACCATAATATTATTTCATACAAAAATAAGAAAAATTCTTAATGAAACAGCTACTTAAACAATGGTTGATTGTATTGCTACTGACTGTACCTAGTGTACAGGCGCAACCAGCACAATCAATTGACTTAGATCAGCTCTACCACAAGCTAAGCCAAGCAACATCTGCGCGTGTCAAAGCAGTGCCTATGCCATCTTGTTCTTTTATAACAGAAGATAAAGCCCTGATTCAAGCACTCATCGACATCTTTAAAAAAACAGACGTCAAACAAATCTCTGAGAATGAATCTTTTTTTTACCGCTCTTATCAAACGACAAGAGAAGGTGCTTCTTCAGTTAAGTTTACCCTTAATGATGGCGCTGTCGTTACATTAGGCTTCGGTCTAGGATACACTTATGAGCCAACCGTTGATGTCATGCTTTTCTTACCCAATCAACAACAAGTGCCTTTAAGCGCAGATTGGACGATTAATCGAGAACTGTTTCATTGGGCGAGGAAAATAGGCAAACCAACCGTGTTTTTGCATGAGCTTAGAGCGCACTATGAAGAAATAGAATTTGATGCGTTTATTGGTAACGAAGCCTATAGTAGAAACCAACAGCGGAGTAGAATTGCCAGCTGCACAGGCATCATCAATCGTAATAGTTATTACCGAGACCCGACTATTTTTCAGACCTGTGGTGATGGCTTTTACCAGCGCCACCCTGATGTTTGTGGCAGTGGCTGGACCCCAGCCCCACAGGATGTGGAGTAATAAAACATGGCTGAGCAACAAAAAGACCCTGTGAAAGCCAGTGACTTTAACTTAATTAACGCCACACCCGTGCGCGCGGCACAACTTGAAGAAGCGCTAGCCTATTTACAGCAAAGCCCGAAAGCAGGGGAGCTGTTGGCCGCCATGCAAGCAAAAGACATCAGCATCCGTTTTGTTGATGCTAACGATGGGGCTAAATACCATCCTGAAGCTTCAACTGAAATCGCCCCCGCCAAAGAGCATGCAGGGGTAATGACCAGCGTTACACGAGGAAAAGCAAAAGCTAACTACCCAGCTAACACCATCGACTGGAACCCGAATGTCCTATTGTTTTATACCAATGCAGAGCATTCTAATGCACTTGATTTGAATCAACCATATGAAGGCATCGATAAAGACATTAAACACCAAGGCGTGCTATCCCCTGCGCTGATGCTCATACACGAGGGTGGGCATGCGCTAGATAAGAACCACCTTGCAAACCGGGACAATACAGATAACAAAATTTACGAAAATGATGCAGAGCAGTACGCAGCAAAGAAAGCTGAACATCCTGTTGCTTTGGAATTAGGGGAAGGCGTCCGAGAAAACCACGGCGGTGCTTGGCGTATAGCTGGCAGCGATATCAACCTCTCGCCCACCTTGCATACGGTTGCGTATAACCCCATCAAGAAGAATGCAAAGGGTGAAGAAATACTGCAATGGCAGCAACAACACCTAGCGGGTGCGATGGTGGTGACAGGGGGTATGTTCACCCGATACTCTATCCATGACCCTAAACATGAGAATGGGGAAGAGACCAAAAACACGATTCCTGACCTTGGTACTTATAGTGCTGATAACAACACGCTGACGCTTAACAATGTCAATATTACGCTGAATCAACTCAAGCAAGACTTAACCATACAAGGCAATGGCAATACGCTAGATTTATCTAAACAACCCCTACCTAAAGACATCAGCATCGTCACCCAAGGCCGTTTTATTATTAATGACGGTGAGCAGCAACAAACCGTAAGCGGCACTAACCGACTTAGCATTAACCCAGCAGGCGATCTAGTAATTACAGCAGAGAAAGCCACGCAAGCTGTTAGCAATCAGCAGGATTACCAACAACTGGCGCAAACATTTAATGATGCGATTAAGCATCCAACATCACAAACCATCAATTTAAGCAGTCAACAACAAACAGCACTACATGACAGCTTGGCTTTTTATAACGCAGCTTCAACTCAACTGCCTGCCCCTGTTGTTAAACAAATTGGCAACAACCTATTAAATGAAATTAAAGCAGGTAAACCTTTGCAATTAGCCGCTAATCAATCATTGGTTTTTAATACAGAAGTCAATCAAGTGAGTATTGATGATGTCGAATTATAAATAAAGCTTACTTAAATTAATTCTCGCGATCTTAATTCGCTTTTAACATATGCATAATAAATGGGTGCCGCTACCACGCCTGCAATACCAAAAGCGGCTTCCATTAGTACCATTGCAATGATAAGCTCCCAAGCATTGGCTCTTATCTGACCACCAACAATACGTGCATTTAAGAAATATTCGAACTTATGAATCACGATTAAAAACAGTAATGAAGCAAGTGCTACGCCTAGAGAGTGACTCATGCTGATAATGACAATAATAGAGTTTGATATTAAGTTACCAATCACTGGCAGTAAGCCAACAACAAACGTAATGATAATTAAGGTTTTTTTAAAGGGTAATTCAACACCCATCAACGGCAATAAAACGGCTAGGTAAAGACCTGTAAACAGTGCATTAATAGCTGATATACGCACTTGTGCAAATACAATATTTCTAAAAGCATCGCCGAATAAGGTAATACGCTGTGCCAACGCTCGTGCTAGTGGCTTATATTGTGTGTCTACTATTGTTTCACGCAGTGCTAACATGCTACCAGCCACCATAGCAATCAGTATCTGCGCAGCATTCCGTCCAACTTCTTGACCTGCAAGTTGCAGAGAATCAGCATTCTCACGTAACCACTGCGTGACAGCTTGCTGCAATGTAACCGCATCTTCTGGCAAACGTGCATCTAACCATGTGGGTAAAATATTACGAGAGTCTTCAATAATTTGCGCCATACGTGCGATGAGATTAGTTAAACTGCCAGAATCAGATCTAAGAAATGATGTCAAGCCTAAGCCAATAGCCGTTATTAACCCAACAATCAATATAGCCAACAACCCTACCGCAACAAATTTAGATACTCTGCCAGGTAACCGACGTGCAATATACGGTGAAATAATATGAACCAGCTCATACACCAACAGCCCTGCCAACAAACCTGGTAACAGATGAAACTTGAGCACGTAAAACATAGCAAAGCCTATAATCAACCAAGCTGAAATATCAATTTTTGTTGCTGTTTTATTTTGCATTACGTGCTTTAAACCTATTTATTAATGCTTGCTTTTCTATCACAGGCAAGCTTATTTTCACATGCACCATCTCATCAAAGGATTTTTCTAGCACTTTGCCTTTTATCTTCGTTAGAACCTTGAGCAATTCATCCATGCGATTGTAATGAATATTTAACGCTAATTCTTCCATTTCAACAAAAGGCTGCATATTCGTATTTTCAAGCGCTAAACGAGCAGTGCCACCATAAGCGCGAGCTAAACCGCCCTTGCCGAGATTAACCCCACCATAGTAACGTATAACACCAACACCTATGTTGATTAAATCACGCCCTTCTAACATTTGCAAAATGGGCTTACCTGCTGTACCTGAAGGCTCTCCAGCATCAGAGAATCTTAAGACAACACCCTCTGCTGTATTAATACGAAATGCATAAGCCAAGTGACTAGCATTTTGATGTTTAGTTGCTATTGCACGTAAGAATGCGGCAACCGCTTGCTCTGACTCACACAGTGATGCCCATGCTAAGAACTTGGATTTATTAATAGTTTGTTCTGCAGCGCCAACACCGTCTATTACCAACATACGCGTTATGACAACCCCGTAATATTTCCTATAGCATCAACATCAATACGTTGGCTAGATGGGCTGTTGGGCAAGCCTGGCATTGTCATCACATCGCCACACATCACAACAACAAAACCTGCTCCTCGTGACAAACGCAACTCAGATACTTGCAAAATATGACCCACAGGCGCATTTCGCAAAGTAGGATCAGTTGAAAACGAATACTGTGTTTTAGCAATACAGACAGGAAAATGCCCGTAATCCTTTTCTAAACCAGGTAGTTGCATTGCTGCTTTTTCACTTAATTCAATTTTGCTAGCACCATATATTTTCTGCGCTATTGTTTCGATTTTTGTCTGTAAACTATCACTATCAGAATATAACAATTTGAAATTAGACTTTTCTGCCTTAATTGTATTAATCACCTCTTGCGCCAAATCTATCGCACCGGCGCCACCTTCCGCCCAATGTTTGCAAACAATCGCCTTACTAGCCATTTTCTCTACTGCCTGCTGCAGCATCGCTACTTCTTGTTGCGTATCGTTTGTAAAGTGATTGATAGCAACAATAACTTTCACGCCAAATTCTTCATGTAAATTATTAATATGTTTATTTAAATTACTGATTCCTATATTTAATTTATCTAAATTTTCTATATTCAACTCTTTCAGATCGACACCACCGTGATACTTAAGCGCACGTATTGTTGCGACAATAACAACAGCATCTGGCCGCATGCCTGATTGCCGGCACTTAATATCAAAAAACTTTTCCGCCCCTAAATCCGCTCCAAAACCCGCTTCAGTTACAACATAATCAGCTAATTTAAGTGCAGTTTTGGTCGCGATAACAGAATTACAACCATGCGCAATATTCGCAAATGGTCCACCATGAATAATGGCAGGATTATGTTCTAAGGTTTGCACCAGATTAGGCTGAAATGCATCTTTTAATAATGCGGTCATTGCACCCTCTGCTTGCAAATCACTGACCAAAACAGGCTTTCCATCAACGTCACTTGCCACTTGCATATTACCCAAGCGTTTTTTAAGGTCAGTAAAGTCTGCCGCTAAACAAAAAACAGCCATCACTTCGCTGGCCACCGTAATATCAAAACCTGTTTTTGTTTCGTGCCTTAGTTGATGCAGTTCTACTCTACGCAAAGCCCTATCGTTCATGTCAACACAACGACGCCATGTAATATTATTTAAATCAATTTTAAGGGTATTGCCATGATGGATATGGTTATCGATCAGCGCTGCAAGCAAATTATTAGCGGATGTAATAGCATGGAAGTCACCCGTAAAATGTAAGTTAATATTTTCCATCGGTACAACCTGGGCATAGCCACCACCAGCTGCCCCGCCTTTAATACCAAACACAGGGCCAAGCGATGGTTCACGAATACAAACCAGCGCTTTTTTGCCGATACTATTCAATGCATCTGTCAACCCAATCGTCGTCGTGGTTTTACCCTCCCCAGCAGGCGTGGGACTTAGTGCTGTCACCAAAATCAACTTGCCGTTCGTTTTTGACGCTTTGCCAGTACAACGGGTACTAAGTTTGGCCATGTAGTGGCCATATGGCATCAAGTCATCTGCTGTTATCTCTAACTTTTTTCCAACTTCAACGATAGATTTAAGTTCTGCCGCTTGCGCAATTTCAATATCTGTCAACATAAGCTTAATGTTTTCCTAAATCAAAAACTAAATATTAATACACTGTGATATTAATCACGGTTAGATAATCTACTACTCTAACTTATCGATGGTGCTTAAAACAGATTGCCTTGTCTTTGTAATCTGCACACTAATACGCCCTTCAGCATCTTTATCTGTATCCAAGCTTTCCCAGTCTTGTTCCCAAGCCACATACAACATTTGACCTTCTTTTGCGGCCTCTGGCTTAAGTAAACGGCTCAAATCCCGCACCATGGTAACGTGTTTCCAGCCATCAATAGGATGTCCGCGCGACTGATCATCAGAAAAATAAGCATAATTAACGACTGTTTGCAGGTCCCCTAAATTTTTTAACACTTCGAACGAAGCAACGCGCATATTCTGGTTAATCTCATTTTGATGATCTTGCCAGCCATTGTACGTAAAGCCGAAAATAGCGGTAAAAAGACTAACGATAGCGACGCTATGAAACTTTAGCTGATCTGCAATCCAACTTTTACCTGGCTTTTTTTTAGCCGTCACTTTAAAAGTCACCCTCACTTGCTTTTTGCATGAGGTCAATCAAAGCATCTTCAAGCTGTTGTGCAGACTTTTGTGCGCGTTCTGTTGGATTTTTAATGCTTTTTAAATCAAATGTTGGACGAGATAACGCTAAATATAATTTAAGCTTATTATTAGCATCTGGTTTCTCATAAATCGCTATTCTGCATGGTGCAAACACTAAAAATTCCGGATGATCCAAGATAATTTCCGTTCCCATACTCAAATTACAATAGCCATGCACTTCTTTTATACCTTGCGGATCTATACCACGCTGTTTCATGTGGTCACCAATTGGAAAGTTAGCTGGGTTCACAAAGTTCATTCCTTCAGATAGAGACTTTAAGCTATCAATTACATCCTCATAACTCACCCCATCTTGGACGGCTATTTCATAAATTGCACTATTGGAATCTATTCCTTCCGCACTCACAACACCAGCATTTTCATGCTCTGGCAATGGCTGATGCTTTTCACATGCGGCCAACACGAAAAAAACTAAAGCTATTAAATAATATTTTTTCATAAGCTCTACTTTACTATTTAGTAAGATGATTGTGTTATTTTAAATGCTTCATCTATTGCGTTACGATCAAACTGAGGAGAGAGCAAACCAATAAATCCATATAGATAGCCTCTCATAAAAGTGTCTTTGCGTACACCTAAGTAGGTCGTACTTTCAGGAAATAAATGACTGCAATCGATACGCACTAAATTTTCATCTCGTGTTTCATCAAAAGCCATATTAGCAATCAAACCAACACCCAGACCAAGGTCAACATACGTTTTAATGACATCTGCATCAATAGCAGTAAGCACTACATTTGGCATCACGCCTGCATCATGAAACACTTTAGAAACAATAGTGCTGCCTGTAAAAGCAAAATCATATGTGATGAGTGGATAACTAGCAATTTTGGCAAGTGTGATCGGCTTAGCATCTATCAATCGATGCCCCTGAGGGACAACCACACTACGGTTCCATTTATAACAGGGTAGGCATAATAGGCGACCATCTTGACTAATCGCCTCAGTCGCAATCCCGATATCTGCTTCACCGTTAGCCACCAATGCTGTTACTTGGCTAGGATTGCCTTGATGAATATTCAATTTCACATGCGGAAAAGTATCCATAAACAACTTAATAGCAGCTGGCAGCTTATACCTTGCTTGCGTATGCGTTGTCGCAATCGTGAGCGTACCTGTTTCTATTTTGCTAAATTCATCACCAACGCGTTTGATATTTTGCATTTCAAGCATCACTGTCGCAGCAAGCTTAATAATGTGCTTGCCAGGCTCCGTAATGCCTGTCAGCCGCTTACCATTGCGCTGGAAAATTTGCAATTTCAATTCTTCTTCAAGCAATTGAATTTGTTTACTAACACCCGGCTGAGAGGTATGTAAAGCTTCGGCCGCCGCTGACACACTTAGGCCTTGACGAGCGACTTCGTGTATATATTTTAATTGATGAAGTTTCATAATAGTTTTATAGATAAAACCTATATAACCTAATGATATACCTAAATAATAAAATAGTCTAAATGCTTATATTAAAAACTGGTATATTACGCGCCTAAATGCATAAAGACACTACCTAAAATCATGTATATTTATTACATACTAACCGGATTCGCAGTCGGCTTATTGGTAGGCCTCACTGGGGTTGGTGGCGGCTCTATTATGACGCCAATTTTGCTGCTATTTTTTAACGTTAAAGCTGCCGTCGCTGTTGGCACCGACTTGCTTTACGCCGCCATCACTAAATCGGCCGGTGTTTTTGCACACGGCAAATTAGGAAACATCGATTGGAATATCGTTAAGCGTCTTAGCCTTGGTAGCATACCTGTCTCTGCTATTACTACTTTATACCTAGGTGATTTAGGTGTCGCATCCGAAAGCGCTATAACAACCATTAAATTTTGGCTCGGCATAGCCTTGTTACTCACCTCTTTATCCGTTTTATTTAGGAATGAGCTGGCCAAACTATCAAAAACTAGAAATTGGATTAACCCAAGATACATACCCACCATTACCGTTATTTTAGGTGCTGTCCTAGGCTTTTTAGTGACATTAACATCTGTGGGTGCAGGTGCACTTGGCGTTACTGCTTTATTAATTTTGTATCCAAAAACACCCATTACAAAAGTTATTGGCAGTGATATCGCACATGCTGTGCCTTTAACCTTATTTGCTGGCTTAGGTCATGCGAGTATAGGCACAGTCGATTACAACTTATTAGGTAGCTTGTTGTTAGGATCTATTCCTGGCATTTGGATTGGCAGCCACCTAAGTGTAAAGGTTGCAGAACATTGGATACGAATATTGCTCGCAGTTGTTTTGGTTTATGTGGGACAGAAAATGGCATTCCCTGAATACCACCCTTTACTTGGCGTTGCCCTTTTATTTCTACCTATCGCATTAACACAACTTAAACTTAGAAAAACTTAAGTAGATTCTTAAATTATATGAAACGTAATAGATTACAATGGAGGGCTAACCTTAGTTAGCAAATTACATGTATAAATATGACACAATTGACCAACAAATAGTAGACGAACGGGTCACGCAATATCGCGACCAAACACGTCGCTATTTAGCAGGTGAACTAACAGAGGAAGAGTTCCGCCCTCTTCGCCTACAAAACGGCCTTTATATCCAACGTCATGCACCTATGCTGCGCGTTGCAGTGCCATATGGCATGCTCACATCTAAGCAATTGCGCAAACTGGCTGATATTACTAAAAAATATGACAAAGATTATGGTCATTTTAGTACACGTCAAAACATTCAGCTTAACTGGCCAAAATTAGAAGATGTTCCTGATATTTTAGCTGAACTTGCCACAGTGGAAATGCATGCAATTCAAACTTCTGGCAACTGCATTCGTAACATTACAACCGATCAATTTGCCGGTGTTGCACCTGATGAAGTTGTTGACCCTCGTGCGATGGCAGAGATCATGCGCCAATGGAGTACCTTCCACCCTGAGTTTGCTTTATTACCACGCAAATTTAAAATCGCCGTTGCTGGCACAAAAGATGACCGCGCCGTAGTGCAGATGCACGATATTGGCATGGAGTTCTACAAAGACAACAAAGACAACTTGGCCATTAAAGTATGGGTCGGTGGTGGCTTAGGCCGTACACCTATTTTAGGTATTGTCATTCGTGAGCATTTAGATTGGCAGCACGCTCTCACCTATTGCGAGGCGATTATCCGTGTGTACAACATGCAGGGGCGCCGCGATAACTCATACAAAGCACGCATTAAAATTTTAGTCAAAGCGATGGGTATTGAGGCATTTAAAAAACAAGTAGAAACAGAATGGGCACATTTGCAAGATGGTCCAAACACAATTACTGAAGGTGAGCTCACCCGCGTATCTAAATACTTTGAACCGATGCCTTACGATAACCTAGATAAAAATGACGCCAACTTTGATGCTGTCCTAGCCAGTAATCCAGCATTTGCAGCTTGGGTAAAACGCTGTACACACGCACACAAGCAAGCTGGTTATCGCGCTGTCACGCTATCGCTTAAACCCCATGGCAAAGCACCAGGAGATGCCACCTCTACGCAAATGCATACCGTAGCGGATCTTGCGGATGCCTATAGCTTTGGTGAATTGCGCGTATCGCATGAACAAAACCTAATCTTAGCAGATGTTAAGTTAAGCGACTTACCAACCATCTGGGAAACCGCACGCGCTAACGGCCTTGCAACACCTAACATTGGGCTATTAACCGATATGATCTGCTGTCCAGGCGGCGATTTTTGCAGCCTAGCCAATGCAAAAAGCATCCCTATTGCAGAAGCTATTCAAATGGAATTTGATAACCTAGATTACCTACATGATATCGGCGAGCTTGAGCTCAACATTTCTGGCTGCATGAACGCTTGCGGTCACCACCACATCGGGCATATTGGTATTTTAGGTGTCGACAAAGATAATGAAGAATGGTACCAAGTCTCTATTGGTGGCAAACAAGGAAACGATGCCAGCTTAGGCAAAGTCATTGGTCGTGCATTTGCGGCAGATGAAATGCCAAGTGTCGTGCAAAAGTTAATTGACGTCTATATTAAAGAACGCACAGCAGAAGAACGCTTTATAGATACGGCGCGGCGTCTGGGTTTAGAACCATTTAAAGCGCATGTTTATGCAGAAAAGAGAGCTGCATGAGTCAATTAATTGTTGAAAACACCATCGTCACAGATGAATGGACACGTGTGATACCGCCAACTTACGGAGATGAAGTCGTTCGTAAACAAGCAGGTAAAGTTGTTCTATTTAAACTCACAGGTGAAGAAACCTTTACCAAAAAACAAATAGCTGGCACCACAATTCCAGAATCAGGAAAAGTATTATTACCACTAACCATTTGGTTGGCAAACAAAGGTATATTAGCGGGCCGCATGGCGGCCAGCGATGTGGGTATTTTGCTAGCCACGCACGAACCAATAGAAAACTTAATTGAAGCATTTCCTGACCTAAATACATTGCCACTGATTGCTATCTATGTAGAACGCTTCGCAGATGGCCGCAACTTTACATTAGGCAGCTTATTAAGGACGCGCTACGACTATAAGAATGAACTGCGTGCTGTCGGTGACGTATTACGTGATCAATTATTTTTCCTGAAACGCTCAGGCTTTAACAGTTATGAAATTCGTGCTGACCGCAGTGCAGAAGAAGCGATAGAGAGCTTAAAAGACTTCAGCCAGCCGTATCAAGGTGCTGTAGATGAACCATTGCCCGTTTGGCGTAGCGTTAATCGGAGCCAACTATAATGATAGTGAGCAGATAATGAGCTTTGGTGTCAGCATGATAAAACCTACTACCAGCAACCCCGCAACCAGCCCTGAACTTACGGATGTGCTAAAACAAAGCGTAGTAGCCAAGCGTATGCAAGTTATAACTATATTGCAATCGGCTAGCACCGAGTTCAAGGCAATAACGTTTGCAAACAGCTATGGCGCAGAAGACATGGTGTTAACTGACATCATCGCCAAAGAAAAATTAGATATTAAGATTTTTTCCCTTGATACGGGTCGCTTACCTGCGGAAACATATTCACTCATGGGTGAAGTAGAAAAAACGTATAATACAAAGCCTGTTGTCTTTTTCCCTAAGCATGAAGCCGTAGAAACCTATGTACAGACTAAAGGCATCAATGCTTTTTACGAGAGTATAGAACTACGTAAAGCTTGTTGCCATATGCGCAAGATAGAGCCGCTACAACGCGCACTAAACAGCAAACAAGCTTGGATAACAGGCATGCGCGCAGAACAAGCTACAACTCGCACCAGCTTGCCTGTACGTGAGTTTGATGAAGGCAACCAATTAGAAAAGTTCAATCCATTAAGTGACTGGATTGAAAAAGAAGTTTGGGCTTATATTAGGATGTTCGATGTACCTTACAATCAACTGCATGACCAGTTTTACCCAAGTATTGGCTGCGCGCCTTGTACGCGCGCCGTTGCCATAGGTGAGGATGTTCGTTCAGGTCGCTGGTGGTGGGAAGACCCTAAAAACAAAGAATGTGGCTTACATGTTAAAGCCGCTAAACCCTAATGTAATGAATTAAGTTAATATAATAAGTAATTGAATATGATAAATAAAAAAACATTGTCACATCTTGATTGGTTAGAAGCTGAAGCCATACATATATTGCGTGAAGTCGCAGGCCAATGTAGCAATCCTGTATTGCTTTTCTCTGGCGGCAAAGACTCGCTTTGTATTGTTCGCCTAGCGGAAAAAGCATTTAGACCGGGTCGTTTCCCCTTCCCTTTAATGCATATTGACACTGGTCACAACTACGAAGAAGTGATTGAGTTTCGTGACCGTCGTGCCGCAGAAATTGGCGAACGCCTGATTGTGCGTTCATTAGAAGATTCCATGGAACGCGGCACGATTGTCTTAAAACACCCAGATGAGCCTCGTAATAAGCATCAATCGGTGACGTTGCTGGAAGCGATTGAAGAGCATGGTTTTGATTGCTGTATTGGTGGCGCACGTCGTGATGAGGAAAAAGCCCGTGCAAAAGAACGCATCATGAGCTTCCGTGATGAATTTGGACAATGGGACCCTAAGAATCAACGCCCAGAGTTATGGAATCTATACAATGCTCGCGCCCATAAAGGCGAAAACATTAGAGCCTTCCCTATCTCTAACTGGACAGAGATGGACGTATGGCAATACATTGAACGCGAAAAACTTGAGCTACCTAGCATCTACTTCGCCCATGATCGTGATGTCATCCTCCGTAATGACGACATCATCCCTGCTAACGTCAAACTAGCAAGCGGTGAAGTAATTAATAAGCCTAAAGACGGCGAAGAGATAGTAAGTAAGCAAGTTCGCTTTAGAACAGTCGGCGATATCACTTGCACTGCCCCAGTATATTCTGATGCAGATACCACAGAAAAAATTGTGATTGAAACGGCAACAACCACCATTACTGAGCGTGGCGCAACGCGCTTAGATGATCAGACCTCTGATGCATCGATGGAGTTACGCAAGAAAGAGGGCTATTTCTAATGAGTACAACAAATCAAAAAGATACGATGCAAGATAACGACTCTTTATTACGCTTTATGACATGCGGTAGCGTAGACGATGGTAAAAGTACACTGATTGGTCGCTTGCTATTTGATAGCAAAACAATCCTAACTGACACCATGACAAGCATCTCTAAAACATCTAAAAAACGTGGGATGGAAGCTGTAGATTTATCTTTATTAACTGATGGCTTACAAGCTGAACGTGAACAAGGTATTACCATCGACGTGGCTTACCGCTATTTTACAACTGGCACCCGTAAATACATTATCGCTGATGCACCAGGCCATGAGCAATATACACGGAACATGGTGACTGCTGCATCTACGGCTAATTTAGCGATTATTTTAATTGATGCACGTAAAGGCGTATTGACACAAACCCGTCGCCATAGTTATTTAGCCCATTTGGTCGGCATTCCACACATTGTAGTCGCTGTAAATAAAATGGATTTAGTTGATTATAGCCAAGAAACTTACGAAAAAATTTGTGAGGACTATATCGCTTTTGCAAAAGAAATCGGCTTAGCAGGCGCACGTGATATTCGCTTCATCCCGATATCAGCATTAAATGGTGATATGTTGGTAGACCGTTTAGATAGCATGCCTTGGTATCAAGGTGAAACCATGCTTGAGATGCTTGAAAAAGCACCCGCTGCACACTCTGAACAAGATGAACAGTTTCGCTTTCCTGTACAGTTTGTTTGCCGTCCACATGCGAGTGCAGACCCTGACTTGCATGACTTCCGTGGCTTTATGGGGCGTATTGAATCTGGTGAAGTTGCAGTTGGTGATGCGGTAACAGTATTACCAAATGGTTACCAGTCTAAAGTAAAAGCAATTCAAATTGGCGAAGCACAGATTCAAAGTGCACAAACAGAACAAAGCGTGACATTGCTATTAGAAGATGAAATTGATACTTCTCGTGGTGACATGATTGTAAAAAGCGCTGAAGCATCTGAGCCAGTTAAACAAATCGATGCATTTGTTTGCTGGTTATCAGAAACACCACTTTCACCTGCTCGCACTTATATCGTGCGTCACACCTCACGAGAATCAAAAGCTAAAATTGCTGTAATTCAATACAAAGTAGATGTAAACACACTTGAAGAGCAACAAACCACTGATCTAAAAATGAACGACATTGCTCGTTTAAGTTTCAAATTAGCCCAACCACTCATGGTAGATAGCTACAAAACAAACCGCGCCACTGGTGCATTTATTGTAATTGATGAAAGCACTAACAATACGGTTGGTGCCGGCATGATTGTATAGATCAATGATTGTGCAAATTAGAAAATAGATTAAAATTCACTTAAAGATTTAAAAACTAAGATTTAAAAGAAGGAACGAAAATGACCTATGTCGTAACCGAAAGCTGTATCCAATGTAAATACACAGACTGTGTAGAGGTATGTCCAGTCGATTGTTTTGTCGAAGGCCCAAATTTCTTAGCCATAGACCCAGATGAGTGCATTGATTGCACACTATGCGTTGCAGAGTGCCCTGTTGAAGCTATTTTTGCAGAAGATGACGTACCAGAAGACCAACAACAATTCATCGAGTTAAATGCGCGCTTATCACAAGTATGGCCTATCATCACCGCCCGTAAAGAACCCTTAGAAGATGCCGATGCAATGAGCAACGTACCCAATAAGCTAGAATTGCTCATAGAATAACGCTTGCACAATGTATAAATAGAAAAAGAGGCTTTATCAGCCTCTTTTTCTATTTAAAGCCGGTCTAGCTAAAAATTATGTGTATATTGCAAACTGACAATATCAACACTGCCCTCAAAATCCCCAGTAATACGGCCATTACCTGTCGCCAACTGGTTATCATCAATTTCAGCATCACTTAAAAATAAATGCGTGTAACCAATATCAAATGTAGACATTGGGCTCGCAATATAACTTGCACCTAATGCTACCCATTTTCTATCGTTACCAGGAATACGCGCAGTACGGAACTCCTCTTTAATCGCCTCTTCATCATAAGCAGCTCCTACACGTAATTTAAGCTTATCACTATAACGATAACTAGCCCCTATTGAATAGCGCATCGTATTTTCCCAATTTTCTGGCGTGAGCGTTAATAATGCGCCTGAATCTCGCACTATCCTAAGTTCCTCAAATCGACTCCAGCGTGTCAATGTTGCATCGGCCATTACATCCCATTTACTATTAACACGGCTAAACAAGCTTACAGAGAAACTTTCTGGTAAATCAATACCTGCTTTAATATCGCCATTAGCTGGCGTAAATGCAGCGGGTAGTGCCGCCGGCGCTTTAAATTTAGCTTTTCCTTCTAAGCGCTGCTTCACTTTGGAACGATATGCTACGCCAACACGCGTATCTGATGTAACCTGATAAATAGCGCCTAAATTAAATCCATAGCCCCAATCATCACCCTTCACTTTCACTGAACCTTCACCAAAAGGACCGAAATTAACTGATCGCGTCAAAGTTGCTTCTGCGCGCATGGCTGAAACACCAAACCCCAGCGATAACCGCTCATTTACCTTAAACGCAATAGAAGGGTTGATATTAATTGTTTTTACTTCTGATTTATTTGCTTGAAAACGTCCTAACCACTCATCATCGTATTCGGTTTTAAGACCAAACGGAGCGTTCACGCCCACACCTATCTTTATTGACGGACTTAACTCCGTCATCAAGTAAAAGTTTGGCACGAAAGCTAAATCACCTGCATTAGGCCCCTCGTCCCCTAATGGTTTACCAGCCCCAGCAATTGATCCTCTATCTTTAAATTCTGCATTAGGCTTAATTAAATGCAACGCACCGACCGCCTGCATCCCATCAATATAAGTCATGCCTGCTGGGTTAAAAAATATGGTACTCGCATCTTCAGCTGTTGCCGCCGCTCCCGCAAATGCATTCCCCATGCCACTGGCACTTTGTTCAATTAAAGCAAAACCTGCCGCCTGTACACTCGTGCTGGCCATTAGCACAAAACCAAACGCTGCTCTTTTTATGTTGTTTTTACCATTCATATAAAACACCCCTTAACGATTTTTATGACGCTTATTTATTATAATAATCAATGTCATCCTACTAATTTTTATAGCATTAGTACAGCTTTACACGTGCCCACACTAGATGCACAGGTGAAAATGTAGTAAAAATGAGGAATAAACAACGGTAACTTGATTTATACTGAAGTTTCTACAACAAAAATTTAAAATATTTATGGATGCCGTCTCTAGTATTGCTCTTGCAAGCGGCTTAAGCTGGGCTAGCGGTTTAAGACTTTACGCAACCATATTTATCGTGGGATTGCTTGTAAAGTTTCAATTCATTACAACACCTGCCTCGTTAGAAATTTTAAGCCATCCTGTCGTACTTGGTGTTGCAGGTTTTCTTACTGTAATTGAGTTTTTGGCCGATAAAGTTCCATATATTGATAGTGCATGGGATAGCATACAAACGTTTATTAAAATCCCCGTTGGCGCCTTGCTCGCCATGGGTGCAATTAACAGTAGCGACCCCATTATTACAACTATTGCAGCATTATTGGGCGGCTCACTCACTGGCATGACGCACGCAACAAAAGCAGGTAGCCGCGCGCTCATCAACACATCCCCAGAACCTGTCAGTAACATTGCCGCCTCATTAGGAGAAGAAGGCCTTTTCTTGGGTGGTGGCTGGTTGGCACTGATGCACCCTGCTTTATTTATCGGGGTTTTATTTGGTTTTATTGTACTGATGTTTTGGATGCTGCCTAAAGTTTGGCGCGGGGTTAGATCCATATTTAGTAGTATTGGTAAAATTAACAAACCTAATTAAGCTGCTTACAGTTATTAATTATTACTTGTAGTTACAAAGACATCCAAACTATCCGTTTCAATACGGCTATATGCGATAATCTAGCTTTAATTCAATCAATAATTTAAATAAGAAACATATGATCACGACACTCATCATGGTTGCAAGCATCCTTTTCTTGGCCTTGCAGCTAGAAGACAAATTTAAAGTCCCCTCCCCACTTGGCTTAATCACCTTATCCTTTATTGCACACTATGCTTTCAAGCAAGTGCCCGTGATGACAGGCGATGCCCAAAGCTTTGCTAGCCTAGTCATTTTTTTATTACCCATACTATTAATATCAGATTCGCTAGAACTTAGATTAAATGATCTCAAGAAACATGGTTTAAGTTTGCTCTATTTATCGGTCGTTGCTGTTGCAATGTCCATACTCATGGCCTTATCGATATCTGATTGGCTTTTCGCAGAACAACAACTCAGCGCAGCTGCAATCATTATTTTATTTGCGATGGTGCTGGCAACAGACCCTGTTTCTGTTGTCAGTATTTTCTCTAAATTTGAACTCCCACATCAATTAAAAATTCTAGCTGAGGGTGAGAGCCTATTTAACGATGCAACGGCGCTAATTATATTTGTGTTTATTGGCCTATATGCACTTAATGGCGCGACAATAACTACAGCATATGTCGCTGAAATCAGCATAGCCGTCATATTAGGCTCACTTGTTGTGGGTGTCGGCATTGGCTTTGCTGGTCTTATGTTATTAAAAACCACACACAACAGGACTGCTGAAATGATGATAGTCGTGCTTTCTGGTTACAGTGCTTTTGAGCTAGCAGAACATTTTTATGTGATTCTCAACCTGTTTGGCGCGCACTCTCATATGCATTTATCAGGCATATTGGCTTGCATTTTTGCCACAATCACGGTCAATCACTTAATGAACAAATCAATTGATGATGAAAATGAACAAATTGACCAAGATGAAGCAGTGTTAGAGAAAGAAGCACGTAAGAAAAATACATCCATGGGTATTTTTGGCGCTGTGTTAAAGCGTGTAAAAGCCACCATTGACGAACGCAACCGTCATCTACGCAATAAAGAAGACATACAACTACTGGCCTTAGTCGCCAACACTATTCTATTTATCGCCATGGCCGAAATGATTAACTTGAAACTACTCTGGCAATATCGCGTTGAAATTATTGTTATGTTTGCTGCTACTACAATCATCCGTGCCGCCATGATGAGCATCTTTGCACTCATTACTAACAAGACAGAAAAAATGGTCAACATTGGTCCACGCTGGTGCACTGTACTTACTTTTGCTGGGATTAAAGGCGGCCTTTCTATTGTCATGCTCACCATGATCCCACCTTCATTTGCTCATCTTGAAATGTTTAAAGCCATTGTGATTGGCGTCATCATGCTTTCTACCTTTGTTTATTCAGTGATATTGATTTTGTTTATCAATCGCAATCAAACTGTGTTTTTAAGCGAAAAAAATGCGGAGTTGGCCAATTATCATGGTTAACAACAACTAACTAAGTGACTTAAATTAATGTAAGCACTAGCGCAAACGCCATTTCGCAGGTGAGATACCTAGATGACGTTTGAAAGTCCGACTAAATGCCGCAACATTTTCATAACCTACAGCTGCTGCAACTTTTCCAACACTTTGTACTGATTCATCCAATAACCGCCCAGCAACATTCATTCTCCATTTTGTCACATAAGCCATTGGGCTATCACCTAATGCTTTTGAAAAGCGTGCGGAAAACCTTGATGGCGACATCGCAACACCTTGCGCCAAACGATTAACCGACCAGCATTCATTCGGCTTCGTGTGAATCATCGACATTGCTCGGCCAACCACGGGGTCTCTGACACTAAGAAACCAACCAGCGTTTCGGGGGGCGTTCTCTAAATGCGCCCGCATCACTTCTGCACAAAGCAGCTCCAGCAAACGCTCAATCATAAACGTGCATTGTATCGTCTGCTCTATCTCCCTATTCAAGCAATTAAGTACTGCAGGCAAATTATGCAATGTACCCCCTTGTTGACCTGATACGTGCAACACCTCAGGCAATGAAGAAAAAAGCGGGTTCATCTCTACATTACGCATCATAAAAACGCCACATACAACAGACGTACTGCGTGCTTTATTAACGCCATTAGGCTTAAAGGGATTTTGGCCATCTACTAGTATTGATTCGACTGGGACAGACTTCTTAAATTCTAGCTGAGAGATTGTATGCGCCAAACCTCCAAAAACAATAGCCATTTCACTGGCTTCAACCAAAATGGAATGACCCGCTTGTGGCGTAACTTCCATAAAACCACGTTTTACGTAATGAAAAGCAACTACACGCACATCAGCCCCTACTTTTAACATTGCCGCTAGCTTATCAGCATCAGGAACCTCAACACCCCAAGGTGGCACATACGCTTCGCTTATTAACAAACTACCACTGACGCGCATAGGATTCAGCGCCTCGCTTAAAATGCACTTATTATTCTTTATATAAGTTGTTTCAGCATAATTATTAGTTGATATATGCATATTTAATACTATAAATTGTAGTTAATATGCGTATTACAGTAACACTTAATATAAGGAGTTTCAATATGGCCATGCTCACAACAGCAGCTTTTGCTGTTTTTCTAGATCTCATGATGATCATTTACACACTTTGGGTTGTATCCTTAGGCGATAAAAATGGGAAATTATCCATCAGCATAGGCTTAGGTATGCTGACATGGTTAGGCCTGTTACATTTAGGCCTGTCTACAAAAAAACTTTTTCCTGAAGATATCTCAGGCATCACCTTCTTAATCGTTATTTTTATCGCTGTAGGTGCTGTAGGCGCCTTGTTGCTACTAGTTAAACCAATAAGAAGCACTGTAATGGCACTTACCCAACGACAATTATTGCTCCTACAAGGTATACGAGTGTTTTTTGGGGCCAACTTTTTAATGCAGGCTAGCATAGGTGGCTTACCGCTGACATTCGGCATCTTAGATGGCTGGACCCACATATCAGCAGGGTTTTTAGGTTTAATCGCAGCGTTCACATTAGCTGCTAACGCCAACGGTGAAAGACGGGCATGGTTTGCTAATTTATTCGGTGTGGCTGATATTTTAGTCGTCGCCAGTACACTATCACTTTTATTGTTGCCTACACTCACCCCACACCACCCTATGATGTATGCAGTTTTTCTACCAGCACCACTATGGCTTTGGTTCCATTTGATATCAATGTACAAACTTCTCCAACACAAAGATAAACCTGCATTACAAATACAACAAGCATGATTATTCATTCTAAGCAATATTACGGACGAGATGCTAGCAATCGTATTAGTCAAACCAAAAGACAGGGAATAGAAGGTGCCAGAGCTTTAATTGAATCGTTCTACTATGCTTTTAATCAGCGCGACATGTGCGTATTTTCGCAAGTATGGGCAGATCATGCACTAATTCAGCTAAATAACCCTCTAGGTGGAATTCTCCGAAGCTATGAGTCAGTTTCTAATTTGTACCAAAATATTTTCAATTCATCTACAAAGGTGTGGGTGGGGTTTAATGATATTGTTGAATTTCAAACCGACGATATGGTGGTTTTTGCTGGGCGCGAAACTGGCGAATTTACCAGTGGGAAGGATACCATTTCGCTTGAGGTTCGGACCAGCCGTGTTGCACAGTGGTTAGGTGTAGATGCAGGCTGGAAGCAAACACACCACCATGGTTCAATCGACAACCCATATCTTCTTGCAGAGTATCAACAAGCAGCCAGCAAATAAAAATAAGTAATCATATTTAAAATTAATTAATGAGGATGTAAATGAACATTACTACAGAACTATATTGGTTAACACTTACCATCACAATGACAGCTTTTTTTTGGATACCTATGATTATTAATCGCATATTAGAAACTGGAGTTTGGGCAACACTATTGCCACCATTATTAACTCCCAAAGCACAATGGGCAGAAAGACTCAAACGCGCACATGCAAACGCAGTTGAAAATCTTGTGGTCTTTGCGCCATTGGTTCTAGCGATTCAAGTAACTAATATCAGCACATCGGCCACGGCAACAGCATGTATATTGTATTTTTTCGCAAGGATGATACATGTAATAGCTTACATAGCTGCCGTGCCACTGGTCCGCACCTTAGCTTTTACAGTGGGGTTCTTTAGTCAAATGACACTTGCAGTTACTTTACTAAAATTAATTTAAATAATTAAGGAAACATTTAAAATGAACATCAAATTTTACTATGGGTCTGGCTCACCATTCGCTTGGAATGTATGGCTGGCACTAGAACATAAACAACTACCTTATGAATTAAATGTAATGTCGCTACAGAATGGTGACTTAAAAAAACCTGAATTTTTAGCCCTGAATCCGCATGGAAAGGTACCAACTTTAGTTGATGATGACATCACAATTTGGGAGACTTCAGCCATTATTGAGTACCTAGAAGAACGTTACCCTACACATTCAATTTTCCCAACCAATCTAAATGATCGTGCAATCGCCCGTCGCTTAGCCGCAGAAGCTTATAGCTATTTATACCCTGTAATAAGGCGATTAATGTTACTTACTTTAATGCGTGATGGTGGGGATGGCGACCCTGAAGTTATTACATTAGAACTGAATAATCTAAGCCAAGAACTCAATTACCTTGAAACCACACTAACAAGCGAATATTTTGTTGGGGATATTTCAATAGCTGACTTTGCAATATACCCATTGCTAGCACTGGTTAAACGGCTCCATAAAAAACGACCAAAATTTGGTGTAGCTCCACTTATAAAACCGAACCTATTTGAATTTATGCAAACCATTGAACAGTTACCATTTTTTGCCAAAACCACACCTCCACATTGGAAAGGATAGATGATGTCTATAAGTATTAACAACCCTGTCTGCGTTATTGTGGGTGTCGGCCCAGGCAATGGTGCAGCTTTCGTGCGTAAGTTTTCTGAAGAAGGTTATCAAGTGGCTATGCTCGCACGAAATCACACATACATAGCAGAATTGTCCAAAGAAATTAAGAATGCCTACGCCTACCAATGCGATGTTACTGATGCCACCTCAATAGAACAAGTATTCGCTTCCATCCGTATTAAAATGGGGGAAGTCGATACGCTCATTTTCAACCCAGGGGCAGGCGTCTGGAAAAACGTAGAAGAAATATCAGCGGATGAATTCGAACAATGCTGGAGAGTTAATGCGCTAGGTGCCCTACTCGTTTCGCAGCAGGTCATTCCAGAAATGAAAGCAAACCAGCATGGCAACATCATATTCATTGGTGCCACAGCTTCCCGTCGTGGGGGTGCCAATACAGCAGCTTTTGCACCAGCTAAAGCCGCCCAAAGAAGCCTTGCTGAATCAATGGCACGTCATCTTGGAAAGTCAAAAGTTCATGTTTCAACCGTTATTGTAGATGGCGTCGTCAGCACATCGCATACTCGAAAAATGATGCCAAACAAACCAGATGATTTTTTTATACAACCAATAGGTTTAGCAAATACTATATTTGGCCTCACACTACAAAATTCATCTTCATGGTCATCAGAAATTGAAGTTCGTCCTTTTGGAGAGATTTGGTAAAAAGGAGATATCTTAACTTTTCCACACCTCTGTTTTTCTAATAACGAATAAGCCAAGCAACAGATAAACGGCCATCGCTATTGCTAAACCAGAAGGTGCATACCAAACAAAAGGCACAACAATACCTGCAGACACAGTAGAAAGCAGCATTTGCATAAATGCTTGCCCAGATGCCGCAGTACCACGGATTTTTGGATGTCTATCTAGCGCAGCAAGTGAGAGTATCGGCATACACATGGCCATGCCGATATTGAATAAAGCAATGGGAAGAATGTTGGCAATCAAGCTGGCTGGTTGCGTAAAGCAAATGATTAGATTCAGTACAGCCATTAACCCCATCCACAGATATGCCAACTTAATTACTTTCTGTGATGTATATTTTCCTGCTACATGCTTAGCAAGATATGAACCCAAGACCATGCCTGTAACCGTTGGTATAAACAAATACGCATATTGCTGTGGCGATAAACCTAAATGCTTACCCAAAAAAACAGGGCTAGCTAACACGTAAATAAAAAATCCTGAGAAATTAACCCCAATCGCAATGATTAAATTTCTATACTCGCTGTCCCTAAAAATGGCCTTATAGCTTAACAATACATTATGCGTAGAAAGTTTAAGGCGTTTTTCTACTGGCATGGTTTCTGGCA
>CAYXOR010000001.1:0-122257 GCA_964466895.1 uncultured Methylophilaceae bacterium | reverse complement strand
AGAGCCAGAGCCAGAGCCAGAGCCAGAGCCAGAGCCAGAGCCAGAGCCAGAGCCACCCAAAGTTGATATAGAATTAGAAAAGAAAAAGAAGGCGGAAGAAGAAAAGAAAAAATTGGCGTTGGAGAAAAAGAAATTAGCGCAAGAAAAGAAAAAAATAGCAGAAAAAAAACGTAAGAAAGCATTAGAAAAAATTAAACGTGCTGCACGTGAAGAAGAGTTGCAAAAAGAGCGATTGAAGAAAGAACAAGAAGATTTAAGAAAAATACAAGAAGCATTGCTTAATGAGGACAGCAATGCAGAAAGCCAAAGACAGGCAAGTGCAGCTCAGAAGAGCTTAATTGGTGAATATACAAGTAAAATCAAGGCTAAAATCCGTGGAAACGTTAACAAAACGTTATGTGGAGACGGCAACCCAGAGTTACGTTTTAAAATAAGTTTGTTGCCTACAGGTGAATATAGCAGCAGCCCAGTGTTGACAAAATCCAGCGGCATTACCGCGTGTGACGAAGCGGTAGAGCGCGCTATTCTTATATCTGAACCACTACCGTTACCCACTGATGAAGCTGCAAAAGCAGCCTTTAGAAATTTGAATCTGCGTTTCAAGCCAAATGACAACTAAGCATCAATGCTGATTGTTAATAAAGCGTAAAAGATGTAATAAAATGTAAATGCACTAGTAACTATGGCTGGTTACAGTAGAATTTGCTGGAACTTTTTAAAATTTAAGGCATTAATATAAGTTATGAACATGATTAAATCACTAATACTTTGTTTCATCTTTTTGATTACCACTTCAGCCAATGCCGCATTAGATATCCAAATTAGCGGTGGTAGCGCGCAACAAATTCCAATTGCTATTGTTCCTTTTGATCAATCCACAGCAACGAAAGCCAAAGAAAAAATTGCAGAGATTGTAAGTGCAGACCTAAAAAGGAGTGGGTTGTTTAGAACGCTAGAGACGCGCGGGATGGCTAACTTGCCAAGTCATGCCTCTGAAGTTAAATATGCTGAGTGGGCAGCGCTACAAGCGCAGGCTGTTGTTGTTGGTAGTGTTAAGCCTGTATCAGGCGGGCGTTTTAAGGTCTCATTTCAGCTGCTAGATACGTTAAAGCAAACAAAGTTGGCCGATATGGATTTTCAAGCGGGATCATCACAGCTGCGTTTAACAGCACATAAAATTGCAGATGTTATTTATGAAAAATTGACTGGCGAGCCAGGTGCGTTTGCTAGCCGTATTGCTTACGTGACGCAGTCGGGTAAGCGTTATGGCTTATATGTAGCAGATGCTGATGGCTATAATCCACAGAGAATGCTTTCTTCAAATGAGCCTATTATTTCACCTGCATGGTCACCAGATGGAAAAAAAATGGCCTATGTGTCATATGAAAAGAAAAAGCCTATTATTTATGTGCACTCGCTGACCAGTGGTCGTCGTAAGGTGGTTGCCAATTATAAAGGCAATAACAGTGCACCAGCTTGGTCGCCTGATGGCAGTAAGCTGGCTATTGTGTTGACTTATGCTGCCAACTCGCAAATTTATACAATTAGTGCAAACGGTGGCGGCTTGAAAAGAATCACGAAAAGCAGAGGTATCGATACTGAGCCCGCGTTTTCGCCGGATGGCAAATCCATCTATTTCACTTCAGACCGTGGTGGAAGACCACAAATATATAAAACATCAGCAAATGGCGGTGGTGCTAGTCGTGTGACCTTTGAAGGTAATTACAATGTTAGCCCAGGATTTTCACCAGATGGCAAATCGCTTGTCTATATCCGCAATGATGGTGGACGATTCAAAGTGGCTGTTCAAGAGTTGGCGACAGGGCAAACACGCTTGCTTAGTGCAGGCAGCCAAGATGAATCACCTAGTTTTTCACCAAATGGACGTGTTATTTTGTATGCAACAAGGGCTGGTTCACGCGGTTCTTTGGCAGCCGTCTCATTTGATGGTAAAGTACGCCAACGGTTAAGCGAGTCGCGGGGAGATATACGCGAGCCAGCTTGGGGTCCGTTACTCAATTAATTAAATTTTTAAACACTAACCTTATTTAAGTTAACGAACTCATCAATTAGATAAAAAAGGAGCAATACTATGTTAAACACTTCAAAAATTCACTCAAAACTGCTGATGGCACTTGCCATGTCTGCATTGCTGGTTGCCTGTAAAAGCACACCAATGACAGATGGTGCTTCTGTAGAAGATATAAGTCCATCAGCAGACTCTACAAGTGGCGGTGCTAATTCAGGTGCTGTCAAAGATGTTGCAGTTGATTCTAGCGCTAATAGCGGTAGCAGTGAGTTAAATGATCCAGATAATATTTTATCTAAGCGCAATATTTATTTTGATTACAATAGCGATAATATTCGTGCTGAGTTCCGTCCTAATATTGAAGCACATGCTAATTATTTACAATCGCATGCAAGTGCAAAAACTGTTTTACAGGGCAATACCGATGAGCGTGGTACACGTGAATATAATGTGTCTTTAGGACAGCGTCGTGCAGTAGCAGTAAAAAGAGCGCTTAACTTATTAGGCGTGCAAGATAGCCAGATTGAAACAGTAAGTTATGGCGAAGAAAATGCGACAGTGGGTTGTGCTGGTGAAGATTGTCACCAACAAAACCGTCGTGTGGAAATCGTTTATGCATCAGAGTAAAGCATGAATCGTTTTCAAAAAACTTTAGCAGTGGTGAGCTTAAGTTTATTTAGCTTAAGCTCACATGCCGCTCTTTTTGATGATTCTGAAGCACGTAAAAAGATTTTAGAAGTTGAATCTGAAAGTGTGGCAAGTGATGCTGAGCATGAGACGGAGATTGCAGCGTTAAAAAAACGCGTGAAAGTGCAAAGCTTAGGCTTGCAAGATATGCAAGATCAAATTGAGCAGCTGAAGCAAGATTTGGCTTTAATGCGTGGTGATTTGGAGGTGGCAAACCATTCTCTCCAAATTACTGAGAAGCGACAAAAGGACTTGTATGCAGATACTGATGCACGCATACGTAAGCTAGAAGCCGTGCCATCGTCGTCAATTGATGATGGCTCTGGTCTCAATGTGGATGGCGAAGATGGAAAGGCGTATGCGGCCGCATATGGGTTAACGACGTCAGCCAAGCATAAAGAGGCTTTTGATGCTTATGAAGTTTTTTTAAAAGACTATCCAGAAAGTAACTTAGTGCCAAATGCACTGTATGGTTTAGGTTATTCACAATTTGCGCTAAAAAACTATCAATCATCTATTGCAACACAGCAAAAATTACTGGATAGACATCCTGACAATACTAAGGCACCTGATGCAATGTATAGCATAGCCAATAGTCAGATTCAGCTCGGACAAATAAAAAGTGCAAAAAGGACATTAAGTGGCTTGATCGCAAAACATCCTGATGCAGCAGTAACACCTAATGCGAAAAAGCGCTTAAAAGTTCTAGAATCATTTAGATAATTAATGCTAAAAGTTTAATTTTTGTACTTTTGCTTTAAAATAACGCCAACCTAACCGTTGGCGTTTTTTTTATTATATGGCACTCAAGATATACGAGATTTTTCATTCATTGCAAGGAGAGAGCAGCCGTATTGGTTTGCCAACAGCTTTTGTCCGCTTAACAGGCTGCCCTATGCGTTGTACTTATTGCGATACTGAGTATGCTTTTTCAGGGGGTAGTAATATAGAACTTGATGGCATCTTGAGTCAAATCGCAATGTTTGGAACAACATTTGTTACAGTCACTGGTGGGGAGCCGCTGGCTCAGAAGGAATGTTTAGCGCTGTTATCGGCTTTATGCGATGCGGGCTATAGCGTATCATTGGAGACAGGTGGGGCGATGGATATTGCCAATGTAGATAAAAGAGTTTCGGTCATTCTCGATATAAAAACGCCCGGGTCAAATGAAGAGAAAAATATGGTGTGGACGAATATAGACCATATTAAGACTAGCGATGAAATAAAGTTTGTGCTGTGTAATCGTGCTGATTATGATTGGGCAAAACATAAAATTATTACGTTAAATCTTTTAGATAAATGTCCTATTTTATTTTCACCAAGCTTTCATGAGCTTAATGCAACAGAATTAGCTGCTTGGGTTTTAGAAGATCAACTACCAGTGCGAATGCAAGTGCAGCTACATAAAATATTATGGGGTGAAAAGCCTGGCGTTTGATTTGACTAGACTGAATCTTGTAATAAAAGTGTAAGAATAAATAATGAAAAAAGCAGTTATTTTACTATCTGGCGGCCTCGATTCTGCTACTATTTTGGCTATTGCGCAATCGCAAGGCTACCAATGCTATTGTCTAAGTTTGGATTACCATCAACGTCATATTGCTGAGTTGCAGGCAGCAAAAAGAATCGTGCAAATAATGGGCGCCCATGATCACAAAACAGTACAGTTAGATTTAAGTTTGTTTGGTGGTTCTGCATTAACAGATAACGAAATTGCTGTTCCAGAAAGCGAAACAGAAGGCATTCCTGTTACTTATGTACCAGCAAGAAATACGATTATGTTGTCCTTGAGTCTGGCTTGGGCAGAAGTGCTTGAAGCGCAAAATATATTTATCGGTGTAAATGCACTAGACTATTCTGGCTATCCAGATTGCCGTAGAGAGTATGTTAATGCTTTTCAGCAAATGGCAAACCTAGCAACAAAAAGTGCTGTAGAAGGTAAAAAGATAACAGTGCATGCGCCCTTAATTGACATGACGAAAGCTGAAATAATTACAAAAGGTTTAGGTCTTGGTGTTGATTACAGCATGACAATTTCTTGCTATCAGGCTAATAATGAAGGTCAGGCTTGCGGCTTGTGTGATTCTTGCCGTTTGCGCCGTGATGGGTTTTTAAAAGCAGGTGTTGATGACCCGACTGCTTATGTGTAGGCTAGAAAATTAGTAGGCGATTTTTATTTAATCAAATAGTGAATAATTTGGAGTAATGCAAACTTTTCAATTCGACAAAGATTTACAAAAACGCGTCAGTGTTTTAGAGCGAGGCTTGAGTCAGCTTGGTCAAGGGATTATTCTACTATCAAAACTTGGTCAAGTACTTTATATGACGGATGTTGCGAATGAAGTACTAGATAAAATTGATGGCTTGATGATTAAAGAAGGTGCTTTGTTTGGCGTGCTTGATCAAGATAACGAGCGGTTACAGCATATGCGCGAACTAGTCAGTATGCAGCCATCGGAAGATACTTCGTATAAAAACTTTTATATCCATAGAAATAATAAGAAAAAACCATATTTACTGTTAATCAGTAAGATGCGTTTAGATGTTGATGCGCATCAACAAGATGAAGGCATATTGATTATTATTAAAGATACTGATGCGAATAGAGCGCATTGGCAGGAGCGCTTAAAAAGCACTTTTGGTCTTACAAACAGAGAGTCATATTTTGTTGGTTTACTCGCCGAAGGCCGTAATATCAAGGAAATAGGTTTGGTGATGGATATAGCGGAAGATACGGCGCGACAGTATCTTAAAAGTTGTTTTAAAAAAATGGGTGTTAATAAGCAGCATGAGCTTGTGTGTTTGGCACTTGATAGTTTTAGAAATAGATAATTTTTTTGGTGATTTTTTTGCCAACATTATGAAAATAACGTATAATCCGCGCCTTTCTGCAGAAAATTAATTTAAGAGAATATTATGGTCGTAATTCGTTTATCACGTGGTGGTTCTAAAAAGGCGCCATTCTTTAATTTAGTAGTGGCTGATTCGCGTAATCGTCGCGATGGTCGCTTTATTGAGCGTATTGGTTTTTATAACCCATCTGCTAGATCAGGTGCAGAAGGCTTAAGAGTTGATGCGGCGCGTGTTGATTATTGGGTTGGTGTTGGTGCTCAGCTTTCTGATACGGTTAAACGTTTAGTTAAGTTGCATGCGACAGGGCCTGAAGGCATGGAAAAAGCAAAAGCAAAAGATGAAGAAAAAGCTAAAACCAAAAAAGCGGCAATTGCTGCTGCCGAGGCGGCAAAAGTAAAAGAAGCGGCTGACGCGGCGAAAGCAGAAGCTGACGCAGCAGCAAAAGAAGAGGCTGATGCAAAAAAAGCAGCTGCAGAGGCTGAATCTGCTGCTGCAGAAGAAGCGCCAGTGGAAACAGAAGCACCTGCTGATGAAGTTGAAGATGCGGCTGAAACAACAGAAACACCAAAAGCTGAATAAGGCTTGAGCCGTTTTCTATGAAAACGGAAGTGGATGATCTGGTAGTGATGGGGCGCATTGTCGCCCCATACGGCATTTTAGGCTGGATAAAAGTGAAGCCTGATACAGAACAGCTGGATGGCTTGTTGGCCTATAAAACGTGGCTGATAGGCAAGGGCACAGATTGGCTTGAAGTTAAATTGGAAAAAGCTAAAGTACATAATAATGTGCTGCACGTTAAGTTGTTAGGGGTGAATGATAGAGATGCTGCTTTTGCCTGTAAGGGTAAGCAAGTAGCGGTACCAAAAACGGTATTACCTAAACTGGTAAATAATGAATATTATTGGTCTGATTTAGTCGGGTTGGTAGTAAAAAATCAACAAGGTGTTGATTTTGGAAAAGTAACAGAGGTGTTTGAAACAGGCGCAAATGATGTTGTTGTGGTAAAAGGGGAAGTGGAAAGATTGATCCCTTTTATTGCGCAAACAATCCTTGAAGTTAGTTTGGATAATCAAACGATGCTGGTGGATTGGGATGAAGATTTTTAAGACGTGGTTAACTGAGTATTGAGATGCCATATGATCTTTGATGTTATTACGCTGTTTCCAGATATATTTAAGGCGCTGACGCAACATGGTATTACGGCGCGTGCTTTTGAAAATAAGATTTATGATGTCAGGTATTGGAATCCTAGAGACTACACTACCGATAATCATAAAACAGTAGATGACCGGCCTTACGGTGGCGGACCAGGCATGGTGATGATGGTCAAACCACTAGAAAAGGCAGTTTTTGCTGCTAAAGCGAAGCAACGCGAGCAAGATGTTGTGTCAAAAGTGATACATTTATCACCAAGTGGACAACCGCTTACGCACAAAAAAGTGATGGAGCTGAGCAAAGAAGAAGGATTGGTTTTATTAACAAGCCGTTATGAAGGTGTAGACCAGCGCTTGTTAGATAGTATAGTCGATGAAGAAGTGTCGATTGGGGATTATGTATTAAGTGGTGGAGAGTTGCCCGCTATGGTGTTAATGGATGCAATTGTAAGACAATTACCTGATGTTTTAGGTGATGCTGATTCAGCGATAGAGGATTCTTTTGTGAATGGTCTTTTAGATTGCCAGCATTACACTAGGCCAGAAGTGTATCAAGATGTACCAGTGCCTGAAGTATTGATATCAGGCAATCATGCTAAGATTAAGCAATGGCGACTAAAACAATCGCTGGCGCTAACAAGGGCAAAACGCCCAGATTTATTGGCCGCAAGGTCGTTGACGAAAGAGGAAGCTCGGCTGCTCAAGGAAATAGAGCAGGAACAAGCATCTTCATAACTAAAAGGAGCACAGAAGTGGCAGATATTATTAAAATGTTAGAGCAGGAAGAAATAGCTCGACTAGATAAAAAAGTACCTGATTTTGCACCAGGCGACACCGTTGTTGTTGGTGTTAATGTGGTTGAAGGTACGCGTAAACGTGTGCAGGCGTATGAAGGCGTTGTCATTGCAAAACGTAATCGTGGCCTTAACTCATCATTTATCGTACGTAAAATTTCATCAGGTGAGGGTGTAGAGCGGACATTCCAAACTTATTCACCACTTATTGCCACAATCGACGTTAAACGTCGTGGCGATGTGCGTCGTGCAAAACTATACTATTTGCGTGAGCGTTCAGGAAAATCTGCACGTATTAAAGAAAAGTTAATGTTACGTGAGAAAGAAGTGATGGCGCCAGAAGTAGAAAAAGAAGCTTCAAAAGATTAGTATTAAGACATACTTTAAGCCTCAAAACTATTATGTTGGTTTTGGGGCTTTTTCGTTTGCTTTGTATTCGTATTTCTAGTTAAATAAGATGATGGCTAACAAGAATAAGTTTCCGCTACAGTTTGACGCTGTGATTGATGCGCCCTTTGGCGCAGTGGGTATTTCAGCACAAGGTATGCAAGTATTCATAGAGTTGTTATCTACAAAACATAAACTCAAGCCATCAGATCATAAAACAGTTAAATTGGCTGCGGATCAAATAGAAGCCTATTTTTCTGATGCATATAATTATTTTAATTTACCTGTCGTGTTAAAGGGTACACCTTTTCAACGTCGTGTTTGGCAGGTGATATCAGGCATTCCAACAGGGCAAGTACTTACCTATGGGGAAATCGCAAATGAAATAGGCTCTGGCGCCCGTGCGGTAGCCAATGCCTGTGGTGCTAATTATTTACCTTTAGTCATTCCTTGTCATCGTGTGGTTGCCAAAAATGGATTGGGTGGTTTTATGAGAAACGATCCTAAAGGTAAAAAAATAAAAAAATGGCTATTAAAGCATGAGGGTGTTCGCGTGTGAGTTCCGATAAAAAAGGTTTAGTGCTTTCTCAGCTCGATACCTTTATTGATCATCTTTGGCTAGAAGATGGGCTATCAAAAAACACATTGGAAAGTTACCGTTCAGATCTAAAAAACTTCGCATTATGGCTAGATAAGTCGGATACACAATTGCTACACGCGAATCAAGCAGATATCCAGCAGTATTTGGCAGTCAAATTTCCACAAAGTAAACCACGTAGTATCGGTCGGTTGGTTGCTAGTATGCGTCGGTTTTATCGGTATTATCTGCGTGAGAACCTAATAGAAGTAGACCCTACTTTACAAATAGAATCCCCCAAACTGCCTCGTAGTTTACCAAAAAGTTTAAACGAACAAGAAGTCGAAGATTTATTGAATGCGCCTAATGTTAATCAAGTCATAGGCTTACGTGATAAAGCGATGTTGGAATTGTTGTATGCAAGTGGCCTGCGTGTGTCAGAGTTAATTGGTATTAAAGTCAATGAGGTGAGTACGCAAGATGGTGTCGTGCGCGTAACGGGTAAAGGCAACAAAACGCGACTAGTGCCGATGGGAGAGGAGGCTGCAGATTGGATAGTGCGCTATTTAAAAAATGCCCGTCCAGAAATATTACAAAAGCGATTGAGTGATGCGTTATTTGTTACATCACGCGCTAGCGCCATGACGCGACAAGCATTTTGGTATCTTATTAAACGTTACGCACGGGTGGCTGGCATTCATAAACCAATGTCACCGCATGTGATGCGGCATGCATTTGCTACACATTTACTTAATCATGGGGCAGATTTACGCGTGGTGCAGATGTTGTTGGGGCATTCTGATATTTCTACTACGCAGATTTATACGCATGTGGCGAGAGAACGGCTTAAGAAGCTGCACTCAGTTCACCATCCACGAGGTTAGCGTTTGATACTTCTTCGACAATTGAGCCTGCTTCCCATTCGTCAATAATTTTTTTTGCTTCAGCCTTATGCTCATCTGCAACACCGACGGAGACTAAGTCCGCGGTTGGTAGCTCTCCAGCACCACCCTGCAAATATTCACCTAGAACAAAGGCGCGGATATTATATTGTTCGAGTAGGCCTTTAATCATGTTGGCGTCTAGGCCATTGGCTGCGTGGTAGATGATGACCATTATTGACGCCTTTCAATGACAACCCCTAAAGTTTTTAACCCTAGTAATATTGCTGGTTTAGCTGCTTTTACTTTTACACTTTCTGCCTTAAACTCTTTCAAAATAAGTTGGCATATATGTTCACTTAACGCTTCTATTAATTTAAAGCTGTGCTCAGTCAAGGTTTCACGAATTCGATTGACGATAAGCCCGTAATCAATGGTGTCCTCAATGGCATCACTTTGGCATGACGTTGATAAGTCATAGCCAATTTCAATATCGAGAATAACGGTCTGCGTGACCATGCGTTCCCACTCAGGCACACCGAGTTTAGTTTGTACTTTGACTTGTTCTAAAAATATCGTGTCCATGTTTTTTGTGATGGTTTAGAATGTGATGACTGAATTTTAGTGTATATCGTTTATAAACACTAATCAGAGGCTTTTTTAAAAGGTTTGTTTTATGAATGAGTTAGGTTTTATCCCTGTTACCTTTTTCCCCATCGTTTGGATAGTGGCTGCCTATTTGGTAGGCTCGGTTTCATTTGGTATTTTAATGAGTAAATTATTTGGCCTAGCTGACCCTCGTTCGGTAGGCAGCGGAAACCCTGGTGCGACGAATGTGTTACGCAGTGGTAAGAAATCAGCTGCACTTTTAACGTTGTTAGGTGATGCGTTTAAAGGATGGCTGCCTGTGTGGTTGGCCTTGCAATCAAATATGTTGATGTGGGTGGTAAGTGGAGTAGGGGTTGCCGTTTTCTTGGGGCATTTGTATCCACTTTATTTTAAATTTAAAGGGGGTAAAGGTGTCGCGACAGCATTGGGCGTGATGTTGGCGATTTCACCATTGCTAGCTTTAGCTGCTTTTATTGCATGGGCTTTGGTTTTTGCAGCATCTCGCTATGCTTCTTTAGCTAGTATTGTAGCGGCTTCATTGTCTCCATTTTTCGCTTATTATCTATTGGCGCCTTATAAGAATTTTATATTGCTAATGATTGTGCTGGCAGTGTTATTAGTTTGGCGGCATAGGGGTAATATTCAGAAATTATTGGCTGGCACAGAGTCTGGGTTTGGTAAAAAATAAAACTTCGACGTCATGTGTTGTTATAAGCAAAAAACTTTATATATTAAATATATGCATCGCCAAATTTTGACGCCTCACGCCTAGCCTGACATAAAAGTTTTATTTTTTTATGGGTTATGGGTTATGGTTTTTGTAGTTCGGCCAAATCCCAGCGAGGGCGTACACTAAAGCTATAATTTTGAGGAATAGATTTTAATCGTACGGATGCTAAGCGCATAGCACCCGCATAGGCAATCATGGCGCCATTATCAGTACAAAACTCTAAACGTGGGTAGCTCACTTTACATAATTTGCGTTTTGTTGCTGCATTTAGGCTCTCACGTAGCCTAGCATTTGCACCAACGCCGCCCGATACAACCAAGTTGCCCAAGCCCGTTTCTCTTAGCGCAGTCATGCATTTTTTGGTAAGAATTTCTGTCACAGCTTCTTGAAATTCAAAGGCTATGTCAGCTTGTGTTTGTTTGTCTAAGGGTTGGTTTTGTTTAACTAAAGTAAGCGCGGCCGTTTTTAATCCGCTGAAGCTGAAGTTTAAATCTCCACTATGTAGCATAGGTCTTGGTAGTTTATATTTACCTGCCGCGCCATTTTTCGCTAATTTAGCTAGCGCAGGCCCGCCAGGGTACCCTAGCCCTAATAGTTTGGCCGTTTTGTCAAAGGCTTCGCCGGCCGCATCATCTAATGTGTCACCTAGCAAGGTATATTGCCCAATACCATCTACTTTCATCAATTGGCTGTGTCCGCCAGAGACAAGTAACGCCACAAATGGAAATGCTGGTGGGTTGCTTTCTAATAATGGCGCAAGTAAGTGCCCTTCTAAGTGATGCACACCAATGCTTGGGACGTTAAGCGAGAATGCAAGTGATTGTGCAACGCTAGTACCAACAAGCAGTGCGCCAGCGAGTCCTGGCCCTTGTGTATAAGCAATACCATCAATATCTTGTAAGCTTTTATTAGCAGTTTTTAAAATTTGTTGTGTGAGGGGCAATACGCGCTGTATATGGTCACGTGATGCAAGTTCAGGCACAACACCGCCAAAATCAGCGTGCATGGCAACTTGCGAATGCAAAGCATGCGAGAGCAAGCCATTGTCGGTATCGTAAAGCGCTACGCCTGTTTCATCGCATGAAGATTCTAATCCCAAAACTAACATAACGTATCAGCCTACATATAAAGATTGATTAAACCAAAGTAACGCGCTAGAATACTCGGTTTTCAGCAGCACATCAACGATGCCTTGTTTTTAGTGTTCGCGGATTTTAATAAAGAATTTTTAAGGATAAGTGATTTCATGTCATCAATACGTGTAAAAGAGAATGAACCATTTGACGTTGCGCTACGTCGTTTCAAACGTTTAGTTGAAAAAACGGGTTTGATTAATGACTTGCGCGCGCGCGAGTTTTATGAAAAGCCAACTTGGGTGCGTAAGCGTAAAGCTGCGGCTGCTGTTAAACGTCAATATCGTCGTTTACGTGGTCAAATGCTACCTAAAAAATTGTACTAAAAAAAGCGGCACTGGTTTTTATAATGGCGTTAAAAGAACAAATAACTGACGATATGAAAAATGCCATGCGCGCAAAAGAGAGTCAGCGTCTTGGTGTTATACGTTTATTACAAGCGGCTATTAAACAACGTGAAGTCGACGAGCGAATTGAATTAACTGATACGGATGTCATAGGTGTTATTGAAAAGATGCTCAAGCAGCGTAGAGACTCAATTGCCGCATATGAGTCAGCTAAAAGACAAGACCTAGCTGATGTTGAAAAGTATGAAGTAACGGTTTTGCAAACCTACTTACCGAAACAGCTAACAGAGAATGAAATTAACGCACTGTTAGAAAAAGTGGTTGTTGATAGTGGTGCAGTAGGTATTAAAGACATGGGCAAAGTAGTGGCTGCGCTTAAACCCTTGGTTGCTGGTAAGGCTGATATGGGTAAGGTGTCTGGTTTGATTAAAGCACGGTTAGCTTAAAACCTAACCATAGAAGAAAATTTAAGGAGCGTATAGCTCCTTTTTTTGTTTTTAAAATAAGTTAAATTAAACGGTATACTTCTAAGTTAATGTGGCTTGCATGTTATTAGTAAGTGAGCGTGTTTTACGATAGATAATTAACTAAACTCGAATAGCAGAGACATTACTTTGATTCCTGAACAATTCATTCAAGAGCTACTTAATCGTGTTGACGTGGTTGATGTTGTGGATAAAAGTGTGCCGTTAAAAAAAGCAGGTGCAAATTACTCTGCTTGTTGCCCATTCCATAATGAAAAATCACCTAGTTTTACCGTCAGTCCTACCAAACAGTTTTATCATTGTTTCGGTTGTGGGGCACATGGTACGGCTATTAGTTTTTTAATGGAATATGCTGGTTTAGGTTTTATAGAAGCGGTGGAAGAGTTAGCAAAGCAAGTAGGTCTGACTGTGCCACAAGAAAAACGAGACCCTAATAAGCCGCCGCAGAAAGTGGTGGTTGGATTGCAAGAGGTTTTACTACAGGCAGCTAATTACTACAAAGTGGAATTGAAAAAATCGCAACATGCCATTACGTACTTAAAAGGTCGTGGTTTAAGTGGAAAAATTGCCGCGAAATTTCAAATTGGCTATGCACCAGCAGGCTGGCAAAACTTACAAAGTATTTTCCCTGATTATAGTGCCGAAAATTTAATCACAGCTGGTTTGGTCGTTGAGAACGATCAAGGCAAGCGATATGATCGTTTTCGCGATCGCATCATGTTTCCTATTCATAATCAAAAAGGTGAGGTGATTGGCTTTGGCGGCCGCGTTATTAATCCAGACGATACACCCAAATATTACAATTCACCAGAAACGCCGTTATTTCAGAAAAGTCATGAATTATATGGTTTGTTTTCCGCACGGCGTGCGATACGTGATGCGGGTCGTGTGTTAGTAGTTGAAGGTTATATGGATGTTGTGGCGCTTGCGCAATACGATATAGCCTATGCTGTTGCTGCACTAGGTACGGCAACAACACCGTTTCACATCACTAAATTAATGCGGCAAACTGATGAGGTTGTTTTTAGTTTTGATGGAGATGCTGCTGGCCGTAATGCAGCATGGCGTGCCGCGATGAATGCTTTGCCAGCATTAAATGATGGCTTGAATTTACGTTTTTTGTTCTTGCCTGATGGCCATGACCCAGATTCTTATGTGCGGGAAATGGGAAAGGAAAAGTTTGAGGCAGAAATGCTAACAGCTGTTCCTTTGTCGCAATATATTGTGCAGCATTTGAGTGAAAAAAACACGCTCAACTCGCAAGAGGATAAGATAAAGTTCTTGAATGAGGCAGAGCCAATATTACGACAAATCAAAGCACCAAAATTTTCTTTGATGTTGCGTAAACGCATTGCTGAGTTAGCACAAGTGACTGATGAAGAAATGCAAAGCTTGCTTAAGCTACCTTCAACAGTTAAAACGTCAGCTAGGTCAATGCAGCGTAAATCTCGTTCACCTTTGTCTATTAAAAAACGTTTTATTTTGATGGCGGTGATGCGGCCAGATTTGGTTTTGGTAGAAGACTTATCCATGCTGGATGACGTGACGGAAGAAGACGTCTTTTTAAAAGAAGTTTTGGGCGCTTGTATACAACAACCTACCTACAAGCCTGTAGCGTTATTACGTATGCTGCAAGGTGTAGTTAACTCAGGTTTAATGCATGAAACCGAACAGGCTTTACATCATTTGGACGAAAGTTTGAATATCGAGCTTGATTTTATAGGGGCACGTACCCAACTAACAGAAGCATTTAAAGATAGTCAGGATGCGAAGTTACTAGGCGCGTTGAAAGAGAAATCCTTAAGCGCGTTAAGTGATGAAGACCGTGAAATGCTTAAGAGGTTAACAGCGAAGTAAAAGCGGCGTAATGATTAAGAACATTGTAGTGCAAACAATGACTTAATTACGACGCATTTTCATTTTTGAAGTGCAAAAAACACAAAAATAATGTATAATTTTGGGTTACCCGAAATTAATGTTAATTCGTGTTGGATATTGTTTAATACATCACAGAATTAGAGGATTAGTATGGCTAGACCTAAATCAGAGAAGACGTTAAAAAGAGAGAGACTTAAGCAGGCAGCAGAGGCGCTTAAAGATCCTAAAGTGATTGCTTTAAATGCAGAAGCACGTCGCTCACGTTTGAAAACATTGATTGTATTGGGTAAAGAGCGTGGTTATTTAACCTACGCTGAAATTAATGATCACTTGCCTGATGATGTTCAAAATTCTGAGCAAATTGATACTATTATCGGCATGATTAATAACATGGGTGTTCAGGTGTACGAGCAAGCACCTGATGCCGAGGCGTTATTAATGGCAGATGCGCCTGCACCAGTGGCTGATGACGATGCGGTTGCAGAGGCGGAGCAAGCATTGGCTACAGTGGACTCTGAGTTTGGTCGAACCACTGATCCTGTACGTATGTATATGCGCGAAATGGGTACGGTAGACTTGCTTACACGCGAAAGCGAAATTGAGATTGCAAGGCGTATTGAAGATGGCTTGAAGCATATGGTACATGCGATTGCGGCATGTCCGACGACGATAACAGAGCTGTTGCGTCTTATCGACCTAGTGGAAATCGGCGAGATGGAAATTGGTGACTTGGTTGACGGCTTAATTGATACGGATGTTGGTTTAGATGAAGCTTTTATAGCCGATACAGCAGCCGCTGCAAAAGCAAATGGCGAGGCTGATGCTGTCGAAGAAGATGAAGAGGAAGACGAAGAAGCTAAAGCTGCCAAAGCTGCAGCGATTAGTGCTGCAGCTATCGCAAGGCTTAAAAAAGAAGTATTGACACGATTTGCAGTAGTGCGTGAAGTAAATGCAAAAATGAACGAAATTCGTGAAACGACAGGTTCACAGGACCCGGCGTATAAAGAATTGCATGCGGTTGTATTAAAAGAGCTAACTATCTTCCGATTTTCAGCAAAACAGGTAGAGGCACTTTGTAATCAAGTGCGTACACTAGTTAAGGATGTGCGTACACATGAGCGCAATATAATGCGCTTCTGTGTTGAAGATTCAGATATGCCACGCCAGCATTTTATTAAAAGTTTCATTGGTAATGAAATCAACTTGGATTGGTTAGATGACGAATTGGCACAAGACGAGCCATATGCGACAAAGCTAGAACGCTATCGACATTCAATTATTGATCAGCAGGACGGTTTGATTGCGATGCAAGCAAAAGTTGGCCTTCCTATTAAAGAGCTAAAAGACATCAATAAGCAAATGACAACGGGCGAAGCTAGAGCCCGCCGTGCTAAGCGCGAAATGATTGAAGCTAATTTGCGTTTGGTTATATCCATTGCTAAAAAATATACTAACCGTGGATTACAATTCTTGGATTTGATTCAAGAGGGTAATATTGGTTTGATGAAAGCGGTTGATAAATTTGAATATCGTCGTGGGTTTAAATTTTCAACTTATGCAACGTGGTGGATTCGTCAAGCAATTACAAGATCAATTGCTGACCAAGCACGTACGATTCGTATTCCTGTACATATGATAGAGACGATTAATAAAATGAACCGTATTAGTCGTCAGATCCTACAGGAAAGTGGTGCAGAGCCTGATCCTGCATTGCTAGCAGAAAAAATGGAAATGCCGGAAGATAAAATTCGGAAGATTTTAAAAATCAGCAAAGAACCCATTTCTATGGAAACGCCTATCGGCGATGATGAAGATTCACATCTAGGCGATTTTATAGAAGATACGGCAACACTTGCACCTATGGAAGCCGCTGTGTATGGTAGTTTGCGCGATGCAACCAGTGAAGTGTTGGAGTCATTAACACCACGAGAAGCTAAAGTATTACGGATGCGTTTTGGTATTGAAATGAATACGGACCATACCTTAGAAGAAGTGGGTAAGCAGTTTGATGTAACGCGTGAGCGTATTCGTCAGATTGAAGCAAAGGCATTACGTAAGTTACGCCACCCTACGCGTTCAGAAAGACTGAAAAGTTTTCTTGAAACGGGTCAAGATTAAAGTATTAGTAGTCAAGGTTTTGGCCCTCTAGCTCATGCTTGGTTAGAGCAGCGGACTCATAATCCGTTGGTGCTGTGTTCGACTCACAGGGGGGCCACCAAATTATTAAGCGGCTTATTAGAAAGTAAGCTAACAATTTTGTTGTTTATTAGGAGTTTAAAATGGTTAAGGCATTAGTACTCGAAAATTTAAAAAAACATGGACAAAGGTTTGATAGGGAGATCGCTGAAGATACTGGTGTTTCACTTGCCGATGTTCGTAACTCTATTATTGAGTTAGAGCAGGGTAAAGAAGTTTCTAGTTGTAGCGTGACTAACTTTGAAAATGGTGTTGCTATAGAGGGGATGCTATGCAGGATTTCTGGATATATTCCACCAGCAGCTCCTGGTAGAAAGTCTTCACCGCAAACAAGGCAAACTTAACGTCTGTTGAGCATGAAAAAAACTAAAATGGCTTACTGAGGTAAGCCATTTTAGTTTTAGAGCGCCAAAAAGTATTAGTTAGTTGATGACCTTACTGTATTTAGCATGAATATTTTCTATAGTGTCTCGTATAGAAACCATGATTGTAATCAAGTCGGGGTCAAAATGTTTACCACTTTCTTTAACTAGATATTCATAGGCTTTGTCTACAGTCCAGGCCTCCTTGTATGGTCTAACGCTAGTAAGTGCATCGAAAACATCTGCGATGGCAACTATACGTGCGGCTAAAGGGATGTGCTTTCCAGAAAGGCCGTACGGGTAGCCGGAACCATCAAAACGCTCGTGATGCGCTAGTGCAATTTCAGCACCAAGTTGAAGATATTTTGATGGACTGTCTTGCAGAATTTCATACCCAATAGTGGGGTGCGTACGCATCACTTTCCACTCATCATTATTCAGCGGGCCATTTTTGAGTAGGATGTTATCTGGAATGCCAATTTTACCTAAATCGTGTAATGGTGCTGATAGCTCAATACTCTCGGTTGCTTTTTCATCTATGCCAGAGGCCTTTGCTATGGCCTTGCTATACAGCGACATGCGTTTAAGATGCAGTGCAGTGTCAGAGTCTTTGTATTCGCCCGCCCGTGCCAAACGCATTAAGGTTTCTTTTTCTCTTTCTTTAATTTCTACTGTTGCTTCTTTTACGCGTTTTTGGAGTTCGTCACCTCTGTTTTGCAAGGAGACATGCTGGAGGCGCATCGTCAGTAGATTTTTACTACGCGTTGCACATTCATACACATCAATTGGCTTGCTCAAAAACTCTGTCACACCAGCTTCAAGCGCGGCATTGCGTGTTTCTGCATCTTTTTTTATTGTGATCATGATGGTGGGGACTGCTTCATAGTTAGGTAAGGTTTTTAACAAGCGTAAAAAATCCACACCATTCATTTCTGGCATAAGGTAGTCTATGAACACTAAGTCGGCTGTATGCTCGGCAGCCCATTCTAGTGCATCTTCTGGGCTGTTCTTTTCAATAATTTTGGCTTTGTCGCTAATGCCTTTTACGACATGTGCGAGAATGGTCCTGCTAGTTGATTGGTCATCAATAACGAGTACTGAAAACTCATCCTGAAATTGAGCATGTAACATAATGTGCCTTTGATTATTGTCATTGTTAAAATAAACACAAATTATTAAGCAATAGAAAATTATAGACTAATCTTTAGAATCATCCAATACGGTTATTAACAATTAATTACATTTTTTGTGTATATGGTGATTATGCTAGACAACATTTGTCATGATTATGACCTATATTGACATGTTTAGTTTGTCGTGAATATTATGCTGTCGGTTTTAAATCAAATGCAATGCAAATACGTTTTTCATTCGTGTTAAAGGGGATGGTGCGATGGAAAAGTGAGGAAGGGAACAGTACAATGTCACCAATATTGGGTACGGTGAGTGCCGTTGGAAAGTCATCTTGTGTTTTAGGCGGCAGAATGGGGTAGTTATCACCATGTGTGCCGTATTCAAAAGCACCCTCATCGCCATTGGTTGTTGGCATGGTTAAGTAGACTGCACCACTAATCCAACCAATTTCATGAATATGAGGGCTTAAATGCCCACCTTGTTCCATTTTTACATACCATGAGCTGGTAAATTCAAGTGTATTTGGAAATGATTTGATCAGCTCACAGTCTGCACTGGCAAAACGTGTTTTATAGTTTATAAACTCTTGTTTCACTAGCTCTGCTAATTGTTTAAATGAAGGTTCAGGCCGTTTAAATAGATTGCCAGCTGATTGCTTACCAAAATGCAACATACCTTGTACACGCTCTGCTATGTCGGTGCTTTCAATGTCGTGTAGCAATTGTTTGAGTAACTCGCTATCAGGCCCTGCCAATTCTTTGATGCCGTTTTGGTAAACAAAATCAGAGCCATTTTTGCAAAAGTTATAGGGGTTGTCTTGCGCAAAATTGATTGCATAGTGTGTAGAAAGCGTTGCAATAAACGGTGACGTGTGGCGTGTGTTATGCACAACATGGTCCAGTTTGTTTTTAAAGTCATCAAACCGTTTAGCTTGGTATAAGCAATACATGCTGCGAGCTTGCCAGTCGTCTAATTGAGAGCGTTCGAAATAAGTGACGGCATCACTATTTTTTTTTGCTAAGTATAAAAACTCGCCCATGTTGTAATTGGCATTTGGGTGGTCTGGGTTGCGTGACAATGCCTCTTGATAGTTTTTAACAGCTGCATTCATGTCACCTTGATCGCGTAAGGTTTCTCCTAGGTTGTTGTAGGCATCGGTGTAGTTAGGGAATAGCGATATGGCTTTTTGATAGCTAGTTGCCGCTTTGCTTAAGCTGCCTTTGTCACGTAATGCAGTCCCGAGGTTAAAATGGCCACGCGCATCCTGCGGGTTAATTTTTAATCCAGTTTGGTAATGTGTTATTGCTTTTTCTAGTTGCCCTAGGCGCTGTAGCACAGTACCTAAGTTCCCATGCGCCTCAAAGAAGTTGGGATTTAGTGAAATAGCCTTTTGATAGGTTGTTACAGCTTCATTGAGCTGATTTATATTGTTTAATGCAATACCTAAGTTAAAGTGCAGCTCAGGCGTGTTAGGCTGTAATTTAATGGCGCTTTTGTAACTGGCTACAGATTCTAAAAATTTTTCTTGACCGTCCAATGCAAGCGCCAGCACATGGTGCAAAATAAATGTACTTGAGTGTTTGCTGATAAGATTTTTGGCTGTTTGCTCCGCTTGTGCCAGTTGTCCATTGTTAAGTTGCTCGATGAGCTGCTGTGTTTCTTGCTGATTGGGTTGTGATAAGTTTGCCATATACTATATATATTAAATTAATTTCTGCTGTTTTCTAATCTTGCCGCTAATTGTTTTAATATCCGCATGGCCACTTTAGGCTCATCAGTGAGTAGTGCATCGATATTTTCAGCATGGATGATAATGATGCGTGCTTCTGGCGAAGCGACAATGGCGTTTGTCGTAGTTGGCTGTTCTGTTAGGCTCGCCGTTTCACCAAAGTAGTGTCCTTTTTTTATTTTACGTAAAGTTTTACTGTCTCTTGTAAGGTGAACTTCACCCACAACTAAATAATAGAGATTACGTTCAGTATTGCCTATTTTAAAAACAGTATCACCTTCTTGTAGCACAAGACCATAGCGTAGCATTAATGCCTCAATATAGTTGTCTTTATCGGGAACATTGTCAAATAAACCCTTTAGTAACAAGGCGTCTTGTTTGCGCAATGTGGCAATCAGTACTGAGCCTAATAAGAACACAGCAAAGTTTAGGTATAGCCAAGTGATGGAGACAAACATATTTTTCATGCTGCCAAATACTGCACCGTAGTTTTGATTTAATGATAGGAATAAGCCGAAAGCAGGGCGCATTAACAGCCATAGTAAAGCGGTTAACAGTGCACCAATAAAAATATGTCGTAGTGATACGCGCATTGGAAAGAACATTTTGTAGAATATTGCGATAAGTGAGGTGGTGATTACTAGTGTAATCCCGTCTCCTAGAAGCCCTAAAATATCTTCAGGTAAATGCGTGGCTAAAAAACGCACAATTTCTTCAACTAAAAATCCGGCTGCGGTAAATGCAAAAAACAGCAGTAGCATACCGAGTACTGAAAGAATGTCTTTTAACTTTCCTTTTAAGAAAGATGGTTTCTCTGCGATAGAGGAGATATCGTGAAATGAAGTGCGCATTGCTTTAGCAAGTGGTGTAATGGTCCAAAATAAGACAAACAGCCCTAGTGCACCCCAAGCAGCTTTAGATTGCGATGCTTTATAAACTTCTACCATAATCTTGCCACTAAAGTCGGGCATGATATTGCTGGTTAGGATAGCCAATTTTACGATAGCAAAATCAGATGAAAATACTAAATGACTTAGCAAATAGAAAATAAGTAAAACCAGTGGAATTAAGGCAAACAGTGCATAAAATGACAACGAAGCGGATAGCCCTAAAATATTATGCCGCGCAAAGCCAGCCAGTGTTTCGCGAAAAACAAATAGTAGCGTAGCGTATTCCTTTTTAGAATAAGCAAGCAACGGCTTGCTTATCACAGGGTGCTGCACTATTTTCTTGATTCTTGCTTTTGTATTTAGTTTGGCCAAAATATAAGCAACTTGTTAATCTGGCTTTATTTTACAGGGTCTTAAATTTTTTGGTTGCTGCTACTAGTGCTGAAATTACGCCTGGTTCCATTGCCGAGTGCCCCGCATCTTGTACGATTGAGAACTCAGCATGTGGCATGGCACGCGAAAGCAGCCAAGCTGTTTGCGGTGGGCACACCATATCGTAGCGTCCTTGCACAATAACCGTTGGGATATGGCTCAACTGTTCAGCAGCGTTTAGCATAGCGTCACCATTTATAAAGCATGCATTCCGAATGTAATGAATTTGAACGCGTGCGCGTGCAACATCGGTATCACGTTCTTTTGTTAATTCTTCTGTTGATTTTTTTATTGGGGCCTTGGATTTTGCTGTTGAAGGGTCTAAACGCATAATGCTACTTTCATAAGCATTCCACGCTGCTGCTGCCAGACGGCTAATTTCGTTGTCATCAGAAAAAATACGCTTTTCGTAAGCGCTTAGTACATCACCTTGTTCTTTCTTTGGGAGGTGGTCTAATAGGGCCTGCCAAACTTCAGGATAGAAGTGCTTTATTTCGCCTAAAAACCAGTTTAGTTCAGAAGTTCGACTTAAGAAAATGCCACGCAATGCCATTGATATGACGCGTTTTGGATGCTCTGTTGCATAAGCGAGTGCTAATGTACTACCCCATGAGCCACCAAACACGTGCCACTGATTAACATTTAAATGCTGTCGTAATGCTTCTAAATCTGCAACCAAGTCTGCCGTTGTGTTGTTTTGCAATTCCCCCTGAGGTGTGCTTCTTCCGCAGCCGCGTTGATCTAACAGAATAATTCTATAATATTTCGGATCAAAAAAGCGTCGCTGGCCAGCGTTGCAGCCGCTGCCTGGGCCGCCATGCAAGAAGACAACAGGGCTGCCAGTGGGGTTGCCGCACTCTTCATAATATATTGCATGCAGACCATCTGTTTTTAACCAATCCTTATGATAAGGTTCGATTTCTGGGTATAAATTGTAAGTCGCTTGACACATTTTAGTTTGATGCTTTCTTATTGATTTAATTGAATATTTTATTTATTACACTAAAATTTTAAAAATAACTCGAATATTTGTAAATAAATTGTAACTAAAGTGTTGCAATTAGAAATTAATTGTTTTATATTTGCTGCCTCACATGTAAATGTGTGGAAAAGTATGTTCTTAATTTAAGATGGTAACTATAAGCGTTAAAACTGATTAGTTAAAGCTATAAAATTAGGAATATACGTCTTAAAAACCCTTAGTAATAACTTTGGAGATTAATATGCAAGTAAACAAAATCAAGCTGGCTCTAGGCTTAGCAGTAGGTGTTACATTGGCTATGCCAATGGTTGCATCTGCAGCTGCAGACCAAGAAGCAGCAATGAAAAATGCAAATAACTGGGCACATCCTCGTGGCCAACATGACAACCAAGGCTACAGTACGCTAGCGCAAATCAACAAAGGTAATGTAAAAAACCTTAAAGCTGCTTGGACATTCGCTACTGGTGTTAACCGTGGTCATGAAGGTTCACCACTTGTTATTGGTAACATGATGTATGTACATACAGCATTCCCTAATAACGTATATGCGCTTGACTTAAATGATAATCAAAAAATCTCATGGTCATATTTCCCTAAACAAGATCCATCAGTTCAAGCGGTTCTTTGCTGCGATAACGTTAACCGTGGTTTAGGTTATGGTGATGGTAAAGTTTTCCTTCAACAAAATGATGGTAACTTAGTTGCTTTGGATGCTAAAACAGGTAAAAAAGTTTGGTCTGTATTAGTAAATGATCCTAAAATTGGTGCTACAAACACAAATGCTCCTCACGTGATTAAAGATAAAATCATTACTGGTTGTTCTGGTGCTGAGTTTGGCGTGCGTTGTTTCTTAGCCGCTTATAACATCAAAGATGGCTCATTAGCATGGAAAGCAATGTCAACTGGCCCTGATTCAGAAGTATTAATCGGTGCTGACTTTAACTCTGCTAACCCACAATACAGTGCTTTGTCTTCATACAAAGACATCAACGGTGGTAACAAAGAAGGTGGTTCTTTCGAAGCACTTAAATTGAGCGAGTTAAAAGTTGGTCAAAAAGACCTAGGTGTTCGTACATGGTTGAAACCACAAGCTGTTAAAGATGGCTGGCAACATGGTGGTGGCTCTACATGGGGCTGGTGGCCGTATGATGCACGTACTAACTTGTTGTACTACGGAACAGGTAACCCTTCAGTTTGGAACCCAGACGTACGTCCAGGTGACAACAAATGGTCAATGACTATCTTTGCACGTGATTTAGATTCAGGTATTGCAAAATGGGGCTATCAAATGACTCCACACGATGAGTGGGATTATGATGGTATTAACGAAGTTATCTTGTTTGACAAAGGTGGCAAAACATATGCATGGCATCATGACCGTAACGGTTTTGCATATACATTCAACGCGCATGACGGTACTTTAATTGCTGCTGAGAAAGTTCACCCATTTGTTAACTGGTCAAACGGTGTTGATATGAAGACTGGTATTCCAAGTAAATTGGCTACTGCTTCTACTCACCAAGATTACAACGCTAAAGGTATTTGCCCAGCTGCATTGGGTACTAAAGACCAACAGCCAGCTGCTTACTCACCTAAGACTGGTTTAGTTTATTCTCCACTTAATCACGTATGTATGACATACGAGCCAGTTGAGTCTAAATATGTTGCTGGTCAACCTTGGGTTGGTGCTACATTGACTATGTTCCCAGGTCCTGACGGTGTTATGGGTGGCTTTGCTGCTTACAACCCAATGACCAACAAAAAAGTATGGTACAACAAAGAGAAATTCTCAGCTTGGGGCGGTGCTTTAACAACTGCTTCAAACTTAGTGTTCTACGGTACTCTTGATCGTTGGTTCAAAGCATTAGATGCAAAATCAGGTAAAGAACTTTGGAAATTCCAAGTTGGTTCTGGCGTGATTGGTAATGCATTTACATATGGTCATAAAGGTAAACAACATGTTGGCGTGCTATCAGGTATTGGTGGCTGGGCTGGCGTTGCGATGAACCTTGGTTTGACTACTCCAACAGACGCTCTTGGCGCTGCTGGTGGTTATGCTGAACTAGTTAAATACAACGCGGCTCCTGGCGGCGGTGCATTAACAGTATTTAGCCTATAATTTAGTTTTTAACTAAATTTGCTAAATTAGTTTAGTAATGCAACTAGAACACCCCGCTTCGGCGGGGTGTTTCTTTATGTATTGATAGCTCTTATATAAAGATAATGAAGCGTGGTAATATACAGAACGGTATACTTAAAAATAAAAATTAGTTAGAATGTTTGAAGTGTTAATTTTAATGTTACTAAGAACTTTTATTTTTAGTGATACTCTGATTGTGAAGAAACGAAAAGTTTTTCGTGATTTTGATAAGGAAAAAATAAAGATGTTTAACCAAGTTAAAAAAATAGGTTTTATTGTATGTCTACTCATGGCAACAAATATTGCACATGCGGATGTCATAGATGAAATCCCGCCATTAAACCCAGATGAAGGGCGCCCAGGAGAGCAGGCAAGAGTGCCAACCTTGGACGAGTTCGTCGTCTGTACAGACCCAGATAACATGCCCTTTTCAAACAATAAGCAAGAAGGTTTTGAAGATAAAATCGCAGCGGTGCTAGCAGAAGATTTGAATGTGCCATTAAAATTCATGTATGCATTTAATCGTTTTGGATTCTTAAGAAATACCATTAAGGCTAGACGTTGTGATGTGCTGATGGGTGTGCCACCTGACTATGACCCGGTGATGACTTCTAAGCCGTATTACCGCACAGGCCATGTGTTTGTATGGCGTGAAGAGAGTGGCTATGACATTACAGCTTGGGATTCGCCAGACCTTAAAAAAGGCTTGGTAGGCACGACGGATAAGTCACCTACGACGGTACCGCTAAACGATAATGGCATTATCGGGAATGCAAAACCGTACCGTATTCAGCGTAATTTAAATAAAAAACCAAGTTTAATGATTGATGACTTAGCAGAAGGCGTCATTGATGTTGCAGTTGCTTGGGGACCAATTGGGGGTTACTTCGCCAAACATGCCAAAGTGCCAATGGTGGTTAGGCTTACCCCGGAATATGAAAAGGTAAACGCAAGAGGTAAAACGTACTGGAATGTTTCTATTGCTGTGCGTCATGGAGAAAAGAAGCGTTTGAAAATGATTGAAGGTGCATTAGAACGTAATCATGACAAAATTTTAAAAATATTAGATGATTATGGTGTCCCACATGTGGCAGTAGTAGAGGGTGATAACATCATCAACACATATAGGAAAAATTTAAAGAAAAGAGTTGGTGACGTTAAATAAAAAAACAAGTAAAATATGACTAGTATTTGAGTCAAGCAAAATCAAAAGTTCTGTCAACCAAATAGTTCATTAATCGTTAAATGAGTGTACGTGAGCTTAATACTATCTTTAGTATAAAGACTAGCGACGCTCATTTTATTTTATAGGTAACGGGAGATAATATGTTAAGCAAGAAAGCATTAAAATCAACTTTATTTGTTAGTTTGTTAGCTTTTGCAGGTATGGCAGTTTCATTTCAAGCAAACGCAGCATGTGAATTTATTTCAACTAAGGACGGAAGTCCACTAGTCATTAAAGCAAGTGATAAAGACTCAGCAGAAGCTAAAGCGTTTTTAGAAACTTGTAAGAACCCATACAATAAGATATTTGCCGCCGATGAAAAAGCAGCAAAAAAACAAGGCAGAAGAGTGTATACCTATAACGGTTGTTCTGGTTGTCATGGTGGTAAGTTAGAAGGCATTATGGCGCCAAGTCTTAGGAAAGATGGTGGTCAAGGAGCTTTCGATTCAAAATGGGCTTATGGAAAAAATGCAACTGACAAGGGTATGTTTGAAACAATCGCTGGCGGTTCTGCTGGTCAAGCAGGTGGCGTGATGGCAGCATGGCATGTTAGTGTACCGGACCACATTAGTGATGGTTTAAGTACTGATGAAATCTTAAAAGCAATGGCCTACATCCGCACGCAATATCATGGTGACGGCGAGAAAAAATGGATGGAATAAATAGCTAGCATTAGTAACAATAAACTTAAACGGCTACTGTATAATTGCAGTAGCTGTTTTTTTATTGTAAATTTAGACTCAGGAGTTAATAATGAAAGTGTTGAAACTAAGTGTTATTTTGTTAGCAGTTGCTACCATGTTTACTGCATGTGGTGAAAAGTCTACAAGTGGTGATGCATCAACATCAACAGAAAAATCTGCTGTTGTAGCAGCAGCTTCTACAGAAGGTGGGTGTAGTTTTGTTTCCACTAAAGACGGCAGTCCGTTAGTGATTAAAGCAAGTTCAAAAGATACGCCAGAGGCTAAAGAATTTTTAGCGACTTGTATAAACCCGTATACAAAAATATTTGCTGAAGATGCAGAAGCGGCTAAAAAACTAGGTCGTAGAGTGTATACCTATAATGGTTGCTCAGGCTGCCACGGGGGTAAGCTAGAAGGCATTATGGCGCCAAGTCTTAGAAAAGATGGCGGTCAAGGCTCTCATGATACACAATGGGCATACGCTAAAAATGCGACAGATAAAGGTATGTTTGAAAGTATTTCTGGCGGTACCAAAGGTGTTTCAGGTGGTGTGATGCAGCCATGGCATAAAGATATAGAAGGCCATGTGAGTGATGGCTTAAGTACCGATGAAATCTTAAAAGCGATTGCTTATATCCGTACGGAATATCATGGTGATGGCGAGAAAACTTGGATGAACTAAGTCGCTGAACAGAGTGTTAATAAATATAAACGGCTATTGGAAAATGACAGTAGCCGTTTTTAGTCGTACATAATGAGATTGATTTAGACGCTGGTATGGACAATATAAAACAAGTATTGTCATATTGGTAATTATAATTATTTAGAAAACTTAGATAGAAAACCATAGACTATGGCTGAAAAGAAGTTACATCATATTGTGATTGTAGGCGGTGGGGCTGGCGGGCTAGAGCTTGCCACGCGTCTAGGGGATAAGCTAGGCAAGAAAAATAAAGCTGAGATTACATTAATTGATAGCAGTAGAACCCATGTGTGGAAACCTTTATTGCATGAAATTGCAGCAGGCAGTATGGATCCAGAAAAGCATGAGTTGAATTATCTTGCACAAGCACATTGGCATCACTTCCGTTTTCGCCTTGGACGAATGGATGCTTTAGACCGGGCTAAAAAAGAAGTGTCGCTCGCACCTTATTATGATGAAAATGGCGATGAAATTATCTCGCGCAGAGTGTTTAGTTACGATACTTTAGTGATTGCAGTTGGTAGTACAACCAATGATTTCGGGGTTAAAGGTGCACTTGAATACTCAATTGCCTTGGATACCCAAGATCAGGCAGAAAAATTTCACCGTAAATTGCACAATGCGCTACTGCGTGCGCAAACACAAAAGACGCCATTGAAAGATGGCCAGTTAGAAGTTGTTATTGTTGGTGCCGGCGCTACAGGCGTTGAGTTAGCGGCTGAATTACACAACACAACACGTGAACTTGCTGCCTATGGCTTAGATAATATTAATGCTGATCGTGATATTAAAATATCGATAGTAGAAGCGAGCGATCGCGTATTGCCGGCATTGCCTACAAAGTTATCAAGTACCGTTGTTGCAGAGTTGGAAAAACTAGGTGTAAAAATACATACGAGTGAGCGTGTCACTGAGGTTTCAGCAGCTGGCATATCAACGCATAGTGGGCTTAAAATTCCATCAGCATTGGTCGTTTGGGCGGCCGGTATTAAAGCACCAGACTTTCTCAACAATATTGATGGTTTAGAAACGAATAATATTAATCAGCTTGTTGTTGAGCAAACATTGCAAACAAGCGAAGATGAAAATATTTTTGCTTTTGGCGATTGTAGTGCGTGCCCATGGATAGGTAATGAAGGTGACATACCGCCACGAGCGCAGGCGGCACATCAGCAATCATCATTACTAATCAAGTCATTAAAACGTAGGGCTTTAGGTAAAGGTAATTTACCTAAATTTTCTTATCGTGACTATGGCTCACTTGTTAATTTAGGTCGTTATACAACGGTTGGCAATCTAATGGGTGCTTTATCTGGCGGTAGTATGTATATAGAGGGTTTAATTGCACGTTTGATGTATCGCTCTCTTTACCAGATGCATTTAATGGCGCTACACGGTTTTTTCTCTGTTTTCTTAAGGGGGATAGCACGCTTAATTTCTAGAAGGAGCGAACCACAAGTTAAGCTACATTAGGTACTATTGCTTAGATTGTTGCACACTAACTTTACTATAGATTTTATTGATAATACTCATGGTAATAATGATGAATAGGCCAAAAATGACAGTGATCGCATTGATTGATATATTCGCTTTCAGCATTAGTAAGTAGCAACCTAACATGATGAGTATACCTATATGCTCATTGAAGTTTTGAACGGCAATTGAGTGGCCTGCACCAATCAAGTGATGGCCTCTATGTTGTAAAAGTGCGTTTAAAGGGACAACAAAAAAGCCACTAAGTGCACCAATCAAAAATAGTAAAAATCCAGCTATTCTCCAATCCGTCACTAAAACCATAGCAATAACGAGGAAACCCATAGCAATGCCTGCTGGTAGGACTTTGGTTGAATTTTCAAGGGATATGTAACGTGATGCAATCATCGCACCCACAGCGATGCCTATAGCCACTGTAGCAATCAATTGTGTTGACTGTTCAATATTAAAACTAAGTGTAATAGCCGCCCATGTCAAAACAACGAGTCTTAGTGTTGCGCCCGCTCCCCAAAATAAAGTGGTTACTGCTAAAGAAACTTGGCCTAGTGGGTCTTTCCATAGGGTGAAGAAAGCATGTGAAAAATCTTTAAACATAAACGTTAACGTTTTCTGTTCAATTTTATGGTCGATAGGCAGCTTGGGGATAAAGTAATTAAAGAAAGCAGCGGCTAGGTATATCGAGCCGATAATCCACATAGCAAATTGTAGGTTGCTGCTAGCAAGTACCCCACCTAAAATCGCACCAAAAATAATAGCAGAAACGGTTGACCCTTCCATCCAGCCATTGGCTTTTACGAGTTGGTTGCTTGGTAGCAGTTCAGTTAAAATGCCATATTTTGCAGGTGAGTAAGCAGCGGCGCCAATGCCAACGATGCCATAGGCGTAAAGTGGCGGCATGCCAAAAATCATTGCTAGGCAGCCTAGGACTTTGACCATGTTCGAAAAAAACATGACAGCACCTTTAGGAAAGGCATCGGCAATAGAGCCGACAAAGGGTGCTAGTAGAATATAAGAGATAACAAAAAATTGTTGTAATAGCGGTATATGCCAATCAGGGGCATGGGTTGCAGTGAGCAAAGCAATGGCAGTAAATAGTAAGGCATTATCAGCTAGGGCTGAAAAAAACTGGGCAATCAGTATGATATAAAATTTAGGATGCATATTCGCGACAGTGTCTGTTTGAAGGCTGGCTTCTTATTGTTAGATGTAAAATAGTGATAGTAGTTTTTTGCTATTTAGGTAGTGTATTTTGTTACAAAGTTTCAGTGGCGAAGTCAGCTAAGCGAGAGCGTTCCCCTCGAACCAGTGTAACGTGTCCATTATGTTTCCACCCTTTAAATCGATCGACCACATAAGTTAAGCCAGAGCTGCCCTCTGTTAAATAGGGAGTGTCAATTTGACCAATATTGCCTAAGCATACCACTTTAGTACCAGGGCCAGCACGTGTGATGAGCGTTTTCATTTGTTTAGGGGTTAAGTTTTGTGCTTCATCAATAATGATAAATTTATGTAGGAAAGTGCGGCCACGCATAAAGTTCAGTGATTTAACTTTTATGCGTGTGCGGATAAGGTCTTGTGTCGCAGCACGGCCCCATTCTCCAGCTTCCTCATCGGATTGATTCAGGACATCTAGGTTATCTTCTAGTGCACCCATCCAGGGTGCCATTTTTTCTTCTTCTGTACCTGGTAAAAAACCAATATCTTCACCAACGGATACGGTGACTCTTGTCATAATAATTTCAGAATAGATTTTTTTGTCTAAAGTTTGTGTTAACGCAGCAGCTAGGGTTAACAATGTTTTGCCGGTACCTGCTTGGCCGAGTAAGGTAACAAAATCAATTTCTGGATCCATGAGTAAGTTTAGCGCAAAGTTTTGTTCACGGTTGCGTGCGACAATACCCCAGACATTGTGCTTAGGGTTCGTGTGGTCTTGGACGATTTCTAGCAAAGCGTTATTATTTTCAACTTCACGAACAATCGCATGAAAAGGTTTTTCATGCTCGTAATACAAAGACTCATTAATCAAAAAAGTTTTCGTTAATGGCCCTGTAATTTTATAAAACATGCGCCCTGATTCTTGCCAAGACTCCATATCTTTACTGTGTTTTTCCCAGAAATCTTTAGGTAGCTCAGTACAGCCGGTATATAGCAAATCACTGTCTTCTAGTACTTTGTCATTAAAGTAGTCTTGGGCAGGCACGTGCATGGCGCGCGCTTTAATGCGTATATTAATATCTTTGCTGACTAAAATAACTTCACGGTTCGCATGACGTTTTTGTAAATCAATGACGACGCTAATGATTTGGTTATCTGCTTTACTGCTGGTTAGGCCTGGCAAGTCGGTATTAATTTGACTGGTTTGTAAAAACAGGCTGCCAGTAACATGTCGGTTGCCCTGAATAGCAAGTGGGCAACCTAGTGCTAGATCATTGAGTTCTGTACCAACAATTTCTTCTAAATAACGGCTAGCTTGTCGCGTGTTACGTGCGACTTCAGTTAACCCTTTTTTATTGTTATCTAGCTCCTCTAATGTCACCATGGGTAGGTAAATGTCGTGCTCTTCAAATCTAAAAAGGGAAGAAGGGTCATGCATTAAAACATTGGTGTCGAGTACGAAGAGCTTAGTATGCTTATTTTGTTTATTTATCATGTGGTAAGCATACGAGCCATATTAAATTGCTTCAATAAATTGCTTCAATAAATTGTAAGACTTCTTCGACATGGCCATTAACTTTAACGCCTCGCCATTCTTTAATTAGCAGGCCACTTTTATCGACAACAAATGTACTACGCTGAATACCTCTTACTTGTTTCCCATACATATTTTTCATTTTAATGACATCGAAAATATTACAAGCGAGCTCTTCAGCGTCGGACAACAACTCAAAAGGAAAGCTGAATTTAGCTTTAAAGTTTTCATGCGATTTAATACTATCGCGTGAGATGCCAACAATATCCGTATTTGCCGCTTGAAATGCGGCGTAATGGTCTCTAAATAGCATGCCTTGTGTTGTGCATCCGGGTGTGGAGTCCTTAGGGTAAAAATAAACAATTAGATTTTTTCCAAGGAAGTTTGAAAGTTTGAAAGTTGTGTTGCTAGTGGCAGGGAGTTCAAAATCAATAATTGGTTTGTTGAGCATCATTTATTTATCCTTGTAACAATTCTATTGTTGTAAATAATTTCAATTAAAGCAAGCTTATTTCAAAAGTAATGGTGATGGCTAGAAAAATAAAAGAATGGTTATTGCGGAAACTGTAATTTTACTTGTGTCCCTTGTGACTCGGATGATTTGAATTCGATGCTTCCGCCCAATAATTCACAAACTTTATACGCAAAAGGAATGCCGATGCCAGTACCAAACCGTTTGGTGGTTGGGCCGGGGCTCACTGCATGCGGGTCTGGCGTGAATGGCATACCTGTTCCTTCGTCACGGATTAATATATTCAGAACTTTATTATTTAAGTAGGCTTCTATATGAATGCTGCTGTCGTTTGGTGATGCTTCAATTGCATTTAGTACTAAGTTATATAGTGCCTGTTCTAATAAGTGTTGATCAGTTAATACTTCTTCTTGAACAGTTTCAATGTTTGTAATGAGCTTGATACTCTTTTTATTGAGTTTCGGTGTCAGCGAGGCCACTGCACCGTGTAAAACATTATTGAGCCTCACCTTGCTGAGTTGCGGTTTGACAGGGTTTAAATAAGCTAACAGCGCCCCTGTCCAGCGCTCTAATCTATCGACAGTATTGATAATGCCGTCAATTGACTCCTGTGTGTCTTTGTCGTTTTCTGGCGTCTCTATGACTTGTGCTGTGGCACGTATACTCGCTAAAGGGTTGCGAATGTTGTGGGCAAGCATCGGTACTAATAAACCTAATGCGGCTTGTTTCTCAGTGCGGACTAGCGCCTCTTGGCTTGCGGCTAAGTCATCTGCCATCTTGTTAATTTCTTTTGATAGTGTTGCTAATTCTATAGCGCCATTTTCTGGCACTTTGTGTTGTAAATTACCTGCGCTAATTTCACTTGTGGCCTGCATCATGGCATTAATGGGTTTCACAATGTTACGTTTTAGTAAGGTGCGTGATAGTGTGAGCAGTAAGCCTGCCAACAGAATGGGAATACTTAAAATAGCGATTGAAGTTTTTTTGGCTTTGCTTAATTGTTGTTTGAGTTGATTTTGTTTTAATGAAAGTAAGTTTTCTGCACGCTTAGAAACAGCTTCGTATTGGCTGAAAATGCCTGTTTCCATATCTTGATAGAGTGCTTTTCTAGAGGCAGCATTCGGGCTAACTTGATAGCGCTGAAACATTTCAGGAGCATCGTTAGAAAATAGGTTGTAGTTTTTTTCTAGATCAGTAATGGCCTGCTGTTCATCGGCCCCATCGGCTAGATTTTGCAACTGCTTAAAATGCAGCAAGATAGACTGTGTGTAAACTTTGTATTCGTCACGTGCATTTTCATCATTTAAAAGAAAAGCATCAAATAGTTCTTTCATTTGACGATACAAATCACCGCGTACTTGTTGTATTTCTTGTACGAGCAAGTTGATGCGTTCTGACTCTTTTGCTGATTGATCCCAAAGATGGATACCGTAAGCGCCACCAGCGACTGCAAGCACAATGAGCGTAATAAAAATAAGCTCATGCACAAGTAGCAAGTCACGCAACGACTTCGCTTTGTGTGCAATGGCTTTTGACATTAGCTGTTAGCTAGCTTGAAAGAAACAGGCACAATGATGTTAAAACTTTGAGACTGTAGCGCCGCTGGTGGTTTTGGGAAGGGTGCTGCTTTTTTAACCATTTTTATCGCTTCTTTATCTAATGCGGCATGGCCGCTACTATCACGTACGTTGGCTGAGAGGACATTACCGTTGCCATCGATTTTAAGATCTAGTATTACCTTGCCTTGCCAGCCGCGCCTTATTGCAATTTTGGGGTATGATTTATATTTGGCGATAGTACGACCTAACAGGCCGCTATATTGTTCAATGGCATCATCTACTTCAGCTTGACTGGGTTTAGGAGGTTCAGGTGGCGGCTCTACAGGTTGCGGTATAACAATTGCCTCAGGCTCTGGTGTGGCGGTGGGTGCAACTGCAATGACTTCTTCGATAATAGGTGGTGGTGCTTCAGGTTCTATAGGTGTCGGCTTCTCTATAGGTTTTACAATTAGTTTTGGTTTTTCAGGTTTAACAACCTTTGGTATGGGCTTAGGTTGTTCTGGCTCAATAACAGGTGGTTGTGGTTCGATCGGGGGCGGCGCAGGGTTTTGTATTTCAATGTTTAAAATTTGACGTTCTTTTTTAATTGTGTCAAATTTAAAATTCGGCACAATAACAGCAAATAGTATATGCAATAATATTGAGGCAATAACTGCCCAAATAATTATGTTTTCGTCAAAGTTTTTGTTGGTTCTATTGGTTATGATGCTAGCGGTGTTCAAAATAACATTTTTTTATATAAGTCTTTGATTATACTATATCTTGTTCAGGGTTTGATAGTGTGAATATTGGCTTATATAAACCAAGTGTTCTATGTTATGTTAAACAATACCCTTTAATAATTGTACGTTAACCATCGTGCCTGCATCGCAATTACCCATTGTTTCATCTAACACAATAAAGCAATCGGCTGCGCTCATGCTACTGAGTATGCCTGAGCCTTGCTTGCCAGTTGGCTTTACTTTCCATATGCCATCATCTTCAGCATATAAAATGCCGCGCTGGAACTCTGTGCGCCCTGTTGATTTCTTGATAGGGGCAGTACACTCTACTTTGAAGCTTGGTAGTGCTTTTAGTTCCGAGCCTGATAACAATAGCAGTGCATTACGTACGAATTGGTAAAAAGTCACCATGGTAGAAACAGGGTTGCCGGGTAGGCCAAAGTAATGTGCACTACCTATTTTTCCATAGGCTAAAGGACGACCTGGTTTCATATTAATTTTCCAAAATAGCACTTCGCCATGTTGGCTTAATAGTGTTTTCATGTAATCTGCTTCACCAACAGATACGCCGCCACTGGTAATTACAACATCATGGGTAGCTGTGGCCTCTAACAATGTTTTTTTGAGTCGCTTGAGGTCATCGGGTACAACGCCTAGGTCTGAAATTTTCACACCGAGCTTAGAAAGCATACCAAATAGGGTGTAGCGATTGCTGTCATAAATTTCACCTTCTTTTAGTGGCTTTCCTACACTAATCAATTCGTCTCCAGTAGAAAAGAAAGCAACTTTTAACCGACGGTAACAAGTGATTTTTGCGATGCCGAGCGAGGCGATTAAGCCTAAATCAGCAGGCTGCATAATGTGGCCTTTAGCTAGTACGGTTTGGCCAATGGTTAAATCTTCACCTGCCAAACGTACATTGGCACCTTGTTGTGGCGCATCGAGCAAGGTAATACAGTCGCTTTTTTTAACCACTTTTTCTTGCATAACAACAGTATCTAAGTTTTTTGGAACGACAGCACCGGTCATGATTTTAATGCATTCTCCGGCATTGATTTCCCCTTCAAATGGCTTGCCAGCAAAGGCGGTGCCAACAATCTTAATAATTTTCACACCTTCAGAAAATTGATAGGCATAGCCATCCATCGCCGAATTATTATGATTAGGCACATTACAGGGTGAAACAATACTTTCGGCAAGTGTGCGTCCTAAAGATGCACGTATGGGTACAGTTTCAGTTTCTGATACTGGGATTAAAAACTGTTTGATGAAGCGGCGCGCTTGCTCGACGGATAGTGCACTTGGGTCGTAGTCATCCATGCAGCTCGGATCAGAAGCTAGTTGCGAAAGTGAAGGTTGTTGTGATGGCTGTTTGGTCATTTGATATTTCTCAAGTTAACGATAGCGTTATGGTTTGCCTAATTGTGTTTCTAACGCGGCCAATTGTTCAAGTGTATTAATGTTGGTAAACGCGTCGTTAAATTCACTAAATTCCACATTGACATATTTTAAACTTTTCTGCCATGCGCTTACCCTACGGTCACCTTGGTCTAAATATTGAGTAAGAGAAGGCAATACACTTTTTTTGCATAGACTAAAAATAGGGTGGATAATTTCTTGGCTGCTTGCGATGGCAATGTCGGCATTTTTTTCTTTTAATGCTGCTAATAAGCGCTGGCATAAATCTAACGGTAACATTGGAGAATCACATGGCACAGTTAGTAAATAATCATGTTTTGCCTGTTTCAGGCCAAGGCTAAATCCTGCGAGTGGGCCGATAAAGTCAGCATTCTCATCTTTTAACACAGGCAGGTTGAAAGCCTTGTATGCGTCCATCGATTGGTTGGCATTGATGAAAATTTCATCAACTTGTGGTGTTAAGCGCGCGATAACGTGAGCAATGAGTGCTTTACCTTGTAATGGTATTAGGCCTTTATTGATACCGCCCATACGTGTAGCGCGACCACCAGAAAGAATGATTGCCGTGATTGTCATTTTTAGCCTCCTGTGTGTGACATAAACCTAACGACAGCAGGTTTAGCACGTTGTATATCAAAGTCATGGCCTTTAGGTTTGATCGCCATGCTTTTTATGATGGCCTCAATAATAGGTGCATCATTACTCGGGTGTTTTCTAAGTAGCGGCATCAGCTCTATTTTATCTTCTTGACCTAAGCATAAATAAAGTTCGCCTTTGCAACTGATCCGTACGCGGTTGCAACTTTCACAAAAGTTATGCGAGTGTGGGGAAATGAAGCCAATTTTTGTTTTTGAGTCAGCCACTTTCCAATAACGTGCAGGACCGCCTGTGGTTTCAGTGCTGGAGAGTAGTGGGAATTTACTTTGCAGCAGTTTTAACGTATCTACATTGCTGATAAAAGTTGATTCACGGGTGTGATCGACTTCGCCTAATGGCATCTCTTCGATAAAGCTAATATCAATTTTATTGTCGAGTGCAAATTGCACTAAGTTAGTCGCTTCATCATCATTGCTTCCGCGCATTAAAACCGTATTTAACTTAATGCCTTCAAAACCGATATCAATACAAGTTTGTAGGCCTGCTAGCACCTTATCTAAATCACCCGTCCGGGTCATTTTTTTGAACCGTTTGGCTTGGAGACTATCAATAGAAATGTTAATGCGCTTTACGCCCGCTTTTTTAAGTGCAATAGCTTGCTTTTCTAATTGGCTGCCATTGGTTGTAAGCACTAACTCATTTAAGCCTGGCATTTGCCCAATTTCTTCAAATAGCCATAATGCATTTTTTCGTACTAAAGGTTCTCCACCTGTTATACGCACTTTTTTTACGCCTAGTGTTACGAATATACGAACGATTCGCGCGCATTCTTCTAGACTTAATACTTGGTCGCGTGGTAAAAAAGTCATGTCTTCACCCATGCAATACACGCAACGAAAGTCACATCTATCCGTAATAGACAGTCTGATGTAATCCACTGTACGACCAAATTGGTCGATAAGTGTCGGTGTGTTGTTAGTAGCTTTAGGCATGAACTTAAATTGATATTGTTTAAATAGTGATGGTAGCCTGTATTTTAAGCGCTTTTTCAGCTTTAACAAGCTTGTGTTTAGGTATAAAATTACATTGTATTAACATTTTGGTAGAGTTGCATTGAAAGCGTTGGCTGCAGAACATATATCTCAAGTCACATCGAGTGAGCTAGAAAGAATTGATGGGCATATTTTGGCACATAAAAATGTGCCGGGTGGTCTTTTGCCATTGTTGCATGCAATACAAGATGATGTTGGTTATGTGCCAGAGGATGTTTACCCCTCAATTTCAAAAGCATTTGCACTTTCTATTGCAGAGATACATGGTGTGGTGACATTTTATCACCACTTCAGAACGCACCCCGTTGGGGATCATGTGCTACAGATTTGCCGTGCGGAATCTTGCCAGGCCATGGGTTCTGAGCAGTTGGAAGCTGATGTTAAATCTACATTGGGTATTGATTATCATGAAACAACAGCAGACGGAAAAATCACGTTAGTGCCTGTTTATTGCCTAGGCAATTGTGCTTGTTCGCCAGCCGTATTGTTAGATGATGACGTGTATGGACGTGTGGATAAGAAAAAGATAGAAGCACTTATTTGTGATGCTAGGGTATCAACATGAGCATTAAAGTTTATGTGCCGCGTGATTCTAGCGCTTTGTCCTTGGGGGCAGAGGGTGTTGCAAAAACGATTGTAGACGAGGCACAAAAACGTGGCATTGATATCGAATTAATTCGTAATGGCTCTCGTGGTTTGTTTTGGCTAGAGCCGTTTGTAGAAGTGGCTACTGATCAAGGTCGTGTTGCTTTTGCACCAGTGCAAGTCGAAGACGTATTGAGTTTATTTGATGCCGATTTTTTACATGCTGGTACACACTCGCTTAATTTAGGCCTTACAGAAGAACTTGATTGGCTTAAAAAACAACAACGTCTTACTTTTGCGCGCGTTGGCATTATTGACCCTGTTTCTTTAGATGACTATTTAGCACATGATGGTTATAAGGGCTTGCAAAATGCGCTTAAATTATCAGGAGAAGATATTGTCAAAGCCGTAACAGATTCAGGTTTGCGTGGCCGGGGCGGCGCAGCTTTTCCAACAGGTATTAAATGGAAGACAGTATTAGATACGCCATCTGAACAAAAATACATCGTTTGTAATGCAGATGAAGGTGATTCTGGTACTTACTCAGATCGCATGGTGATGGAAGATGACCCATTTGTTTTGATTGAAGGCATGACCATTGCGGCGATTGCTGTTGGTGCGACGCAAGGCTATATTTATTTGCGCAGTGAATACCCTCATGCGTTGCATATTCTAAATGTGGCGATAGCAAAAGCTAAAAATGCTGGTTATTTAGGTGCTAAAGTTTGCGGCTCAACACATAGTTTTAATATAGAAGTGCGTCGTGCAGCTGGTGCTTATGTGTGCGGTGAAGAAACCTCAATGTTAGAAAGTTTAGAAGGGAAACGTGGTTTGGTACGATTTAAACCACCGTTACCAGCGATTGAAGGCTTGTTTGGGAAACCAACGGTCGTCAACAATGTCATATCTCTAGCTAGTGTACCGATTATTTTAGATAAAGGTGCGCAATATTATGCGGATTACGGCATGGGCCGTTCACGCGGCACATTACCCATTCAGCTGGCAGGCAACATAAAGCAAGGTGGCTTGGTGGAGTTGGCATTTGGTGCAACATTACGTGAGCTTTTATATGACTATGGCGGAGGCTCTGCTTCGGGCCGACCCATTCGTGCAGTACAAGTGGGTGGGCCGTTAGGCGCTTATTTACCTGAGAGCCAATTTGATACACCACTAGATTACGAGGCATTTGCTAAGATTTCAGCAGTGTTAGGCCATGGCGGCATTGTGGCGTTTGATGATACCGTTGATATGGCGAAAATGGCACGATATGCTTTTGAGTTTTGTGTTGTCGAAAGTTGTGGTAAGTGTACACCGTGCCGTATAGGCTCTGTAAGAGGTGTTGAAGTGATTGATAAAATTACAATCAGTAAGCAAGCAGGTGGCAAAAAAGAGTCAAATAAAGAGCATGCGAACAATTTACAGTTGGTGCGTGACTTATCAGACACGATGATTAATGGATCACTTTGTGCGATGGGTGGCATGACGCCTTTCCCTGTGCTTAGCGCAATGAATCATTTTCCAGAGGATTTTGAAGCATAATTAAATACAGCTTGAGCCTGTTAGGGTCAAGTGGGTAGAGGATGAATATCATGGATGATATTAAATACGACACAGTTAAATATAATGCTAGCAAAGATTATGGCACCCCAAAAAAGTTCAGCGAGAAACAAGTTTCTCTGAATATTGATGGTGTTGATATCACTGTGCCAGAAGGTACATCGATCATGCATGCAGCACAATTGACTGGTGTGACAGTACCTAAACTTTGTGCGACAGATTCATTAGAGCCTTTTGGGTCTTGTCGTTTGTGCTTGGTTGAGATTGAAGGACGCCGTGGTTACCCCGCTTCTTGTACCACGCCAGTGGCAGAAGGCATCACAGTTAAAACGCAAACCAATAAATTGGCAGATGTGCGTCGTGGTGTGATGGAGCTTTATATTTCCGATCATCCGCTCGATTGCTTAACTTGTGCTGCCAATGGTGATTGCGAATTACAAGATATGGCGGGCGCAGTAGGCCTGCGTGAAGTACGTTATGGCTACGAGGGTGAAAATCACTTACAAGCTGAAAAAGATGAAAGCAACCCATATTTTACGTTTGACCCGAGTAAATGTATTGTGTGTAGCCGCTGTGTGCGTGCCTGTGAAGAAACGCAAGGCACCTATGCTTTGACAATAGAAGGTCGTAGCTTTGATAGCAAGGTTTCAGCGGGCAATGAAGATTTCATGGACTCTGAATGCGTGTCTTGTGGCGCCTGTGTGCAGGCCTGTCCTACGGCAACATTGATGGAAAAAACAGTGATTGATGCAGGCATACCAGAGCACTCAGTCACAACAACATGTGCCTACTGTGGTGTTGGTTGTAGTTTTGATGCTGAGATGAAAGGGGATGAGGTTATCCGCATGACCCCTAATAAAGATGGTGGTGCTAATCATGGCCATTCTTGTGTTAAAGGCCGCTTTGCATGGGGCTACGCGACCCATCAAGACCGTATTACGACACCGATGATACGTAAAAGTATTCATGATGAATGGCAAAAAGTAAGCTGGGATGAGGCGATTGATTATGCTGCTAGCGAAATTAAACGAATTCAGGCTGAGTATGGTAAAGATGCTGTAGGTGGTATCACGTCTTCTCGTTGTACTAACGAAGAGGTTTATGTCACGCAAAAACTAGTACGTGCTGTATTTGGTAGCAATAATGTGGATACTTGTGCGCGTGTATGCCATAGCCCAACAGGCTATGGTTTAAAACAAACCTTAGGTGAATCGGCGGGTACGCAAGATTTTGATTCTGTCATGCAGTCAGATGTTATTTTTATTATTGGTGCAAACCCAACAGACGGACATCCGGTATTTGCCTCTATGATGAAACGTCGTTTGCGCGAGGGCGCAAAACTCATTATTGCTGACCCGCGTGCGATTGATTTAGTGGAGAATTCACCGCATGTTCGTGCTGATCATCATTTGAATTTACGTCCAGGTACTAATGTGGCACTACTCTCTGCCATGTCGCATGTCATTGTCACAGAAGGTTTAGTGAAAGAAGATTATGTTAAAGCGCGTTGTGAGTGGGATTCGTATGAGACATGGCGCGATTTTGTTGCATTACCAGAAAACTCACCAGAAAGCTTAGTCGAAGATTTAGGGGTTGAGCCAGAGAAGGTGCGTGAAGCAGCAAGACTATTTGCGACAGGTGGTAATGCTGCTATTTATTATGGTCTAGGCGTGACTGAGCATAGCCAAGGTTCAACCGCTGTCATGGGGATTGCTAACTTAGCCATGGCAACTGGCAATTTAGGACGAGAAGGTGTCGGTGTAAATCCACTACGTGGTCAGAATAATGTACAGGGCTCATGTGATATGGGTTCTATGCCGCATGAGTTTCCAGGTTACCGCCATGTAGCTGATGACGAAACACGCGATTTATTTGAAAAGGCTTGGGGCAGACCTCTAAGCTCAGACCCCGGTTTGCGTATACCAAACATGCTTGATTTGGCGGTAGAAGGTAGCTTCAAAGCTGTGTATTGTGTCGGCGAAGATATCGCACAATCGGACCCTGATACGCAACATGTGACGCATGCACTAGAGTCTATGGAATGTGTGATTGTGCAAGATTTATTCCTGAATGAAACAGCCATGTATGCACATGTCTTTTTACCTGGCGCTTCTTTCTTAGAAAAAAATGGCACATTTACCAATGCAGAGCGTCGTATATCGCCAGTACGTCGTGTGATGAGCCCAAAAAATGGCTATGAGGATTGGGAAATTACCGCCAAGCTATCTAAGGCGCTCGGCTATGAGATGAATTACCAGCATGCGTCAGATATTATGGATGAAATTGCAGTGTTAACACCGACATTTAAAGGGGTTAGTTTTAAAAAACTTGATGAATTAGGTAGCATTCAATGGCCTTGTAATGATGAAGCGCCAGAGGGTACACCTACGATGCATATCGACGAATTTGTGCGTGGTAAAGGTAAGTTTTTTATTACAAAATATGTGTCTACGACAGAAAAAGTGAATAATAAATATCCCCTAATTTTGACGACTGGGCGCATTCTTAGTCAATATAACGTTGGTGCACAAACACGGCGTACAGCTAATACAGAATGGCATAAGGAAGATTTGATTGAGATTCACCCACATGATGCCGAAGAGCGTGCGATTCAGGAAGGTGATTGGGTCGGTATTAGCAGCCGCGCTGGTGAAACCGTATTGCGTGCAATCATTACCGAACGCGTGCAGCCTGGTGTCGTTTATACGACTTTTCATCATCCCGAATCAGGTGCAAATGTGATTACCACTGATAATTCAGATTGGGCAACTAACTGCCCAGAATATAAGGTAACCGCAGTGCAAGTTTCGCGTGTAACGCAGTTATCTGATTGGCAGAAAAAATATCAGACATTTAGTAAAGAGCAGGTTGAGCTAACTGAAAATGCCATTACTAAAGCTGTGGTTGAGTGATGACTGGTTTTAGTTAGTTATCATGCGCCAAAAATCTTTAATTGTGGCAGACGCAGCGGTTACTACGTTAGCGGTTAATCAATGGCGCGATGGCCAGTCACGCATCGTTAAAGACCAACTAGCAGAAGAAGTCCCAATCGCACTTGTTTATAACGGTGTGTCTCATGCAGTGATGTTAGCAACACCCGAAGATTTAGAAGATTTTGCTTTAGGCTTTTCTTTATCCGAAGGCATTTTAAAGCATAAAAATGAGTTGTACGATACCGAGGTGCAAGTACACGCAAATGGCGTGGAGCTACATTTAGATGTGGCGGCGGAATGCTTTGTTTCTTTAAAAGGGCGTAGACGTAGCATGGCTGGGCGCACCGGTTGTGGTCTATGTGGCACCGAGAGTTTAGATCAAGTGTTTCGGCTGCCTGAAGAGTCATCTAGCCAACAGGGTGAAATGCGGGAAATTAGCGCCAACAGTATTTTAAAAGCACATGAAAAAATTAAAGATTTACAAGTGCTACAATTAGCAACAGGGGCAACCCATGCCTGTGCATGGGCTAATGAAGAAGGCAATATAGAACTGATTCGTGAGGATGTCGGGCGACATAATGCGTTAGATAAACTAATAGGTGCTTTAGCAAAATTAGATAAAAAGGGCGGCTTTATTATGACGACCAGTCGTGCAAGTTATGAAATGGTACAAAAGGTTGTCATGGCTGGCTTTGATTTATTGGCCGCCATCTCTGCACCAACTGGCTTGGCTGTACGTATTGCACAAGAATACAATATAACTTTATTAGGTTTTGTGCGTGACAAGCAGTATGTGGTTTATAGCCATGGCGCTAGAGTGAAGCATTAATGAGATATAAAGATAAAAGCTAAGATCATGGAAATAGAAAAATTAATTAAAATGGCCAATCAAATTGGAGACTTTTTTGAGGCTTATCCGGATAATGAGGCAGCAAAAAAAGGCATCGCAGTCCATTTGAAGCAATATTGGAACTCGGTGATGATTAAGTCTATGCTTGCGCATGTAAAGGATAATCAAGGGTCAGGTCTTCACCCGCGTGTGCTAGAGGCTGTTAAAGAACATATAGTCTAACTATTATTGTTAATGGATTTATCTTTTTTTAGTTTAACAGTCTTCAGTTTAATAGTGCCGCTGATTTTTTTTGCGGCAATGTTATATTCATCCGTAGGTCATGGCGGCGCATCAGGTTATTTGGCTGTGATGGCGCTCATGAGCATTGCCCCAGAAAGTATGCGTCCCGCTGCGTTGATGCTTAATATTTTAGTTAGCGCTATCGCATTTTATAAGTTTTACCGTGTGAAAGCATTTTCTTGGCAATTATTGTTACCTATTATCTTGGGGTCAATACCTTTTGCATTTGTCGGCGGTAGTATTTCATTGCCGGCACATTGGTATAAGCCGTTAATTGGTATGGTTTTAATGATTGCGGCATGGCAGGTTTTTTCAAAAGCAAAGCACATTCCACTAGTAGTAGAAGCATCGCCAGCAAGACCTGCCATGTTTGGTTTAGGTGCCGTATTAGGGTTGTTATCAGGTTTAACTGGCGTTGGTGGCGGGATATTTTTAAGTCCAATTTTATTGTTTATGAATTGGGCTGAAACTAAAATGATTTCTGGTATTGCCGCAGCATTTATTTTTGTGAATTCGGTGTCAGGCTTAGTCGGTGTGCTGGCAAACTCTAGTGTTGTTTTGCCCCAAGGGCTAGCCGCTTGGGCTGCGTCAGCTGTGCTAGGTGGTTTGATTGGTGCCGAGTATGGCAGTCGGCGTCTAGCTAACCCTGCTATACGTCAATTATTAGCGTTGGTGCTATTAATAGCGGGCATAAAAATGTTAGTGGGTGTTTAGCGTTACCTAGTTTTTTATTGGGCTTTGTATTGAAATAACCTAAAGCTTTCTTTACGGTCACTTAACCGTTTTCCATGCCATATTTTCTGCCAATCTGAGCCTGGCTCAATTTTATGCTTGTTACGTGAGTCTTCTATTAAATACAAATCGCAACCAATCTGTTGGTTAGGTTGTAATGGTCGCGTCTGTATTCCCGTATAGTAATGTAATAAGTCTTGTTGAGCATTGCCAAGGTTACTACTGTTAATGCAGGTGTATTGACTTGGCAATTGCTTATTTAAACTTGTAAACACATCGCCATAGCTTCTTGCTGAATCAATCATTGGTAACCAAATAGTCATTAATAGTGTCCAAACACAGGTCATACCAATGGCCCAGTTAGTTGCGCTAGACCGGTTGGTATGTCTTGAGCGGAATGTAGCAAACAGCCAAACCAAGCTAATTAACAATGCAATGAGTGTGGCGATCATGCTGAAGTTGAGTGTTGTGAGACCTGACAGAAATGTGAGACGTTCTTTGATTTTGGCAGGACTGTTTGTGAACATAGCAATCCAGCCTAGCCAAATTAGACTGGACATCAAGCCAAATAAAATGAGCCCAAACCAATTTAATGCATTGGCTGCCCCACGTTTTAGCGTTTCGATACTGCCGCCTGCTAATGCGGTTAACGGGATTAATAAGGGCAGTGCAAATATTTCTTTACGTTCTCCGCCAAGCCCGATTAAAGCAAAAGCAAGCAGGAAAAAAGTAATGCAAAGTTGAAATTTAGGGTTGCTAAATAATTGGCTGCGATAGCGCCAAAGCCCCCAAATTGCTAATGGTAATGCTGGCCACGTGTACCATAATAGGGTGGTTAGAAAATAGGTGTAATGTATATTGTTGAATTGATTTAAAGACTGTCCCCACCAGTGTGTAAACACATCGGTTTGAGATGAAAACAATAATAAAGGCCAAATGATTAAAAATGGGCTTGAAGCTAATAGCGAAATTATAATGGTAGTAATAAAAGATTTGCTACGCCAATGTTTAAAAAGAATAGGTAAAACGATGCATGGTAGGATAATAATACTAAGTGGTAGAAGGCCCGTTGAGAGAAAGCTGACACCTACACCCGTGCCTAATAAAACGCCAGCTCTATAGGGACGTCTTTTGGATAAAGAAAGTGCATAAAAGCTAGCCGCAAGCCCTGCTAAAGCCGATATAGCGGGTGTTAGTGTATGTGCGCTAACGACTAGGCCGAGTGATCCGATAAATACAAATGTAGTCTGGCGACCAAAGCCTTTACCCCATAACTCTCGTCCTGTCATGCCAATCATGAGTAAGGTAATTAACATCCAAAATCCAGTGACAATGCGCGCTGCATCATGCATGGGTAATATTCCGCCAAATATTTTTGTTGTAAGTGCGGCACTTAAATAATATAAGGGCGGGTTAATTATTTGGCTGCTCGCTGCAGTTGGTGCTAGAAAATTGCTGGTATCGAGTATTGTTTTAACAATGCTCATGGTGTGAGATTCAAATGGTTTCCATGGGTGATGACCAATTAACCCCATTAAAAGCCAGACAGCACAAAGTAGAATCAGTAAATGAGTTTTAGCACGTTCACCAACCCGCGCTTGCGGAGTGGATAAATTGCCTTGCCAGTCATGGTCTAGTTCGAAGCGCATATTTTGTTAATTTAAGTGATATAAGCTAATTTTAGCATTGTGTGTGATGAGGTGATGCAAAGTGCTAATCGGTACAAATAAAAAAAGGCAGCTTAGCTGCCTTTTTTCGTATGCATAAAACCTACATACCATATTTCTTACGGAATTTATCAACTCGGCCAGCAGTATCTAAAATAACTTGTTTGCCTGTGTAAAAAGGGTGTGATTTTGACGACACCTCGATTTTAACAAGTGGGTATTCTTTACCATCTGTCCACTTGATTGTATCTTTTGTGTTAATGGTTGAGCGGGTAAGAAAACTAAAATCCGCACCAATGTCTTGAAACACTACTTCACGGTAATCAGGGTGAATGCCATCTTTCATAATAATAACCTCAGTCTATTTGCATATTTGTTGCTGAAGCAGCAACAAAAGTAATAATTTATTCAGGGCGCTATTCTATTTGCTTTTGCGATGCTAAGCAAGAAAAACAATTAAATTGCTATCAGTTAATGTCTTTAATTAGCTACGTCGCATGCTGTCAAAGAAATCAGCATTGTTTTTGGTTGCTTTGAGTTTGTCGAGCAAGAACTCCATTGCTTCAAGATCATCCATTGGATAGAGTAATTTGCGCAATACCCATATTTTTTGTAGTACATCTTTTTCAATGAGCAATTCTTCGCGGCGCGTGCCAGATTTATTGACGTTAATGGCAGGGTACTGGCGCTTTTCAGCCATGCGGCGGTCAAGATGGATTTCCATATTGCCCGTACCTTTAAACTCTTCGTAAATCACATCATCCATGCGTGAGCCAGTGTCCACAAGTGCGGTTGCAATAATCGTGAGCGAGCCGCCTTCTTCAATATTACGTGCAGCACCAAAGAAGCGTTTAGGCTTTTGTAGTGCATTTGCATCGACACCGCCTGTTAGTACTTTGCCTGACGACGGGATAACCGTATTGTAAGCGCGCGCTAGACGGGTGATGGAGTCTAATAAAATAACAACATCTTTTTTGTGTTCAACGAGGCGTTTCGCTTTTTCTAAAACCATCTCCGCCACCTGTACATGTCGTGTGGCAGGTTCGTCAAACGTAGAAGCGACGACTTCACCTCTAACTGAACGTGTCATTTCTGTTACTTCTTCAGGGCGTTCATCTATGAGTAAAACAATCATGTGTACATCTGGGTGGTTGGCGGTGATGGCATGTGCAATATGTTGCATCATCACTGTTTTACCGCTTTTAGGGCTAGCAACTAATAATCCACGTTGGCCTTTGCCTATGGGTGCAATGATATCGATAACACGGCTTGTCGTGTTTTCTTCGCTGCCGATATCACGTTCTAACGTTAGTGGTTCTGTCGGGAAAAGTGGCGTTAAGTTTTCAAATAGAATTTTATGCTTAGTATTTTCAGGTGTTTCGCCATTAACTTTTTCTACTTTTACAAGTGCAAAGTAACGTTCGCCATCTTTAGGGGTGCGAATTTCACCAGTAATACTGTCGCCAGTATGCAAGTTGAATCGACGAATCTGTGAAGGTGAAACGTATATATCATCAGGCCCCGCTAGATATGAGGTGTCTGGTGAGCGTAAAAATCCAAACCCATCTTGCAGCACCTCTAAAGTGCCGTCACCAAAAATACTGTCACCATTTTTAGCTTTGTTTTTAAGAATGGCAAAAATCAAATCTTGCTTCCGCATTCGGCTGGCATTATCGATTTTATCGGGTATTGCCATTTCTACTAATTCAGTGACGGGTAAATGTTTAAGGTCAGATAAGTGCATGCGTATGCTCGCTAGATGGGTAGTACAGATTAGAGAGGGTTTATCGTTAGGATTAATCAGGTACCTGCTTATGCTTGCACCTGATTTAGATTAAATATTGCTATCAATAAATGCCATTAGTTGTGATTTAGATAGTGCGCCGACTTTCGTTGCTTCAACGTTGCCGTTTTTAAATAACATGAGGGTTGGAATGCCACGAATACCATATTTAGGTGGTGTTTGCTGGTTGTCATCTATATTTAATTTGGCAATCGTCAAACGGTCTGCATATTCGGCTGAGATTTCTTCTAGTATTGGCCCGATCATTTTGCACGGCCCACACCACTCTGCCCAATAATCAACTAGTACAGGTAGTTGTGCTTGTAGTACTTGTTCTTCAAATGTAGCATCACTTAGATGGATAATATTTTCGCTCATGACGACCTCATAAGGTTAGGTTAATTAGAAACAATCTTTTTGATAATAATGGAATGTATTTGTTTAGATTGGTTTGTTACGCCAATAGTGTGTTATTTCTTCAGGAAGAGAACATACTACCAATTCAGTAAAGCAATATCAACTGTATTATAACAAGCTGTATTGATAACGTTCAATAGTTGCTGTTCGCTCAATCAGTTTTTTTGTCAATATGTTGGTTTCGACATCATGCTCTATTATCGTTAATACTTGTCCTAAGCTAAATTCATGGCGTGGAACGATAATGCTAGCCCGTTGTTTTAGCACATCTAATTGCGGCAATAGTAATGCTTTGAATTTAGCTGTGTTTTGATCAGATGTCACCAGAATGGCTTTAGCACTAGGGGATATTAATTCAAATCCCGCATCGAGTTGATTCAATTCGTTTACATTGGCCCATCGTACAATAGCGACTTCCCATATGAGCGTTTCATTGTTTCTTATGGTGGCGACATCTCCTACATGCATCGTTACTTGGGATGAGTTAAATTTACGTAATGCAGTGCCTTTTGCGCTGATGTTGAGTACTTGCCAACGAGACGGCTTGATAGGCGCATTTTGAACGACTAGTTGTTTGAAGTTATTGCCAGACTTGGGAACAAAATAGTGCGCATCATTTATTCCAATGCCTAATTCTAAGCCGTCGTTTTTTTTGCTCCTAGAAAACTGTCTTAATGGCGATTTCCCAAAATGATTAATGAGATGGACTAGTAGGTCTTTATAATCGGTGCTAATAGCATTATTTGGTAGCGTGCCATCATTGGGGACAATATTGTCTTGTAGTAGCTTAAGGTGTGTGTGAATCCGTTTTGCCAATTTAATCGTTACTAAGAGAATGTCAGTTTCATTATTAGGTGCGCTTCGCGTTTTTGCATAACTTGTTGGCGGCTTGCTGCCATTTAATTGCACTAAAAAAACACCGCTAAAGTCATCGATAAGGCCTAAGCTTCTGAGTTCGGCGGAAGATGAGATATTTGTTAAGTAGGCATCCGTTTTTACAATATTCTGGTTAGATAATCGTTGCGGGTTAGCTAGTGCTAATAATAGTGCTTGCGTATATATCGTATTCACTGTGCTTTCATTAGTATTCGGCAGGCTTTCTGATACAGATAGTTCATGTGCGTTACGTTGTAATGCTGAATAATATAATTGGTGTAACTCTGTCCACAATAGTGATGATGGTGTGCGGTATATAAGGTAATTAATAAAAATAATTTCTTTAAGCGCATGGATGGCACGTTGAACTGTCAGCGCAGTTGATTTGTCTAAACTGACGTTAACAATTTTATTTTGCAAATCAACTAAAGCAAGTTTGTAACCGTAGGCGATTTCTTGCCACAATAATTCGGCAGCTCTTGCAAAGGTGAGTGCATTTTTTGATGTTGGAAGACTCGCGCTGCTAAAGTTGGGTATTAATGACTGATGAATTTTTATTGCAGCTGGGCGATATAACTCCAGTGCATTGACTCTGTTGGTGTACGCTATTTTTTGGCTGTTGAGGATTTGCAATTCTTCTGCTAAATCAGTAGCCGCCATAATGGGGTCACTAAAAGGTAAATTGTTAATAATGACATTAACTTTACTGGGGCGTGTTTCAGCTAGCAAAATCGGGTTATCATCAAATGCGGGAAGCTTGAGGTTTATTGACATAAAAATTCCATATAACTACCCTAAGATTCTAAATCCAATTATTAGTTTTGTCATCCTAATTCTATTGTTTTTATTGGGGTTTTAAGAAAAAGTGTAGAAATTTATGCAGCTAAAAAATAATGTGTGCTTAAGTTTAGTAATAGTTTTCGTGTTATGTATAACAGGTGTTGCGCAAGCGGCAGAAAACTTTGTGCTAAAAGACATGAGTGGCAAAGTGCACCATCTGTCGCAATATAAAGGTAAGTGGGTTGTCGTTAATTATTGGGCAACTTGGTGTCCGCCCTGTTTAGAGGAAGTGCCTGATTTGGTGGCGTTGTATGATAGCCGCAAAAATATAGACGTAATGGTATTAGGTGTGGTTTTTGATTACGAGAATGTTGGTGAAGTGGAAGCGTTTGTAGATGATATGTTGATGTCGTATCCTATTATCTTAGGTGACGATAAAGTCGCAAAACAAATTGGTAGCGCAGAAGCACTACCAACAACCTACATTTACAACCCTAGTGGGACACTAGTTAAAACCAAACGCGGACTTATTACTAAGCAATATATAGAATCTATTATGGCAAAGTAGTATTTTACAAAGGTGCTTCTATGGCATTGTTTTCAGCATCTAAAATGCTTAATTGGTTTTCGTTAGCAAATTGCATCAACTCTTCAAACCCTTCAGGGTTTGAAGTTTTTAGTTGCATTTTGACTGCTAAGCAGCGAATACCATCAATCATTTCAGGTTTTAGGTAGGGTGAATAACGCAGTTTTCTATCGTCGCCAAATGTGGCATAGCTACTACAAATACGATCTACCCAGTCGCTAGGACGAAAACGTTTGCCCTCTTTCGTTAGGCTTTGAATAAAAATTTCTTCAGTGTTAGTAGTCATTTTCTCTCAAGTTTAATTAATGAAATTTAAGTCAAGTGCATTAGTTTAAGTATTCAAAAAACTTAACAACCTTTGTTACGCCATCTGTGTTGCGAGCGATTTCTACTGCCGCATTAGCTTCGGCGGTGTTTACAATACCCAGTAAATAGACGACGTTATTTTCGGTGACGATTTTAACGTAATTGGCTGGGAATTGATTTTCCGTTAGAAATTTAGTTTTAATTTTAGAGGTAATGTAGGTGTCATTGCTACGTGAGCCAATTGAACTCTTTGGCCCTACAACAATTTCATTGGTTATATTGCGCACATTGTTAATTGCTTTAACAAAGTTTTCAGCTTCAACTTTTGCTTGCTCACTAGGTACTTCGCCAGTGAGTAATACATTGCGGTTATAGCTGGTGACATTCACATGGGCATCTTGGCCTAAATTCGTTTCCATTTGTTTCACAGCTTTAAGTTCAATATTTTCATCTTCAAGAAAAATGCCAGAGGTGCGTCTGTCCGCCGCTACAGCGCCACCAGCCGCTGCACCACCAACAACAACAGGTAAGCATGCCGTTAGTTGCGTTACAAAAATAATCGCGCAGATTGTTCTTAAGATAAGTGCTGAGGTTACTTGCATCGGGGTCTCCTAAAACTAAAAAAAATTAATTAAGTAGGTTGATGGTTGCGCATGATACGCCTTTTACGCATCAAATGCATTACGTATCCATTCAATGTGCTTTATATCAACCTTATTCATCAAAATAGCATCAAACCGGCAAGCGCTATCACGATGAGACTGCAAATAATACTGTGCAGTCTTAATAAGCTTTGCTTGCTTTTGTGGCGTAATACTCATGCCAGCACCACCAAACTGATGATTAGTACGTAGCCTAACCTCTACAAATACAATGGTGTCGGCATCTTGCATAATCAAATCAATTTCCCCGAAACGGCAGTGATAATTTTGATTCAGTAGTTTAAGTCCATTATTTATTAAAAAAGTTCCAGCTAATTTTTCTGCTTCTAATCCAGCATTGTTTTTATTGATTTTCATTTTGTGTTTTAGATAGGCTTAATCAATGCTTCGCGTTAAAATTTAAATAATGTCAGAATCAATATTATATGTGGTCGCCACACCAATTGGTAATCTTGGTGATATGACTTTGCGCGGGCTAGAGGTTTTGAAAAGTGTCGATGTGATTGCGGCAGAAGATACGCGTCACACTTCTGGGCTGCTAAAGCATTTTGGTATCACCAAAAAACTAATCGCCGTACATGCGCATAACGAGCAAAAATCAGCGCAGCTATTATTAGGGCGTTTGCAGGCGGGTGAGAACATTGCCTTGGTTACAGATGCAGGCACGCCTGGTATTAGCGACCCTGGCGCAGTGGTTGTCGATGTTTTACGTGATGCGGGGGTTAAAGTTGTGCCAGTGCCCGGCGCGAGCGCTGTTGTTGCCGCACTTTCTGCTTCAGGTATTGTGTCGACAAGCTTTAGTTTTATTGGTTTTTTACCAGCAAGCGGCTCGCAGCGGCGCAAAATGTTAGCAACGTTAAAAATTTATACAAGCACGCTTGTTTTTTACGAAGCGCCGCATCGTATTGTTGAGTCGATTGAAGATATGGCTGCTATTTTAGGGGGTGAGCGTCGCATTACTATCGCGCGTGAGCTGACTAAAACATTTGAAACCTTTCATCGATGTGCGTTAAAAGATGCCAAAGCGTGGTTGCTAGGCGATGCTAATCAGCAACGTGGTGAGTTTGTGTTGTTGGTAGAAGCCGCAGTACAAAAAAAACAAGAAGGCCTAGCGGAAGAGGTCGAACGTATTTTACGATTATTGTTGTCTGAGCTGCCACTAAAGCAAGCGGTAAAGTTGGCGGTGGAAATTACGGGTGCGAAAAAAAACCAGCTGTATGACTTTGCGTTAAAATTAAAAGATGGACTGTAAAATTAAAAATGACCAGTAAAACAAACACATCCATTACAATTACGCGTCCTGATGATTGGCATTTGCATTTACGCGATGGTGCTACATTGGCCGCAGTGCTGCCAGATACGGTTGCCCGCTTTGCGCGTGCGATTGTTATGCCTAATTTGCGGCCGCCAGTGACGACAACGGCATTGGCACGTGCTTATCGCGATCGTATTAAGCAAGCGCTACCTACTGGCGCAAACTTTGACCCGCTGATGACCTTGTATTTAACAGACAATACCAGCGCAGAAGAGATTGCAACTGCCAAAGCAAGTGGCATTGTGCACGGTATAAAACTCTACCCAGCAGGGGCAACGACCAATTCAGATGCTGGCGTGAGTGATATTAAACAATGTTATTCAGCGTTAGAGGCTATGGAAAAGCACAGTATGCCTTTATTGGTACATGCCGAGGTGACCGATGTGGATGTTGATATTTTTGACCGAGAAAAAGTATATATCGACCGCACGATGCGCCCATTGCTAGAAAAGTTTCCCAACTTAAAAGTAGTGTTTGAGCATATTACAACTAAAGATGCCGCGCAGTTTGTAGCAGATGCAGCTGACAATGTGGCGGCAACGGTTACTGCACATCATTTGCTGATGAATCGTAACGACATGTTGGTGGGTGGTATACGGCCGCATCATTACTGCTTACCGGTATTAAAACGAGAAGAACATCGCCTAGCTTTAATAAAAGCAGCAACCTCTGGTAATGCTAAATTCTTTTTAGGCACCGATAGTGCGCCACATGCTAAATCTGCTAAAGAAACGGCGTGTGGCTGTGCAGGCATGTATACCGCACATGCCGCCATTGAGCTATATGCTGAAGTGTTTGATGCGGCTAACGCATTAGTACAGTTAGAAGGCTTTGCTAGTTTTTATGGTGCTGATTTTTATGGCTTGCAGAGAAATGAAGAGAAAATCACCTTGGTGAAAGAAAGCTGGCAAGTACCAGAAAATTATGCTTGTGCTGGTGATGTGCTGGTGCCGTTAAGGGCGGGGAAAAGTGTTGGTTGGCGCTTGGCAAGGTAAGTTCTACACCTTGCGACGATGGCAACAGGACTTTCATATTTTAAAGTGCCATGTGTTTAAGTTGGCGCATCTAAATAATATTTTTCATAACTTTATCTTTTAGCATCCTGTTCAAGTGGGTATGGGTAGGCTTGTAAATCAGCAATAACAGGGCCGACTAGTGTTTCGTATGGGATAAAAAAACGCTCAATTTTTAGTTTGTCGATATGACGAAAAGCATAGAGTGACAATCCGTTACCTTTTTCTTCTACCCTTAGCGTCTCCATAAGCACTAATGGATAGTGCAGCGCAAGTTGCCATCCTGGTGTTAATTCTCGACTATTTGTGAAGAATAGAGCCTCAGTAGAAGGAACGCCAGAAGTCTGTGAGCGCAATAAAACTTTTACGCTCCGTTTATATTTTTTTGATTCAAATGATTTGATTTTTCCACCACCCCAAGTATGCGCTAGTAAGTTTAATTGTTTTGTGGATAAAAAACGAGCGGAGCTAAGTTGATGTGTGGCTTTGTTGAACGTTTCTATTTGGTTTGGGTTCTTATTTTCAGCTACAGAAATAAATGGGCATATGGTAAAGGTTAAGGCGATAATTAATTTTCTTATCTGATTCATTTTTCTTCCATTTAGCTATTTATCATGGATAATAATATTGGGCATCGAGTTGATTGTATCAGCCTTCCAGTATGAATTAAAACCATTTGATCTATGATAAAATTGTGCTGAAGCTAGCTAGACAGTCACCGTCACATTTTATTTGGTAATTTATTGCCGTAATAAATTGGGGAAGACCCTTGCGGTCTCCTTGAGGTGGGGGAGGAAAGTCCGGGCTGCATAGAGCAAGATGACGGCTAACGGCCGTACGCCGTGAGGCGAGGAATAGGGCCACAGAGACGAGCGTATTTAGTTACGGTGAAACGCGGCAACCTCCATCTGCAGCAAGACCAAATAGGCTGGCAATAGGCGTGACTCGCGCTGCCAGTGGGTAGGTTGCTTGAGCGTATGAGTAATTGTACGCCTAGATGAATGACTGTTACGTGTAGCAATACACGACAGAACCCGGCTTATCGGCTAACTTCACAATCGACTTAATGCGTTAGCATTTAGCGAGATTGGGGACGCCCCTTGCGGGTGCCGAGCGTATTTTAACAGTTCAAGCAGCATAGTGAAACGGATTGAGTCTTACGGTCCCATGGGTCACATTTTGGGCCTGGCAATACCCGTTACCTGCCATTTCATGAAATTCAAACACATAACCGACTCTTGTAATATTTCACATTCATTGACATTCATAAACCATTGAATATTAAAGGATTTGTTTTTATACAAAAAACACGCTAAGTCCTTGTCTTATAAAGAAAAAACTACAAAAAATGCTTGCAAAGCGCTTTTTTTTTATCTATAGTGCAGATAAGTGGCAAAAAGTGGTTTTTTGTGGGGAATAGCTAACTAATTACTAAGGGGGTTAGTTATCCCTCACTTTTTATAGTTATTTAAAGTTTAAGTATACAAGGGTGGAAGCGATAAAAATGTTTCGCGGCGCAACAAGTTTAAATATGGATGCTAAGGGTAGGTTGGCGGTGCCAACTAAGCACCGTGACGCCTTGATTTTACAGTCGCCAGATAGCTTGGTGCTAACTGCGCATTTGCACACTTGTTTGTTGTTGTACCCACAGTCAGCATGGGAGCCTATTCAGTCAAAAATAATGAGTTTATCTAGCTTCGATCAGCGTTCAGCAGCGCTTCAGCGGCGTTTGGTCGGTCACGCGGAAGATGTGACCTTGGATGGTTCGGGTCGCTTGCTGGTTTCAAATGTGCTACGTGAATTTGCAGGGTTAAAAAAAGAGGTGATGTTTGTTGGTCAGGGTACGCATTTTGAGCTATGGAGTGCAGAGGCTTGGCATAAGCAAAATAAAGTAATTGAAGGTGATGTTTTTGAGATGCCGCCGGAGCTAGAGGGTCTTTCGCTATGATAATGGGCGCAACTTCTGCGCCCACTGATGCCTCGGCGACGCTGCCGCCAACTGCCGGGGAGATGGTTCATACAGCGGTATTGTTAGAAGAAGCGGTAGATGCACTTAATATACAGGCGGATGGCAGCTATATTGACTGCACGTTTGGGCGCGGCGGCCATAGCAAAAAAATATTAGAGCGTTTAGGCAGCAAGGGCCATTTATTTGCAATAGATCGCGACTTGGCGGCAATGGAAACTGCTAAAGCCATTACAGATGACCGATTTCATGTCGAGCATTTACATTTTTCAGAAATAAATCAATTGAAGGTACTTAACAATATATCGAGTGTTGATGGGATTTTGCTGGATTTGGGCATTTCATCACCACAGGTAGATGAGGGGGCGCGCGGGTTTAGTTTTAGGTTCGATGGCCCGCTAGATATGCGTATGGACCAAACGCAAGGAAAGACGGCTGCAGAGTTGTTGGCTGCAATTTCAGAAAAAAAATTAATAGAGGTTATAAAAAATTATGGTGAAGAACGGTTTGCTAAGCAGGTTGCAAGGGCGATTATTAAGGAGCGCACAGACGGGCGCGCCATCGCCACTACAGGGGAGCTTGCCAAGATCGTGGCAAGTGCAATCCACAAGGTCGAACCGGGGCAGAACCCTGCAACGCGCACCTTTCAAGCTTTACGGATTTTCGTCAATCAGGAGCTTGAGGAGTTATCGCTAGTATTGCCACAGTGTTTAGATTTCTTGGCACCCGGCGGAAGGTTGGTCGTGATTAGTTTTCATTCGCTGGAAGATCGCATTGTTAAACGGTTTATTAAAAGCGAGATGAATCGTGATGATTTGCCTAGTAACTTTCCAATTAAGGCTAAAGATTTGCCACAACCTAGATTTTTGTCAGTGGGTAAAGCGACCAAGCCTAGCGAAGAAGAGGTGAGACGGAACCCGCGTTCGCGAAGCGCGGTCATGCGGGTTGCGACGAGAACAGCGGCAACATGACACATTTAAATTTTATTTTATTTTTTTTCATTATTGCAATGAGTATTGGTGTTGTCACATCTCAACATAAAGCACGTAAATTACATTACGTGTTGGAAGGTTTGCATGAAGAAGCCAAAAAATATGATGTGCAATATGGAAAGCTCCAGTTAGAACAAAGTACATGGGCAATGCATTCGCGCGTGGAATGGATGGCAAGTAAAAAATTAAAGATGCAGGTGCCAGATGTAAAGCGTATAGAAGTTATTTTATTGGATAAAGCAGTTAACTAAATATGGCATATAGTCACCCAAATAATCATATAGTAAGGTTGCCAGCATGGCGTAGACGTGTGCTGCTTATTGCTATGCTCATGGGTTTTGGTGTGTTGCTATTCCGCGGTGTTTATTTACAGAGTGTGCATAAAGACTTTTTGCAAGAAAAAGGAAGTGCACGCTATAGCCGCACGCTGAAACTGCAGGCACACAGAGGAAAAATTATAGATAGAAATGGGGAGTTGTTGGCGATCAGCATCCCAGTGGAAACAGTGTGGGCGGTTCCTGCAGATGTTGTTGTCAATGCAAAACAAAAGAAAAAATTAACAGCGTTGCTAAAAATTGGGGCTAAGAGACTTGATAAGAAAATAGCCAATAAAAAGCGCCAGTTTGCCTATATAAAGCGGCGCATTACGCCAAAAATCGCCGCTAAGGTGATGGATTTAAAGATTCCAGGTATTTTTTTACAGCGAGAATATAAGCGATATTACCCAGCAGGTGATGTGACTTCACATTTGGTTGGTTTTACTGGTGTGGACGACAATGGTCAGGAAGGTTTTGAGTTGGTTCAAAACGAAGCATTATCGGGCGTTGAGGGGCGGCGTTATGTGATTAAAGATAGGCGGGGGCGGATTGTCGAGGATACGGAGGCGGTAAAAGAGCCGCTTGATGGAAAAGATTTGATATTGAGCATTGATCGCCGAATTCAATATCTAGCTTTTAGAGAATTAGCCAAGGCAGTAAGTGTGCATAAAGCTAAAGCAGGGTCTGCGGTCGTGTTGGATGCGAAGACCGGTGAGGTGTTGGCCATGGTTAATCTTCCAACTTATAACCCCAATAAGCCGACCAGCATTAAGGGTAAAATCCGTAATCGGGCAGTGACCGATATATTTGAGCCTGGCTCAACCATGAAAGCAATATCAGTGGCCGCGGCGATGGAGTATGGCCCGTATAAGCCTTACACAAAAATAGAAACAGCACCTGGGTATATGACGGTAGGGTCAGCAACCATTAATGATACGCACTCACATGGCGTGCTGAGTGTGGCACAAGTCGTGCAAAAGTCTTCAAATGTTGGTGCTGCCAAGATGGCCTTAAGTCTTGAAAAAGAGGACTTATGGAATGCGTTTAATCAAATAGGGTTCGGCGGGCGTACGAATGTTGGCTTTCCTGGTGAGGTAACAGGTAAGGTGCGACCCTATAAAACGTGGCGGCGAATTGAGCAGGCAACAATGGCGTATGGGCATGGTATCAGTGTGACGCTGCTTCAGCTTGCACGTGCTTATACTGTGTTTGCAAATGAAGGAAAATTAATGCCGGTTTCTTTGCTTAAGAGAAATGAGGCGCCAATTGGAAAGCAAGTATTTTCAAAGCAAGTGGCCAATGATGTAAAAGACATGATGGAGTTAGTTGTGCAGCCAGGTGGAACGGCAGTTAAAGCGCAAGTGGCAGGTTACCGCGTTGCGGGAAAAACAGGGACAGCACATAAATTAGGCCCCAAAGGTTATGAAGATGAGAAGTATGTCGGTTCGTTTGTAGGCATGGCACCTGCATCAAACCCGAGATTGATTATGGCGGTGATGATCGACGAGCCTTCAGCTGGTGATTATTATGGGGGTGTCGTCGCGGCGCCAGTATTTAGTGCTGTGATGGCAAACTCTTTACGCTTGCTTGGCATCTCTCAAGATGCGCCAAACAAGAATATCGTGATAGCACCTACTGCACTAAAAGGTGCTAAGGAAGTGATATGAAGAAGTATGTCATCAGAGCATCAATTAGAAGTATTGTTTCTGATAGTCGTGAAATTGAGAAAGGTGCGCTGTTTCTGGCCTATCCTGGTGGTGAGTCTGATGGTAGAGATTATGTAAGAGATGCGATAAAAAAAGGTGCTGCTGCAATCATTTGGGACGCTGAGAATTTCACATGGAAAAAGAGTTGGAAGATAGAAAATCTTGCCATTGAGAATCTAAAGCAGCAGGCAGGTAGAATCGCTGATCAATTTTATAAACGGCCCTCTTATAAGTTATGGACAATTGGTGTCACCGGCACTAATGGCAAAACATCGGTTACGCAATGGCTGGGTCAATGCCTAAGGTTTCTTGATCGGAAAACAGCTGTGATAGGCACGATGGGCTACGGTATGCCAGGGCAGGTTTTGCCATCGATGAATACGACACCTGATGCGGTGTTGTTACAAGGATTGTTGGCAGAATATATCAATCAAAAAGCAGAAGTTGTCGCAATGGAAGTGTCTTCTCACGGTTTAGATCAAGGCCGCGTTAACGGTGTGCATTTTGATGTTGCGATCTTGACTAATTTAACGCGTGATCATTTAGATTATCACGGTAGTTTTAAAAAATATAAAGAGAGTAAAAAAAGATTATTTGCAACACAAGGATTAAAGGTTGCTGTACTCAATGCGGATGATACTTTTGGGCTTGAGTTAAAAAAAGAGTTAGATGGTAAGGGCGTTAGTACACTGACTTATGGTATCGATGCCGGAGATGTTAGGGCTTCAAAAATAAGATTCACCAACAATGGCTTTAAGTTTTTAGTAACAACGCCGGATGGCGAGGCAACTGTTGGCGCTAATTTGTTAGGCCGCTTTAATGTTTATAACGTGCTGGCTGTGTTATCGACGCTACTCGTTTCAAAAGTGACTTTAGATGATGCAGTAAAAGCAATCACAAATATTCAGACAGTCGCTGGCCGTATGCAGAAGCTGGGTGGTGGCGTAATGCCACTGGTTGTTGTGGATTACGCACATACACCGAATGCATTGGAAAATGTATTGAAAGCATTAAAAGACCAAACAAAAGGCAGAGTTATTTGTGTGTTCGGTTGTGGCGGCGACCGCGATAAAGGTAAGCGAGCATTGATGGGTAAGGTTGTGAGCGAGCTTGCAGATGCTTTGGTTGTTACTTCAGACAACCCTCGAAATGAAGACCCTATGCAAATCATACAAGAGATTCTTGAAGGGGTGAGCGGTGAATATGCCATCGAAGAAGATCGTGCTAAAGCTATCGGTGCCGCTATTGCCAATGCAGGGGTAGAAGATACCGTGCTAATTGCAGGGAAGGGGCATGAGCTTTATCAGGAAATTAAGAAAGAAAAGCAGCATTTTAGTGATGTTGAAGAGGCGGAAAAAGTGCTGAAGCATCTTGAGGTAATCGTCGCATGATGATGTTGTCTGAAATAGCGAATGCCTTACATGCCAATATGTCTGGCTTGGATGTCAATGTGACAAGCGTAGGTACAGATAGTCGGGATATTGCTAAAGGCCAGTTGTTTGTTGGTATCAGGGGTGAGAAGTTCGATGGCAATACGTATGCAGCAAAGGCTATTGATCAAGGTGCGTCAGCAGTATTGGTTTCAGAGACGAGCATTTTAGCTGAGCCCGCTATTCTGGTGGATGACACGCGCTTAGCATTGGGTGACTTAGCTGAATATTGGCGCAAAAAATTTAGCATACCACTAGTAGCTGTAACAGGTAGTAATGGCAAAACGACAGTAAAAGAAATGATTGCGGCGATATTAACGTCAGCGGGTGCTGAAGTTTTATCAACGCAGGGCAACCTAAATAATGATATTGGCATGCCGCTTACCTTGTTAAAAATGCAGGCTAAGCATACCTATGCCGTCATTGAAATGGGCATGAATCATGAAAATGAGATTCGTTACTTAGTCAATATTGCGCAGCCAAAGGTTGCTGTTGTTGTTAATGCAGGCACTGCACATATCGGGGAACTAGGGTCACGCGAAGCCATTGCACGCGCTAAAGGCGAAATCTTCGAAGGGTTAAGCAATGGTGGTGTAGCCGTCATTAATGCAGATGATCATTTTTTTGATTATTGGAAAGGTTTAAATAAAGATAAAAATATATTGTCGTTTGGTTTTAAACCTAGCGCAGATGTTTCAGCTGAATTTAAGTTAAATAGCAAAGGTGCTGACATTGCACTTAAAACGCCCAGTGGGCATGTCGAGTTTCATTTAAATTTGCTGGGTGAACACAATGTAAGCAATGCGTTGGCGGCAAGTGCTGTGGTGGTTGCTTTGGGCATCTCTAATGAAGACATTGCATCTGGCTTAAGTCAGTTTAATAACATTAATGGACGATTAAATTGGTTGGAAGGCATACATGGAGCGGTCGTCATTGATGATACTTATAATGCAAACCCTGATTCGATGAAGGCTGCTATTGATGTGTTGGTTAAGCAAAATGCACATTGTATTTTTGTGATGGGGGATATGGCGGAACTAGGGTCGGGTGCTGAGAAAATGCATGCGGATATTGGCGTTTATGCTAAACAAAAAAATGTATCACGTGTGTTAAGTCTGGGTGAATTGAGTCAATTGGCAAGTTCAGCTTTCGGTGAAAATGGCCAGCATTTTGAATCAATAGAAACACTAGTTGAAGCGTTAGGCGCTTATATGCAAGACGAAGTGACGGTGTTGGTTAAGGGGTCACGGTTTATGAAAATGGAGCGCATTGTTAATCAAATTATAAAAAATACAAATTTAAAGGGGATGGATTAATGTTATTGGAGCTAGCTCGGTATTTAGCACAGGACATTAGCGGCTTTAATGTTTTTAATTACATTACGATGCGTGCAGTCATGGCAACCTTAACAGCGCTCGTTATCTCGTTCGTCGTAGGGCCAACGATGATTAGAAAATTAACACATTATAAAGTGGGACAGGCTGTCCGTGATGACGGACCACAAACGCATTTGATTAAAACAGGCACACCGACAATGGGTGGCGCTCTGATTTTGGTTGCTATTGCTTTATCAACTTTGTTATGGGCTGATTTAAGTAACCGTTTTATATGGGTCGTTTTGGTTACAACTTTAGGTTTTGGTGCCATTGGTTGGGTAGATGATTATCGTAAAGTCGTTCATCGCAATCCAAAGGGGTTGTCGGCTAAAGCCAAATATTTTTGGCAGAGCTTAATAGGCCTGGCCGTGGCAGTCTTTCTTTATACAACGGCAGCATCGCCTGCCGAGACAACGTTAATTGTTCCGTTCTTTAAACACTTGTCACTTCCTTTAGGTGCAGTAGGTTTTATTGTGCTGACTTATTTAGTCGTTGTTGGTACTAGTAACGCAGTTAATTTGACAGATGGTCTTGATGGATTGGCTATTTTACCAACGGTGTTAGTGGGTAGTGCGTTGGCTATATTTGCCTATGTTGCAGGCCATTTGTATTTTTCTGAGTATTTGGGTGTGCCTTATGTCGCTGGCGCAGGAGAGTTGATGGTTTTTTGTGCGGCGATGGCTGGCGCAGGATTGGGCTTCTTATGGTTTAACGCGTACCCCGCTGAAGTGTTTATGGGTGATGTAGGCGCACTGGCTTTAGGCGCTGCACTAGGCGTTGTGGCGGTGATTGTTAGGCAGGAACTTGTCTTATTTATTATGGGTGGTGTTTTTGTTGTTGAAACTTTCTCGGTAGCAATACAGGTGATGTATTACAAATATTCAAAACATAAAACAGGTACAGGTAAACGCATATTCTTAATGGCGCCACTGCATCACCATTATGAGCAAAAAGGATGGAAAGAGACACAAGTCGTTGTGCGTTTTTGGATTATTACGATGATGTTGGTTTTGGTTGGGCTTGCTACATTAAAACTAAGATGAAAACGATTAGATGAAAACCGTACTTAAAAATAAACGTGTCATTGTGCTTGGGCTAGGTGAAACAGGCCTTTCAGCATTACGTTGGCTGCGCCTGCAAGGCGCGGTGCTAAGCGTGGCTGATACACGTGAAAATCTCGCGAGCGCTGATACTGTTAAAAGTGAAATGCCAGAGGTTGAGGTTTACATAGGTGAGTTTGATGCCACGTTACTTGCCTCTGCTGATTTAATTGTCTCAAGCCCTGGCGTGCCGCTAAGTGAGCCAGCAATTCAGCAAGCAATAACAAAAGGGGTGAAAGTTGTTGGTGATGTTGAGTTGTTTGCACAGCATCGCCCAGCTGGCGCAAAGGTCATTGCCATTACAGGCGTCAATGGAAAAACAACAGTCACTACATTAGTGGGTGAAATGTGTAAGGCAGCAGGCCTGAACACAATTGTTGCAGGCAATATTGGCTTGCCCGTATTAGATGCACTAGGCATGCCGCCAGCTGATGTTTATGTATTAGAGCTTTCAAGTTTTCAGCTTGAGACAACTACTAGTTTAGTGATAGATGCTGCAACGATGCTTAACTTAACTGAAGATCACATGGATCGATATGACGATTTAGCAGATTATGCAAAAGCGAAAGCACATATTTTTTATCATGCGCAAAATCAAGTGCTTAATCGTGATGATGCTTGGAGCATGGTTATGGCTAGGCCCGGTTTAGGGTTATCTACATTTGGTATAGAAAAAGATGTAAGCAACTTTGGAATTGAAATGCTTGCTGGAGAGGCTTGGCTGTGTGAAGGCGCGCAACAGCTGATTAATATAAAAGAAATGCATATTAAGGGACTGCATAATGCAAGCAATGCATTGGCTGCGCTCGCTTTATGTCGTGCTATCGATTTGGATTATTTGCCTATATTAAAAGCATTGCGTCACTTTAAGGGCTTGCCACACCGTGTGAGTTGGGTCGCTCGTATAGACGATGTAGATTATTACGATGACTCAAAAGCAACGAATGTTGGCGCAACTTGTGCTGCACTAGTGGGTCTTGCCACTAAAGTTGTATTAATTGCGGGCGGCGATGGTAAGGGGCAAGACTTTAGGGCGCTGCAAGAGCCAGTAAGAAATCACACCCGAGCAGTTGTTTTAATTGGGCAAGATGCGTCATTAATAGAGTCTTCCTTGTTGGAAACTGACGTTCCGATGTACCACGGCCAGGATATGGCGGAGGCTGTTGTTATCGCTAAAAAATTGGCTTGTCCTAATGATGCGGTATTACTATCACCGGCTTGTGCAAGTTTTGATATGTTTAAAAATTACATACATCGCGCAGAAGCGTTTATTCGCTCAGTTGAGCGGCTTGAGGTGGTTGCATGTTAACGGCGCCAGTCTATGCAAATAGCACAAAAATGACGACATCTAGTTATGATCATCTTTTGTTGTGGGTGACGTTGATTTTGCTCGCGATTAGTTTAGTGATGGTGTATTCGTCTTCCATTGCGATTGCAGAAGCCAATGATGTTATTGGCAATCAAAGTACTTATTACTTAGTCCGGCAAGGCATGTTTATTGTCATCGGCTTAATTGTTGGCTATGTCTCATTTCAAGTGCCCGTTGATTGGTGGCAAAAATTAGCACCCTATTTATTTTTAGGCGTCATATTTTTGCTGATGTTAGTGCTCATTCCTGGTGTGGGACGGAATATTAATGGTAGTCAGCGCTGGTTGTCATTGGTTGTGTTTAATTTGCAGCCATCAGAGTTGATGAAGCTGTGTGCAGCCATGTATGTGGCTGATTATGCAGTAAGAAAATCGGCGCAAATGGACAGTATCGTACGGGGTTTTCTACCCATGGTGGCTGTGATGGTTCTGGTTGGTTTTTTACTGTTACGAGAGCCTGATTTTGGTGCATTGGTCGTTGTGACTACTATTTCTATCGCCATATTATGGTTAGGCGGCATAAATATAAGAATCTTTATCGCACTTATTGCGATATTGCCAGTAGCTGTCTACTTCTTAATCATTAATTCACCCTATCGTTTGCAGCGTGTTATTGGGTTCTTAGATCCATGGGCAGACCCCTTTGGTAAAGGTTATCAACTTTCACATGCACTGATTGCATTCGGGCGAGGTGAATGGTTGGGGGTAGGCCTAGGCGCTAGTGTTGAGAAACTACTATATTTACCTGAAGCACATACAGATTTCTTGCTCGCTGTTATTGCGGAAGAGCTTGGTTTTGTTGGCGTAATGACAGTATTAGGTTTGTTTTCATGGTTAGTGATCCGTACGTTCAGAATTGGTAAGGAAGCTGTAGCGAATGAGCGTTATTTTGCAGCATTGCTAGCACAAGGAATAGCGGTGTGGCTGGGTGTGCAGTCGATTATTAATATCGGCGTCAATATGGGCGTGTTACCTACTAAAGGCTTAACATTGCCGCTGATGTCTTTTGGCGGCAGTAGCATTTTGGCCAATTGTATTGCAATCGCTATTGTGCTCCGCATCGACTATGAAAATAGACGGATACATAAAGGGCTGCCAGCATGACGTCTAATCAACATAAAGGAACGTTAAATAAGGGCACGTTAATGGTGATGGCAGGTGGTACGGGTGGTCATGTATATCCAGCAATGGCGGTGGCTGACTATTTGCAAACCCTAGGTTGGCACATAGTGTGGCTAGTGACAGAAGGCGGTATGGAAAATCGTTTGATTGAAGGTAAAGCTTATAGCAAAGCGATGATTAATATGCGCGGTGTGCGCGGCAAGGGTCTTGTAGGCTGGTTGCTGCTGCCAGTAAAATTGTTAGTCGCTTTTAAGCAAAGTTTAAGCGCTATTTTGCGTTATCAGCCAAATGTCGTGTTGGGTATGGGTGGTTTTGCAGCATTTCCTGGCGGGCTGATGGCGCGGTTATTAGGTAAGCCACTGGTTATTCACGAACAGAATTCTGTGGCTGGTTTAACAAATAAAGTGTTAAGCAGGTTTGCCAATAAAGTGTTAGTGGCATTTCCGTCTGCCTTTGTCGGCAAATCAGAATTGGTCGGCAATCCGGTGCGTAAAGAGATTACGCAATTGCCCATGCCAGAGCTACGTTATCAAGCAAGAGAAGGCAGGCTTAAGTTGTTTGTTGTTGGTGGTAGCTTAGGCGCGGCGGTGTTGAATGAAGTGTTGCCAAAGGCGTTGGCAACAATACCTAAGGCATCACGGCCAGAGGTTGTGCACCAAGCGGGCATAAAACATATCAAAACATTACAAGATAATTATCAAGCTAGCGGTGTGCGAGTAGAAGCTAAAGACTATATAGAAGATATGGCGGCTATGTATGCTTGGGCAGATGTTGTGGTTTGTCGAGCAGGTGCATTAACGGTTGCAGAACTGGCATGTGTTGGCGTGGCGAGTATTTTGGTGCCATTTCCACACGCGGTAGATGACCACCAAACGACAAATGCACAATACCTCAGTGATCATGGCGCGGCAAAATTAATACAGCAAACAGCTTTTAATGTAGAAAAAGTGAGTGAATTACTGGCTAGCTTAACACGTGAAATTTGTTTGGAAATGGCGAATAATGCCCGTGCATTATCGAAGCCAGAGGCCACAGAAACAGTGGCTAATATATGTCGCGAACAAATAAGAAGAAAATCATGAAACATAAAGTTAAGAACATACATTTTGTCGGGATAGGTGGCTCAGGCATGAGCGGCATTGCCGAAGTGTTTATCAATTTAGGCTTTAGTGTAAGTGGTTCGGATTTAGCTAGTAATGCTATAACCAAGCGCTTGGAAAATTTTGGTGCAACACTCTTTAAAGGTCATGCCGCTAGTCATTTAGGAAAAGCGGATGTGGTGGTTGTATCGTCTGCAGTGAGTGAAGAAAACCCTGAGGTGGTTGCCGCTAGAGAAAATCATGTGCCAGTGGTTCCGCGTGCCGTCATGTTGGCTGAGCTGATGCGTTTTAGGCAAGGCATTGCAGTGGCAGGCACACATGGCAAAACGACGACGACGAGTCTGATCGCAAGTATTTTAGCTGAGGCAGGGATGGATCCTACTTTTGTCATCGGTGGTCGGTTAGAAGCAGCGAGTGCCAATGCGAAACTTGGCACTGGAGATTATATCGTTGTAGAAGCAGATGAGTCAGATGCTTCATTCTTGCATTTAAGTCCTATTTTGGCGGTAGTCACTAATATTAATCAAGACCATATGGAAACCTATGAGCATAGTTTTGATAAGCTAAAAAATGCATTTGTAGAATTTTTACAGCAATTACCCTTTTGGGGTATGGCAGTTGTCTGTATAGATGATGCCAATATAAGGGAGATTTTACCGAGCGTCACTAAGCCCATCACAACTTATGGTTTTAGTGAAGGTGCGGCGGTGCGGGCAACTAATATACGAGCTGATAATGGGAAAATGCACTTTACAGTTGAGCGCGTAAACGGGGTTAAAACTTGCTTCGATGTCACATTGAATTTACCAGGAGAGCATTATGTGCTGAATGCACTAGCTGCTATTGCGATTGCTAGTGAGTTAAATGTTGCAGATGAGGCGATTGTGAAAGCGCTTGGTGAGTTCAAAGGCGTTGGTCGTCGTTTTGAGCGCTATGGAGAAGTGCCGGCACCTAAAGGTGGCACGTTTACGCTCATTGATGATTATGGGCATCATCCTGTAGAAATGCAGGCGGTCATTGCCGCAGCGCGAGCCGCTTTTCCTGATCGTCGATTAGTGATGGCTTTCCAGCCACACCGTTATAGCCGGATGCGGGATTGTTTTGAAGATTTTGTGCAGGTTTTATCGAGCACCGATGCGGCGTTGTTAACGGAAGTGTATTCAGCAGGTGAGCAGCCGATTGTCGCTGCAGATACACGTTCTTTGATACGTGCAATACGGGTTGCGGGGAAAGTGGAGCCAGTCTTTGTTGAAACAACAGATGAGTTACCAGCAGCAATTTTGAATGCAGTGCAGGCAAATGACGTGGTTATTGTTATGGGTGCTGGCAGTATTGGCCGTGTTGCTTATAACACGAGAGAGTTGACTCAATGATGGCGCAATTAGCGACACAAGCTAAGTTGCTAATCAATGAGCCGATGGAACGCTATACCAGTTGGCGTGTGGGTGGCCCAGCAGACCGCGTGTTGATACCCGATACTTTGGAAGGTTTGTTGCTGTTTTTAAAAGAGGTTGATGCCGATGAGCCCGTGATGTTTATGGGGCTAGGTAGCAATTTATTAATCCGAGATGGCGGTATTAGAGGAACCGTTATTGTCATGCACCAAGCATTAAAAGCGCTAAGCCTTGATGGTGATTACGTTTATGCCGAGGCTGGTGTGACTTGCGGAAAAGTCGCTAAGTTTTGCGCTGCAAATAGCAAACAAGGTGCAGAGTTCCTAGCGGGTATTCCAGGCACGATGGGGGGCGCATTATCAATGAATGCGGGGTGCTACGGTAGCGTGATATGGGATGTTGTGCATCAGGCGCTGACCTTAGACAGAAGCGGTAACACCTATGTACGTGATGCCAATACGTTTATTGCAACGTATCGCCATGTAGAAATGCCGGTGCGTGGTGAATGGTTTCTAGGCGCATGGCTAAAACTAGGCGCGGGTGTTCCAGCAGAGTCCACTAAAAAAATAAAACAGTTATTAGCAACACGTTTAGCCAGTCAGCCGCTTAATTTCCCTAGTGCAGGATCTACATTTAGAAACCCGGAAGGTGATTTTGCAGCAAGATTGATTGAAGAAAGTGGATTAAAAGGTTTTCAAATAGGCGGCGCGCAAGTGTCACTTAAGCATGCAAACTTTATTGTAAATGTTGGTGAATGCAAGGCGGCCGATATAGAGAAGTTAATACGGCATGTAAGAGAGACTGTATTGGAGAAACAGGGCGTAGCGCTGCAGCAAGAAGTACGAATAGTAGGTGAATATGCATAAAGAGATGATTGAGAAATTAGGGAAAGTAGCCGTGTTATTAGGGGGTGAATCAGCTGAGCGAGTAATTTCATTGCAAAGCGGTACAGCCGTGTTGGATGCATTGCTTAGGGAAGGTGTGGATGCGCACGCGTTTGACCCAGCTACTCAGTCATTGGATGACATTAAACAATTTGATCGTGCCTTTATAGCGTTGCATGGACGCTTTGGAGAAGACGGTGGTATACAGCAAGTTTTAGATGATGTAGGTGTGCCATACACCGGTAGCGGTGTTAAGGCGTCGGCAATAGGGATGGATAAATTGCAGACTAAAACACTGTGGCGTGATGCTGGCATTGCAACGCCAAATTTTGCATTAATTAATGCAAAAAGTGATTTTGCTGCAATAGAGAAGACATTAGGCTTGCCATTATTTGTTAAGCCAGCGAATGAAGGTTCTAGCATTGGTATTAGCAAGGTAAACAATACTGGAGAAGTTGAGATGGCCTATCAGTTAGCAGCAGAGGCTGGCCCTCTCGTGATGGCTGAAAGCTTTATCAATGCAGGTGAGTATACGGTTGGTATTTTGGCTGGCCAAGCATTACCCATAGTGAAAATTGTCGTAAAAAATGAATTTTATGATTACGACGCTAAGTATATTCAAAATGATACTGCTTACTTGTACCCATGCGGGCTTAGCGCGGAAAAAGAAAAACAAATTCAACAAGAGGCATTACATGCATTTCACGTGGTTGGTTGTTGTGATTGGGGGCGTGTTGATTTCCTAATGGATGATAAAGGGCATCATTATTTCATTGAGTTAAACACCGTACCTGGCATGACTAGCCATAGTTTGGTACCGATGGCTGCTAAGGCGGCAGGAATGAACTTCGATGCGTTAACGATGGCTATTTTAAGGTTGACTTTAGAAGAAAAAGTAGAGGGGGCAAAAAATGTGGCATAACGTACGTTTATTAAATTTGCTTGCCAATACCTTATACGTCATTGCTGGAATGTCACTACTTTACACATTGGTGTTAGTCATTGTGCGATTACCTATTTTTCCTATTCGTGAAATAAAAGTAAGTGGTGATTTGGCGCATGTTAATCAGCAACAGGTGAAATTGATCGCTGACGAGTACATAAAAGGTAACTTTTTTACTTTAGATTTAATTAAAACACGGGATGCATTTGAAAAGTTACCGTGGGCAAATACCGTGACTGTTCGGCGGCGTTGGCCAGATAGTTTAAGTGTTGAGATAGAGGAGCATAAGGCATTAGCACGCTGGGGCAATATAGCTTTAGTCAATAAGCAAGGTGTGTTATTTCATGCCGCTACGGATGCTAATTTGCCCGTATTTTATGGGCCAAGTGATGCAGTGGAAGCGTTGAGTCTTAGCTACGTTAATTTTAATGAAATTTTAAAAGGAACCGATATTAAAATCATAAAAATTAATTTGTCCTCTCGCCGTTCTTGGGAGATACAAAGTGAAAAGAATTTGCTTATTGCGCTTGGGCGTGTCGATGTGGAAAAGAGATTGCGTAAATTTTCCGCCGCCTATCAAAAAACAATCAAGCCACTCAATATTGAAATCAAATATGCAGACTTACGCTATCCCAACGGATTTGCAGTAAGAAAACCGAAGAAATTATCAACAAGCGCGTTATCAGTTGAATTAGGTAAGGCGTCAGGTCGAGTATGAATAGGGGAGTAAGAAATGGGTAAAGAACGTGAAGATAAGAATCTCATTGTAGGTTTAGATATCGGCACATCAAAAATTGTCACTTTGGTCGCTGAGCTCTTGCCTGAAGGAACCGTCAAAGTTATTGGTTTGGGTCAGCATCCGTCAAAAGGTTTAAAAAAGGGTGTGGTCATTAATATTGATTCAACCATGCAGGCAATACAGCGCTCTTTAGAAGAGGCGGAATTGATGGCGGATTGCAAGATTAAATCTGTCTATACAGGTATTGCGGGTAGTCATATTAAAAGCCTTAATTCGCATGGCATGGTGAAAATTAAAGAAGATGAAGTTACACAAATGGATGTCGACCGTGTGGTTGAAACAGCACGTGCAATTGCCTTACCCGCGGATCAGCAAATTCTACATATCTTAACGCAAGAATTTATTATCGACGGCCAGGATGATGTACGCGAACCGCATGGCATGAGTGGCATGAAGCTGGAGGTGAAGGTACACATTGTGACGGGGGCAGTAGCTGCAGCACAAAACATAGTGAAGTGTATAAAACGTTGTGGTATAGAGGCTGAAGATCTCATTTTGCAGCCGTTAGCATCTAGTGTTGCTGTTTTAACAGAAGATGAAAAAGAGCTTGGTGTTTGTATAGTTGATATTGGTGGTGGTACGACAGATATCGCCGTCTTTAAAAATGGCTCTATTAGCCACACTGCGGTTATTGCGATTGCTGGCGATCAAATGACAAACGATATTGCTGTTGCTTTCCGTACGCCGACGCAGTCAGCTGAAGATATAAAAATAAAATATGGCTGTGCACTTCGTCAATTAGCAGACCCCAGAGAAACAGTAGAAGTGCAAGGTGTGGACGGGCGTGAAGCACGCCAATTATCTATACAAACATTAGCAGAAGTGATTGAGCCGCGTGTGGTTGAACTATACGAGTTGGTGCTGCAAGAGTTGCGTCGTAGCGGCATGGAAGAAATGATCGCTTCTGGCATCGTCATTACCGGTGGCTCATCATTAATGCGCGGCATGATGGAGTTAGGAGAAGAGATTTTTCATATGCCAGTTCGCCTAGGCATGCCACGCTATATTGGCGGCCTATCAGAAGTTCGTAGTAATCCAAGATATGCCACTAGCGTCGGTTTGGTGTTAATGGGTAAACAGCAGTTAGAGCGTCAATTAACGGGTGAAATGGAAATGCATTCAGCTATTAGAGTATTTGAAAAAATGAAGCATTGGTTTAAAGGAAACTTTTAAAGTTTAGTTAAGAGTTTTCATGAGTAGTGATTAGCAAGTCATTTTTAAAGTAGTAGAAATTAGGGTAGAGCTTATGTTAAGTAAGCTCAAACATTTAGGCAAAAAGGAGATATAAAATGTTTGAAATTATGGAAAAAGATTCACAAGAAGCAGTGATTAAGGTGATCGGTGTAGGTGGCTGTGGTGGTAATGCAGTTGATCATATGATCAGTAAGAATGTAAGCGGCGTAGATTTTATTTGTGCCAATACGGATGCACAGGCACTTAAAAAAAGTGTCGCAACGACAAAGTTGCAATTAGGCTTGGATATTACCAAAGGCCTAGGTGCGGGCGCTAAGCCGGAAGTTGGTCGTGAGGCAGCTATAGAAGACCGTGATCGTATCGCAGAAATCATTGAAGGTGCTGATATGTTATTTATTACCGCTGGCATGGGTGGCGGCACAGGCACGGGCGCAGCGCCAATTATTGCAGAGGTGGCAAAAGAGATGGGCATTCTAACCGTCGCAGTTGTAACTAAGCCATTTTCTTTTGAAGGTAAGCGTACTAAGGTTGCAGCAGAAGGTTTAGATGAACTCTCGCAACATGTTGATTCACTCATTGTTATTCCAAATGAAAAATTGATGGAAGTATTAGGCGAGGAAGTGTCATTCTTGGAAGCGTTCCGTGCGGCGAACGATGTGCTACATAATGCTGTCTCAGGTATTGCTGAAATTATTAATTGCCCAGGTATCGTTAATGTTGATTTTGCAGATGTGCGCACTGTGATGTCAGAAATGGGCATGGCAATGATGGGGTCAGCAGAAGCAAGCGGTATTAACCGTGCAAATATTGCTGCAGAGCAAGCCGTAGCCAGTCCACTGTTAGAAGATGTTGACTTAGCCAATGCACGCGGTGTTTTGGTCAACATTACGGCTAATACAAGCTTCAAAATGAAAGAGTATTACGATGTGATGAATACGATAAAAGAATTTACTGCTGAAGATGCTACGGTTATTGTCGGTAATGTTGTCGATGAAAGTATCGGTGATAATTTACGTGTGACCATGGTGGCAACTGGACTAAACGGTAGTGTAGCTAAGCGTCAACAAAAACCTGAATTACGTATGATGACAACCGTTCGAGATGGTACTACTGATATGCCGATATACACAGAAGAGGTTGAGGATGACGCACCTGCGGTGTTTAGTCAAAACAACCGCCGTGCACAAGTGGAGGCAATGAAGCAATCGGGTGTTGAGGAATATGATATTCCAGCATTTTTACGCAAGCAAGCTGACTAGTAGATCGTTAGTATTTTATTAAAAATGCTAATATATCTATTAGATAGGTGTTGATTTATTATTTTTGTTAAAAGGGAAGCTTTTTGTTAAAGCAACGGACATTAAAAGAACCGGTAAGCGCTAGTGGAGTAGGTTTGCATAATGGTGAAAAGGTTACATTGACACTTCGCCCTGCAGCTATAGACACTGGTATTGTATTTCGACGCACTGATTTGCCTGGTACGCCTGAAATACAAGCGAAGCCTGATGCAGTAAGCGATACGCGCATGTGCTCTGCCCTAGAGAAAAATGGTGCGCGCGTTGCAACTGTGGAACATTTAATGTCCGCCTTGGCAGGGCTAGGTGTCGACAATATTATTGTCGATGTGAGTGCTTCAGAAATTCCTATCATGGACGGCAGTTCTGGCCCCTTTATTTTTTTATTACAGTCGGCTGGTATTATCGAGCAGGCGGCCCCTAAGAAATTTATTCGTATTAAAAAATTGATAGAAATTATCGATGATGATAAATGGGCTAAATTCGAGCCATACCATGGCTTTAAAATGGATTTCACAATAGATTTTGCCCATCCTGTTTTTGAGAATTCAGGTAACAACGTTAAGATTGATTTTGCTGACAATTCGTATATTAAAGAAATTAGCCGAGCACGTACTTTCGGCTTTATGCACGAGGTGGAATACCTGCGCGCCAATGGTTTGGCTCGTGGTGGTAGCCTAGATAATGCAATTGTGCTGGATGAGTTTCGTGTGTTGAACACAGACGGTTTACGCTACGAAGATGAGTTTGCAAAACACAAGGTGTTAGATGCTATTGGGGATTTGTATATGCTAGGTTATCCATTGCTAGGTGCATTTACTGCTTATAAATCTGGCCATGGCCTCAATAATCAGCTGATTCGCGCATTAATAGCTGACACAGCTGCCTGGGAATACACAAGCTTTGAGCATATTGAAGAAGCGCCGCCTGGGTTTAAAGAACAAAGAGAGTATTTTAAACCTCAACTTATGCCACATTTTAGTTAAAATCAGGGTAGCCAATTGTTTATTATTCGCATCATGATGGCATTGGCCTTAATTGCTTTTTTTGTGTTGTTGGCAGCATTTCTTATCACACGTAACAAACAATATTTAAACTATATAAAACGGTTAACTAACTATTTAGTTGGGTTCGTTGTCGTTGTTGGTTTACTTTTTCTCATTTCTCGTATTATTCGATTATAGCTATATTTTCATGCGTTAAGGCACTTTCATGCAGACACTATTTTCTTTCATTATTATCACGTTACTGAGTATTAATACAGCGAGTGCTACCAATGATGTGTTGGTATTAAATGCCCATGCCGCTTATAAAGATAAGAATAAGCTTGCATTGTTAGATGATGTACAACAACTTCAAAAAGAAAATGATACATTAGCACCCTATGCTGACTATTGGTTGATGTTATTGGGTATGGAAGATGCGAACAATCAAACAGTGTCTGACTTTATAGATTCATATAATGATTACCCATTTGTAGAGTATGTGCGTAGGGAGTATTTAAAAAAACTAGGTAAGCAACAAGATTGGAAAAGTTTTTCTAATGTTTATGCAAATTATAGTGCTAGTAATACGGCGGTCGATTGTTATGCGGCAGAGCTTAAAGCAGTTGATGGGGGTGCTAGAGCACTAGCATTAGCAATTCCTCTGTGGTTAAGGTCTAAAGATCAGCCTAATGATTGCACAAGCCTTTATGACCGGATGCAAGCTGCAGGTATACTCACTGATGAATTGGTGTGGAATCGGTTTAGGATGGCATTGGCAGAAAACCGTGTCAGGTTAGCAAAAGCAATTGTAAAAAGAAGCAAAGTCTATTCATCTGAGTATCCTAAGCTCATTCGTCTTGCCGCTAAGTCCCCAACCTCAGTTATCAGTAAAAAGAGAATATCTTTTAAGAGTCGATTTGGGCGTGAAGTCAATTTATTTGCGCTCAGCAGGATAGCAAAGAAAAGTACTAATAGTGCATTGGCAGCATTTAAAAAAATAGCATCGAGATTTAACGCAGAAGAAAAGGCTTATTTTTATGGGCGGTTAGCCTTATTATCAGCGCAACGTCACGAACCCGAGGCTTTGCAATGGTTTAATAAAGCGGGCAATACAACGTTAAATAATGAACAAATGGCTTGGTATGCACGTGCTGCATTGCGTCAAGAAAACTGGAATGCTTTATTGGGTATTATTACTAAAATGGATGCTAAACAGGCAGATGCAGCACGATGGCGTTATTGGAAAGCGCGCGCGTTGATCGTGAAGAAAAAACCACAAGAAGCCAATGCCATATTGGCGCCATTGTCGATAGAGCGGCATTATTACGGCTGGCTTGCACAAGGTGAATTAAGAAAAGACCTAGCACCTCTACCTTATTTTAAAGCAGCTGATAAGGACGTTACACAGCTTGCCAGTAACCGTGCAATTCAGCGCGTAGAGGCACTACATCATTTAGATTTTCGCAAAGAAGCTAAGCGTGAATGGGCTTATGCAATTAAAGATTTTAATGATGAACAATTGCTTGCAGCGGCTGAGTACGCGATGCGTAAAAAGTGGTTCGATATTAGTGTTTATGCGGCAGATGCAACAAGAGGCGTACATGATTTTGCATTACGGTATCCAATGCCATACCGAGATTTGATTAAACCAGCTGCAAGAGATCAGAACATTGAGGAAGCCTGGGTTTATGGTATTACCAGACAAGAAAGTAGATTCATGCACTATGCTAAATCACGTGTCGGGGCATCTGGGTTAATGCAACTAATGCCTGCTACGGCAAAGTGGGTTGCATCTAAAGTAGGTCTTAGCCAATATAAACGTAGCATGATTCATGAATTAGATACAAATGTTACTTTAGGCACTTATTATTTAGGGCATACGCTGAGTCTAATGAATGGACACAAGCCAATGGCAAGTGCTGCCTATAATGCTGGTCCAAGCCGTGCAAAAAAATGGATGGCTAATCGTCCACTTGAAGGGGCTATTTACGCGGAAACAATTCCATTTAACGAAACACGTGTTTATGTACAAAGAGTCATGGCAAATGTACATTTGTATGCTCAGCAAATAGGTGCAAAAAGTGTAACGCTTAGGGAAAGAATGGGTATAGTGCCAGCAAAATTTTAAGTCACTGAGTCGCGGTAGGGAAGTAGAAGCTAGCAAGCATGAATAAGGGTAATAATGAAAATTAAAAGCGTATGTGTATTGGGTGGGACAGGGTTCTTGGGTAACTTTATTGTGAGCAAGTTAGATGCTGCTGGTTACCAAGTAAAAGTGCTTACTCGTCATAGAGAACGTGCTAAACATTTAATCTTGTTGCCTAATGTACATGTACAAACGTGTGATTTTAATAATGGCAGTGATTTGGCAAAAGGTTTAGAAGGTTGTGATGCTGTTATTAATTTAATTGGCATTTTGCATGAAAGTAATCACAATATGTTTGAAGCGGTGCATCACCAAATACCACGGCGTATCGCGCAAATATGCAATGATAGTGGTATTGGTCGATTTTTACATGTGAGTGCGTTAGGGGCTAATAAAAGAGCACCAAGTCAATATTTGCAAAGTAAAGCAAAAGGTGAGGCTGCGTTAGATGAATTTAGTAAGAAATTAAAAATTACTATTTTCAGGCCATCTGTTATTTTTGGGCGTGGCGATGCTTTTCTTAATCTTTTTGCAAGGCTAATAAAATTTTTACCGGTTATTGCTTTGGCTAAACCGAATGCGAAATTCCAGCCAATATGGGTAGAGGATGTTGCCAGTGCTGTTGTCAATAGTTTGGAAAATATAACAACTTATGGCAACACCTATGAGTTAGGTGGCCCCAGTGTTTATAGCTTAAAAGAGTTAGTACAAATAGTCATGCAAACATTGGGAAAACAACGGCCCATTATTGGTCTTAGCGACAACTTTTCCTATATGCAGGCATTTTTTATGGAGTGGCTGCCTGTTAAGTTAATGACGCGTGATAACGTAAAGTCGATGGGGATTGATAATGTAACGTCATCACCAATCGCGCAAGAGCTGGGGGTAATACCTACACCGCTCGAGGCAATTGTGAGCGAATACTTAGTGAATGATACGCCACGATCTGTTTACGATAAATTCCGTAGTGCGGCAGGTCGAGCGATTCATGTCTATAAATAAGCCATTAGAGGTTTATTGCGTGGGTGGTGCTGTACGTGATGAGTTGCTTGGCTTGCCTATACAAGATAAAGACTATGTTGTTGTTGGTAGTGAAGTAGATGAAATGCTCACGCTGGGTTTCAAACCTGTAGGCAAAGACTTCCCTGTTTTTTTACACCCACAAACACATGATGAATATGCATTAGCACGGACTGAACGTAAAACGGGCAAAGGTTATAAAGGCTTTGTCGTACATGCATCGGCGAACGTTACATTAGAAGAAGACTTGAGTCGACGAGACTTTACAATGAATGCGATTGCCAGAGCGGCGGATGGTAGTTTGGTGGATTACTACAATGGTGTTGTTGATATAAAAGACAAAGTAATACGCCATGTGAGTCCTGCATTTGTGGAGGATCCCGTTCGTATATTACGTGCGGCACGTTTTTCTGCGCGTTTTACTGCATTTACAATTGCGACAGAAACCATGGCCTTGATGAAGCAAATGGTAAAAGACGGTGAAGTTGATGCACTGGTTTCAGAACGTGTTTGGCAAGAGCTGTCCAAAGGGTTAATGGAGTCAGAACCAAGCCGTATGTTTGAAGTGCTGCGTGAGTGTGGTGCATTGAAAAGAATATTGCCAGAGCTTGAAAGATTATGGGGCGTACCGCAACCAGAAAAGCACCACCCTGAGATTGATACAGGTGTACATGTCATGATGGTGCTTGATTATGCAGCAAAACAAAAGTTTAGTTTACCCGTGCGTTATGCTGCGTTGATGCATGATTTAGGTAAAGGGACAACGCCTAAAGATGTATTACCACGTCATATTGGGCATGATGAGCGAGGCGGCAAAATGGTAAAAGAAGTGAGTAAGCGCTTACGTGTGCCGAATGGTTGTAAGGAGCTTGCGTATATCGTGGCGAAGTTTCATATCAAAGCACATCAAGTACTCGTTATGAAGCCGGCGACTATACTTAAGTTTTTAATGGATTTAGACGCTATACGCCAGCCTGGTCGTTTTGAAGACTTTCTACAAGCATGCGAATCAGATGCCCGTGGTAGGGCAGGTTTAGAGAACGCGCCATTGCCAGAGGCCGATGTGATGCGCAAAGCATTGGTTGCAGCGACGAGTGTTGATGCGGGTTCTATTGCTAAACAGTATGAAGTGCCTGAGCAAATTAAATTGGCGATATTTGAAGCAAGGCTAGAAAAAGTTAAGCGCGTGCTTTGATTTTATTTCGTGTGGTTTAATTTTTTTAAGGTATTTATTGTGAACGATGTATTTGGCACATGTATATCAGGTTGCTGTTTCTCGCGTAAAATAGCCTTATGAATTTGTACCCTATTGTAAAACCATTTTTATTTCAGCTAGATGCAGAGCGTACACATGATCTTACACTTAAGGGCTTAAAAGTAGCTGAAAAATTTGGGCTCCTTAATGTTTATCCACCCCCACCAGCATGTCAGCCAAGAGAGGTAATGGGCCTCACCTTTCCTAATCCAGTCGGTTTGGCCGCGGGTTTGGATAAAAATGGTGCAGTGATTGATGGTATGCATGCTTTAGGTTTTGGTTTTATTGAAGTGGGTACTGTCACCCCTAGGCCGCAACTAGGCAATCCTAAACCTAGATTATTCCGTGTGAAAGAAGCACGAGGCATTATCAACCGCTTTGGTTTTAATAACCTAGGTGTGGATAATTTAGTTGGAAATGTGAAAAACGCACAATATAAAGGCATACTCGGTATCAATATCGGCAAAAACTTTGATACGTCTAATGAACAAGCCGTTAATGATTATCTGATTTGTATGCGAAAAGTGTATGCCTATGCTAGCTATATCACGGTAAATATATCATCACCCAACACAAAGAACTTGCGTGATTTACAAGAGAAAGACGCGCTGTCTCATTTGCTGGCAACATTGAAATTAGAACAAATTAAACTAGCTCAGGTGCACGGTAAGCATGTGCCTATAACATTAAAAATTGCGCCAGACCTGACGCCTGCACAAGTCATAGAAATTGCTGACCTATTGATGGAACATCGTATCGAAGGCGTTATAGCAACCAATACTACTTTGTCTAGAGACGAGGTGAAAGATATGGTTAATGGCGCAGAAGTGGGTGGTTTGTCTGGCGCACCAGTATGCAAGCAATCGACACTTATCATTCAACAGCTTTCTAAGCAACTTCAAGATGCGTTACCGATTATCGGTGTTGGCGGTATTTTAAGTGGTGCGGATGCCGTAGAAAAAATCGCAGCAGGGGCGAGTTTAGTGCAAGTGTATAGTGGGCTGATTTACAAAGGGCCAGCGCTTATTCGTGATGTATGTAAAGCATTAGGATAGCCGTCGTATGAATGTTTTATATTCTTATCGTCGCTGCCCTTATGCCATGCGTGCGCGTATGGCTATGGTTTATGCTGGTATTTCAGTAGAAATACGAGAGATTGCCTTACGTGATAAACCCAAGCACATGTTGCAAGTGTCACCCAAAGGCACGGTACCCGTATTGATTATAGAAGATGGCACAGTAATCGATGAGAGTGTAGATATTATGTACTGGGCTTTACAGCAACAAGATTCAGCTGGCTGGTTGCAACATAATGGCGAGCTTAGGCGGCAATTGATTACTGAAAATGACACTAGCTTTAAAGCGGCGTTAGATGCCTATAAATACTTTGATCGATTTCCAGAAAAAAAACAAAGTGAGCATCGCACAGATAGTGAACTATTTTTACAAAAATTAGAAACATTACTGCAACACAGTCAATATTTACAAAGCAATCAATTAAGCATGGTAGATATTGCGCTATTTCCTTTTATACGGCAGTTTGCTGGCGTAGATGCAGCGTGGTTTGATGTGAGCCCTTACCCTAAGCTTATTGCTTGGCTAAAACGTCTAGTTACATCTGAGTTGTTTGTTAGCGTTATGCAAAAACGCCCAACTTATGTTGAGTAAGTAGGGCGTTTTACTGATTTAAACAGCTTAAATTATTCTGTTTGAGCTACCAAGTCAGCTTTTTTGTCTGACTCTTTTTCAGGAAAGCTTAGTTTGATTTCATCATTGTCATCAATATCGACATCTACTTCGCCACCATGGGTTAAACGACCAAATAGTAATTCATCAGCTAATGCCTTGCGTATTGTATCTTGAATCAAACGCGCCATTGGTCTTGCGCCCATCAGTGGATCAAAGCCTTTTTTACCTAAGTAAGTTTTAAGTGCCTCGCTAAACGTCGCATCGACTTTTTTCTCATGTAACTGATCTTCTAGTTGCATTAAGAATTTATCCACTACGCGAATAATAATTTCTTGTGATAATGGCGCAAATGATACGGTTGCATCTAAACGATTACGGAACTCAGGAGAGAATAGGCGCTTAATATCTGCCTGCTCATCACCTATTTCACGGCTGTTTGTAAAGCCAATATTCGATTTAGATAAGTTTTCTGAGCCAGCATTAGTCGTCATGATAATGGTCACATTTCTAAAGTCTGCTTTGCGGCCATTGTTATCAGTGAGTGTGCCATGGTCCATTATCTGCAATAGAATATTGAAAATATCGGGATGTGCTTTTTCAATCTCATCCAAAATCAACACACAATAAGGTTGCTTCGTAATTGCTTCGGTTAATAAACCACCTTGCTCAAACCCAACATAGCCTGGTGGCGCACCGATTAAGCGTGATACTGCATGACGTTCCATGTATTCACTCATATCAAAACGTATAAGGTCAATACCCATAATATAAGCCAGCTGTTTTGCAACCTCAGTTTTACCAACACCGGTAGGGCCACTAAATAAGAAGCTACCCACAGGTTTATTGCCTTGGCCTATGCCACTACGTGCCATTTTTACGGCAGAGGTAAGCGCTTCAATGGCTTTGTCTTGGCCGAATACAACTGCTTTTAAATCACGCCCTAGTGTTTTAAGCGTGCTTTTATCATCTTTAGAGATGTTTTTCGGTGGAATACGTGCCACCTTAGCCACAATGTCCTCAATCTCTTTATTGCTGATTGTTTTTTTACGTTTTGTTTTAGGTAGTATGCGTTGTGCTGCACCTGCCTCATCAATCACATCAATGGCTTTATCAGGCAAGTGCCTGTCATTAATATACTTAGCCGAAAGCTCAGCGGCAGTTGTTAAAGCATTAGCGCTATATTTCACATTGTGGTGTTCTTCAAACTTAACTTTAAGGCCTTTGAGAATCTCGATGGTTTCCCCCACGCTCGGCTCGACTACATCTATTTTTTGGAAGCGGCGAGATAAAGCATGGTCTTTTTCGAAAATACCACGATATTCCTGATATGTTGTTGCACCTATACATTTAAGTTTACCGTTAGAGAGCGCTGGCTTAAGCAGGTTGCTAGCATCTAGAGTTCCGCCACTCGCTGCACCAGCGCCGATTAGCGTATGAATTTCATCAATGAATAAAATTGCGCCCGCTTCTTCTTCCAGTTGTTTCATGACAGCTTTTAGGCGTTGTTCAAAATCACCACGGTATTTTGTGCCGGCCAAAAGCGCACCCATATCAAGTGAATACACAGTTGAGTCAGCTAATACATCAGGAATATTTTTTTCTACAATAAGTCTTGCTAGTCCTTCAGCAATTGCTGTTTTTCCAACGCCTGCTTCACCGACTAATAGGGGATTATTTTTTCGGCGACGGCAAAGCGTTTGTATGACCCGTTCAATTTCTGGGCCACGGCCAATCAGTGGGTCTATTTTACCTGCAACAACTTCTTGGTTAAGGTTGAGCGTGTAATTGTCTAGTGGGCTGTTTGGTGCTTCATCCACTTCTGCATCTTGGCTAACACCTTCTGTACTCTCGTCACCATTCGGTATTTTGGCAACACCATGTGAGATGTAATTAACAATATCTAGCCTTGTAATACCTTGTTGATGTAAGAAAAACACAGCGTGTGAATCTTTTTCACCATAAATAGCAACCAATACATTGGCACCCGTTACTTCTTTCTTACCTGATGACTGTACATGTAGCATTGCACGTTGTATCACACGTTGAAAGCCTAGCGTTGGCTGTGTATCAACCTCTTCTTCCCCTTCAACGATAGGCGTGTGCTCATCAATATATTGGTTAATTTCAGTGCGTAATGTATCAAATTTAGCACCGCATGCACGCAGTACTTCAGCCGCTGTCGGGTTGTCAATCATCGCTAATAATAAGTGCTCCACGGTAATGAGTTCATGGCGTTTCTGCCGTGCATCCATAAATGCCATATGGAGACTTACTTCTAATTCTTGTGCAATCATGTATTTCCTCTTTCTTTCTGCTTAAGCAGGTTCAACCACACACTGTAGTGGATGTTGAGATTGTTTTGCATTATTCAGTACTTGGTTCATTTTTGTTTCTGCAATATCCTTTGGGTACACGCCGCAGATGCCCATGCCTTTCGTATGTACTTGGAGCATAATTTGTGTTGCTTGTTCAAGACTTTTGTTAAAAAAGTGTTGAATGGTTTCTACTACAAATTCCATGGGCGTGTAATCGTCATTAATTAACATCACTTTATACATGTCTGGCAGTTTAGGTTTTACTCTGCTCGGCTGTATCGCAATATCATCTGTGGGTTGATTGGCCATGGTGTTCTTTAATTCAATGTCTAGTGTCTATTTTGAGCCAACTGCAAGAAATTTCAAGCCTACTGGTAGTAGGGTTAAAGAAAAATGAAAAATTAAGGGAAAATTTTGACGCTTTTGATGATTTTGTCTTGGGTTTGCACGATTTCAAGGATATAACCATTAATTTTAAAGCATGTACTGGCTTCTGGGATATCTTGAAAATGTTCTAATACGAGTCCGTTGAGGGTTCGAGGCCCATCTAACGGTAAGTCTAGGTTTAGTTTTTTGTTGAGCTCCCGCAGCGAGCTGCTACCATCGACTAACCAACTACCATCTTGTTCTAGGTGATAACCACTGACTCGACTGGGCGACTGCGTCGTGAAGTCACCGACCACTTCTTCTAGAATATCTTCTAAGGTGATGAGGCCTTTAAACTCACCGTATTCATCAACGACGATTGCAATGCGCTCTTTGTGTTCTTGGAACTGCTGAATTTGGCTATAAAGTGGTGTGCCAGAAGGTACAAAATAAGGTTTTTCAAAAGTTTCTCTTAAGTCATCTTTATCAAACTCTGCATCTTCGTGGTGTAAATGCAGTTTGTTCATACTTTTCCGAATATGAATGATGCCAGTAATTTCTTCTTTAGCGCCTTCTCGAACGGGTACACGTGTGTGGTGGCTGTTAATGATATGTTGCACAATATCTTCAATCGGATCATCAAAATCAATGACCTCTGCCAGCGTATGCGCAGTCATCACATCATCGACGGTAATTTTTTCCAATTCAAATAGATTAAGCAAAATACTGCGATGTTTGTTAGGTAAAAATTTTCCAGCATCTGCAACAATACTAGAAAGTTCATCCATGTTTAGTGATTGCGTTCCCTCGCTAAAGCTTACTTTAACACCAAGTAATTTTAGCCATGCCGCTACAAAAAGGTTAACGAACCAAACAATGGGATATAAAACTTTAAGTAGCGGGTAAAGAATATAACTACAAAATATACCAATTTTTTCAGCATGTGCTGCGGCGATAATTTTAGGAGAAATTTCACTAAAAATTAGAATGGCGAATGTGACCGCTATGGTGCTTAGCATGAGTACCCACTCACCTTCACCCAGTAGGTTGACTGTAATGACGGTGACTAAAGTGGCTAGTGCGGTGTTAATAAAATTATTGCATAGCAGGATGACACCTAATAGTTGGTCTGTTTTTAGTAAAAGAGCACTGGTTAGTTTTGCACCGCGGTGCCCTTGTTTTGCAAGGTGACGGAGGCGGTATCGATTAATCGACATCAACGCCGTTTCAGACATAGCAAAAAAAGCTGATACCACTAGCAGCGCGACGAGCGTGCCAAGTTGCCAAGAAAAAGGAATGTGATCCAAGTGGAGTTAAATCTTAATTATGATGTGTTTAGTTTAACTGCAAATCGATGAAGTGTTAATCTTTTAGTGCAGATTATTTTAGATGATAGCCGGTTGAACTGTGCTAAGAGATGCATCATAAGCACCTTAAATCATACACATTTAAGCGATATTTTCTTCTTCTGGATTTTTCTTTTTAGCAACATCACCAATTAGATTTGCTCGGCTAATACCTAAGCGCAGTGCGACTGGGCAAGCAACCAGAACAGAAGAATAAATACCAAACAAAATGCCAATAGTAAGTGCTAGCGAGAAGTAGTGCAGCACTTCACCACCAAACAACAGCATTGATCCAACCATGGTAAGTGTTAGTGTATGGGTGATAACGGTACGTGATAATGTACGTGTAATGGCATTATCAATCACTTCTACCGTGCCAGCCTTACGCATTTTACGGAAGTTTTCGCGAACGCGGTCAAACACGACGACAGATTCATTCACAGAATAACCAAGCACAGCTAAAATCGCTGCTAGTACCGTTAGGTTAAATTCCCATTGAAAAAAGGCAAAAAAACCAAGAATAATAATAACGTCGTGCATATTCGCGATAATCGCAGCCACTGCAAAGCGCCACTCAAAACGCAAGGCTAAGTAAGCCATGATGCCAAACAACACTAATAGCAGTGCTAAAGCCCCACTCTCAAATAACTCATCTCCTACCTGAGCCCCTACCGATTCAACACGTCGAACTTCAACACTGGCATTAGCTTCTCTAAGTGCAGTTGTTACCTGTTCAGATAATTCTGCGATGGAAAGGTCTTTTTTAATGGGTAACCGGATAAGTACGTCGCGGCTAGTGCCAAAGTTTTGTACCGTAGCATCTTTTAAATTAATGCCATCAATCGCTTTACGAATATTTTCTAAATTGGCGGATTCCGGATAAGAAACCTCCATAACTGTGCCGCCAGTAAAGTCAACACCGTAGTTAAGACCACGTGTTGCTAAAAAGAGTACGGCCAGTATAAAGGTAACAAGAGAGATGGTCGTTGTTAAACGACCATAACTCATAAACGGGATGTCTTTTTTAATTCTAAAAAATTCCATAATATCTGCTCTATTAAATCGTTTCCGTTAAATGATTGCTTAACAAATAGGTTTGTTTATTTATTAGGCTCGTCAATTTGGCCAATCGATAGTTTGTCAATTTTACGGCGGTAGCCATAGATAAGATTGACCATCGCGCGCGAAATCATCACTGCACTAAACATAGAGGTCAAAATGCCTAATACGTGCACCACGGCGAAGCCTTTAATCGGCCCTGTACCAAACATAAATAGTGCGACGCCTGCAATTAATGTCGTAATGTTGGAGTCTAAAATTGTGCCAAATGCCCTTTCATAACCTGCTTTAATACTGGCTTGTGGCGTATTGCCATTGCGTAGCTCTTCACGAATACGCTCATTAATTAGCACGTTGGCATCAATCGCCATACCTAAAGCCAATGCAATTGCAGCCAAGCCTGGTAGGGTTAGTGTAGCTTGTAGCATGGATAAAAGTGCAACCAGCAATAATAAGTTAATCGCCAGTGCAGTTACGGATACAACACCAAATATCATGTAATAAAACATCATCATAAGGGCAATAGCGGCAAAGCCCCATAAGGTAGAGTTCACGCCGCTGGCAATATTCTCGGCACCCATACTTGGGCCAACCGTACGTTCTTCAATAATTTCCATTGGTGCTGCTAATGCGCCAGCACGTAGTAGCAAGGCGACATCTGTTGCTTCCCGTACGCTGGCCATACCAGATATTTGCACACGGCCACCACCAATTTCTTCATTAATCACAGGCGCAGTAATCACCTCTGTACTACCTTTTTCAATCAATAGAATCGCCATCCGCTTGCCAACATTGTCGCGTGTTATGTTTTTGAAAATACCAGCGCCACGTCCATCCAGCGTTACATTAACTACTGAGCTGCCATTAAGTTGGTCTATGCCAGGGCCTGCATCTGTAATCCGGTCACCCGTTAACACGACACTTTTTTTCACTAAAATTGGGCGGCCATCACGAGTTTTATATAACTCATCACCAAATGGCACTTGCCCCGCCGCGGCTCTCTCCAATGTAGCAATATCAGTTTTATCTTCATCTACCATGCGGATTTCTAAAGTTGCAGTACGGCCTAAAATCTCTTTTGCTTTTGCCGTGTCTTGTACGCCCGGTAGTTGTACGACAATACGGTCTAAACCTTGTTGTTGCACAATAGGCTCGGCCACGCCAAGCTCATTAATACGGTTGTGTAGTGTTTGTAGATTTTGTTTTAGTGCAAATTCTTGAATTTGTTTTTGTGCCACAGGCCCAGAAACTGCTATTAACTTAAGCGCTTTACCGCTACCACTTTGGCTGTAAGTTAAATCAGGGTAGTTATTACTTAAAAGCTTATTCCCTTTCTCTCGTTCTACCTCACTTTCAAAGTTAACAATAACTTTTTCACCTTCGCGTGATACGCCAGTGTAATTAATTTTTTTACCACGTAATGTTGTGCGGAAATCGCCCACGCTACTTTCGGCTGATTTAGTGAGTGCAGCATCGACATCTACTTGTAGTAAGAAGTGTACGCCACCACGTAAATCTAAACCTAAGTACATTGGTCTTGCCCCAATGCTGAGCAGCCAATTAGGAGTGCGCGATAACAAGTTAAGTGCAACAGTGTAACCATCACCCAAATTACTAATGAGTTTGTCTTTAGCTTTTAACTGCTCATCAGGCGTATCAAACCTCACCTTTACACCGCTAGCATCTAAGTAAATACCATCAAATTGAATATCGGCTAAATTAAGTGCTGCTTCTACTTTTTTAAGTAATGCGGCATCTGCTTTTAGCGAGGCCTTAGCTGGGCTAATTTGAACAGCTGGTGATTCACCATAAAAATTAGGGATGGTGTATAGCAATCCAATCAGTATGGAAACAGCAATTAAAATATACTTCCATTTAGGGTAGCGGTTCATGTTGTCGCTCGCTTAATACTTAAAAAAGTTTAAAGAAAATGTGGTTGCCTGTGTAGACAGGCTTAAATAGATTTAGCTGTGCCTGGTGGCAATAATGTCTGTACAGCATGTCTTTGTACGTTAATCACGGTGTTGGCTGCCACTTCAATGCTCACAAAGTTATCACCCACTTTAGTTATCTTGCCGATTACACCACCTGTAGTAGCGACTTCATCACCCATTTTAAGTGCAGCCACCATTGCTTTGTGCTCTTTTGCTTGTTTCATTTGTGGACGAATCATCATAAAGTAAAACAAAACAAAAATGATAATCATCGGTGCAAGACCTAATAAATCACTACCCGAAGCAGATGCTGCTGCATATGCGTTAGAAATAAACATGTTAATTTTCCCTAATAAATGACAACTAAAATTTAAGGCAGGATTTTAACACAGACTTGAGTGGCTTAGCAGAGTGTATGCTGTAAAAGATATCTTGGGATATTGTTGTTAGTATGGGCAATTAAAAATAAATTTTCATACGTCTTATGTGACAACTCCGAATCAGCGTGTTATTACTTTTAGGTTAGGTAGGCTTTGGAGTGTATTAAGAATGATGTTATTTACTGGCATGTTAAATGGATAGCTTATAGCGTCGATAAGTTATTTAGTTTTACTTTGGTGAGCAGCTGCACTTTGGATGGCTGTTGCAATTTCATGAGATAGGCCTTCATCTTTGACCGCTCTTGCTAATGTAACTCCGCCAATCAGCATTGCAAGTGTTGCCCAAGTTTCATCTTCGCCATACTTGCTACTGGCAAGTTTTTTAATTTTAAGTAACTGACTTTCAAATAAGGCTCGAATATCTTCATCTGAGCGTCCTATTTCGGGCGTTAAGCTTTGTAGGGCGCAGCTTTCTGAGAGGTCGCAGGTGCGTTTTTGACCCATATAGAATTTTGCAAATTCTGCCCACCAATTTTCTCCATATGATTCCTTCAAGCTTTCGATTCCAGAACTTAATTCATTCATTTCTGAAACGATAGCTTGTTTGAATGCTGCTTTTTTAGAAGGGAAATGCCCATAAAATGCGCCTGATGTAACGCCAGCTTCTTTTGCTAAGCCATCTACGCCAACTCCATTGTAGCCGCTTTTTTTAAAGCTACGGCCTGCAGCAGCCACAATTCTCTCCAATGTTTGTTCCTTTTGCTCAGGTTTGTATCGCATATTTTTCACCCCTTTTGATTTGAAATAAATTATAACATAACGGTCGCTATGCTTGACAGATAACGACCGTTATATTATGATTTGTATCACGGTCGTTATTTTAAGACTAAAGTTACTGATTATTCAGTAAATTATTTACTTAATAGGAGAATGTTATGCCACTTACCTTACACCTTACTGAAGGAGTTATCCCTTCCGGTGCAGAGAAACAAGCCGTAAAAGAGATCACTAATATATTTTTAAAATGGCACGGCTTAGCGGGTAATCGTGTAATGACACCCAATGTCACTGCAATGGTTTCTGTTGTGCCAAAGAGCCGTACATTTTCGGGTGGGGAGGAAGTTTCCGGGGCTTGGATTGAATGGAAAACTCCCGGATTCGCCTTTACTGACCGAGAGATTCAAATCGGCTGTGCCAAAGAAAGTACTGATGTGATTTACAACCTATCAGGAGGAAAGCAGCGAAAAGACAATATCTACTTTAACGTTGTTCATACCGTTGATGGTACGTGGAATATGGATGGCCAAGCAATGACGAATGAGCAGTTAGGTGAGGCTATTTCAAAAGGGTAAAAGAACTTAATTAGGAGGACGAAAAAGTTTTTTACTAACCAAAAACAAGGAATAACTATTATGCGCAAGTTAACATTTAAATCAATATTTTCAATAATTATACTTGGATCATTAAGTCTTAATGCTTATTCCGCTGATAAAGAGTGCATACCTATTGGTGGAATGGGGCTTGCAGAAGCAATAGATGAAACACATCTGGTTGCAGCACTGAGTGGCGATATGACAGGTGCAAATGCAAAAATTACTGGCCAGAAAAAAACAGAAATGGGTCTTATTTTAGAGATGGAACACCACTTCATGAGTAATAAAAATGGGTTGCTTAAAACGAAGGACAAGGCAGTTTTAACAGCCGTTCCCGGTCAAGATCAGACTTACATGCTTGAAATTAACTATACCGTAGTCGATTCGAAAGGGGTCTATGCAGGCTACAAAGGCGAGTTTCATAGCTTTGGATTGATGAAACTTGGGAAAGGCCAAGTCATCCTTCGTTATAAAGGCGAGCTATGTAAATAATGCACCATAGTGAGTCAGATTATTCCAAAACATAGAATGTTTCTGACTAATTTTTAACCATAAAGTAAGGAAATTAGACAAGATGAGAAGAATATTGCACACAATGTTACGTGTTGGTGATCTACAACGATCCATAGATTTTTACACCCTTATCATTGGTATGAGAGTGCTACGCACATATGATCAGCCAGATGAAAAATATACGCTAAAGTTTCTAGGATTTTCCGAAGAGTCAACGGCTTGTGTTCTTGAGTTGACATATAACTATGGTGTATCAAGCTATGAAATAGGCCATGCTTATGGCCATATTGCGATTAGTGTCGACGATTGTAGTAAAGCCTGTGGTGAGATCAAAGAAAAAGGTGGCAATATTGTACTTGAGCCAAAATCATTTATAGGAACAAACGAAATTATTGCATTTGTTACCGACCCTGATGGATATAAAATTGAATTAATACAGCGCACATAAGCATTTGGTAGCTAGGTTTAAATGCCATACATAGGTGAATGTAATTAAGTACTAACTATTTAGATGTCAATTAGACATGTTTATTTCCCCATTTTTTCATTTCTAACATAAGCGGTCCAAGTTCACGTCCCTTATCAGTCAGGATGTATTCTGATCTGGGGGGGTGCTCTGAATAAACTTGTCTTGTAATGATGCCTTGGGATTCAAGCCATTTAAGACGTGCAGATAATGTATTGGGCGAAGGGCCATTTAAAGAAATCATTAAATCTTGAAAGCGACCATTTTTTTTGCGAAAAAGATCGCGTAGGATCATGATGCTCCAATCATCTCCTATTACATTTAACACCCTGCCTACGGGACATTTTTTATCGTAACGATTTGCCATATGCAAAATATTATCATAGATGAAATAAGATATTGACTATAAATATTATAGTGACTATAGTAGTTATAGTCTATAGGTATTAGAAATCTTTTATTAAGCAAAGCAAAGCATGTTGTTAGGTGGTAAAGGTGTTTTTTGGAATATTAATTAGGAGGTTGTTATGAAAAGAATAGCGAACACTATATTTTTTTTGATGTTTAGTTTGATGAGCTTAGGTGAAGTCGGTGCAGTAACCAAAGATGATGTATTGGGTGAATGGATTAATCAAGCTGGAGATGGGTTGATAGAGATATCGTGGCAACAGGGAAAAATTTTAGGCATTATTAAAGGTAGTCCTGATGGACAGGATAGGAAAGATATTAATAATCCGGACCCTACTTTGAGGGATCGTTCACTTCAAGGGGTTAAGATTTTAGGAGACATGTCTTATCGTGAAAATAACTACTGGTCTGGTGGCTGGATTTATGATCCCAATAACGGTAAGACATATAAATGTAAGATGAAATTAATTGATAGTAAAACGCTAGAAATTAGAGGATATGTTGGCATTTCATTGTTTGGCAGAACAGAAGTTTGGGAGAAAAAATGAGAAAACTAAACAAAGTCGCACTAATAACTGGCGCTTCTAGTGGTTTTGGCTATGAGTTCTCTCATCTATTAGCAGAGGATGGATATGACTTAGTGTTAGTCGCACGTAGAAAAGAAAAACTAGAGGAGCTCGCTGCATTAATACAGAAAAAATATACTAGACAGGTACATGTTTTTGCCACGGACCTGACTAAGGAAGGCTCAGTTAAAGCGTTATATCAATTAGTTAAAGACCAGGGTTTGCAAATGGATGTGTTAATAAACAATGCAGGGGTTGGCGGTTATGGCAGGTTCTATGAGAAGGACCTACAGACTGATGATGAAATGATAAGGTTAAATATAACTGCATTGACTGCGCTCACAAAGTTATTTGCTAAGGATATGGTTAAGCATGGGCATGGACGTATTTTAAATGTTGCTTCTCTTGGTGCTTTTCAACCAGCTGGCCCAATGATGGCTGTTTATTATGCGAGTAAATCCTATGTACTATCTTTTTCCCGCTCAATACGAGCTGAGTTAAAAGGGTCAGGCGTTTCTGTTACAGCACTTTGTCCTGGCCCCACTAAAACAGAATTTGGTAAAACAGATCATGTGCAGACGACTCGAATGTTCAAGATAGCTAAAACTTCAGCGAGGGAAGTGGCGGAAGCAGGATATAAAGCGTTAAAGAAAAATCGAGCAATAGTCGTACCAGGATTATTAAATAAACTATTGGCAATTGGAGGGGAGTTGCCACCCAGGGCGATTGCGCTTCAAGTTAATAAATATCTTTTGGGTGCGTGATTAGTTTAAACAAAAGATATTAAATGAGCTTAATGACATGGCTAAAATTGAAAATCATCCGACTGTAATCAAAATGCTGAATGATAAAGTGCCGCTTATGTCACTCAATACGGTTAAAGAGTTGGATATTGAGTGGTTAAAAGCATTATGTTTAGATTTTGGTGCTGATGATGTCGGCTTTGTTAAAGTAGATCGATCCGAAATAGATCCTGACCGTGAAAGCATAGAACAATACGCACCATGGACAAAGACATTGATTTCATTTGTTTGCCGGATTAATAGAGAGCCTATTAGAAGTCCAGCACGCTCCATAGCTAATCTGGAATTTCATAATGCGGGTGATCATGTAAATGAGGTGGCTAAAAAAATAGTGACTGCTTTGGAAGAAAAGAATATCCGTGCCATTAATCCTTCATTGGGTTTTCCAATGGAAATGGATAAGTTTCCAAATAAGATCTGGGTAATTTCGCATAAGTTAGTTGCCGTTGCTGCTGGACTTGGACAAATTGGCATTCACCGCAATGTGATACACCCTAAGTTTGGAAATTTTGTTGGGCTTGGTACAGTTTTAATTGATGCTAAAGTTTCGGATCAATCGCAACCTATCGATTATAATCCATGCCTAGAATGTAAGTTGTGTGTCGCAGCTTGCCCTGTAGGTGCTATAGGGTCTGATGGGGAGTTCAATTTTTCATCTTGCTATAACCATAATTACAAAGAATTTATGGGTGGTTTTACCAATTGGGTTGAGACAATAGCCGATAGTAAAAGTAATACTGATTATAGGAAAAAGGTCACTGATTCGGAATCTGTGTCTATCTGGCAAAGTTTATCTTACGGTGCTAACTACAAAGCAGCTTATTGCATGGCTGTCTGCCCAGCTGGAGAAGATGTGATAAGGCCCTTTTTAGCAAGTCGCTCAGAATTTCTAAAAGAGGTAGTAAGGCCTTTGCAGAAGAAACAAGAACCTATTTATGTGGTGAAAGGGTCAGATGCAGAAGAAGTTGTATTAAAACGCTTCCCGCACAAGACGGTCAGGCATTTAGAAAACGGTTTAAGGCCAACTTCTATTGAGAGTTTCTTAACAGGCTTGAAATTAATTTTTCAGAGAAGTCAATCTGCAGATATTAATGCAATTTATCATTTTACTTTTACAGGTAATGAGGAACGGAAAGCAACAATAGTAATAAAAGAAAGAAAGTTAGATGTTATGGATGGGCTAATAGGAAAAGCCAATATAAAAATAACTGCTGATTCTCAGGTATGGGTTAAATTTATTCGTAAAGAAACAAATATTGTTTGGGCACTAGTTCGTAGAAAGATTCGAATCAAAGGTAATCCAAAGTTACTACTTCAATTTGGGAAGTGCTTTCTTGCATAAGGGTTAAAGCGGAATCAACCGCTTCAGAACTTATTTAGATGCTAATTGCACACGTTTCTTGGAAAATTCAACTTTAAATGCTTGAAACCTTTCTGCTTCAATCGCATCACGCATGCCTTGCATCAGTACTTGGTAATAATGCAAGTTATGAATAGTATTTAAACGCGCACCTAAAATTTCACCAACTTTATAGAGGTGGTGTAGATAAGACCGTGTAAAGTGTTGGCAAGTATAGCAATCACAATCCGTATCGAGTGGCTGCATATCCATTTTGTAAGTGGCATTTTTGATTTTAACATCGCCATATTGCGTAAATAACCAGCCGTTACGTGCATTACGGGTTGGCATCACACAATCAAACATATCAATGCCTTGTGATACGGCTTCGACTAAATCTTCTGGTGTACCAACGCCCATTAAATAGCGTGGTTTATTTTGTGGCATTTTAGGAGCCGTGTGCGCTAGGATGCGCTTCATATCTTCTTTGGGTTCGCCAACGGATAGGCCGCCTATGGCAAAGCCATCAAAATCAATTTTGGCGAGCGTCTGTAGTGAAACATCACGTAAGTCTTCATACATGCCTCCTTGAATAATGCCAAACAGCGCGTTCCGTTCCACATGCTTAGTCACTACTGCGTTAGATGCGTCTTCGGCTTGTCGATGTGCTTTATGCACACCTTCCATCACATCATCCTTTCCGTCTTGCATTGACTTTGCTTGCGAAACGGATGTGTCATTTAAAAGTATAAACTCATCCTTGCTACGTTGTGCCCAGCGTAGTGATAGCTGCATTGAGTCGTCAGCTTCTTGATGAGTGGCTGGGTACGGAGTGCATTCATCAAAAACCATCACAATGTCAGCGTTTAAAATCTTTTGAATGCGCATGGATTCTTCAGGTGTTAAAAAGCAGGCATCACCATTTATTGGGCTCTGAAACTTCACGCCTTCTTCGCTGATTTTGCGCATTGCGCCTAAGCTAAATACTTGAAAACCACCAGAATCAGTGAGGATGGGTTTATCCCACCCCATAAATTGGTGTAAGCCGCCGTGTGCTTCTATGACATCTAAGCCAGGGCGTAACCATAAATGAAAGGTGTTGCCGAGTACGATATGGGCGTTAATATCATTTAATTCAGTAGGCGACATGGCTTTAACTGAGCCATAAGTACCGACAGGCATAAACGCAGGGGTTTGCACATCGCCATGGGCAAGATGGACCGTGCCGCGACGGGCGAGGTTATCTGAGTTGTGTAGGGTGAATTTCATATTGCTATCTAGGCTAACTATAATATTTAAACAATTTGTTTAGCGCGATACTACCATAGCAAAAGACAACTTTTTATGTGTTTATTTAGCGACTAATGATGGATATTGCGCTTTTTGGGTGTGTTTCGCATGATAAAGCCTTACGTGCTAAGGTATGCTTGATTTATACTTAAGCAAATTTTATTGGATTGATTGATTGAATGACTGAATTAGATCAACAGCCTGAACGCAGGGTAACAGAAAGTCAAAATACAACAGGTCGCTTACGTGAGCGTGGGATATACTTATTACCTAATCTCTTTACTTCAGCGGCTTTGTTTAGTGGTTTTTTTGCTATCATAAGCGCAATGAATGGTAGATATGAACAAGCCGCTATTGCTATTTTTATTGCCATGGTGCTGGATGGGTTAGATGGCCGTGTCGCAAGGATGACGAATACGCAAAGTGCGTTTGGTGCGGAGTATGATAGCTTATCTGATATGGTGTCTTTTGGTGTTGCACCTGCGCTTATTATATATGTTTGGGCGCTTAAGCCGTTAGGTAAATTAGGCTGGATTGCGGCTTTTATTTATTGTGCGTGCGCAGCACTTAGGTTAGCAAGGTTTAATACTAAATTGGAAGATCCCTTTCAAGATAAACGATTTTTCCAGGGTTTGCCTAGTCCGGCCGCCGCCGCTTTGATTGCTGGGTTTGTTTGGGTTTCTTATGAGTATGGTATTACTGGACGTGAAATATTTTTTGGGGCTATTCAAGTGCAATGGCTGGCTTGGGGCTTAACGGTGTTTGCAGCAGGCTCTATGGTGAGCGATTTTAATTTTTATAGTGGAAAAGATATTAATCTGAAAGAAAGCGTACCTTTTGTGGCCATCTTGGCCATCATGTTGGCCTTTGTGCTGATTTCTTACAGCCCACCTGAAGTATTATTTACAGTTGTGTTGGTTTATGCGTTGTCTGGTTATTATTTATGGGCCAAATCAAAACTGAAGCAAAAAAACCACACTGATTGATATTAAATTGCTTTTAAGGGCTATCTCCTTGAAAAATAATTAAAAAATAACTATACTAATTGCATGTTGATTGAATTTTCATCTCAAGTTACACATTCTTTTGCAGGCTTGTTGCTTACAAGCTTAGCACTGCTGCGCGCCAGCGCACACTAAATATACCCCCTACATAAGTATTATTGCACTCGCCTGACATTTAACGATAGATAGTTAGATGATAGGCGGTTAGAATTCGACTATTGAGTATTGGAAATAGACATGGAACAAGAGCAAATTGTTATTTTTGACACGACGTTGCGAGATGGTGAGCAGAGCCCAGGCGCAGCGATGACTAAAGAAGAAAAAATCCGTATTGCGCACCAGTTAGAGAAGTTGGGTGTGAATGTAATAGAAGCAGGTTTTGCAGCGGCAAGCACAGGTGACTTTAACGCTATTCACGCAATCGCAGATTCAATTCATCACTCCATCGTTTGCTCACTTGCGCGTGCAAGTGAAAATGATGTACGTCGCGCTGGTGAAGCAATTAAACCTGCGATGCAACACGATGAGAAAAATGGCCGTGTTCATACGTTTATTGCGACCAGTAAAATCCATATGGAAAACAAGCTTCGCATGACGGAAGATCAAGTGGTTGATCGTGCGGTGCAGGCCGTTAAGTGGGCGTTGGAATATACGCATGATGTTGAGTTTTCTGCTGAGGATGCTGTGCGTTCTGAGATGGACTTCTTAGTGCGCATATTTGATGCGGTCATTGAAGCGGGTGCAACGACGATTAATGTGCCTGATACCGTTGGCTATTCTATCCCCGCACCTTGGGGTGAACGTATGGCGACATTGATTAAACGTGTCAAAAATTCGGATAAAGTTGTATGGTCAACACACTGTCATAATGATTTAGGCATGGCAGTAGCGAATTCGTTGTCGGCTGTGGCTAATGGCGCGCGCCAAGTAGAGTGTACGATTAACGGCTTGGGGGAACGTGCCGGAAACGCTAGTTTGGAAGAGGTGGTGATGGCGATAAAAACGCGCCAAGATTTTTTCAATTTGGATACGCGTATCGACACCACACAAATTGTGCCAGCTTCTAAGTTAGTCTCTTCTATTACTGGTTACCCGGTTCAGCCTAATAAAGCAATTGTTGGCGCCAATGCATTCGCACATGAGAGTGGCATTCACCAAGATGGCGTTTTGAAGCATCGTGAGACTTACGAAATCATGCGAGCTGAAGATGTCGGCTGGAATGCGAATAAAATAACATTGGGTAAGTTGTCTGGTCGGAATGCATTTAGAACGCGCTTAAAAGAATTGGGTATTGAGTTAAGTAGTGAAGATGCTTTAAATATGGTATTTGCACGATTTAAAGATTTAGCCGATAAAAAGTCTGAGATTTTTGATGAAGATTTGCATGCTTTGGTGAGTGATGGGGTGATGGCAGAAGCGAATGAAAATTACAAGCTTGTTTACTTGCAAGTTGCTTCGCAGACCGGTGAAGTGCCACATGCTCAGATTACGATTAGTGATTCAGGGGCTGAAATAAAGTCTGAATCAGATGGTGGTGGGCCAGTAGATGCAAGCTTTAAGGCGATTGAAATGATTGTTAATAGTGGTGCGGAATTGTTGCTTTATTCGGTCAACAACATCACCAATGGTACTGATGCACAGGGTGAGGTAACAGTACGATTGTCTAAAGGTGGACGTATTGTTAACGGACAAGGTGCCGATACTGATATCGTCATTGCCTCAGCTAAAGCTTATTTAAATGGCTTGAATAAGTTGCATTCGAAGTCGAACAGGGCGCATCCGCAAGTGTAGTTATATTTTTGAGGGGTGCTAGAATAGCTTAATTTCTGGATTAGAGGTGAAATGAAATGGCAAATGATAAAGGTGAACAACCTAGAACCCAGTTTACAGGTTTTGCAGACTTGGGTGCCCATGTGGCTGATAATTTAACTGAGCATATCAATGCAGGAATAGGGCGAGATTTTCAGTGGCCAGGTTGGAATGAGGCTGCGCTTGGAAAGCCGCCAGTGATTGACATGCCAGCATTCCAGAATGCAGGTGATGTTTCTCAGTTTAGTCAGGTGTTAAGTAACCTCTCGAAAATGGCTGATATCGAGAGTGCTAGCGCTTTAAGAGATCAACTCAAAAAGCTTAGTGGTAAAGAAATTAATATCATCGACTTAAAAGGAAATCAGGATGAAAATTATGCGCCAATAGGGACTCCGCTAACAGGGCCAAAGCGTAATTACCCTGGCAATCCGCCTAGATTAACTTTTAACCCAAATGTCTGGGGGAAATATCCTGTAGAAAATAGCAAAATAGCAAAATAGAATATGGATTTGCTACCCCAGAACAGATGTTGATTCATGAACTAGGTCATTATAGTGAAATGCAAATAACATATGAAAATGTTTTGCAGAATTATAGCCGGCAGTATATTGCGACCACAGCGACTGCAGCGTTTAAAAGTTCTATCGATGAAAAACACATTATTAATGATGTGGAGAACCCTGTGATGTCTTCCATAGATCCAAGCTTTAAAAAAAGGGATGCCAGCAGATATACAGAAGGTATGATTTTGTATGAAAATAAGCAAGGATATCCAGCAGTTTCTGAAGCAGAAAAAGCCAACCTTATTCAAGCAATGAAAGCGAGTGGGCGAGAAGTGCCAGCTGATTTGGCATTATCACCTCAAAGCCAGTTAGATATAAAGCCTGTTGAAAATCAAGTTAATGAAGGTCAGCAGGTTAGCGCAACTGTCTCGGCTGCTATCATAGAGAAGCAGTATGATCAGTTAGTAAAAGAAGGTGTGAGTGAAGCGGTTGTTAATAGTTTAAGAAAGCAAACTAATGAAACGATTGCTGCTAACCTTGCTAATGAAACGCTGCCTACATTTGAAAAAATCGTCGATGCTGATCAAGAATTGAGTTAAAGCATGATGGGCACTATATTGGCTGTTATTTTTCAGTCATAAAAAAATCATTAATATGTTATTTGTTTTTCTTGGCATCAACTTAAATTCATGTCTGATTTCTTATGGTCAATAAGCATCAAGCTATATTGGTTGTTTTAGCGCTTTTTTGCACCTATTTTATTTGGGGTTCTACGTATCTAGCAATTCGGTTTGGAATAGAAAGTTTCCCACCATTTTTAATGGCGGGAGTACGATTTACAGTGGCGGGCGCCATTTTATATGTTGTGATGCGCTATCTAGGGGCCCCTAATCCAACACAAAAGCAATGGATAGGTGCTGGTGCTGTAGGATTATTATTACCTGCCTTGGGTAATGGCACGGTGTGTTATGTACAGCAAACGGTGTCATCTAGCGTTGCCGCACTATCAATTGCCACAGCGCCAATATGGATGGCAATATTTTCGTCATTTTGGGGGCATAAAATCACTAAGCAAGAGTGGTTGGGTATTGCGATTGGCGTAGTAGGAATTTTATTATTAAATATCGGTGGTAGCCTACAGGGTGATTTAAAGAGTGCTTTGTTGTTGATTTTTGCTGCTGCTAGTTGGTCATTTGGCTCAGTATGGGGCAAACACTTATCAATGCCGCAAGGTTTAATGGGCGCTGCGTGCCAGATGCTGGTAGGTGGTGTCATGCTAGTGTTGGTAAGCGCCTATGCGGGCGAGGTATGGCCACAAACCATTTCTGCTAAATCTTGGGGAGCGATGCTATTTTTAGTCATATTAGGATCGCTTGTCGCGTATAGCGCCTATCAATATTTACTTAAAATAGTACGTCCTTTAGTCGCAAGTAGTAATACCTTTGTGAACCCTGTTGTGGCTTTTGCCGTAGGTATTTGGTTGGCAAATGAACAAGTGACGCATAATGAATATTTAGCATTAGCGGTTATTTTGCTGGGTGTGCTGTTAGTATTAACCGTAGAAAATAAAGAAACTTAACGAATGAAACAAACACAAAATTTAGCCTTATTTGATTTAGATAATACATTATTAAATGGGGATAGCGATTATAACTGGAGCTTGTTTTTAATAGACGAGGGCTTGTTAGATGAAAAAACACATCACGACCGTAATGAACAATTTTACCTAGATTACAAAAATGGTTGTTTGGACATTAACAAATTTTTAAAATTTCAGTTGCAGCCCTTATCACAACACACTAAACAGTTTTTAGATGCATTGCATGTGAAGTATATGGGGAAAGTGATTCGCCCGATGATGACTGATAAAGCGCAAGCATTGGTTGATCAACATAAGGCCGCTGGCGATTTATGCATCATTATTACGGCAACTAATAGTTTTGTAACGAAGCCTATTGCGACGGCTTATGGTATTGAACATTTAATTGGTACGGATCCAGAAATGATAGATGGTGAATTTACAGGTGGTGTTTTTGGTTTGCCCAGCTTTCAAGAAGGTAAAGTGACACGTTTAAACCAATGGCTTGCAGATCGTGAGCAAGATTTAGTGGGTTTTGCAAAGAGCTATTTTTATAGTGACTCTTTTAATGATTTACCATTAATGAAGCTGGTAACAAACCCTGTAGCTGTTAATGCGGATGAGAAATTAACGGACTATGCAAAACAAAATGATTGGCCTTTAATGAGTTTAAGGTGAGGATGTTGCTAGCTAAGTAGCACCTCTAAAACAAACTTGGAGCCAATATAAGCTAATAAGAGTAAGCTGAACCCTGAAAGCGTCCAGCGAATAGCTTTGCGTCCACGCCAGCCGTATTGGTAACGCCCAAATAGTAGCCAGCCATAAATAAGCCAACTAGCAATTGAGAAAATCACTTTGTGGTTAAATTGTAGCGGCTTACCAAAGATTTGCTCAGAGAACAGCATGCCGCTTATTAAAGCTAGGGTTAATAGAATAAAGCCAAAACCGATGACTTTAAATAATAGACTTTCCATCACCATGAGTGGCGGAAAGCTAGGTAGATTAATAAAAGTGGGTTTGTTGTGCAAGCTACGTTCAGCTACAGCCATTAATAATGCGTGTAAGGCTGCAAAAGTAAACAAGCTGTAAGCTAAAATTGCGATGGCAACATGTACCATAAATAATGATGCTTCAGCTTGAGGCTGGTTATAACTTGTAATGGCAAAGGCAGGCAATATGACAAATATTGCTGCGGGCGGTAAGACAAAAGCTTGCAAGCTGTGCAGTTCATGTTTTATATTGGCCAGCCAATAAATCAGTACAGTCAACCAAAGAATAGCTGAGAGCGCGTAATAAAGGCCAAAGTTAAATCCGCCAATAGCAAAAATATCACGGTAAAGTATCCAGCCATGTAAGGCTAAACCGAGTGCAATCATGGCGGAGTGTAATTTTAGTGATTGAGATGATTCATCTGGGGATTGTGCAAGTTTGGCCGTGCGCCAGAAATCTGCAGCGACAGCAAGATAAATAAAGGTGACAACCAGATATGGAATTAAATGCTGCATGATGCAATTATGTCAAAACTCACGCCAATCGCATAGCATGATGTAAAATTAGTGCAAATTAATGAGATGGTTCAAATAGGAATGGTACAAATATGTTAGAAAATTTAACAGGCCGTTTACAAGGCGTTATTAAAAACTTGCGTGGTCAAGCAAGGCTAACGGAAGACAATATTAGCGATGCGATGCGAGAAGTGCGTATGGCGATGCTAGAGGCTGATGTGGCTTTGCCAGTTGTAAAAGATTTTATTGCGAAGGTAAAAACGCGTGCACTAGGTCACGAAGTATTGCAGAGCCTGACACCCGGACAAGCGGTTATTGAGGTGGTGAATGAAGAGCTTACCGAACTTATGGGTAAAGCCAATGTGGCGCTAAACTTAGCGGTAGAACCGCCAGCGATTATCTTGATGGCAGGTTTGCAAGGTTCGGGTAAAACAACCACTGCTGCTAAGTTGGCTAAGCACCTTAAAGCGCAAAAGAAAAAAGTGTTGTTAGCCAGTGCAGACGTTTATCGTCCTGCGGCGATTACACAGTTACAAACACTTGCTAAGCAGCTAGATGTGGATTGTTTTGATAGTCATGCAGATCAAAAGCCAAGTGACATTGCAGCACAAACGTTAACATATGCTAAAACAAATTATTATGATGTAGTGATTTTCGATACGGCAGGCCGTTTGGGTATTGATGAAATTATGATGGCTGAAATCAAAACATTGCATACGCTACTTAAGCCAATTGAAACATTGTTTGTCGTGGATGCTATGCAAGGTCAAGATGCTGTTAATACAGCTAAAGCTTTTGGTGAAACTTTGCCATTGACAGGTATTGTGTTAACGAAGCTTGATGGTGATGCACGCGGTGGTGCTGCTTTATCTGTGCGTCATGTAACAGGGCAACCCATTAAGTTTATTGGTGTTAGTGAAAAAATAGATGGTTTAGAGCCATTTCATCCTGATCGTATGGCAAGCCGCATTTTGGGCATGGGTGATGTGCTTGGACTGATCGAACAAGCACACAAAAATGTTGATTTAGACGAGGCAAAAAAAGTTGCCGATAAAATTAAATCAGGTAGTAAGTTTGATTTAGAAGATTTTAAATCGCAAATGATGCAAATGCGTAAAATGGGCGGCATGGATGCACTCATGGACAAAATGCCTTCGCAAATGGCTAATATGGCATCACAAGTGAACAGTGCAGATGCTGAAAAATCATTGCGACGTATTGAAGGTATTATTAATAGCATGACGCCGACTGAGAGACGCAAACCAGAGTTGCTTAAAGCAACTCGTAAAAAGCGTATTGCAGCAGGTAGTGGCGTACAAGTGCAAGAAGTGAACCAGATGTTAAAACAGTTTGCAGAAACACAAAAAATGATGAAAATGTTTAGCAAAGGTGGTATGGCAAAAATGATGCGCGGCATGGGCGGGTTAATGGGTGGCAAGCTGCCTGGCATGCGATAAATGCAAGTGTTAAACAGTTTTAAGAACTATTTTTAAGTAATTACTAAATAATCTCATTTAAAACACGAAACGATATTGACCAAGACGCGACTTTCCAGCATAATCGCGGTCTTGCATTTTTGGGCTGCAACCTAGCTGTAATCTAAATAGTGCTGTAATAAATGGGGATTTAGCTCAGTTGGTAGAGCAGTGGACTTTTAATCCATTTGTCGCGGGTTCGACCCCCGCAGTCCCTACCAAATATAAGCCTAGTCAGAGATGACTAGGCTTTTTATTTAGGGCGGCTTTATTTAATGCTGTCAATAAGCTTAAATATTAAGGATGACGCATGTGGTATTGTCGTTCTCGGTAAAGCAAAGAGGGGAGCAATACATGCCCTAATGCACGTTGCTCCATTGCTATGGCATCTGCTGGCGCCTCACTAATACTCAGTTTTTTATTGGTTTTATCATAACTGGTATATGTAGGCATTTTATTTGGTCTTAACACCACGGCTTTGCTACCCTCCATCCATGCATAGTTTTTGCCATATTGCATCATCGCGCGACCCGCTAAGTCTTCTGACTCTACGCTGATATCCCGACCTATCATAGGGTGTTTTGCGTTAATGCCCATGAGTGAGATTACTGTTGGCGCTAAGTCTATCTGACTGGCGACTGTTTTAATTACACGTGGTTGTATATCTGCTCCCAATATAAGGCCAGGGATATGAAAGTTTTTAACAGGGACTAAGTCGTCGCCTCTAACCCGTATGTCGTGATCAGCTACAATGATAAAGAGAGTGTCTTGCCAATACGGGCTGGCTTGCGCGGTTTTAAAAAATTGGCCCATGGCGTAATCAGCGTATTTAACAGCATTATTTTCACTGGCTTTTGGTTGTTCATGTAGTGTGATGCGACCATCAGGAAATTCAAATGGCGTGTGATTGCTAGAGGTGAAAATTAAGGTAAAAAAAGGTTTTTTATTGGCATGGTGTTTTAAAATTTGCTCATGCGCTTTATTAAAGAGGTCTTCATCGGATACGCCCCAGCTACCAGTAAACACAGGACTGGCATAATCGCTTTTATCGACCACTTGATCAAAATCATTGCCAATAAAGAAGTTACGCATATTATCAAAGTGGCCTTCACCACCATAAATAAATTCACTGGTGTAACCTTGCTGCCCCAGTAAGCTGGCTAAGGTAAAGAAACCATCTTGTGATAAAGAAAGTTTAACCACACTTTGTGCTGGTGTTGGCGGGAATCCGGCAACGACGGCTTCAATGCCGCGTACCGATCGTGTGCCGGTTGCGTAAAGGTTTTCAAACCACCAACCTTGTAATTTTAGTTTTTCTAGCTCGGGGGTAACAGGTATGCCACCTAGCGATTTGACAAAAGTGGCGCCTAAGCTTTCTTGTAATACGATGACTAAGTTAAGTGGTTTGTCGCGTTTAACAGATGCGGTTTGTTGCGTCAGTGTCGGTATCGTGTCATTGCCAAGTAGCGGACGCTTGTCTTGCAGCATGCTGCGTGTCAGCTGCACTTGGTCCATTATTTGTGCGATGGTCATTTCGCCGTATATCTCACTCGATTTACTTTCATGTTTAAGGTTGTAAATGGCATGAAAGACAGACCATGTTGAATTCATGACGAGCGTATTGACCATGGTGTCGCCTGTAATGGCAAACATGGCAGGATTAGCAGGTCTGTGATCTGTGGTCGAGCGAACAGAAAAAACAACGAGTAAAATTATGGCTGGCAAGGCTAGCCAATAGCGTAGATTTTTTGTTGGACGTTGTTGTTGCAACCAAGGCCGCATAAACCGTATCGTTGCCCACGTTGCTATGATGAGAATGCCGATAGCTGCAAATACATGGTTTCGAAAGCCATTCCACAACATGGGTAAGACTTCTTTAGGGTATTTTAAATATTCTATAAATAAGCGGTTGGGGCGTGTGTCATATTCACCGATAAAGCCAGGTGTTACTGCTTCCAAAAAAACTAATAGGATGATGGAGATGGCTGCCCATAGGAATGTAAATTTTTTCCATGCAACCCATGCCTGTTTATGTGCAAACAAAGGGGCCATTAATAATGGGATGATGACTAACAACCCCATTTGAATGATATCTACACGCAAGCCTTGTAATAACATTTCTGGCCAAACCCCAGTGGTTGTAACACGCTCAGATTGCCAAATCATTAAGCCGATTCTTGATATAGAAAGAATAGGTAGCGAAATTAAATACATGGCTACTAGTGGCGCATAGAAGCCTAAAGATGTTAGTTTTTCCCAGAAGTTTTTTATCACACAAACCCAATATATTGATGAATGGCCGTAGCTAGCAATGATTATATTATGCTAAAGCTTGTTAAGCTATTTTAAGTTTAATTAGATTGGCGGCTTAAGATAGGATCGTGTTGATTCATATCATATCTTTATTTGAGAACGTGTTATAAACTTGCGCTATGGCTTCAGTAGATATTTTGCAACAACATGCAACACCTTATGAGCAAGGCGAGCAATGGGTGGGTTTGGATGATGAAGAGGAGTGGTCTACATTTAGCGAAGTGGTAATGGATAAGCAGTGGGCCTCTCGTTTTTCAATTGAGGGTATGCACTGTACGGCTTGTGGTTTCACAGTAGAAAAAGCGGTTAAATCAATTGATGGTGTTATAAGTGCCGAAGTGAATGCGGCCAGTGGTCGCGCACGCATTGTGTGGGATGAAAATAAAACAAAGCCTTCTGCATTAATAAAGGCTATTCATCATGCGGGTTATCAAGCATTTCCTCAAGCGGCTTCATTAGATTTCCACCGCAAACAACAGCGCCAATTGTTGTGGCGCTGGATAGTGTCAGGCTTTTGTATGATGCAAGTCATGATGTATGCTTATCCTAGCTATGTGGCAGCGCCAGGCGATATGGCAGCTGATTCAGAACGTCTTTTACGCTGGGCTTCATGGGTCTTGACATTGCCCGTAATGTTATTTTCAAGCGCGCCATTTTTTTCTAATGCATTTAATGATTTAAAGCAGCGCCGCATCAGTATGGATTTGCCGGTAACGCTAGGCATACTCATTACTTTTTGTGTGAGCACGGCGGGGACATTCCAGCCAGATGGTTGGTGGGGCAAAGAAGTGTATTTCGATTCGCTCACCATGTTTATATTTTTCTTGCTGACAGGGCGCTGGTTAGAAGCGAGAATGCGCGGCCGAACAGCCGGGGCGCTAGAGGTATTGATGCGCCGTTTGCCTAGCAGTATAGAGCGGCAAGATAAAGGAGGCGGCTTTACGCGCGTTGCTTTGCCTAGGTTGCACATTGGTGATGTGTTGCGCGTGTTTCCTGGCGAAGCTTTTCCTGTGGATGGCACCATCATTTTTGGTAGTACAACGGCAGATGAAGCCTTGCTAACAGGCGAGTCGTACCCAGTCAGTAAAATGTTATCAGAAAATGTGATTGCAGGTAGTTACAACCTAACATCCACCGTACATATTAAAGTAGAAAAAATTGGTGCCTCGACACAATATGCACAGATTGTTGCTTTAATGGAGCGAGTGTCAGTAGACAAACCTCGCTTAGCAAGGCTGGCGGATAAAGTGGCAAAACCATTTTTAATGTTTGTATTACTTGCAGCGGCAGGTGCAGTTTTATTGTTTTGGCAAGTTGATCAAAGTAAGGCATTAATGGCTGCTGTGGCAGTCTTAATTGTGACTTGTCCTTGTGCATTATCCTTGGCTACGCCTGCGGCCATGTTGGCTAGCGTAGGGGCATTGGCTAAAACGGGCATGTTGACTAGACGCATGCAAGCATTAGAAGCTATCACAATTGCGGATACGGTTATCTTTGATAAAACGGGCACGTTGACCAATGATCGTATTAAAGTAATAAACATTGAAACAAATCAAGCCACCACGCAACAAGCTGCTTTAAAGTTAGCAGCATCAATTGCACAACATTCACTACATCCTGTTTCTCGTGCCTTGCTTCGTGCTTGGGATAAGCCAGAGTTTGATGCTGTAGCAGATGTGGAAGAGGTTTCGGGCGCAGGTTTAATTGCTAATACAGCATTAGGGCAAGTTAAGTTGGGTTCTGCTCGGTTTTGTGGTGTTGTATCGCAGCAGGTGGATGGAATGCCTGTCTATATGTCGAATGAACAGGGTGTTTTAGCCATGTTTAGCTTAGAGGAAGCATTGCGTGAGGATGCAAAATTTACAATCAAAACGTTATTGGCAGAAGGTTTTAATGTGATACTGTTATCGGGTGACCGGCTGCCTGCAGCAACATTGGTGGCAAACAAACTTGGCATAGAAAACATAAAGGCAGATTGTACACCACAAGATAAGCTGGCTTATATGCAAGCTTTACAGCATCAAGGTAAAAAAATTGTGATGGTGGGTGATGGGTTAAATGATGGCCCAGTGCTGGCTGGCGCGCAAGCCTCTGTCGCAATGGGTCAGGCAGTGCCGCTGGCACAGGCGCAAAGTGATTTTGTTGTCCAAAGTGGGCGGCTCAGCTTGTTGCCATTACTGCTAACTCAAGCCAAAAAGACGATGCGGGTGGTTAAACAAAACCTAATGTGGGCGGCTGTTTATAACGCAGTTTGTGTGCCATTTGCTATATTAGGTTATTTGCCTGCTTGGCTTGCAGGCTTGGGCATGGCGGTAAGCTCAATGGTGGTGATTTTAAATGCATTGCGTTTGTCACGTATTGAGCCTTTAAATTTAGAGGGAAATTAATGGATATCTTGTTTTTACTTATACCGTTGTCTGTCATGTTGGTGCTCGTTATTTTAGCTGGTTTATGGTGGGCTATTCACACAGGGCAATTTGAAGATATAGAAGATGAAGGCAAGCGCATTTTACGCGATGATTGATTTTTTTAAATGAAGTTTTTTGCATGGCAATTGATATGTATCAACTCAATAGGTGTATATTATTAGTATCATGATTTAAAAAAGTGGAAGCATTTAATCATTGCAAAAGTGTTTTAAGGCAGTTAAAAAAAACTAAATTCTTTGCAAAGAAACTGAGGGAGAGACGCAAGTGAGTGCAGCAACTAGTAATGAGGTGTACAACGATAGTGTAGTCAGGCAGTTTTCGATTATGGCAGTTGTATGGGGTGTCATTGGCATGTTGGTCGGTGTGATTATCGCCGCGCAGCTCGTTTGGCCAGAGCTTAACTTGGGATTGCCTTGGACAAGTTTTGGTCGTCTAAGGCCGCTACATACCAATGCCGTCATTTTTGCTTTTGGCGGGTGTACTTTATTTGCGACGTCTTACTATGTAGTACAGCGTACTAGTCAGGTTAAGTTGTTTTGTGGCAAACTGGCTGCATTTACGTTTTGGGGTTGGCAGGCTGTTATTGTTTCTGCCGTCATTACCTTGCCGTTAGGTTATACCACTTCAGGTGAGTACGGAGAGTTGGAGTGGCCTATCGATATTCTTATCGCGGTTGTCTGGATTTCTTACGCTATTGTATTTTTCGGCACAATAGCTAAGCGTAAGATCAAACATATCTATGTAGCAAACTGGTTCTTTGGTGCGTTTATTCTTACCGTGGCAATGTTGCATATTGTTAATAGTGCGGCTATTCCCGTCAGTTTCATGAAATCTTATTCTGTTTATGCTGGCGTGCAACATGCCATGATACAGTGGTGGTACGCTCATAATGCCGTTGGCTTTTTCCTGACAGCGGGCTTCTTGGGTATCATGTATTACTTTATTCCTAAGCAGGCAGATCGCCCAATATATTCTTATAGTTTATCAATCGTACATTTTTGGGCGCTTATTTTTACTTATATGTGGGCCGGCCCTCACCACTTGCATTACACTGCATTACCAGATTGGACGCAATCAGTCGGTATGGTGTTCTCACTTATTTTATTAGCACCGAGTTGGGGCGGTATGCTCAATGGTTTAATGACATTATCAGGTGCATGGCATAAATTACGTTCAGACCCTGTTTTACGATTTTTGGTTGTTTCGCTTTCCTTCTATGGGATGAGTACCTTTGAAGGGCCGATGATGGCGATTAAAACGGTGAATTCACTTTCTCACTATACAGATTGGACTATTGGCCACGTGCATTCAGGTACGTTAGGTTGGGTAGGCTTAGTGTCGATGGGGTCTATCTATTTCATGATACCGCGCCTGTTTGGGCAGAAGCAAATGTATAGTGTGAAGGCGATTGAGCTGCACTTCTGGTTAGCAACTGCAGGCATCGTGTTGTACATCACGGCACTATGGATTTCGGGCATTATGGAGGGCTTGATGTGGCGCGCTATTAATGCTGATGGCACATTAACTTATACCTTTGTGGAAAGTATGAAGGCAAAAATGCCTTATTACCTCATCCGTTTGCTAGGGGGCATTTTATATCTTAGTGGAATGTTCATTATGCTTTGGAATGTACTCAAAACAGCATCAAATGGCCAACCAGTCACAGCATCAATTCCTGCTGTTACACACGGATAAGGGAAACAAGTATGTCACAACAAAATGAAAAAAAAGGGTTCAGTCATGAGAAGATTGAAACCAACAATTTTTTAATGATTGTCCTCATTTTATTGGTTATCTCTGTTGGTGGTTTGGTTGAGATTGTCCCACTATTTTTTCAAAAATCAACCACAACACCAATAGAAGGCTTAAAACCCTATACAGCAGTGCAGTTAGCTGGGCGTGATATTTTTATTCGTGAAGGGTGCGTTGGCTGTCATTCACAAATGATACGTCCATTACGTTCAGAAGCGCTGCGTTATGGCCACTATTCAGTTGCTGGGGAATCTGTATACGATCACCCATTTTTATGGGGTAGTAAACGTACAGGGCCTGATTTAGCACGTGTCGGCGGACGGTATAGTGATGATTGGCATCGTATTCATTTAAATAATCCACGTGACGTCGTGCCAGAATCCATTATGCCCGCTTACCCTTGGTTAGAAAAAGCAGAAATAGATGCAGAGGATATCCCTGGACGTATGCGCGCATTACGTATAGTGGGTGTGCCGTATACGGATGAAGACATTGCTTCAGCAGCGGCAGATGCCGAAGGTGTCACAGAGATGGATGCGGTGATTGCTTACCTCCAAGTATTAGGTACATACCTAAAATAGAAAGGCGCAAGAATGGATATTAATACATTACGGATTGCTGCGACTATCGTGGGCTTAGTTTTATTTCTAGGCATCATGGTGTGGGCTTGGCGTAAGCGTAATACGGCTGATTTTAAAGAGGCTGCTAATCTTCCTTTTGAGGAAGATTAATAAAGCATAGTGGAAAGAAAAGGAAAATGAAATGAGTGATTTCACAAGTGATTTTTGGTCCATATATATAGCGGTTATTGTTACAGCAAGTATTCTTGCTTGTATTTTGCTTTTATGGTTTACGGCCAAGATGAAAGTGGGACATGTTGAACCAGACGGCACTAATGGGCATGTGTATGATGGTATCAAAGAAATGAATAATCCATTGCCTAGATGGTGGGTATGGATGTTTATTATATCGATTATTATTGGTATTGTTTATCTGATTGTTTATCCTGGCTTAGGTAGTTATGCGGGTACGTTTGGCTGGACTTCTGTCAATCAATTAGAGCAAGAAGTTGAAATTGCGAATAAAGAATTAGCGCCGTTATACGCTAAATTTGTAGCGATGAAAGTGGAAGATCTTTCGAAAAATAAGGAAGCGAATGCCATTGGCGAACGGTTATTTATGAATAATTGTTCGCAATGTCACGGTTCTGATGCGAATGGCAGTAGAAGTTTCCCTAACTTAACCGACCATGATTGGTTGTATGGTGGCTCGCCAAAAGCCATTAAAATGACCATTACGAATGGGCGTACAGGGATGATGCCACCGATGGGCGCTGCCATAGGTACAGAAGAAGACGTTAAAAATGTAGCTAATTACGTTTTAAGTTTATCAGGCTCAGTACATAATGCAGATGGTGCTAAGTTAGGTGAAGAAAAATTTATGATTTGCGCAGCATGCCATGGTAAAGAAGGTAAGGGTAACTCAGCCATAGGTGCACCAAACCTAACGGATAATGTGTGGTTACATGGTGCGGGTGAGGCTTCTATTGTCAAGCAAATTAATGAAGGTAGAGTGAACAGAATGCCGCCTTGGAAAAAAATGCTATCTCCCGCGCAAATTCATGTATTGGCTGCTTACGTGTGGGGGTTATCTGATAGCAAGCAGTTAGATGATGAGTAAGCTGTTAGAATAATAATTGGTTTTAGTAAAAAGTGAGTTAGCAATTAATTCGACGATAGACAGTTCAACAGAGAATGTAGTGAATCAAAGCGATCAAATCATTTCGCTTTATGAAGCGCAGGAAAAAGTATACTCACGCAGTATTTCAGGGGCATTAACCAAATGGCGCTGGATAATGGTCTGGCTTACTCAGCTATTTTTCTATGGTATGCCTTGGATTCAATGGGGTGAGCGTCAAGCACTTCTATTCAACTTAGAAGCCAAACAGTTTTTTATTTATAGTTTTGTATTTTACCCTCAGGATTTAATTTACCTTACACTGCTACTGATCATTTCTGCGTTATCACTTTTTCTCTTTACGGCAGTAGCTGGCCGCCTCTGGTGTGGTTATACCTGCCCACAAACCGTGTACACAGAAATATTTATGTGGGTAGAGACTAAAATCGAAGGTGACCGTGCTGCACGTATGAGGCTTGACGATGGGTCTATGTCAGCTAAAAAAGTGACTAAAAAAGCTACTAAGCATTTTGTTTGGGCAGCCATTGCTTTATGGACGGGCTTTACTTTTGTCGGGTATTTCACGCCAATTCGTGAATTAGCAGTAGATACGTTGAATTTTTCTGTTAGCGGCTGGAACACTTTTTGGGTTTTATTTTATGGGCTAGCAACCTATGGCAATGCAGGCTTTTTACGCGAGCAAGTTTGTAAGTATATGTGCCCTTATGCGCGTTTTCAGAGTGTGATGTTTGATGATGACACGATGACCGTAACCTATGATGAGGCGCGTGGAGAGCCACGAGGAAGACGCTCCCGTAAAACTACTTTAGTAGAATCTAAATCGTTAGGGTCTTGTATTGATTGCACTTTCTGTGTGCAGGTCTGCCCGACAGGGATTGATATTCGTGAAGGCATGCAAATTGACTGTATCGGCTGTGGCGCTTGTGTAGATGCTTGCGATTCAGTAATGGATAAAATGGATTATCCACGGGGTTTGATTAAGTACTCTACGGTAAACGCTATGGCAGGGGGCTGGTCAACAAAACAAATGCTTGCACGTGTCATGCGGCCAAGGGTATTAATTTACACGGCTGTCTTGTGGTTGTTAATAGCAGGTGTGGCGACAAGTTTGTATTACAGGGATGACTTTAGAGTCAATGTCGCACGTGATCGTGGCTTGGCTAGGCTCGACGGCAGCATGGTTAAGAATGTGTACCGATTGCAAATTATGAATGCAACTGAAGTGGCGCAGAGGTATCAGATTAGTGCTACGGGCTTGGATGATATGATAATAGGCTTAAAAACAAGCGGGGCAGGCAGTAATCAATCCGTTTTGGTTGACCCCGCTGAGATGAAGAGTTTTGCAGTAAGCCTTAAAGTGCCAGATGGCACAGCTAAATCTGGGTCACACAAAATACTTTTTGTCGTAAACATGCTTGGCAATGACGATGAAGTAACAGAAAAATCAACCTTTTTGGTGCCTAGGTAAAATGACCGAAGAACTGAAACAACCTTGGTGGAAGCTTTGGCATATGTGGTTAATAGTGGCAGGGCCATTAGCGGTTGTTATTGCTTCATTTATTACACTTTATCTTGCCATTGTTAATCCAGATGACGTGGTAGATGGTTATTATCGTAAAGACATAGTGGTTGATATAGTAAATGATGACAAACGTGATGGGCTTGCACCTGCTGTACGAGCCCGCAACCATGCGGCAACAGGGGTTGATGAGCCTAGCGAATAAATAAGTTAGTGACAGGCCTGTGAGTGTGCATCGTACAATTTTTTTAATGCATCTGCGTCAATAATGCGCACATAGCGTTGTTTTACTTCGATAATCCCATCTCGGTTAAATTTTGAGAATGTACGACTAATAGTTTCAAGTTTAAGTCCAAGATAGCTGCCTATTTCCTCACGTGTCATACGTAATATTACTTCGGTCTGCGAAAACCCACGTGCATGCAAGCGCTGTGAAAGGTTTAATAAAAATGCAGCAAGCCGCTCCTCTGCACGCATGTTGCCAAGTAACATCATGACGCCATTCTCACGCACAATTTCACGGCTCATGATCTTATGCATATGGTGTTGTAGTACTGGAAACTCTCGTGAAAAATCTTCAACCTTGGAAAATGGCATCACACAGACATCAGCATCTTCAAGTGCAATAGCATTACAATTGTGGCGGTCATTTACAATGCCATCAAGTCCAACAATCTCACCTGCCAGTTGAAATCCTGTGACTTGTTCACGCCCATCTGCGGTTAAAAGACACGTTTTAAAGACACCAGTGCGAATGGCATAGAGTGATGTGAATTCGTCACCTAGGCTGAATAATGGCTCACCTTGTTTAATTTTAATCCGTGTTGCGACGAGCTTATCTAACCTATTTATTTCATGAGAAGTGAGCCCTACAGGCATGCATAACTCACGTAGGTTGCAGTTAGAGCAAGCAACTTTAGGCGTTTGAATTTTCATCATTTAATAACATAACTATACATATTAGTAGCTTACACCGTTTATTGATGTTTTTGGTAGGATTTAGGCTTGTCTTATATTTATTTTGTTCGTAATCAACGTCTCTACTTGTTGATGTACATCAAAGAATAGAGGTGTTGAAACTGTCAAAGTTACTTCTATTGCTATTGAGATAAGAAAATGATTGAAAATTCCTCACACATAGCCACGACACCTGATAGTAACTTTTCATCAGAAATTATTAATAAATTTGATGTTTCAGGCCCCCGTTATACTTCCTACCCTACTGCGGATCGTTTTGTAGAAGCCTTTTCTAGTGAGCAATATATAGAAGTGCTGCAAAACCGAGGTGTAGGTGGAATGGTATTGCCTTTGTCCATTTATGTACATATTCCATTTTGTGAATCACTTTGTTTTTATTGTGCATGTAACAAGGTGATTACCAAACGTCATGAACGGGGCGCTGAATATCTACAATACTTACGTAAAGAAATAGCGCTTTATTCACCGTACATCGGTGCAGGACAGGTGGTTAATAGTGTGCATCTAGGTGGGGGGACGCCCACTTTTTTTACAGATAAAGAGCTATCTGAATTAATGGGCATGTTGAGGGAGGCTTTTACTTTAGCTGAGGGTGGGGAGTACTCTATTGAAATTGACCCTCGTACAGTCGACGCTAAACGACTTGCTCACTTTGCCAGTTTAGGATTCAATCGCTTAAGTTTTGGGGTGCAAGATATTGAGCCTGCTGTTCAAAAAGCAGTACATAGAATCCAGCCAGTACATAATATATTTGATTTGGTAGATGATGCACGTAGTTTAGGGTTTGATTCGATCAATATTGATTTAATTTACGGGCTACCTAAACAAACACCCCATACATTTTCTAAGACGGTGGATACTGTAAATACTTTATTAAAGCCTGATCGTATTGCACTATACGCTTATGCGCACTTACCAGAACGTTTTAAACCACAAAGGAGTATTCAGTTAGAAGATTTGCCTAAGCCACACGAAAAAGTGTCTATGTTATCAAATGCCATGGAAGCTTTTCAGAAGGCGGGTTATGTATATATAGGGATGGATCATTTTGCATTGCCTGGCGATGAATTAGTAGAGGCAAAACGCTTAGGTAAGCTCCATCGTAATTTTCAGGGGTATAGCACACAACCTAACTGTGATTTAATAGGCTTGGGCGTATCTGCAATAGGTGGAGTGGGAGCAAGCTATAGTCAAAATGCAAAGACATTAGAGGGCTATTATGATGACCTTGACCAAAATAGATTTCCCGTGGCGCGAGGGTTGGCACTTTCACATGACGATCTTGTGCGTCGTGAAGTGATTATGGCTTTAATGTGTCAGGGTGGCTTACAATTTGAATCGATAGAGTTATCATTTTTAATTGATTTTAAAACATATTTTTCCACTGAATTAGATGCGCTACAATGCATGGTATCTGATGGTTTGGTGGAGGTGGAAAGCAATGCAATACAAGTTACAACGCTTGGTTGGTTTTTTGTACGTGGCATTGCATTGCTATTTGATCGTTATTTGCAAACAGATAATAATCGTACACGCTTTTCTAAAATCATTTAGATTAATATCACCTCGATTCCAATCGACGGTTTAATGCAAACTTCACTTATTTTAACTGCGTTTGTAATGGGGCTGGCAGGCGGTCCACATTGCGTGGCTATGTGTGGTGCCGCGTGTGGTGGTATAGCGCAGAATAATGGCAAAATGGCTGCAATACAGTTTCAGACAGGTCGTCTTATGGGCTATGCCATTCTAGGTGCTTTAGCCGCATTATCAGTTGGTATGTTAGCGTGGTTAACGAATCAAACCAATATATTACATCCTGTCTGGACTTTTTTTCATGTGCTGGTATTGGTTTGGGGGTTAGTGCTATTAGTTTACGCAAGGCAGCCAATTTGGATAGATGGGTTTGGGCGTAAGATTTGGCAGTATTTAAGGAGGATTATACAGATGCGAGGTGGTGTTGTACTCACCGGAATGCTGTGGGCATTGATGCCATGCGGATTGCTTTATTCTGCTGTGCTAGTCGCTTCTTTAAGCGGCAGCCCTTTGCAAGGTGCGGTTAGTATGGCCTGCTTTGCAGTGGGTAGTAGTCTTTCTTTATTATTAGCACCATGGTTGTGGCTTAGATTGAAAAATAATGGCTTGTTACTTTCCGAACCACATAGTATGCGCATTGCTGGCTTAATACTGATGCTGGTTTCAGGATGGGCGATTTGGATGGACGTAGTCCACCAAACCAAAATTTTCTGTCTCGTTTAGTTGACATTAGTTTGGTCGTGGTTGCTGGGATGTGAAATAGTTTAGGCGTAAAAAAACCTGCCAAGATATCTGGCAGGTAGGGGACAAGAAGGTATTGTTTAAAATTTCTTACCGATACCTATTCCAAAAATCCATGGGTCAATATCAAGTGAATCTATTTTTGTCCATGCGCCGCCAGCAAGCGGATTCTTTAATTTAACGTCAGTATCTAAGGTGACATATTTAATGTCAGCGTTGATAAGCCAGCCATCTTTCAAGTTGATATCGAAACCAGCTTGTAAAGCATAGCCCCAGCTATCGGAATCAAGTTTAATTTTGCTACCAGCAAGTGCACCACTGCTTACTTTCAAATTGCGGTCTAGCATGAAGGTATAGTTAATGCCAGCACCTACGTATGGGTCAAATGTTTGGTCCGGGTTAAAGTGCCATTGTACCGTTAGCGTTGGTGGCAATAGATTAACGCTGCCTAAACTTTGGTTGCCAACAGTGGCTAAAGCATCGTCTTCGACGCTGACATTGTGGCGTGTACCAAGTGCTAAAATGAGTTCAGCAGCAATGTTTTTTGTGAAGTAATAAGAAATATCCAATTCAGGAATCACTTTGTCACTAACTGTTAGTTCAGCACCGGGACTCATGACAGGCGCCACATTTTTATTGACCGTTTTGCCTAATACACTGTCCTCATTAGGGCTTACATTTACGGCACGTATACGTACTACCCAATCACCTGCTTCAGCCAAGGCAGGTGTCGGTGAGAAAGCTGTTGCTAAGGCAATTGCTAATATCGTTTTTTTCATATTCCCCTCCATTTCGTTTAAGCATTAATTTTTGAATTTAATGCATGTATTCTAGAGGAATAGTGCGAATAGCTATTTGATGTAAATCAATAAGGTGGTTATGAATATAAAGTGATAGAGATAACAGTAGATATTACATAATAATTTATAGCATACTGAAGTGACGAGGTATGTAAACACTCAATCTTTTTTGTTGGGAATTTATTAAAGTTTTTTATGTGTCCCAGCTATTTTAGGGTTCCAAAGATTAAGTAGATAATTAACATTTTTCTATTACCGCACCATGTGTTCTTCTATAGTGTCTCTATGTGAATGGGGCTATTCATACGAGAGTCTCATCATGGCTTAGCCCGATATATATCTGTTTCTGGATTAAATGTAAACCAAGCAAACCAGTATAAAGTGACGCCTTCAATTTGCTTGCCATGTGTATCAAATGCTTGAACAGAATGGTGTTTTTTGTTGAAGTGTATTGTAAAGGCTTGGCCATTAATTTTATCTTTGATTACAACAATATTTTTTTTAGAAGTTTTGCTTAGCTCTACAAAAGGGTAAGCTTTAGCCTTGTTATTAATTATCAGGCCAAAAGTTTGTTCTTTTGGGTGATAGCCTTTGGAGCGAAATTTTACGGGAAAAACAATGTCTTCATGTAGGTCGTACCCTGCGTAAGGATTGTTTTGATAATTGCGGTTAATGCCTGTCTTTTGACTTAGCACTAAGGTGTTAGGATGTTGTTCTTTCCAATCTGCCCAGCTTGTATGGTTGATAGGGATACGGGTCAGTTTATTTCCTTTGAGTGAGCCTGTAATGGCTTTAGAAAGGATTTGTGACCATAGTGAGTGAGTTCTACGGTCAAAGAGTAGGACATCACTGTTGTATAGCAAGCCTGATACACCAAATTTAAGTGTGTGATTGGCTACATTTGCCTTAAAAGCAATGCCTGAACCACAAAGTGGACAATAGGTAATAGCGATTGCTTCCCCGTCAAAGTCATCATTAACCATTTCATGGTAGTTTAAAATGTTGATAGGGTAGGCTTTGCTAATACCATTACGCGTTACACCTAATATGCGCTCATTTGCCTTCATGTTTTTTGCGTTTGAAGCGCTGATAAAGATAGGCTCATCAATTGCTGGTATACCATCTTTAGGAGGGCCGCCAGGTAGAATTTCATCTATAGGAACGAGTGATCCATTAAGATTAAACCCATTTGCGGTGTTCGAATTAGACGTTGCGCTAGCAATGAACGCGGTGAGTGCAATGCAACAAACAAATATAAGGTCTCTAACAACAAGCATTTATGTTACATGTACATTCTTTTTTAAGAAGCCATTTCCGTACGTGTTGAAGTGAAAGCTGCAATGGCCTTATCTAAATCTTCTTGCGTATGCATGGCGGAAATCTGTGTTCTAATTCTCGCCTTTCCTTTTGGGACGACTGGATAAAAGAAGCCTATGGCATAAATGCCTTTAGCTAATAATTTAGTGCTCATATCTTGTGCTAGTTTTGCATCACCTAGCATCACGGGTACTATTGGATGGTCGCCATCATCTACGTCAAACCCAGCTTCTTGCATACCTTTTCTAAAGTAATGTGTATTTTTTTCTAAGCGGTCTCTTAGCGCGGTTGAATCCGATAGCATCTCTAATACTTTGAGCGTTGCCGCGCAAATTGATGGTGCTACGGTGTTGGAGAATAAGTATGGACGTGAGCGTTGGCGTAGCATATCTATAATTTCTTTTCTGCCTGAAGTAAAGCCACCCGACGCGCCACCTAAGGCTTTACCAAATGTACTGGTGATGATGTCAACTCTATCCATTACGCCTTTATATTCATGTACGCCACGGCCTGTTTTGCCCATAAAGCCTGTAGCATGGCAGTCGTCATGGTGCACGATGGCATCAAATTCATCTGCTAAATCACAAATCTTATCTAATTGTGCTACGGTACCATCCATAGAAAATACGCCGTCGGTTGTAATTAAAATACGTCGTGCATTGTTCTCTTTAGCTTCAACAAGTTTAGCGCGCAAATCAGCCATATCATTATTTTTATAACGGTAGCGTGCAGCTTTACACAAACGCACACCATCAATAATTGAAGCATGGTTTAGCTCATCCGAAATGACTGCGTCCTCAGCGGTTAATATAGATTCAAATAAACCACCGTTGGCATCGAAACAGGCCGCATAAAGAATGGTGTCTTCCATACCAAGAAACACAGAAACTTTTTGTTCTAGCGTTTTGTGTAGTGTTTGTGTACCACAAATAAACCTAACAGAAGCTAAGCCAAATCCCCAGCGGTCTAGCCCATCTTTTGCTGATTGGATAAGATTAGGATTGTTGGCTAGGCCAAGATAGTTATTGGCGCACATGTTAATGACTTTGCTACCATCTGCTAGCTCAATAATATTTTTCTGATCGGAATGAATGTATCTTTCAGTTTTCCACAGTCCAGCTTTTTTAATTCCTTCTAAATCTTGGGCAATGCCCAGTTTTGCTTTTTTAAAACTCATTGTTAACCTTCATCTATTCTTAAAAATCAATCTTCCCAGTTTAGAATCACTTTGCCTGATTCGCCTGAGCGCATGACATCAAAACCTTTTTGGAAGTCTGTGTAATGATAACGGTGTGTGATGATGTCCATCAAGGGTAAGCCGCTTTGCACCATCATTAAACCCTTGTACCAAGTCTCAAAGATTTCTCGACCATAAATGCCTTTAATAGTGAGTCCTTTAAATACAACATTATCCCATTCAATTCCAGAGCCCGCAGGCATAATGGCAAGCATGGCTATGTGTCCACCGTTAATCATTTTGCTAAGCATATCGCCAAAGGCAATGGGTGAGCCAGACATTTCCAGACCTATATCAAAACCCTCGAATATGCCGAGAGAGTGCATGAGTTTTTCATCCACTTTTTCTTTTGACACATTGACTGTGATAACACGAGGTAAAATTTTCTTAACTAAATCAAGGCGGTACTGGTTCAGGTCTGTGATGACAATATTTCTTGCCCCAGCATGGCTTGAAACCATTGCTGCCATCATGCCAATAGGGCCGGCACCCGTAATGAGCACATCCTCTCCCACCATATTAAATGAAAGCGCCGTATGTACGGCATTACCATAAGGGTCAAATACGGCTAAAAGATCAGTTGGGATTTCACGGCTAGGTTTAAAAATATTTTTTGCGGGGACAGATAGATATTCAGCAAAAGCGCCTGTTCTATTAACGCCGATACCAATTGTGTTAGGGCATAAATGAATACGCCCGCCTAAGCAATTTCTACAACGGCCACAAGTGATGTGGCCTTCACCAGAAATAATATCGCCCACGGTTAGATCGCTAACATTAGAACCTAATTCTACAATTTCACCCGCGTATTCATGGCCTACAATCATGGGTACTGGGATGGTCTTTTGTGCCCACTCATCCCAATTGTAAATATGAATATCTGTGCCACAAATGGCAGTTTTCTTAATCTTGACTAGAACATCATTATTGCCGATGCTTGGCACGGGCATGTCTTCTAACCATAATCCTTCTTTAGGAAACTTTTTTACTAAAGCTTTCATTGGTTCACCTTATCAATTCAGCTGGTTTCAATTAACACAAGTTACCATCGACTTTCGATAAAGTAAATGGCATTCTTGGATGTTGGCTATGGATAAAATAAAAGCGGACGATAAATTAATGTCCGCTTTTATTAATATTTGGCGCGCTCGAAGAGATTCGAACTCCTGACCCCCTGGTTCGTAGCCAGGTACTCTATCCAACTGAGCTACGAGCGCGTAAGGCAGGCATTATACAATAAAAATACTGATATTTAACGCTAGGTGACACCTTAGGGAATATATTTCCATCATTTTTAAATCATATTTTTATTTTTATGGAATAGTTTGATTTTTTTTGAATTTTGGCTGTATGAAAAACTTGGGTGCCTGAAGTGCTATTTTAGTTTGTTATTATTGATTGGGCTATTTCTGTGAGTCTTGGCCTTTAGGCAGCTAGTCGCGTACATAATACAAATGACTTTGTTATTGCCGATAGGTATTTACCTTTTTATATGGTTACTGCGACTGTGTTTACTACATAGTTTGGTGCGGAAACATACTAGATATTTCCGCTACATTTTTACAAAAAGGTTTGTATGGTGTCGTGGCTGACCCTTTTAGCGCAGCCGTGTGCCCAATATTGGTTGTTTATTATAATGGTGTGGTTAGCAGATTCATTAGTGCCAGCGCACTTGGCGAAATTAATTGCAAGCGCTATTGGAATGCTGCTAGGTTCGTTGTTGCCAAAAATTAAGTGGCCTTACAGCGTATAGAATTCAGTTTTTAGATAGACAAGTTGTTAATATAGCTCAGGGTTTTCCCAAACGGTAACGCGGTTACGCCCAGACTCTTTAGATAAATATAGCGCATTATCAGCAAAGTCTATTAAATTTTCAAGCGAGCTAATACCATCACTAATAGAGGCTACACCAAAGCTTATCGTAACAGGTTTTATTTTCTTAGTACGAATTGATGTGTTACCAGTTTCTTCAATCATTTTACGCATACGCTCACACACTTCAATAACATTCTCTAAAGCGAGGTCTGATAGTAATATACAAAATTCTTCACCACCATACCGGCAAAGCAGATCTGAAGGGCGTAGGCTGGTATTGAAAATTTTAGCGACGACTTGGATAACTTGGTCGCCGATATAATGTCCATATAAATCATTAAAAGATTTAAAGTGATCAATATCGGCCATAATGCAAAACAACTCTCTGTTGCCTTGAGTGGCTGATTTAAATGCATCTTCTGCTTGCTGAAAAAATGCGCGCCGGTTAAGGCATCCTGTGAGAGGGTCGCGTGATGCCATCACTTGTAACTCATCATTACTTTTTTCCATTAGCTCGCGAGATGCATTTAACTCACTTAAAGCTTGGGTCAGTTTCTCATTGGTTTTTTGTAGTTCTGTAATATTCCTGAAGCTTACTAAACAACCACGAATTTGTTGATTGTTGTCTGTAATTGGTTCACTTGATGCTATTAACTCTAAATTAGATTCATCTTTGTAGCCAGTTATTGTTAAAGGTGTTTCGGGGACAGCGGTGTGGTTCTTAAGTGCAGCTTTCCAAGGGAAATTAACTTTTGGTGTATTTTTTTTTATTTCTTTAATTAGAGTGAGGTCTGATATTTTTTTACCATATATATCCTCTTCGCTAGCGTAGTTTAATTCTTTAAACGCGCGGTTGGCTAATACAATTTGCTCATTTTTATCTAGCACTACAATGCCATCTGCAAGAATATCAAAAGCTTTTTGGACACGCCCAGGCACAGCAGAAGAAGGGTTTAATGATTGCATTGCGCGGCGCAAATAAAGGTAAATTAAGCCGCCACCAATAATGCCGAAAGTCATGATAAGTAGGAAGTTTGGATTCATTAACCAGCCAATAATTCCTTTTGACCTGTTAGGTTTGAAGTTTATTTCAATTTGCCCCCAGAGTGCCTGTTTAGTTTCTATGGGTGCAATCAAGTGATGTGTGCTTGAGCGAGCGGCTTTGGGTGGCCAGTGTTTGGCATGGTTGCCATACTGAAAGGCTAGCCATCCCTCTGCTTTTCTGATCCCAATCGATCGTACTTCTGGGTTGCGAATTGTGACTTCTTTTAATGTTTTTGATAACACCGCATTTTCACCAATTTCAAGTAAGCTGACTAGTTGTATGGCAAGGTTTTCAGAGAAAGACTTTCTTTTATCAAACTCAATTTCCTGTCTATTAGGTAGCACTTCAAAAAATAAATCAGATAATATGATGATGCTGATTATCATAGAAATAATACCTAGGCTAAGTCGTGCAATGACGCTTAGTTGGAGTAATGACTTAAGTTTCATGTGTTTGTTCTATTGCTACCTGAGCTCATCATTTCATTAATCCCTGTTTCATTCTGTACAGAATCATCATCGTCAAGTTCACTTACACCCCCGTCTTCCAGAATAGCCAGAAAATCCACCTGCCGCCAAGCTGGTAATGTTGTCATTACACTAGCTAATAGCCCTGTGGCACTTAATGCCCACCATACGGTACCAGCAGTTAATATGACACCAGTTGTTTGGACTCCACCTTCAATCCCTATAATTTGCGTGTCTGATAGTTGCAGGCTATCAAAGCTTACTTGGTCCAAATTTTGGTCTAGTTGGTAGGTTGTCTCATTCGTTGTATTGAAATTAACAAATGAAATATTTCCATCTGCAAGATTAGAAGCAAAATTACTTTGCGTTTCAGTTATTACAATATTACCTATGTTTCCTGCTATTTGTAAGGCAGGCAAACTTAAGTTAAATAGAGTGAACTGAAATGGGATGAAATTTTGTACAACAGGTGTTTCCACAATTTCAGGGTTCGTGGGGGCTTCTGGTTCAGGAGCATCAACTGGTGGCAAAAGGTCAATCTCTGGATCAATAGGAGGCGGCGGGTCTATTGGCGGAGGATCGATAGGTCCAGAAAACTCATCAGCGCCAATTAAAGATACGATAATCGTTGCTTTTGCAGTAAGCCCTCCAGGGTCAATTACTCTAATAAAGTAAGCCTCAGTAACCTGCGTGCCAGAATTGAGCGCATTAACGAGAGCACTATTAACTATATAAACATAAGAGCCATCGCTATTTATGACCAAGCTGCCTCCGTTATTAAGCTTGCTCCATATTAAAGTATTTGCTGGGTCATCTACGTCAAATGCAATAAGAGCAAGGCTTCCCGTAGGATTTGTAAAAACCTCGGCTATTGCTGCTGTATCTCTAATGGTAATGAAAATAGTGCCATTGACTCTATTAATTATAGGGCCATCATTGACAGGCGTGATATCGAGGTCAGCCGTGCCAGCGGCATTTAAACTACCATCGGTGATGGTATAGATAAAGCTAACAGCTGTATCATCATTCAGGGCAGGGGTATAAGTCCAAGTACCATCACCGTTATCGACTAAACTACCTAAGCCTGTGGCAATGGTTAAGCCTGTTGCTGCGAGGCTGTCGCCATCGAC